>JAFAGA010000015.1 GCA_023423045.1 Bacillota bacterium | reverse complement strand
GGAATGGTTTTGTTTTTTCATTTGCTAAAAATCTCCTTGTTTTCTGATGTATTAAGTCGCTAAACTTTATTTACATCATACTGGGAGATTTTTTTATTGTCAAATTTCATGTTCTATAGGAATGCTTATGTGTGAAATAATAGCAAACAAGTATAGTATGTATTGACTGAAACAAAATATAGATGTAAAATATAATAAATTACAATTTATATGAGTTAAATAAAAAATAGGGTCATTGATGCTTCTGTTTGAAACCAAAAGGAGGATCGTCAACTGATTATAACGAGAGGGTTCGGCATACCGGAACTAAGATAGCAGTATGCCTTTTTTTACGCAGTCTAATTCGACAAATTAAGAGAAAAAACGATGATTTTCTCTATATTTATTGAATATATAATTTTGGCATAGTAAAATAAAACATATATAGATCTCCTTTGTATGAGACGCATAATATGTAACAAAAATCACAAGAGTATCTGCTGCCGGCGAGGAAATTGCAGTTTAGGCGGCACAACAAGAATGATAAAAAAGGAGGGTATGTTTATGATGAAATGGTATAGTAACTTGAAAATCGGTATCAAAATCACCATCGGCTTCCTGCTGGTGGCAATGATCGCGGGTGTAATCGGCATTGTCGGAATAGTGGGACTGAACCAGGTAGGCGGGGCGTACGCTGTTGCGTACACGAATGCTGTCATCGTATCGGAAAGCATGGAGAGAATCAGTGCTTCTTTTCAGGAGATGAGACAGGACCTTCTTGAGACGGTGCTGGCTGACAACAAGGCGGATAAGGAAGCCTGTATTGATGCTTTGAAGCGTCACAGAGGAATTATAGAGGAAGCATTAATAAAATATAAAGCCATGTTGAGCAGCTATAAGGCGGAGGAAGTGGCGGAGGATCTCAAACTGCTTGGTTCTGTTGAAATCGCTTTGAATGAATTTGATAATGGCAGTGCGGCTTTTGTCAACAGTCCCGCTGCCATGAATCCGGATCGCTCCATGGAGGCTTACCGTATGTTGGCCGACGGAGGAGAGCTGAATATTCTGGCTCAGGCGATGGAGGAGGCTATTGCCGAGCTGATAAAGTACAACACGGATTATGCCCAGCGGCAGGTTGACGCTAACGGAAAGCTGGCAACAATCTCCGAGGTTACAATGGTAATTGGTGTTGGTGCCGGCATGCTTGCAGCAGTGCTGATCGGATTGTGGATTGCGCGTGGTATTTCAAAACCCATTGGTAAGATTGTGGAGGCTGCCGACAAACTGGCGGACGGGAATTTCAATATTAAAATTGATATTGATTCCAAAGATGAAACGGGTGAGCTAGCCCGGACATTCCGGCGTATGTCGGACACATTAAAGATGATTATAACCGATTTATCCATGGGCCTGGATGCATTTGCAAACGGTAACTTTGCGGTGGATTTCCAAACCCAGGAATACTTTGTCGGAAGCTATGCCTCTTTAATGGTCTCTATGCAAAAAACAAGGGACAGCCTTAGTGATACGCTGCACACGATCAATACCGCCGCTGAGCAGGTTGCGGTTGGATCGGATCAGGTTTCCGGCGGAGCACAGGCGCTGGCCTCCGGCTCCACCGAACAGGCAGCCACCGTGGAAGAGCTAAGTGCCTCGGCGGAGCAAATCGCACAGCAGGCCGCAGAAAACTCTGCCATTGTGAATACAGCAGTTGGACATTTTGAGCAAGCCAATGTGGGCCTCAGTACGGGAATTGAGCAGATGGGACTGCTCACCGCAGCGATGGATGAGATCGGCTCTGCTTCCAGTCAGATTGCGGGTATCACAAAGGTTATTGAGGATATAGCATTCCAGACCAATATTTTGGCGCTCAACGCCACCATTGAAGCAGCACGGGCCGGAAACGCCGGCAAGGGCTTTGCGGTCGTAGCGGATGAGGTACGAAACCTTGCAGCAAAGTCAGCGGAGGCGGCCAAGCAGACGGGCGAACTGATCCAGGCCTCCGTTTCCATGATAGCAAGGGGCTCGGAAATGACAGCAAAGACCTCGCAGATTATTCGAGATGTTGGAGAAATAACCGGAAAGGTAAACAAAGGTCTTAAGCAAATTGAGACATCTTCATTGGAGCAGGTCGGATCAATTGAGCAAATCAGGAATGGGCTGAATCAGGTTTCCGCTGTGGTACAGACCAATGCCGCTACCGCAGAGGAAAACTCCGCCACCAGCGAGGAGATGTCGGCGCAGGCCGCCACGCTGCGCGGGGAGGTTGAAAAGTTTAAGCTGAAAGGAAATGACATGGTATCTCATGCTGCCCTTTCATCGGCAGGAAATCAACCTGCTTACCTTGATTGACAGCATTCGGGATGCGGGCTTCGCCATCGCCATCGATGACTTTGGCATTGATTATGTGAACAGGCCCAGGGTTATCTGTTTGGCAGGCCGATTCCCATCAAAGAATATGAGGAACGGTTCCTGCTTATGTGACTATACGGTGCTTTTCCTGAGCATTTCGTACTAAATGGCGTTCTTTAGCGACTTTTTTCTTTTTGATTCTACGGAATTAGTATATAATAGAGAAAAATGCTATTAAAAGTCGTTGATTAGGCGGTGCTAACATGGAATGGAAGATGAATCCGAATGCGGTAAACCAATTTCCCAAAGGCAGTGAGATCTATACGGAAGGGGGATCGGTATTCAGTGTCGGAATGATTGTCAAGGGCCGGGTAATGTTGCATAACCAGGGGGCAAAGCTTGTTCTGGGCTCGGGATCATTTCTTGGAATTCATGATTTATATCATGGGAAATATCAGAGTACATATACGGCGGTGGATGATTTGCTTCTCTTCGTATACCCTATTAACCGGGTGGAAGAGTTGGATGCCATATTGAGTGTGAATAAGGATTACCATGGTTTTATGGTGGCATCCTTTTATAAGATAATTGATGAGCTGGACCAGATTTATCATGGGCTGATCAAAAACCGCTCCGTCCTTTGGGATTTTCTGAAGGAATATTATCAGAAATATCTGAGTATGGCGGCGCGTCAAGGCATTAAGCCGAGGGTGACGGACAGAATAGATGCTTTGAAGATGTCGGACAGTGATATGGAACTGCTGTCAGACCGTATCCGGTATTATATTGAGTGCAGAAATCTGCCGCTGGATGTAGTGAAAACGTTTTATTCCTACGGCAATCTCATTACCACTTATCAGGTTGAGGATCAGGTGGATATTGTCAACCAGCAGATAGGGCTGCTGGAGGAGATCGCACGGGACTATGCTTCCATGGCCTATTGCCTCATGGATGAGACGGATACCTGTTTGTTCCATCTGATTGCCGAACTGTCCATTTCTATGGATAACCGGAGCGGTATCAGCAATGAAGTGATGGAACTGATGGACGGTATCATTGAGCAGGTGAACCAGGCGGAACTCTTCATTGAGAAGACGCTGGGGATAAACTTTACGGTGAACCGCAAGAAAATGGAGGAGGTCTATCATCTGATGATTTCCTCTAACCGGGAGGAGAGCGTCAGTACAGCGACTCTGCTGAAATACTCCAAGGAGGATGCGAACACCGCCATGGAGGAAATGAGCGGTTCCTTTGCCAAAATTCTTGCCTATGCGGGGATTTCAGGGGAAAGAGCGGAGGAGATGCAGGCTGGGATACAGGATTTTGTTCATATGAGGGACAAATTCTCATCAGAAGATACGGCACGAAGCCTGCGAAGAAGGCTGGCGGAGTATCATTATGAAATCTACTTTCAGACATTTTTGAGAGCTTACCGTGAGAAAAAAGCACCTCGTATTGTGGATATGTTTTTGACATACGGATTTGCCGATGAGAGGCTGCTGACCAAGGATCAGCTGCTTGATCTTTATTTTCTTAAGGATGAGGAGCAGGAGCCGGGACTTTGCAAGATATATGATATTAAAACCTGGCTGACGCTGATTTATGAGGGCAAGAAAGAGCCCTCCAAGAATGAATTTGACCTGGAATATCCGGAATATCTTGTGAGCCTGCGCAGGCAGAACCGGCTGACCGAAGCGGAGATGGCACAAGAGCTGTCGGATCCTGTGAAAAAGGTCCGTTATGAGATACAGAACATGTTTCGCTATAATAACCGTACCACGAATGGGCAGATCAGCAGCTTTGTACCGTTTTTGCATAACGACCAGTGGTCTAATACGGTGGAAAGACTTCAGGTTACTGCCGCAAAAGTGAATGAAGCCCTTGCCGGAATTGTAAGGATTGATTATTCGGTATTTGACCGTGAAGTGATCTATTCCAATGCGGAGAAGAACATTATCAAGGAATACATAATCAAACGGGTCTTCCCGGATATCATCCTGATGCCTACGGTGGGAATTAACGGAATTATGTGGCAGGAGATCTCAGGAAAGCGCAGGGATACATCGGGACGTTTCCTTCTGCCCATATTTTCAGATATGAATTTGGGACTGCTATTAATACGTATTTTGGGGCGTTTCCGTTGGGAACTGTGTCGGACCATCGAGGGCATTGCATGGAATGATATCCAGAATAAGTCCCTGACCTCGGAATACAGCGATTATCTGCAGTTCTATCGCAAGAACCGGGAGCTGTCGGAGGAGAAAAAAGAAAAAATTAAAGCGCAGATACAAAAAGGACGCAATAGCAGCAGGGAAATTTTTGTAATGGATTATGAGCAGTGGATCAGCTATGAATCCGTGGGAGCGATTAAGCTGAATAAACCGGTCAGGGAAATAATGGCGACCTATTGTCCCTTCTCCAGGGAGATACGGGAGCAGATCAAACAACAGCCTCTATTCGAGGAGGCTATGGCCAGGTATTACCGCGAAAAGCAGAAGCGGGTCCGTGAGGTAGAGGGGCGCTGCCGGTTGCTGCAGAGGGAGAACATAGAGGCTCCCAAGGAACTGATGGATACTTTGAGTTATCATCGTGATCTGTAAATAGATCATGTTTTATCGACGGCAGGAGAAGGACTGTCCCGGACCCCGGGACAGTCCTTCGGTTATATCTTCCAGTTTCTTTCTACTTGTCTAAACAGGAGACAAATGGTAGTATTATAGGAGGAGAAAATGAACCCCTGGCAGTTGTATTGAAGGGTTATAAAATACAAAGGAGGTTGCAGCATGGGAAGCTATGAGAACATTGTAAAGATAGAAGAGATGAGAAAGCGGATGGAAGAAGGCGACGCTGCATCTGCTCAGAAGGTTCTTGATACAATGGAGATCAAAAAGATAAAAAGCATGTCGGACCTTAGCCTGATGGCGGAGGTCTATGCAGAAAACGAAAAATATGAGGAAGCGGTCCGGCTGTTTCTTAAAATATATGAGAAAACCAAATCGAGAAAGTCTTTGTTCTACCTGTTGGATCTGTCAATCAGGATCCAAAACATTGAGGATGCCCGGTATTATCTCGGAGAATATCAGAAGCTGGCACCCAAGGACTTTTACAAGTACATATTTCGTTATCGGATCGGTCTGCTAAGCGAAGAGCCTTATGAGACCCTGATCGAAACCCTGGAGACCCTGAAGAAAACCGAGTATATGGAGCAGTGGGCATACGAGTTGGCCAAGACCTATTACAAAGCAGGGATGGTGGAGGAATGCATCCGGGAGTGCTCCGATATTATACTTTGGTTTGGAGAAGGGGTCTATGTGGAGAAGGCTAAGATTTTGCGATCCTATTTCTCCGGTGAAGCGGACAAGAAAAAGATTATCGAGGCGCTGAAGCGCCGTGCTCAGGGGGATGCAGAACAAAGTGCAGAAGCCGATAACCCAGACCAGGGACAGGAGGACGGTATCCCTGCAGACAGTTACGGGATCGGAGCCGTACCGGACATGACGGAAGAAGAGAGTGTGCTGGCGGAAGAGGAAGATTTAGAAGAAGAGGAAGTTTTTGAAGAAGAGGAAGCTATAGAAGAAGGGGAAGATTTAGAAGAAGAGGAAGCCTTGACAGGAGAGGACGTTTTAACCCCTTCCTTTGAAGAGGCGGATTTTGAAGATAGCTTGAGAAGAGATATCGAGAGTATACTCATAGAAGAAGAGGAACTCGGGGAAGAGTGGGAAGAAGCGGACGCTGATGAAGAGCCGGACGGAAGTGAAGAGATGTATGCCGATGAAGGGCCGGATGGAAGCGAAGAGATGTATGCCGATGAAGGGCCGGATGGAAGCGAAGATATGTACGCTGATGAAGAAACAGATGAAAGTGAAGAAGTATATATCGATGAAGAAGCAGGTATTATTGAAGCATCGGATATCGATAAAAAAGTAAACACAGAATACACCGATACCCAAGAGGTTGAGGTGGAAGAAACATCTGCAGAGGGAACGGAGACGGAGGAATTCGGAACAGAGGATGAAGACGGGACAGAGAAAGAGCCTGATGAAAACGTTTTTGAAAAGTCAGGGAAAGCTCAAAATAGTTTGCAGCCGGAAGTAAAAAACCGCCTTTCCGAACGTGATATCGCCGAGCAGGAGGTGGAGAGAGCACTTTATCAATTGCTGGAAGAAGAGGATACGGGTAAGGATGATATAAAGTTACAGCAGCTTGCCCTGGAGCTGGGCTTTTCGCCCGAGACGATCTTTGGTAAGTTCTTTCATATAAAGTCCTTTAAGAAGCAGCTGGCCGAATGCCTGGAGGATATGCTTGATCCGCATACGAAGATCCCGCAGGTAATCATCACCGGAAGTGAGGGCTCCGGCAAAACCACATTAGCCAAGGATATTACCATGTTCCTGAACCAAGCAGGAAAGCTGAAATCCTCTAAGATAGCGAAGATAAAAGCGGATAAACTTAATACGCTGGATATCATGTCCAAAAAAGAGGTCTTAAGAGACTGCTGTCTTGTGGTGGAGAATGCAAGTGAGTTAAAGAGAGAAACCATTGATGGAATCCTTGAGCTGTGCCAGGTATTGCATGGAAATATAGCGGTAATATTGGAAGAAAATAAGATAAATATCAATAAGCTGTTCCAGGAATATCCCAAGCTGATTGACCTATTCAGGAATCGGATTCATCTTCCTGAATATACCTGGGAGGATCTGTTCGGCTTTGCGGATACCTGCTTAAAGCAACAGGGCTATCGTCTGAGCTCCAAAGCGGTGACGATATTGGATCAGCGGATAAGTCAGATTGCCGCACAACCGCAGGGTCATAGCAGCCTGCGACAAGTCGATGAGCTGATGCAGAAGGTGGTTAATGCGGCGGATATCAGAACCGGAAGAAATAAGTCCGATCCGGAGTTCCGGGGCGGACTGAACGAGGGGAAAATGCTGACAATATTGCCGGAGGATTTTGTGATCAAACCTTAAATTGAATGGTGATATCATTGGGGAGCTTCTGCCCCTTCTTTGATTTTACATTGGTTGTCACATGAAGAAGATAGGACTCATTCTTGGCATAAGGTGCCAGTGGTTCTATCTCAATGCAGTTTTCGATGGAGTTGTATCGGATATTTGTCGGTAAAGGAGCCTGGTTCAGAGAGGTTACATACAGATTACGATTATTTACGGTGGAAGGATTAAGCGGAGCTGTAAATTTGATTTTCCAGACAAAGTTGCCTGTTTTAAACTTTAAGTTCTGTTTAACTGAACTCTTCGAACTTCCCTCGACAGATTCGATGGTTATAAAATTATTGGACATAGGTGCTCACCTCCATTTTGTTGATAGATGCATTCGCATAACTAGGCAAAGAGGCCTTTATTACGTATATTATAGCATAATATAGAAAAACTTCAACTATGAAGGCGAAATTTGAATGTGTGTAGTTCAATGAGTGTATGACAAAATATGAATGTACATAAGAAATGAAAACCATAGGTAAAAAATTGTGTAATTTCCTTTAGAAATACACCTTTGATATGGAATAGAATAACGCTTACTACTTAAAATATCATTATCAGTTGGTGGAGCTTATCAAATTCCCGAATCGGAGGTGGAGAAAAATGTGCACAAAAGGATGTAGATGGAAAGCGAATTCTGCGGAGAATGTAATTCTGGTTTTTGTAAAAAACAATTTACAAAACACCACTTTGTGGTATAATCAAATTGGCGATAAAAACTTAACAAATAATTAAGGCATTTTATATGCAATATTAACAAACTGAAGTTCGATAAAATATGAGGTGTGCAATGGAGCAGTATATTATTAAAGGTGGCAAACCGCTCGTTGGAGAGGTAACAATCAGTGGTTATAAGAATGCGGCCCTTGGAATCATTGCCGCGGCGATTATGACCGATGAAACTGTTAAAATAGAAAATGTACCCGACATAAGAGATATTGACGTTCTATTACAGGCGATTGAAGACATTGGAGCAAAGGTAGACCGTATTAACCGGAATACCATCACAATCAGCGGCAGTAAAATTAATACGGTAGATGTTGACTTTGACTATGTTAGAAAGATTCGTGCTTCCTACTATCTGGTAGGAGCGTTGATTGGAAAATATAAGGGAGCAAAGGTAGCATTGCCCGGAGGCTGTAATATCGGCAGCAGACCGATTGACCAGCATATCAAAGGGTTTGAGGCGCTGGGCGCCGAGGTCAAGATAGAACACGGCATGATCTGTGCCGATGCGGAGGAGTTAAAGGGAGCCCATATTTATTTTGACGGTTCCAGTGTTGGTGCAACCATTAATGTTATGCTGGCCGCTTGTATGGCGGACGGTCTTACGATTCTCGAAAATTCAGCCAAGGAGCCCCATGTTGTTGATGTGGCTAACTTTTTGAACAGTATGGGCGCCAATATTAAGGGTGCCGGTACGGATGTGATTCGTATCAAGGGAGTGCAAAAGCTTCATGGAAGCGAGTATTCCATTATTCCTGACCAGATTGAGGCGGGAACCTTTATGTTTGCGGCGGCAGCCACAAAAGGTAATATCCTGATTAAGAATGTGATTCCCAAGCACTTGGAGGCATTTACGGCAAAGCTTCTGGAGATCGGTGCGCAGGTAGAAGAATTTGATGATATGGTGCGTGTGAGTGCGGACCGCAAATTGGGCAATTCCCATGTGAAGACTTTGGTATATCCAGGGTTTCTAACCGATATGCAGCCGCAGATGACCACACTTTTGGCAATCTCCAAGGGAACCAGTATTGTTACGGAAAGCATCTTTGAAAACCGCTTTAAATATGTAGATGAATTGACTCGCATGGGAGCATCGATTAAGGTAGAAGGCAATACGGCCATTATTGAGGGCGTAGAGCGTCTTACCGGTGCCAGCGTATGCGCTCCGGACCTTCGCGGAGGTGTTGCTCTGGTTATGGCAGGGCTGATGGCGGAGGGGTACACCATCGTGGAGAATATCGAGTTTATCGAACGAGGGTATGAAAAGTTCGAGCATAAGATGCAGCAATTGGGAGCTGCCATGGTAAAGCTGGATTCTGCGGATATGAAGGCGATTAAAAAGTTCAAGCTCAAGGTGGGCTGATAAAAATTTTGCTTGACGAACCCGGGCTTTCGTTATATTCTATTGTTACAAAGAGTTACAGCAAATCAAATAATATAACATTTCTCTTATTCAGAGTGACGGAGAGTAAGGCTCTATGAAGTCACGGCAACCCCATGAATGGAAGGTGCCAACCTGAGCGAGCAATCGAACAATAAGAGGATTTGATTAACCCTGATATCAAGTCCGCATATTGCGGACTTATTTTTTTACCTAAGGTAAGTGGAGCACGCTTGTTGCTGCTAATCTGAGGCAGGTGGTTTGTCGCTTGCCGTCGTCAACATAAAGCGAAAGGTTTTGCTTGCCGTTGTTTAATCCGCGAGTTCGCGGCAGAATGGAGGAAATATGCAAAAGAGACTATTTACGTCAGAATCAGTGACGGAGGGACATCCGGATAAAATCTGTGACCAGGTATCAGATGCGGTTCTGGATGCATTATTAGAGCAGGATCCCTTAAGCAGGGTTGCCTGTGAAACAGCAATTACTACCGGCTTAGTGCTGGTGATGGGTGAGATTACCACCGAAGGTTATGTGGATATCCAGCGGATCGTTCGGGATACCATCCGTGAAATCGGCTATGACCATTCCGAGTATGGTTTTGATGCCAATACCTGTGGTGTAATCGTAGCTTTGGACGAGCAGTCCAAGGATATAGCGCTGGGTGTGGATAATGCACTTGAGGTGAAGGAGCATACCACGGAGGATGAAGAGCTGTCCAAGATCGGAGCCGGAGACCAGGGTATGATGTTTGGTTATGCTACCAATGAGACAGAGGAATATATGCCCTATCCCATCTCCCTTGCCCACAAATTAACCAGACAGCTGACCAAGGTAAGAAAGGACAAGATACTGTCCTACCTCAGACCCGATGGTAAGTCCCAGGTGACCGTGGAATATGATGAGAACGGCAAACCGATCCATCTGAACGCAGTGGTATTATCCACGCAGCATGATGAAGAGGTTACCATCGAGCAGATCAGAAAGGATATCCGGGAACATGTCCTGGATGCAGTTCTTCCACAGGAATTGATCGATGAAAAGACCAAAATCTATATCAATCCCACGGGACGCTTTGTGATCGGGGGGCCCAACGGAGACAGCGGCCTGACCGGAAGAAAAATCATTGTAGATACCTATGGCGGCTATGCTCGGCATGGCGGCGGCGCATTTTCCGGTAAGGATTGCACCAAGGTGGATCGTTCCGCCTCCTATGCAGCGCGTTATGTTGCAAAGAACCTCGTAGCAGCAGGGCTGGCGGACCGCTGCGAGATTCAGCTCTCCTATGCCATCGGTGTTGCAGAACCCACTTCTATCATGCTTGAGACCTTTGGAACCGGAAGGCTGGCGGAAGACGAGCTGGTGAACCTTGTTCGCAAGCATTTTGATCTTCGTCCGGCAGGCATCATCAAGATGCTGGATCTTCGCAGGCCGATTTATAAGTCCACAGCAGCTTATGGACATTTCGGAAGATTGGATTTGGATCTTCCCTGGGAGAGGACCGATAAGGCTGAGGAATTGAAGCAATACCTGAAGTAAGGAAGAAAGTAGTGCGGATTAAGCCGCATATTAAGCCGCAAGGCAGTAAAATGATGAAACCGTAAGCCATGGGGAAGGACAGAGCAGTAAGCTATACTGCAATCCACCCATGGCTTTTGTAATATTTGCCTATGTAATGCTTTTTGCCGCACATTTCATGGAAACTTTAGAAAGGTTAGAGTAATTTTCTATGCACATACTATGGTTAGATGGTATAATGTCGTTATACATTATACCACGCATGTATGCGTATGCACCGACCAAAGGGAGTGCGCATCTTGGTTATAAATTAATGAAAGGAAGCGGGTGGATTTTTTGAGACTGAAGGACAGACTTTTGACAGCCTTCTTTATTATGATAGCGATGCCGATTATGCTGCTTTCCATTGCGGCAGGAACCATCATTACCTTTCAGACGAATTCCATCCAGGAATCCTACGATGTGGAGGCGGACACGATTCAGGTGATAACGAATCCCATCCAGATTCTGAACCGCCTTACCCGGGGAATCTATAATGAGATAAAGCTGACGGCCCTCAAGGAGCCGCAGAAGCTGGAAGATAAAATATTTATTGAAAACCTGAATGAAGAGCTGGTGAACCGGTATTCCTTCATCGCCCTGCGCAGGAACAATGAATTTATCTATTCAGGGGATGAAAAGATGCTGGAGGTGCTCAAGGGGTCGCTGCAAAAGTTTGGTGAATACAGTGCCGATTTGGACGGCGGTATGTATGTCAATAGCAGGAAACCATTTCTCGTCAAGTCCCAGGATTTTTATTTTACAGACGGTGCGGAAGGGACGGTTTTCATTATTACCGATCTGAATACATTGTTTCCTCAGATTAAGGCTCTCGCGTCCCAGACGCTGATCTCCTTCCTGCTGATACTGATATTCACTGCAATGATGCTGATGCTCTGGATTTACAGGGGAATACTAAGACCGTTGAATATCTTAAGAATCGGTATGAGCCAGATTAAGGACGGGGATCTGGAATATTCGGTGCAGTCGGAAACAGAGGATGAGATAGGGCAGCTTTGTGAGGATTTTGAAGAAATGCGCATCCGGTTAAAGGAGCTGATTGATAACCGGCTGAAATATGAGGAGGATATTAAGGAGCTGATCAGTAATATTTCCCATGACCTGAAGACCCCCCTTACTGCAATCCAGGGTTATGCGGAGGGCTTGATCGACGGAGTTGCCGGTTCTCCCGAGAAGCAGGAGAAATATCTCCAGACCATATTGAGCAAGGCGAATGATATGGTTATTTTGGTGGATGAACTGAACTTTTATGCCAAGATAGACTGCAATACGGTCCCATACACCTTTAAAGAGATTAAGATCAGGGAGTATTTTGACGATTGCATCGAAGAGATCGGCCTGGACCTGGAGGTTAGAAATGTTGAGGTACAGTACTATAACGAAATTGATTCCGGGACAAAGGTGGTAGCCGATGCCGAGCAGCTTAAGCGTGTCATCAATAATATTATTGGCAATGCGGTAAAATATCTGGATAAGCCGAAAGGGATTATACAGCTTAGACTGCATGACGTAGGTTCTTATATCCAGATTGAGATTGAGGATAACGGTGTCGGAATTCCGAAAGTGGATATTCCTTATATCTTCGAGCGGTTTTACCGGGCGGATGCCTCGAGAAACTCCAAAAAAGGAGGCAGCGGTCTGGGATTGGCAATATCAAAGAAAATCATCGAGGACCATGGTGGAAGAATTTGGGCTTCCAGTGAGCAGGGAGTGGGAACCACGGTTTTGTTCACCCTGCGGAAGGCGGAAAGCGGCATGACATAGAAAGGGCTTGTGACCGTACCATAGAGGTGCCGATGTCAGATGTCGGTATAAAATATTTATCATAAGGCAGAGGTTAGAAGATATATTGTGAAAGGAGTGTAACGATGAGCAGGCTGTTAATTATCGAGGATGAAGTGGCAATTGCGGAGCTTGAGAAGGATTATCTGGAGCTCAGCGGATTTGAGGTAGAGGTGGAGACGAACGGGGAAGTAGGACTAAAAAGGGCGCTCTCGGAGGAATTTGAGATGATTATCCTGGACCTGATGCTTCCCGGCGTGGACGGTTTCGAGATCTGTAAAAAGATTCGGGAAATTAAAAATATTCCAGTTATCATGGTGTCGGCAAAGAAGGATGACATAGATAAGATTCGCGGTCTGGGTCTGGGCGCGGATGATTATATGACAAAGCCCTTCAGCCCCAGCGAGCTGGTGGCCAGGGTAAAGGCCCATCTTGCCAGATATGAAAGGCTCATCGGCTCCGGAGTAAAGGAGAACGAGGTCATTGAAATTCGCGGACTTAAGATAGATAAGACAGCGAGGCGGGTATTTCTGAATGGGGAAGAGAGGATCTTTACTACGAAGGAATTTGATCTTCTAACCTTTCTTGCACAGAATCCAAATCATGTCTATACGAAGGATGAGCTGTTCCGGGAGATCTGGGATATGGAATCCGTGGGAGATATTGCTACGGTAACGGTTCATATCAAGAAAATCCGGGAAAAGATCGAATATAATACTTCAAAACCCCAGTATATTGAAACAATCTGGGGCGTCGGTTATCGTTTTAAGGTATAATGCCGGAGCGAAATATATGCACATCCCGGCACAAAGAGTTGTATGAAATATGGTAATCCTGGAGGGAAGTATGGAAGGGTCATATTGTCAAAGAGCATTGGAACTCAAGGCATTGGGGGACCCCAATCGCCTGGTAATTTTGGAACAGCTGAAGGACGGAGAGAGATGCGCCTGTAAGCTATTGGAGCAGCTTAAGATATCCCAGCCGACGCTGTCACATCATATGAGAATACTATGTGAAGCAGGGCTGGTATGCTGCCGTCGGGATGGTAAGTGGATCTATTACCGCCTGAATGGCAGTAAATTCAAGGACCTTGGCAGTCTGTTAGAGGTTTATGCAGTAAGCGGAGAAAGCTTGACAAATTATTAACGAAATGCTAATATTATCTTGGCCAATTCAAAAGGGTTCCTGATGAAAAGGCATAGGAAAATTATGAGCAAATCGTTCTGAAGGCAGGTAGATCCGGGTAAGAAGACGATGGAAATTAAGCAGGCACATATTCCCTATGCTATTATGGCATAGGGATTTTTTTGATTTGATATTTCTGATTGGGAGGAGAACGGTATGGAGACAAGAATTGCATTAATTGGTATTATTGTGGAGGATGTGGATGCTGTAGAGCGCCTTAATGGACTGCTCCATGAGTATGGACAGTATATTATCGGCAGAATGGGAATTCCTTATCGCGAGAAAAATATTAATATTATTAGCGTTGTGATTAATGCAGATACGGACACCATAAGCACTTTAGCCGGGAAGCTTGGTATGATTAAAGGTGTAAATGTGAAGACGGTATATTCAAAAAAGTAGGTTCTAAACAGAATAGGGTCTTGAATAGAACAGGGCTTTATGTAAATAACAAATAGAAGAAGTAACGAAAGACAAGAAAAGGAGAACAATTATATGAAAAAATTAAGTATGGTAATATCGATGTTTCTATTGGTTCTAACCCTGGCAGCATGTGCTGCCAAGGCAGACGATCCCATAAGGGAGCAGCCTGCATCTGAAGCAACCGCAACACCGGAACCTACGGCTGCCCCTACCCGGGAGGCCGCTCCTACCCCCGAAGCAGCGGAGCCGTCTGAGAAGACAAGTATCCGGATTGGAGCACTGAAGGGGCCGACAGCTATTGGGATGGTTAAGATAATGGAAGATGCATCTAACGGAGCTTCCGCCAATGAGTACAGCTTCACCCTGGCAGGTGCGGCGGATGAGATCAGTGCCGGATTAGCGAAGGGAGAGCTGGATATCGCCGCGGTTCCCTGCAATCTTGCTTCCGTGCTGTATAATAAGACCCAGGGTCAGATTAAGCTTGCAGGAATTAATACGCTGGGAGTTCTATATATTGTGGAGACCGGAGACCAGATTCAGCAGGTGGAAGATTTAAAGGGCAAAACAATCTATTCTACCGGTTTGGGAACAACACCCCAGTATACGCTGAACTATCTTCTTGCCTCCTACGGAATTGATCCGGAGAAGGATGTTACGATTGAATATAAGACAGAAGCTGCGGAGGTTGCGGCAATTCTCAGCCAAACCGAGAATGCGGTTGCCATGCTGCCTCAGCCCTATGTGACTACGGTATTAATGAATAATGATAAGGTAAGAATAGCTCTTGATATAGCAAAGGAGTGGGAGGCTGTAAGTGAGGACAACAGTTCTGTAGTGACGGGAGTTGTTGTAGTTCGCAGTGATTTTCTGGAGAAGAATAAAGGGGCTTTTGATGCATTCCTGGAGGAATATGCTGCTTCTGTCCTATTTGTAAATGAGAATGTGGAAGAAGCATCCGCCTTGGTGGAAAAGTTCGATATCTTTAAAGCCGCCGTGATAAAACAGGCAATGCCTTATTGCAATATTACTCTGATCCAGGGAGAAGCTATGAAGGAGAAGGTGGAGGGCTATCTTAAAGTGCTTCACGGCCAGAATCCCCAATCAGTAGGCGGTGAACTTCCGGCAGAGAATTTTTATTATATGAAATAGAACATGAAATAAAGATGAAATAAAGCGTAAAAGCTAACTTCTCATCGGGGGCTTGCAAACGTTTCTGAGGAGGAGAATAAAGCGGTGTAACGAATATAGAACAAAGGAGGGAGAGCGCATATGGGAGCTCCGATATTGTTTCAGGCATCTGCCAAACGGCTTGGGCGAAAAATATTTGTTGTCTGCTTTTGGCTGTTAGTCTGGGAGCTGGTGAGCAGATGGGTCGGGAATGAGATTTTGCTTGCTGCTCCGGCAGCAGTATTTATCACCTTGCTGGAACTGATTCAGGGACTTGATTTCTGGCGGAGCATTCTTTCTTCCTCCCTTCGCATAATTGCCGGTTTTTCAATGGCCCTTGCCGCCGGTACCTTGCTTGCGACGCTGTCCTACCGTTATCGGCTCATGGAAGACCTGGTTTCTCCCTTAATGAGGATAATCAAGGCGATGCCGGTGGCATCCTTTATTATCCTTGCTCTGGTTTGGATTAAATCCAGGAACTTGTCGGTATTGATCTCATTTATGATGGTGGTGCCGATGATCTATTCCAGCGTGCTTCAGGGTCTGCGCTCTGCGGATGAGAAGCTCTTGCAGATGGCCAGGGTATTTCGGCTGGGTCCTGTTAAGAAGACGGTGGCAATCTATATTCCCTCGGTAAAGCCGTTTTTTCTGACAGCAATAACAGTAGGACTGGGATTTTGCTGGAAGGCCGGTATTGCGGCGGAGGTTATCGGTACACCTGCGGGCTCCATCGGTGAGAAGCTTTATGAAGCGAAGCTGTACCTGATGACGAAGGAGCTTCTGGCCTGGACCGTTGTGATTATTCTGATCAGTATTGTCTTTGAGAAGGCGGTGGTCCTTGTGTTCCATCCGGAAAGGAGGCAGTAATGGAGATACAACTATTACATGTGACCAAAAGCTTTGGAGAACACCGGCTGTTTACGGATCTAAACCTCAGTTTCCGGGAGGGGCATATCCATTGCATTATGGGAGCTTCAGGCAGCGGGAAAACTACACTTTTATCTATGCTGATGAGATTGGAGAAGCCTGATTCCGGAGAAATCAGGGGCATGGAAGGAAAGCGGATTGCGGCTGTATTCCAGGAAGACCGTCTGATTGAACACTGGGATGCCATAAGGAATGTGAAGTTGACTTGTGCTAAAACTGTAACAACACAGGACATAGACATCGAGTTAAAAAAGGTAGGGATTGACGAAGGCCGGGGAAAAACGGTCAGACAATTTAGCGGCGGTATGAGGAGAAGGGTTGCGATTGTGCGGGCCCTGCTGGCAGAAAGTGATATCCTGATTTTGGACGAGCCCTTTAAGGGTTTGGATGAGGAAACGAAAAAACAGGTGATGGCCTATGTTAAGGAGAATACCCGGGGAAAGACAGTGCTTCTGGTGACACATGACAAGGAAGAAGCAAAGGAATTGGGAGCTGAGCTTGCGGTTATTTGATGAATAATTTATTGCTGCCCCAAAGATTGATAAAACTTGTATAAACAACCATATAATAATCTGGGAAACAGAACGTTGTTATGGTTGTTTTTTTTGTTATTTTCAGCTATAATACTGTATTATTCATAAAGCGTATATTAAGGAAGGCTTCGTTAAAACCGGTAAGGGATACGAGGGAAAGAGGTAAAATTAATGCATATTACGATTACGGGTAATCTGGGCAGCGGTAAATCCACCATATGCAAGCTGCTAAGTGAGAAATATCAATTTGAGATATATTCTACGGGGAAGGTTCAAAGAGAGCTGGCTCGTCAGATGAATATGACAACGTTGGAATTAAATCAGCTGATGTGCTCGGATAAGAAATACGACAAGATGATCGATGATGAGACTGCAAGACTCTCCAGAGAAAACAAGGATAAGAATATTATCTTCGATTCTCGGCTGGCCTGGCATTTTGTTGAGCACTCCTTCAAGGTATTTGTGTCGGTAAGCCTGGAGGTGGCAGCGGAGCGTGTCATAAACGACCAGCGTGGTGCCGAAGAGAAATACAGCACCCTGGAGGAAGCAAAGAAGCTGCTGGCGGAACGTGCCGCTACGGAGAGAGTGCGTTATAAGGATATTTATAATCTGAATTATATGGATTTTTCCAATTATAATCTGATTGTTGACAGCACCTATTGCACTCCGGATAAGATTGCAGAAGTCATCCTGAAGGAAGCGAAGCTTTTTGAGGAGAGGTATAGCAGGGATGGGGTCGAAACCTCCAAGATGCTGGTATCACCTCAGCGCCTGGTGAAAGAGGAGGAGATTTCCTCGGAGGACAGGGTAGAGCTGAAATCTCTGGTTGAGGAATATTCCGGGGAGCTCTATGCGATAGATCGTACAATAACCGTATCGAAGCGGGAGGATGATTATCTTGTGCAGGAAGGGCTTCCTTTTGCGAAAGCGGCTTATCTGGCACAGGTACCGTATATTCCTATTGAGTTTAATTAATCGAATGATATTTTACTTTTTGAAAAGGGTAGAATAGAATTGAGGGATTTAATTAAGCTGACGGTGGATGAAGGTAATGGACATCCAATTATGACAAGCTTGGAGGATCCATATTTATTAATGATGCATCTCTGAATCAACAACAGATTGCCTTTGAAAAAAATCGTTGACTATGTTGTGCAGAACGGATATATCGATAGTGTAATAGAGTTGATGAAGCCGCCGTTTGACAAGCCGATGAGTTTTGTGAAACTATTTGATAGTAAAAGGCAGGCCCAAATTATCAAGTTAGTGAATGAGCTAAAGGAAAATGCGGTGGAAATGGCGGGGTAATGGTTTGAGAAGGTATTAAAAGCTGCTGATATTGAGTGTTTGACAGGCAAAAATATAAAGTTTTCGAAACTATGTTGTAATATTCACGTGTAAACTTGCTTGCAAGTGCATAATATAATGTGTATAATACAGCTAAAGGAGTTGATAGATATGCCTAATATAAAACCTATATCGGATTTAAGAAATTATTCAGAAGTATTAAAAGAAGTCGATGTGTCCAGCAGAGTGTACCTGACACGAAATGGTCATGGGCAGTATGGCATTCTTACAATGTCAGAGATAGATGAACTTGATCGTTATCGTGCAGCATATACTTTGTTATCAAAACTAAAGAAAGCAGAAGAACGTGCTGATAAAGAAGGATGGGTCTCTGCGGACGATGCGGAGAAAGAGTTAGGGGTATTTGATTGAAAAAATTAAAGTACTCTCCAGATGCCATTGAAAAATTACACAAGATAAAGCAAGATATTACGATTAAGTATGGCGCTGAAGCTGCAAATAAGGTGATTAAGAAAATGACAAAGTCATTTCGAGATTTGCAGCAGTTTGAAAACAAAGGACCATCTGTGGAAAGTGTGATAGGAATTCCTTGTGATTACAGACTTCTTTATGTGCAACACAATTATGTATTTTATTGTGTAAAAGATGATACAGTCTGGATTACAGACATCTATAATGAAAAAGAAGATTTTATGTGGAAATTATTTGGTATAAAAACCACAGCACAGGATACTGAGGATTATTGGAACGAATAATATTAATTATCAGAAGCATAGGAACTAATCTAAATATTAAGCCCAGTATTGAGGGATTGACATCCTGCTAAAACTATATTATCATTACATTTGCTTTATATAAACTAAACCTGAGCTTTGCCACCGGGTAAAGATTTTCAAGGTGTTCTGAAATATTCCGTTAGGTCATAGAAGGGATATTTCATGAACACCTTTTTATGTTGAAAGGGGATGCAGGATGGAACAATCTGTCTTAAAAAACTATGCAAAATATGTGAGCCTGAATATCCTGGGAATGATAGGGCTCTCCTGCTATATATTAGCGGATACATTTTTTGTTTCAAAGGCGCTGGGAGCCACCGGCCTGGCCGCCTTGAATTTTTCGATTTCGATTTATAGCGTGATTCATGGAGCCGGTCTGATGCTCGGTATTGGAGGGGCGGCCCGCTATAGTATTTTAAAATATCAGAAGGATGATAAGCGGATGAATGCCGTTTTTGCCGCCAGTATAAAGCTGGGGCTTCTGATTGGACTTCTATTTGCAGGAATAGGGGTGCTGGGTGCTGGTCCTTTGGGGAGGTTATTGGGGGCTGATGCAGCCGCCTTACCCTTGACCAAGGTATATTTAGGGACAATACTTTGCTTTGCACCGTTTTTTATCCTGAATAATATTTTGCTGGCATTTGTGAGGAATGATAATAATCCCAGGCTATCAATGATTGCAATGCTGACAGGAAGTATTTCCAATATTATTCTGGACTATGTGTTTATGTTTCCGTTGGGGATGGGGATGTTTGGTGCGGCATTTGCCACCGGCTTGGCTCCTGTTATCAGTCTTGGGATCTTATCGGCTCATTTTATAAAGGGAAAAAGCAGCCTTCACTGGGTGCGAATCAGAACCCGGATAGAAGCTGTCCGAGACATTCTCAGCCTGGGTCTGGCCGCGTTTATTACTGAAGTATCCTCGGCTATTGTTTTGATTACCTTCAATTTAATCATCTTAAGGCTGGAGGGTAATCTTGGCGTTGCTTCCTATGGGATTGTGGCTAATTTAGCATTGGTAGGAATTGCAGTGTTTACCGGAATTGCGCAGGGGATACAGCCGCTGGTCAGCAAAGCATATGGCGCAGGGGAGGGCCTTATTATTAAAAAATTACTCCATTATGCACTTCTCACCTCCCTGGCAATCGCCTCGGTAATTTATTTCCTGATATTCGTATGCTCGGATCAAATGATCAGCATATTTAACAGTGAGCAGAATGCAGCGATTGCATTTCTTGCGAAGGATGGACTTAGGATTTACTTCGCAGGTTTTTTCTTTGCGGGTATCAATATTATTGTGTGCATGTACCTGAGCGCTGCCGAGCATGCGATGAATGCTTTTATTATATCGATAGCAAGGGGATGTGCGGTTCTTGTCCCCTTGGTGTTCCTGCTAAGCCGCTTCTGGGGAATGACTGGAGTATGGCTGTCATTTGTTGCGACGGAAGTGCTGGTAAGTATCCTTGGCATGATGTTGATATTTATAAAAAAGAAGGATACTGTCAACCTATAGCAATAAAAAGAATGCATGCCGGGAGGAGGGGTGAAGTTACAGTTCAGCTCATGATACCCGGCTGTTTTTTAACTTGCCCTTTATCAGCTCGTTCTGAACGCTCCGCTTCGTATGATATACAAATGTCGCCTTCCCAGAGGTATGTTGTTATATCTTTTCCCGCACATTGGTGCTATAATGATAAAATTGAAAGAAGTGGTAAAGTAAAGAGCTAAAACTGGCGGGAATGAAGGAAGAATGGGTATGGAAAAGGAAAAGAAATTATGTAAAATCAGCGATAGAAAGTATGTCAGAAGGCTATTCCTGTTATGCTGGATGGTATACTGCGTATCGTATATTGGAAGGCTGAACTATTCTTCCGCCATGGCTCAGATCATCTCGGAGCATATTCTGACGGCGTCCCAGGCGGGCTTTATCAGTATGGCCTATTTCTTTGCCTATGGGATAGGGCAGATGATTAATGGGTTTTTAGGTGACCGGATTAATCCGAAGCGAATGATATTTGCGGGGCTGCTTTGCTCCGGGCTTGCCAATGTTGCCATGGGAATCAGCCACAGCGCCGTATGGATGGCATTGTCCTGGGGAGCGAACGGATATTTTCAGGCAATGATATGGGCGCCTATTATCCGCATCTTTGCAGAGATGCTTCACGGTGAAGACCGGGTGAACTGCAGCGTGAATATTGTTTCGTCGCAGCTCATAGGAACCCTGCTCTCTTATCTGCTGTCTGCGGGAGTACTGGCTATTGCTGCCTGGCCCGGGGTATTCATTGCAGCAGCGATCCTCCTGATAGCAGCCTCCCTCTTATGGAGCGCAGGTTTCTGGGATGTCTGCCGCCATGGGGAAGCCGTCGGCGAGGCTCCTGGGGAAGCGAGCGGGATAAATGAAAAGCACAGACAGGAGGAAGGAGAGGTACAGATCTCCTTCGGAAAGCTGATGGTCTCCTCCGGCATCATGACGCTTTTGGTACCGATTATGGTGCATGGCATGCTGAAGGACGGTGTGACTTCCTGGGTTCCCACCTATATCAGTGAAACCTTTGGAATAGCAGCCTCCTTTTCCGTCTTGCTTACATCCATATTGCCGATTATTAATTTATCGGGGGCGTATCTGGCCAGGTATGTTTATTACAGGACCAGAGAGAGGATGAGATTATCCGTACTGGCCTTTTTCGCGTCAGCGACGGCAGGACTGCTTCTTCTATGCACGGCAGGAAGCCTTTCGCCGGTATTGGCAGCATGCTTCCTGGCGGTAATTACGGCATCCATGATGGCAGTAAATACGTTGGTGGTGAATATTTATCCGCTGCGGTTTCGTCGGTACGGACGTGTATCCGGAGTCTCCGGCTTCCTGAATGCAATGGCATATCTGGGAACGGCAATTTCAACCTTTACCATTGGCCTTATGGTACAATACCGGGGATGGCAGGCCACAATCTATGTATGGCTGGCGGTAACGGTTTCGGCGGGTCTGATCTGTTTGTTGTTTGTAAGGAGGGAAAAAAGGGAATAGCGGTGCGCCGTACTCTTCCTGTATATGTGGATTCAAGAAAGAGTCAGGAAAGAGGCACCAGGGATATTATTAACGGCGGCATGGCTGAGGCTTTGTGCCGCTGGGAGCGGTAGAAAGGAGCAAAAGATGAGTATCTTACAGTTGGCAGTTGCAACAGATGTTGGAGGGGAATACTCCCAGATTGAAAAAATTGATGAGATATTACGTAAGATAGCGCAGGCAGGCTTTAGCCATATCCACTGGTGCTTTGAATGGGACGGGGACTATATCTATTCCTCCTATGAGATGCAGCAGATTAAGGAGTGGATGGAGCAATACGGGCTGAAGGCAAAAGCGCTTCATGCCACCAAAGGTTCCAGACGGAATGTAAACATAATCGACGGGCATTACCGCAAGGACTATACCTCCGATGTGGAATACAACAGAAAAGCAGGAGTTGAGCTGATCAAGAACCGGGTTGATCTGGCGGCATGCATCGGTGCAACGGAAATAGTACTTCATTTATATGTACCGCATTTTACCCTTCGGGAAAAGCCGGAGATGGAGGAGCAGTTCTATCAGCAGGTATACCGGTCCTTTGATGAGCTGCAGCCTTATTGTGCCCAAAAGGGTGTGTGCATCTGTATTGAGAATCTGTTTGACATGCCGGAGCGGTATGAGCTGGATCAGCTGGACCGGCTGTTTGCCAGATATCCGGCGGAGTTTGTGGGCTTTTGCCTGGATACGGGGCATGCGAATATGGTATGGGGCAGTAAGCTGACGGATATTATCCACCGGTATAAGGACCGTCTTAATGCGATCCACATCCATGATAACAGCGGCGCTGCGGACTTTCACCAGATTCCGGGGGAAGGTAATATTGATTGGCAGGAGGTTATGTCGGCAGTTGCCCGGACAAAATATGAACTGCCTCTGACGTTGGAATTGGTGAGCTATGATGAGAATATGGATGTATTTCTTAAGAAAGCGTATGAAGCCGGAGAAAGGCTTACGAAGATGTATCTGGAGGCAGCAGCTTTCGCAGAAGAATAGCCTGGAATAGAAATTAAAAATGCCTGCCCTGTATCATTCAACAGGGTAGGCAATAAACGAACGCGCTATTTCCAGGTATGTTCCGAAATTAATTGCATTAAAATCGGTAGTATCAATTTTAACGATTTCTCCGCCGATATTGAAATCACCCAGCGGGGACACCATTTCTTCAAAAGCGTCATGAGTAAACGGCATGCCTCCCATGCGGTTCACTTCCGCTCGTTCAGGAGAATTCTCCCGTTCATTAAATCTGTCGCACAAAACGTGCAAATCCCCAAGAAATAAATAAGTAAGTATCCGGTACCCATATCTTGTTGCTAATTCCCGGAGGGCATCTCCTTCTTTTCGCTTGTTATGGTTTTCGCCCATAACAAAATTTGCTTCAATAATTAAAGGATTTCCTGTTTCCATGAATTTCTCGGTAATAAACGCAATCGCATCAAATGCAGCGGCGCTCAACTGCTTGCTTTCTTCCCTGTTGTTTACCAAAATACTTCTGCTTAATGCGATTTTCAGCAAGTCCTTGCTAAAGCACGGAACATTTAGTTCTTTTGAGAGCTTTAACGCAAAAGTGGTTTTTCCTGCGGCTAAATATCCGGTAACAATAATAATTTTTTTATTCATGAGAGCACCCCACTTGTATAAAATTCACCCATCTTCCGAAAGTTCACTTCCACAAAGTACAGTTTATATGGGATTATTTTCAAAGTTTAGTATAACATAATCAGGGCGGTTTTTCCATAGCGTTTCGCTTTTTGGATAATCAAATTGTTACAGTTCAGCCCTTATTTACTTTTTTCTTCTCTAAAAATTCTCTTGACAATTTTGCTTGATATGTTATAGTTGATATATAACAGGCAAAAATATATTTGTCCAATGTATGCACACAATAATTTTAGATCGAATAACACTCTGAGAAAGGAGGAATATGAAGGTTATCCGCAAGAGTATCGTATCAAGGCAGATGGCGGACTACCCTTCATAGATAAAACCATGAATATCAGTAAATTTACGCAGAATTCAATTCAATCCGTTGAGAATTGTGAAAAGCTGGCATATGAATACGGGCATCAGGAGATTACGGTGGAGCATCTGCTCTATAGCCTCCTACAGCTGGAGGACAGCCTAATTAAGAAGCTGCTGGAGAAGATGGACATTAATACGGAGGTATTTCTGGCTCAGGTGAAGGGCATTTTGAATAAGCGGCCGAAGGTTTCAGGAGGACAGGTCTATATCAGCAGCGACCTGAACAAGATTCTAATCTATGCAGAGAACGAAGCGAAGCAAATGGGAGATTCCTATGTGTCCGTGGAGCATTTGTTCCTCAGCATGCTGCGTCAGCCGAATAAGGAGGTTAAGACTCTGTTCCAGGAATTCCGCATTAGCCGGGAGGAATTCCTGAAGGCTTTGCAGACCGTTCGCGGCAATCAGAAGGTAGTGAGTGATAATCCGGAAGCAACCTACGATACCCTGGAGAAATACGGCTATGATCTGGTTGAAAGGGCAAAGGACCAGAAGCTGGACCCGGTCATCGGCAGAGATGCAGAGATCCGGAATGTCATCCGCATCCTGTCCCGAAAGACTAAGAATAATCCGGTCCTGATCGGCGAGCCCGGTGTTGGTAAAACCGCGGTGGTGGAAGGATTGGCCCAGAGAATTGTCCGGGGTGATGTGCCCCAGTCCCTGCAGGATAAGAAGCTTTTTGCCCTGGATATGGGGGCATTGGTGGCCGGTGCGAAGTACCGGGGAGAATTTGAGGAACGGCTGAAGGCTGTTTTGGAGGAAGTAAAGAAGAGTGACGGACAGATTATCCTGTTCATTGATGAGCTTCATACCATTGTGGGAGCCGGTAAGGCGGAGGGAGCCATGGATGCGGGCAATATGCTAAAGCCCATGCTGGCCAGAGGGGAGCTTCACTGTATCGGTGCCACTACGCTGAATGAATACCGCCAGCATGTGGAGAAGGATGCGGCTCTGGAGCGCAGGTTCCAGCCGGTTATGGTGGAGGAACCGACGGTGGAGGATACCATATCCATTCTGAGAGGATTAAAGGAACGCTATGAGGTATTTCATGGGGTCAAGATAACCGACAGCGCCTTGGTAAGTGCGGCAGTTTTATCAAACCGTTACATCTCGGAACGCTTTCTGCCAGATAAGGCAATTGATTTGGTGGATGAAGCCTGTGCGCTGATTAAGACGGAGCTGGATTCCATGCCCACAGAGCTGGATGATATGCAAAGAAGAATTATGCAGATGGAAATCGAGGAAGCGGCTCTCAAGAAGGAAAATGACCGGCTGAGTGCCGACCGCCTGGCAGAGCTGCAGAGGGAGCTGGCGGAGCTCCGTGACAGCTTTGCATCGATGAAGGCGCGCTGGGATAATGAGAAGGCTTCGGTAGAGAAGGTGAATAAGCTCAGAGAGTCCCTGGAGGAGCTGAATAATGAGATTGAGGTTGCGCAGCGTAGCTATGATCTGAATAAGGCAGCGGAGCTGAAATACGGCAGGCTTCCCGAGCTTTTGAAGCAGCTGGAGTTAGAAGAGGAAAGGCTGAAGAAGGAAGAGAATGTGCTGGTGCATGAGAATGTCAGCGAGGAGGAGATAGCCAGGATTGTATCCCGGTGGACAGGAATCCCGATT
This sequence comes from Bacillota bacterium, assembly GCA_023423045.1. Lineage (GTDB taxonomy): Bacteria > Bacillota > Clostridia > Lachnospirales > Lachnospiraceae > Mobilitalea. The sequence continues at coordinate 16,941 of JAFAGA010000015.1, read as the reverse complement.
ACCAAGCTGACGGAGGGTGAACGGAACAAAACCTTGCATCTGGGCGAGGAGCTTCATAAGCGGGTTGTCGGTCAGGACGAGGGTGTGGATAAGGTGTCCGATGCGATACTGCGCTCCAAAGCAGGCATTAAGGATCCTACAAAGCCTATCGGCTCCTTCCTGTTTCTTGGACCTACCGGTGTCGGTAAGACGGAATTGGCGAAGGCCCTGGCGGAAAGCCTCTTTGATAATGAACGCAATATAGTGCGCATTGATATGAGTGAGTACATGGAGAAGCATTCGGTGGCAAGGCTGATCGGCGCACCTCCCGGATATGTTGGATATGAAGAGGGCGGGCAATTGACAGAAGCGATTCGCCGCAAGCCCTATGCAGTAATTCTCTTTGACGAGGTGGAGAAGGCGCATCCCGATGTGTTTAATGTATTGCTTCAGGTGCTGGATGATGGACGGATTACAGATTCTCAGGGGCGGACCGTTGATTTTAAGAACACCATTCTGATTTTGACCTCCAACATCGGCTCCCGCTATCTGCTGGAAGGCATTGATGTAGATGGTGAGATCAGCGCTCAATGCGAGGCAATGGTGATGAATGAATTAAAAGGCTCCTTCCGCCCGGAATTCCTGAACCGCTTGGATGAGATTGTGCTGTTCAAGCCTCTCACCAAAGAGAATATCCATAACATTATCGACCTGATGATCGTTGACCTGAATAAGCGCCTTGCTGACCGGGAGATAACGATCCGCCTGACAGATCAGGCAAAGGATTTTATTGTGGAGCAGAGCTATGATCCTATCTACGGAGCAAGGCCGCTGAAGCGATATCTTCAGAAGAATGTGGAAACCTTAAGTGCCAGACTCATATTGAGAGACCAGGTGCAGCCGGAGGATACTATTATCATTGATGTAGATAATAGAGCCCTGACAGCGAATGTCCGGACTCTGGAATAGAGTTCAGGGAGTTTAAAAAGGTGGGCGAGGAGTGACAGCCAGATAAAGGAAAGACACTGCCCAATATAGTCGAAGGAACAGCCGCTTCCGGTGAAAGCCTGGCGAAGAAAGAAGATTTCTTGCCGAGGCATCGAAGAAGCGGCTGTTTGATTCGTATCAAAATGGAATCAATTAATCCAGGATGCCATGTATAGGATTATTCTTCATCGGCATGGCGCGTTCATACCGGGTCTCAAGGGGAAGATAGCGTCCCTCCATACTGCTCTTTTCGAAGCTGGTCAGAATCTCCAGAACATGTGTGGTTAAGTCCAGGTTTGCCCGGCTGTCCCTGCCGGTCTGCAAGGCCTTTGCCATATCTGCCAGACCAAGTCCGCGGGAATTCTCGCTGTAATCATACATAAGAGGCATCTCACGGTATTCTCCGTCCTCAGGACGAAGCAGCTGTATCGGGCCGCCGAAGGTATTGGGGTCCGGAACCAGCAGGGTCCCTTTGGTGCCGTAGATTTCCAGTCTGGCCTGCTGCTTGTAATGTACGTCAAAGGTGGTAAAAATCGTTCCCACAGCGCCGTTATCAAAGCTTAAAATGCCGGTAATATAAGTGGGAACCTCTACGTCCACGATGGAGCCCTTCTTGGGTTCGCTGGTGATGGTCCTCTGGGGGAAGCTGGTCTTTGTCACACCGGTGACACCCTTTACACCGTCGAGGAGATTTACCAGGGCGGTTACATAGTAAGGTCCCATATCAAGCATCGGACCACCGCCGTATTTGTAATAGAATTCAGGATCCGGATGCCAGGTCTCATGTCCGCGGCAGATCATGAATGCAGCGGCACCGATGGGTTCTCCAATGAAACCGTCGTCAATTAACCTTCTGCAGGTCTGGATACCGGAACCCAGGAAGGTGTCCGGGGCCCCGCCAAGCATTAAATTCTTCTCCCGGGCTAGCGCTGCCAGCTTCTTACCCTCCTCATAGCTTGCACCCAGCGGTTTTTCGCTGTATACATGCTTGCCCGCCAGCAAGGCGGCACGGGTTACCTCATAGTGCTCATAAGGTCTGGTGAGATTTAGAATAATGTCAACCTCCGGATCGGCGAAGGCCTCATGCATGTTCTCGTATAGTTTGCCGATCTGGTATTTTTCCTGTGCCTGCTCGGCTCTTTCCCGAATCAGGTCGCAGACGCCCGTTAATTCCAGCTCTGTAAAAACCTTTGTAATATTCTCAAGATAAATGCCGCTGATTGCCCCAATACCGATCACTGCTACTTTTACTTTCTTCATATTGTCACATTTAATCCAAGACGTTCGGATTATTCTCTCCTTTCTCCGATTTGCTGTATGTTAATACATCTTTGCTTCGTTTTCAAACCGCTCCGTAGTCAGCCCATGAGCAAGCGCGTATGGCTTTCCCTGAGCTGCCCATAGCAGACCGCGTTCCATTAGAATCTGGGCATTGGGAGAATTGTCAAATACATCGTCGTGATGTCCCAGGGAGGTATAGAATACCCTGCCGTTACCCCAGAACTTCGTCCAGGCCACCGGCATATCAACGGGTTTGTTGGAAATATGATAGTAATTAATCAGAGGGAAACGGGTGGTGGCTAATACCTCGATGGCCGGATCGATATGAAGGTAGTAATGCTCGCTGCATACCGTAAAATCTTCCAGGCCTTCGGTAATCGGGCTGGAACCGTGATTGACATTGACTGTGTACGGGATGCCGTCGCCGCCCGGATGGCTGACCCACTGGCCTCCGGTCATGAATTGCCATTCTGTGTTGTCCCGGAAGGCATCGCACATGCCTCCGTGGCAGCCTGCCAGTCCGACACCGGAGCCAACTGCCTTGGAGATGTTTTTGACATACTCATTATCAATCTTGTCCATGGTCCAGCAGGCAACGATCAGATCCAACTCCATCAGCATGTCGGCGTCAGCAAGAACCTCCAGTGTATCGGAGATAGTACAGGTATATCCATGCTTCTCCAGCAGCCCGGCAAAACGCTTTGAGGTGAGCTTTGGTTCGTGGCCGTCCCAGCCTCCTTGTAATATAAGTACCTTTTTGTTTGAACACATGGGAATAACCTCCTTTTCTTAACAGGTGTTTTGTGGTATTCTTGGGATATCAGTATAATACCTAATATTAATAGCAGTTATAACTAATATTATAGCAGTTATAATATGAACTGGGCGGACAATTAACCTAAAGAACTAGCCAAATATTGCTGTATGGAGAAGAGGGCATGAGACCATTTTATGAAGATCTGAAGGATGAAATAAGAGTGTTCTATACGGAGGGGCTGCAGTTCCCGGCTCATCTCCATAGCCAGATAGAATTGCTGTATGTAGAAAGCGGAGCGATGGAGGTGGAGGTGCAAAATCAGCTTCGTGTACTGGAGCAGGGGGACTTTGTGGTCATCTTTCCGAATACAGTCCACAGCTATGGTGCGGCGGAGGAGGAAAATCCCTGCCGGTGTATTATCGCAATTTGCAGTCTGGAGCTTACAGGAGATTTTTTTAAGAAGTTGACCAGCTATTCTCCTGCAAATCCCTTTCTGACAGCGGAGCAGTTACACCAGAATGTCAGTCTTGCAATGCTGGAGCTGGAGAAAGAATGCAGGGAGGGTAAGAACTTGAATGCCTGCCGGGCTCTGTTATTACTGATCCTTTCACGGATACTTCCAGTCGTCGGATTGGTGAAGAACAGGGATATTAACGGTTATGATCTGACTTATCATATCATCAGATATGTGGCAGAGCATTTTCAGGAGCCTCTGACTCTGACGGAGCTGGCAAAGCATCTGAATGTAAGTAAATTCTATCTGTCCAGGGTATACTCGGCGAAGCTGAATACTAATTTTAACAAATATATTAACCATATCCGGGCAAATTATGCCCAGACACTGATTCAGTCCACCAATTATAGTTTGGCCCGAATCAGTGAGGATTCCGGCTTTGAGAGCCAGCGGACCTTCAATCGGGTATTTAAAGAAATCTTTCACCTCTCCCCCAGTGAATACCGGCGGCGCCTTCCCTTGTAAAGCTATGTATACAAAGAGAGACATAGGATGAACTGTTACGAATTATTTTCCGAAAAGAGACATAGAATCCTACCAGGAAGAATCTATGGAGGTCAAGATGAGAAGGTCCAGAATATGGTTTCTGCTTCTTACCATAATGATAATGATTTTGGGAATTACGGGCTGCAAGCAAGAGGACACAGATGTTAAGAAAATTAAGGATCTGGAATTTACCGTTGTGGAGGATGCAGATCTGCCCGGGGAACTGAAGGAAATTATAGATGAGAAAAAAGAGGAACCCTTTAAGCTGTCCTATTCCAATAAGGATAATCTCTATATTGTCGTAGGTTACGGAAAGCAAAACAGCGGAGGGTACAGCATCTCGGTGGATGAATTATATCTGACCAGCAACGCCATCTATATCAACACGACGCTGATCGGACCCTCCCAGGAGGATATGGTTGCCCAAGGGGTTACCCATCCCTATGTGGTGGTTAAGTTGGAATTCAGGGAGGAGAGAATTGTATTCGAATAGGTTTCCATTACAATATTTTGTTGTTCTTTCACAAATAGTATCAACATGTTGTGCTTTTGGAAATTTTGGAGAAATGTCGATGATTTGATAATTTTAGGAAATAATTTTGTGCAAAATCCCGGTTTGATGTAGTCTGAATGGACTAGATATGTGAAAAAATTCCATAAATATAACTAAAAAGATCAAAGTTTCATGTACAAATTTATGTGCACAACTATCGATTTGGATTATAAATTGTCTGAAAATTCATTGACGTAAATCACAATTTATGTTATACTGCATGCGAAGCATGTAGTTTGTTACGGATTTATTTAGAAAATGTGTACAGATCTATGGGGATGAAGGTCCAATCATGGTGAGAGGAAGCATTGATAAGGAGAAAATAATGATGAAGCAAAATGATGTAAATTGTGTACGGAATGCTGTAATAAATCAGACAGGAAGAAGGGTCAAGGTTCGGATCAACCGGGGACGTCATAAGGTCGATATTACAGAGGGTATTATTTCCGAAACTTATCCCAGCATCTTCTTAATCAAGATCCAGGAGAACGAAGGCATGCCGGTAAGAACTGTTTCATACAGCTATACTGATATCCTTACAAAGGACGTTGAACTGATACTTTGCAGTTAAGATAAAGCATAAGATAAACTGAGCTGAGATCCTTTGGATTTTGGCTTTTTTAACTCAAGAGTCCGCGAGTGAAGCGGACTCTTTATTTTTTTGATTCCATATCATAAATCCCTGATAGCTTGAATAAGATATGACAGAGGCATTCCATCGTATGTCCAAATTTAAGGAGGGATTATAAGTGGATTTGATTAAAAAGAATATTCATATGAATAAATTGAAATGTAAGAGCACCCTGCAGCTTACATTGGACGATGATTTTAATGTTCCTGATGTCAAACCGGATATTGATCAAATTATTACCGGGCAGGGTGAAATAAAAATTAATGATATCAAAGCGATGAACGGAAAGCTCCTGGTGAAGGGAGTACTTGGATTTAATGTTATTTATTTATGTGAAGGGGACTTAAGGCCGGTTCACAATATCTCCGGGCAGATTCCTTTTGATGAAGTAATTAATATGGATGTTAACTGCTCCGATGAGGAGCCGCTTGTAAAATGGGAGCTGGAGGATCTGTCCACGGGACTGATCAATTCCCGGAAGCTGAGTGTCAGATCCGTTGTCCGCCTGTATGTGGCAGTCGAAGAGCTTTATGATGAAGAGACGGCTGTTATGGTGGAAGGTCCCGAGGACGTGCAGTACATAAACAAGAAGATAGAGGTTACCAATGTAGCCATTAATAAGAAGGATACCTTCCGCGCTAAGGATGAGATCATGCTTCCCGGCAACAAGGGAAATATCGGATCGTTATTATATTCCGATGTGGCCTTAAGCAATGTGGAGGTAAGGCTTCTGGAGGATAAATTCACAATTAAGGGAGAGCTGCCGGTCTTTATTCTCTATATCACCGAGGATGAAGAAAATCCGGTAGAATATTATGAGACTGAGGTTCCCTTCGGCGGAACCGTTGATTGCAATGGCTGCGGCGAGGAAATGATTGAGGATATCACCTTTAATATCGCAAGCAAGAGCCTTGAGGTGAGGCCGGATCCGGATGGAGAGGAACGTATTCTTGACCTGGAGGTAATTCTTGACCTGGGCATTAAGGTGTATGAGACTTGCGAGCCCGAGATAATATGCGATATTTACAGTCCTTTGAAGGAAATTACCCCGATCATCCGAAATGCAGATTTTGAGAATCTGGTAATCAAGAATAACAGCAAATACCGGATTGCCGACCGAATCCGGGTGCCGGATGACCAGCCGAGGATTTTGCAGATATGCCATGCCACCGGAGAGATCAGAATAGATGATGTTATGGCGGAGAGCACAGAGCTTACGGTGGAAGGTATCATTGAAGTAAGCATCCTGTATATCTCGGAGGATGATCGAAGACCAATGAACTCCCTGAAGGGAATGATACCCTTCTCCCAGGTGATTGAGCTGAAGGGAATGAAGCCCGGCAGCAATTATGAGGTTAAACCCTGTATCGACCAGATCAGCGTCATGATGCTGGATGGCGAGGAGATCGAGGTTAAGGCGGTAATTAATCTGAACACCATCGTATTCGACACCATTACGGAGCCGGTAATTACCGACGTGGTTGTGAATCCCCTCGATATGGAGAAGCTGCAGGCAATGCCCGGCATTGTGGGCTATGTGGTGAAAAAGGATGATACCCTGTGGAATATCGCCAAGAAATACTATACCACTGTGGATAACATTATGGAAGTGAATGAGCTGGAGGAAGACCGGGTTAAAGAAGGCGATAAGCTGATTATTATGAAAAAGGTAGATAGCGTGATATAAGCTGTTGGTAATGAAATAACCGGAGGCAGAAAATATACCGAAGGCAGAAAAATACCCCCATGATCAGGCAGATGCTCTGTCGGATGCCCTGGGGGTATTTTTCTACATGCTACTGGGTTGTTTCCTAATAATATATAATTATTAGTGCGGGGAATAGTATTACATTAACCGGCATGCATTGCTCTATATTAAAAAAATTGGCAAGCAAAGTAATGAAAAACGGCTGGTCTGTCACTGCCGTAAAGATCATTTAATAATATAATACACCAATAGTCATTATTTGTAAATGGGTTAATGTATTATTTTGTAAATAGTTATCAAATAATTATGCGGAACCGGTTTATTTTGTCGGAGCTATAAACTTTTATGGCGAATCTACCGAAATAATGATTACAGATACAGCCACGGACGGCTTAAAAGGAACTAGGCGGCAAAAACCTATAACCGCGGGACAAAGAACCCCGAGATATCATGGAGGATAATACCTATGAGTGTAAATGGAATTACAAATACAACACAGACCTATGAAAGTAAATCAACCGCAAAGCCAGCGAAGAGTCAGACCGCTCCGGCAGAAGAGCAAAAGGGAGCCGAGGGTGACGCTGCGGCGGTATATGAAAAAAGTGAGCAGACGGCGGACACCGGTAAGATTTATACCAGGGATTCTGTGACCGTTGACCGGCTGAAGTCGGAGGCAGAGAGAAGAACACAGAGCCTGAGGGAGCTTGTTGAGAAGCTCATGCTCAAACAGGGACAGACCTTTACAGAAGCTACGGACATCTATGCATTGCTCCGGGAGGGCAAGGTGCAGGTAGATGATGAGACCAGATTACAGGCACAAAAGGATATAGCAGAGGATGGTTATTGGGGAGTGGAGCAAACCTCGAACCGCCTGGTGGAATTTGCAAAGGCTCTTTCCGGGGGTGACCCATCCAAAGCAGATACATTAATCGGTGCAGTGAAGAAGGGCTTTGAAGAGGCTGCCAAGGCCTGGGGAGGCGAGCTTCCGGAGATTTCAAAGAAAACCATTGATGCAGCCATAAAGAAGATGGAAGCATGGCGGGATGGAACAGAGACCAAATAAGGTACAAACCAAAATGAAGCAAAATTAAAAATAAAAATTTATAAAATAAAATATAAGATAGCCGGGAGCAGGCGTTGGTTCCGGATAAAACAGCGAGAATAACTGTTTATCCGGAGCGGCGCTTGCTCCCGGCTTTCTATTGACTGCGTATCATTTATTCCTCTGATCTGACGCTTTTACGCCTGCGAAAGATCAGCAGGCTAAGTGCCATCAGGACCGGAAAGATGGAGGCGGCCAGCAGACCGCTGCGCAGGCCCATCTGTTCATAGTCCAGAGCGGCATTCATCCATATACTGAGAGTCTGTCCGGTCTGTTTTACATAATCGGAAATCCTCCCTGCCATCCAGGGGCCGAAGGAGCAGCCCAAATCACCGCAGATTGCCAGGATGCCGAACATCAGAGTTCCGCCTCTGGGAAAAGCGGCGGATGTGAGGCTGAAGGTTCCGGGCCACATCAGGCTGACAGAAAGTCCGCATAAGCTGCAAGCTAAAAGGGACAGAAGAGGATAAGGGCTGATAATTGCCTGTGTTATATATCCCCGGTAGCAGGAAAACGTAGTGTTGCGGTATGTATATTGCTTTTTTGACATATGACTGAGCCTTTCTCAAATTAGTAGAAAGCTAGGGCCAATACGGAGAAGTAAGGAAGCTTTGTTTGCCGTAATGCTGGTGCCTTCTAAAGTAGTTTAGTGCTTTTTTAGCGACATCCCGGTTTTGATAAAGTCCGAATACAGTGGGTCCGCTGCCGCTCATTAACGAGGTCAGGGCTCCCAGTTCCTTCATCTTATCCTTGATTTCTGAGATGATAGGGTATTCCTTCATAGTGACGCTTTGAAGAATGTTATCCATGGTCTTTGCCAGAGCATGGATATCGCCTTGGGACAGGGCCGCCTTCATGGCTTCGATATCCGGGTGGATGCTATCCGCTCCCAAGCGCAGATTTTCATAGACATGCCGGGTGGATACACTGATATCCGGCTTCACTAACAGGATGGAGCAGGAGGGCATGGGGGGGAGAGGTGTCAGTACTTCCCCAATTCCCTCGGAAAGGGCTGTTCCCAGCATGATACAATAAGGCACATCCGCTCCCAGCTGGACACCGAGCTGCTTTAGCTCCTCTTTGGACAAACCGGCTTCATAGAGGCGGTTTAATCCCAGCAGGGTAGCTGCCGCATCGGAGCTGCCGCCGGCCAGGCCGGCAGCCACGGGGATTCTTTTCTCCAATTCGATGGACAAGCCGGCCGTGATGCCAAGGGTCTGTCGGAAGAGAGAGGCGGCCTTATAGACCAGATTATCCTGATTCGTCGGAAGATAGGGAAGATTGGTCCGGACGGTAAGCCCCTGTGCTTCTTCCTCCCGGATGGTTATTACATCGTGGAGACTTAAGGACTGCATGATCATACATACATCGTGGTATCCATCCGCTCTTTTTCTGAGAACATCCAGTCCGAGATTTATCTTTGCATAGGCTTTCACCGTAATTGAATTCATGGTAACCTCCGTGATTTTTTGATTATCTGTATTTTAACACATAGGAATACCGGATACAATTAAAAGGAGACAAACAGGCTCTTTATCTTATCCAGCAGCTTAAACCTCAGCTTCACAGGCACTCTGCCGCTTGTCAGGGCATCATATTCATCCTCGGTCAGGAACTTAAGCAGCTTTTTGTCGGATTTTTCGTCTATAATGCTGTAGGTCTCATCTACAAAGCAGAGAGGAGGAAACATGACGCACCACCAATTCTTGCCCTCCGCAGCCCCTATCCTTACCCGCAGAGCCTCATAGCGGCCGGGGGGAAAGGTATAGCCGCCGTAGATTTTCAGAGGGAAATAGCATTGCTCCAGGGTGGCGCTTACCGGATAGGAGAAGCCGTTCTGCCGGACGATTTTTTCTGCACTTTCTTCTATATTATCCAGCTGATCCCTTACCGCGGTCCGTACGGCTTCAAGGTCCGTAAGGTTTTCCAGCTGTGGTGCCAGCTCCCGGACCAGAGCCTCCTTAACCTTCAGCTTCAGTTCCTGATCCTTGTCGCTGTCACTGTTTGCGATTACATGAAACCGCAGGACCTTTTGGGCGATTCCTTCCTGGATATCCGTCTCCGCCTCCGCTCTTGCGTTGGTCTTAATCAGCCACATGGAAATCCCGGAGAAGAGAAGAATTAGGAGCAGCAGAAGAAGCTGAAAGCGGTTGCTGTGTTTTGCGGGAGTATGTATCATGGACGGAACCAGTTCCGGGAAATTTGCATCTGCCTGCCATTCAGAAGCCTGGGGTCCGGTTGAAGCATTATATTTAAGATTGCTGTTATTCTTTTTCATAATTACCTCCATATGTTTTATTAGTTTGAGTTTTACCATTCTATGAAAGAATATACGGGACTGAAAAAATAACGGCTGACTAAATTATAAAAAGCGATTTGTTATTTAGAGCTTTGAGCATGTTTAAAGTTTCTGATCTTAGGAATAGGGTTTTGTAGATATCGGGGATGAAATTAGAATGTAGATGACGGAAAATTGGCTTCAGAAAATTGATTTGATATTATAGAAAGGGGTGTCAAATATTCTGTGTTATATCTAGCCTCTGATACACACAGCTTATTTGACACGCCTTTGCAATGACTCTAAAAGAAGCTCCGGTTAAGGAATTGGTTCTCCGTTCAGCGAGAACATAAGTGTATCCCCCAGACGCATCGTAAGCTCCAGCTTTGTGATGTTATGCCCATAATACCGCTTTTCGTACACCTCATAAGGGCTGCAGGGCTGCCTGAAATAAATGGTATGCGTTCCCTTATAGGAAGCATGAATAGCCACGAAGTTCTTATTGGCATAAAGGACATCGTCATCCTTATTATAAAGATGGCAGCCCGCATATTCGGCCAGGGAGGAGAGCAGCTCGGCCCTTAAAATCTGCGGAGCACAGTATACGCTGGTCCAGCCGTCCATTTCCTTCAGGGCGTAGGCCGGAAGAGCCATCTCGCAATAGGTTCCCAGAACCTCGGCACCCGGATCGTCAATATAGAAGCCCGGATTCATATAAGCGGGAGAGAGGACATTTTCCAGCCATACGTTGCTGTGTACATCCCGGTCAATGTAGCCGTATCTTCGATCCTCCACCGCATAGCGCACCGCCGGATGGGAAAGGTCGGTTATCTTAAAACGGGGGGAACAGGTATGATCGATCCGCCCGATCTTGAAACCGGTGAGCTGCTCTATATTTTCATTGCACATCACCTTTTCTTCCTCAGGATTGATGAAGCCCGGCGCATAAAGCCAGAGCACAACCGCATGATTTTTCCTGGCCTTATTGATTATGGCCTCCCGCTCCTCGGTAGTCAGGCTGAACACATTCATCATCACATAGAGTTTATAGTCCGGCATATCCTCCCTGCTGCAGTCGTTATGAAAATAATAATCCACAGGAGCGCCAATTCTCGCCAGATCGGAGGTTCTGTAGTAGTCAAGCATCATCATGCTGGTGTACATGGAAACCGTATGACAGCTTTCCTGATCATAGATGAGGGCAATCTCATTTTCCTTGCGGCGATCCAGAGTGTAGGCATACTCCGCAATCTCTTCCTGGCGGCGGAACAGCTGATAGATATCCTCATGCTGATATCTGCCTCCCTCCGGGTGCTGATCAAACCACCAGGCATAGATATCCTCACAGAAGACTCTGGCAAAATCCCTTTTCAGCGTCACGATACTGTCTCTTATATCATACAGCCCCATGGCGTCCCGGTAGAAGGTATCCTCCAGATGGGTCCTGCTGTCCTCCTCTGCCACAAACATCTGCCCGCGCAGGCGGAAGGAATCCTGCATCTCTCTCTGGGCAACACACCCGCCCGGTTCCCGGTTATTGTATACGCCGGGAGCGGCAAGAAAGTCCACATAGCCGCAGTCCAGAATGGGAAGAGTGGAGGTAGCGGTGCTGCTGTTGAAGAAATCCGTGCAGCCGTAGGAACCGTAGAAGGCGCCCACTACCTTTCCTTTATACCGCTCCTTTAACAGCTTTGCAAAATAAATGATCGCATTTGCTGTTGCTTCATGAAACGCATCATAGAAATCCGCCACATAGCGGTAATCCTCCATGTTAAGAAATACACCCAGATTGGTCGGTTTTCCCGAATCTATATCAATGGATTTTCCAATAATACGCTCCGCACTTTCGTAGTATTTCATCGCATCCATGATTCCCTCTTCCATAAAAATAAAATATTGCTCCTCTATGTTAGGAATGATGGGATTATCAAATGAGGCATCCTCTTTCTTCCATGCTTTTCTTAGTTTTTCTTCCGTCCCATACCTTTTCTTCAGAAAATCTCCATAGGAATGAAGGAAGGATGGAGAGAAATCCGCATATTTCTGTTTTCCCCTGTCGCAGACGGCATTTACCGGATACCACTCGGAGGTTCCTCCTGCCGCAAGAAAATATCCGATGACCCTGTCTGCAAAAGGAAGGGTATCCACCTTATCACAGAATTCCTTCAGTGCCTTTCCGGCATCAGCCTTCCATTTTTCAGAGGCAAAGGAATACATTCCCGGGATCTCATCCATATGTACCTCGGAGGAAAGGATGGCCGGTTCCTGACTTCCATCCTGATAGGTGATTAATTCTTCTTTATTCTCCTCCATCCACTTTACCGGAGGGTGTAAACCGATACGGACAATAATATAGGCATCCGGTACCTGGGAGAGAAGGGTCTGTGCATTTTTTACAAATGCCTCCATGCCGCTCATTTCGTGGCGCTGCACTCCCTCTTCATCCACATAATCCCTGCCGGGGCGCAGCCAGTCCGTATTGGTCATCAGGAAGAAAACCTTTAGTCCTGCCTCTCCCAGATTCCGTATATAATCCGGTTTGTTTAATCTGGCAGTCATTGCCATGGGAGGATAGGTCTTTCCATCGATGACAAGGGCGGGGCTTCCATTTATATTTTTTATCTCAGCAAAACTCATAATCTCATCCTCAAACTGTTCTATTTTTTATGATATATTTTTAATATAACTATATAACAGGGCTCCGATCATTATTCTTTTACGGAACCAACCGTAATTCCTTTCACGAAAAATTTCTGCAGGAACGGATAAACTACAAGAATCGGTATGATAGATATAAACAGCTGTGCACTTCGCACTGTTTTTTCGCTTAATTTGGAAAGCAGGGCAAGCTGTTCCGACGTCATATTGGTCATAGTCTGGCTGTTATTTATGATCTGTGTGGCCAGATAGGTGGCCATAGGATAATTATTGGGGTTATTCATATAGAACATACCATCAAACCAGGAGTTCCAATGCCCGATCATGGAAAACAAAAGGAGGGAAGCCAGGGACGGTTTGGACATGGGCAGGATCACCCGGAACAGGGTCTGAAAGTGGTTCGCTCCATCCACATATGCAGCCTCCTCAATGGCCCTTGGAAGTCCACGGATAAAATTCATCATAATAATAACATTCCAGATATTCATGGCGCAGGGAAGAATTAATACCCAGAAGCTGTTCAGCAGGTGAAGATTTTTGATGATCATATAGGTGGGGATCAATCCTCCGCCAAGGAACATGGTAATCGCAAAATAAGTCATGTACCAGGTCCGTTTCCTGAATTGGGTGGAAGGGCGGGAAAGGGGATAGGCCGTCAGAATAATCAGCAGCATGTTAAGTGCCGTACCCATAAGAACCCTCATGCCGGAAATTCCTACGGAACGAAAGAAATCCTTCTTTTTCATTAGGTACTCATAGGCCGAAAAGGATAACTCCACCGGAAGAAAAGCCACACGGCCTGCCATGGCGGCATTGCTGCTGCTTAAGGACATGGATAGTACATGCATAATGGGAAAGATGCAGGATAGCGCTGCAAGTGTCAGAAAAACCGTATTAAAAACCTGATAGATATAGTAAGATACCGAATGTTTTGTCTTCAATTGCCTCACCTCCTTTAAAATACCCGGTAATCGCTCTTTTTATAGAGAATCCAGTAGCTGGTTCCCACAAAAATAAGAGAGATAACCGATTTAAACAAGCCCATGGCCGCGGCAGCCGAATATTGATGGCTGGTCATGCCCAGGCGGTAGACCAGAGTGTCCAGAATATCCACGGTTCTTTCTACGGTAGGATTATACATAATTAAAATTTGCTCAAAGCCTGCATTCAGAATATTTCCCAGTCCCAGCACCGTCAGTACGGCTACCATTGGCAAAATACAGGGCAGGGTCACATGAAGGACCTGCTTCCATCTGCCTGCGCCGTCCACCTGGGCGGCCTCATACAGGCTCTGATCCACATTAGTAATGGCAGCCAGCAGGAGCACCGTATTATATCCCATTCCCTTCCAGACATCCGAGGCGATAATAATGGAACGAAAATATTTGTTGCTCACCAGAAACGCGGTTGGCTCCATGCCGAAGAGGTGCAGCAGCGAATTGTTAATCACGCCGTCGTATGCAAATATTTCCAAAATCATCCCTGCCAGAATAGCCCAGGAGAAAAAATAGGGGATAAAGACGATGGTCTGTACGGAACGCTTGAACCAGCTTTTAGTCACCTCGTTCAGCATCAGAGACAGGGTTAAGGGAACCAGAATACTTAATGTAATTTTGAAAAAGGAAATAATCATGGTATTAATAAATGCGCTTTGGAAGCTGGGCATGGTAAAAATGTATTGAAACTGCTTCAATCCCACAAATGGGGACTCCTTAAATCCGATCAGGGGTTTAAAATCCTGGAATGCCATTGCCAGGCCAAAAATCGGCAAGTAGGAAAATATGGTGATAAATATTACTGCCGGTATCAGCATGGCATGCAGTTCTCTGGTTCGGTACAGGCTTTTCTTTTTATTCTTCTTGAACATAAGAGTGGCCCGCAAAGCGTGCCGCTGGTTGTTCATAATCTTAGGCTGTGCCATGAACAGTCTCTCCTTTCTATTTTCTGTCAGGAAAATGCCATATTTTACAAGGAAGAAAAACCCCTTCCCCTGCCGCATCTGATATGGCGTACATATCCGGTATGGCATGTGTGTAAAATATGGCATAATTCCTTTTAAGGCTGCATCTTAAAATTTACTTGTTGCTCTGATACCATTCATTTACTTCTTTTGCAATTTCATCGCCGCCCTGTGCTTTCCACTGTTCCACAAATTTACCAAAATCGGAAATCGGTGTTTCACCCATTACCATGCTCAGGAAGGTATTATTGCGCAGCTTATCCAGCTCTGATTTTCTGGATACCATTGCCGGAGTGGTGATATAGACCTCATCATAGATAATATTGGCTGTTTCCACGGTCTTTACCATATTGGCAACGCCGCCGTCCGGTGCAAGACGGCTGAAATAGGAGCCCCAGGCAACGCCGTCGTTGGGATTTTCCTTATATTCGAGATACCTGCGCCATGCGCTCCAGAATTCATTATTCTTTGCCGCATCCTCTGTGGTAATCTTTGTCTTGCCTTCTGCGGCCAGCTTATTGATGGTCTTGAAGTTGGTTCTGAGGCAGACAGGAGAGTAGATACGATAAGGCATCCAGGTATAAACATAGCTGTGCCATTCCGTTCTTTCTTCCGGTGTCATTGCATTATATACCTCAGGGTTATCATTTTTCGTGGTATATTGTAAAGACCAGTACATCATCTTGAATACTGCTTCCGGATTCTTGCAGTCCCGCCCTACCACTACAAAGTTGTTTACCGGATAACGGTCGATCATGATAGTAGGCTGGTTTCCATCCGGGGAAAGATTGGGTCCGATTACCCAGTTGGATTCCGGATGCTCTACCTTATTAGTGTTAAGAGGCCAGTTGGGAACCCACCAGGAAGCGGGAACGATGGCATATTTTCCGGCTACAATATCATTAACGATGGGGGAATCTGCCGCCCAGATATCGTATGCTGCAAAATCCTTCTGGAAATAGCCCTTGTTATACCACTCATTCAGCTTTGTTAAAGTGGTCTTAATGTTTTCGTCAATTCCTGCATACTGTAATGTTCCGTCCTTATCATACCAGCCGTCCGCCCAGGTTTCATAAGCGTGGAAGAAGGGCTGGAAATCTGCAAGCTGGGCATCCATATAATTCTTGCAGGCCGGAAGGACCGGACCGCCGATTTTTCCGTCACCGTTGTAATCTACCTTCATCAGCTTGTCGCAGAGCTCCTCGAATTCCGCAATGGTTTTGGGAAGCTGGTCTGTGGAAGTAATGCCAACGCTCTCAAGCTGTGTCAGGTTATAAATCATCTGGGAGGTCATCTGTGCCGGATCCGTTCCCATCGGGAGGCCGTAGAGCTTACCATCCTTTTTGCCTACGTTGATGTAGTTCCCGTCATAATTAAAGATTGTGTCCAAATCTTCACAGCGGTACTTTTCATAAACCTCCGTAAGATCCGCGAGACCGCCCTGGCTTGACAGATCCTCAAATTCATTGGGATCAATCATGAACACATCAGGAAGGTTGCCGGCTGCGATCTCGGCACCAAATTTTTCTTTGAACTGGTCCGCATTTACAATCCAGTCATAAATAAGATTGATATTCAACTGTTCCTTCAGCAGCTTCACTGCGGTTGAGTTCTCCGGCGTACAATCCACCGGTGTCTCAGGGCTTTCAGATTCCCTGTACTGCAGCACGACATGAATATCAACGGGTTCGGCATAAGGCTCCATCAAAAGCTCCTCCGCAGTTTTTGCGGTCTCCGTGGAATCATTTGCATCGGAAGGCGACTGGCTGTCCGTTGTCTTGTCGCCGCCTGTGGTGTTGGGGTTATCTGTTGGTGTCTGCTTGTTTTTCGCACACCCGGTAAGGGTTCCTGCGACCATTGCTGTGATAAGCAGTACTGCAAGCAATTTTTTCTTCATAAATAGTCCTCCTCCTATGGATTGGTAGTGTCAAGTCTGACACCCCTGTTTTTCTTTCAAAACCTTTTATTTTCAAGGGTTACACCATCTTTTTTCACAAAAAAACAATGACCCCCTATTTTTTCGTCAATAATTGAATCGCCTAAACAA
>JAFAGA010000022.1 GCA_023423045.1 Bacillota bacterium | reverse complement strand
TTCCTCAAATAAGAGCAGATGCTCCTCTTCCTGGCGGACCAGATAACGAAAAAGTTCCTTCTCGGACTCCTCGGCCTGCTCCTCCATTTCCCGGTATAATTGAATACTTTTTTCTTCCTGTTGGCAGGCTATTCGATAGACATCCAACTGCCGTGTATTATCCTCCTTAGAGAAGTTTCCTAAACCATCAAATACCGATTTCAGTCCAGGCCGTACAAAAGCCTGCAAGGTCAAGGCTTCCTTACTCTTATATCTTCTTAATAAGTTCGCATGCCCTTCCTCAGAATCCGCCAGCATCAGGAATACAGCATGCAGCTCATTATCCCTGTTCAGCTCTGCCTGATCCAAATAATATTTCTGCCCTTCCAATTCCATGTTAATTGCAAAATCAATGGTATTCATGCTCTATATCCTCCTCTTCGTAATTATAAAACTATTTATGATAAGGCTGCTTATGAATAATTCGGTAAGCCCGGTAAATTTGCTCCAGCAGTATCACCCTCATGAGCTGATGCGGAAAGGTTAACTTCGAAAAGCTCAGTTTGTAATCCGCCCTTCGATATACCTCTCCGGATAGTCCCAGGGAACCGCCGATGATAAAGCTGATATGACTGCAGCCCGATATCCCCAGGGTATCTATCTTTGCGGCCAGCTCCTCCGAGGTAAGCATGGCTCCGTCAATTGCAAGAACGATACAATAGGAATCCTCCTTTAGCACCTTGAGGATCCTCTCTCCTTCTCTGCGTTTGATCTGCTCCTCCTGTGCTTCACTGGCGTTGTCCGGCGTTTTCTCATCCGCCAGTTCAATCAGCTCAAGATTACAATACCGGTTCAGACGCTTTGCATACTCCTCCACGCCCTGAAATAAGTATTTTTCTTTCAGCTTACCCACACAAATTAGCGTTACCTTCATTCTCTTCCTCTACCTCTGTCGCTTCCTTCTGCTCTTCTTCCCGGACATATTCATAAAGCACGCCGTTCTTCACGATCTTAAGCTTCTCTCCCACAAACCCCCGCTTTCGCAGTTCCTTCTGGAAATTATATATCATAAATCCGTGGAATACGACAAGAATGTTCTCCTTGGACCAGTCAATCCGGTCCAAAAATGCATTGATACGCCTCTGAGTTCCTACAATCGTCTCCGGCTGGCTTTTCGAACGGAAATACCATGCCAGCCGCCCGCATATATGCCAGACTTCAAAGGGAAGCCGGATACGCTCGGTATGAATAAACGGAGCATTATCCACCTCCCGCAGCAAATTATCGATCTTCAGATTCCCGCTGTAGACTTCTTTTGCTGTGGTAATGGCTCTGGGAAGATCGCTGACATAGCAGACATCCCATTCAATCCCATACATCTCTACCTTTTTCTTTATCACCTTTGAAACTTCATACTTTTCCGACCATTCCCGGAACTCTTCTGAAGTCATCCATCTTTTATGAGGGCAATTCACCTTAAAATGCCTTAATAAACCGATACGCATAACTTTCTCCTGCTTAAATGTCATAAGCATGTAACCTGGCAGTCCGAATGAACTTTTCCTTTGGCAACAAAACTCTAAGCTTATTTTACCTATTTTCATAAGATATTTCAAGTAAAAGGTGGGCTTATTCCTTATAAGACTATAAAAAGGACAGGAAACTATCCGCAAGGAATAACTTCCTATCCTCTCTTAACCTGTATATTCTCTACTCCTTCACGCCGCCGATCATCATACCGCTGATAAAATACCGCTGCAGGAACGGATACAGACATACGATGGGAAGGGCGGTAAAGATTGCCGTTGCAGAACGGATGGAGATGGGGGTAACCTGGCTGGCGGCATGCTTCATCATACTTGCACTGCCCTGCTGCTGGGAAACCGACGACAGCAGCTTCATCAGCTCATATTGCAATGTTGTCAGATCCGGTCGGTTGTTATTATACAGCATGGCATCGAACCAGGAGTTCCATTGGCCCACTGCAATGAATAATGCTACGGTAGCCATTACCGGCTTACACAAAGGCAGTACAATCCGAAAGAATATCCTCAGATGCCCGGCTCCATCCACCTGGGCCGACTCCACAAAACTGTCCGGAAGGCCGTTCATGAAAGTACGAATCACAATCATGTTGAAAGCACTGATCATTCCGGGGATAATATATACCCAGAAAGTATTGGTTAGCCCCAGACCCTTGTATAATAACAGGGTAGGCACCAGTCCTCCGCTGACATACATAGTTAATACATAGAATAAGGATACTTCTTTGGCAAACAGAAATTCCTTCCTTGACAGCACGTAGGCCAGCAGTGCCGTAATAAACATATGCAGGAAGGTGGCGACCACCGTTCTGAGAACGGATACCCTAATTGCCGTAAGTATGTTATCCTTTTTAATCACCGTATAGAAATTCTGCAAAGTGAATTTACGCGGAATGAGGTGGATACCACCGCGAACCGCATCCATACCATCGTTTAAGGATACCGCCAGGGTATTCAGGATCGGATACAGCGTCAGCGCACAGAACAGAACCAGTATAATCGTATTCACAATAATAAACGCAACATCTGCCTTGCTCTTTTTTTTCTTTTTTTGATTCATTCTTAACCCCTCCTCCTAGAATAATCGCTCCTGGCCGGCCGCCTTGGCAGCACGGTTAGCGACGAATATCAACAGGATGCTTACAACGCTCTTAAAGATACCTGCTGCGGTACCAAGGGAAAAGTCAACCCCCGCACCGAAGGAGTTATCAAGAACAAATACATCAATTACATAGGAGGTGGCTCTGTTCAGATCCTTCCCCAATAGATACTGGGCCTCAAAGCCGGAATTCATAATCATCCCCAGATTAATAATTAACAGGACAAATATGGTGGATCTGATCCCCGGCAGGGTGATATGAAGCATCTTGCGCAGTCTTCCGGCACCGTCAATGGCAGCCGCCTCATACAAATCCGGATTGATGGAGGTCATGGTTGCAAGATAGATAATACTGTTCCAGCCTGTCTCCTTCCATACAACGGCAAAGACTATAATCCACCAGAAATACTTTGGATCGGCAAAATAGTTGATGGGAGTGTTAATTATATTCAATTTTGTTGCCACTTCGTTAATAATACCGGTCTCCATGGACAGCACATCCTGAACAATACCGGCTACGATAATCCAGGATAAGAAGTGAGGGAGGTAGGATACTGTCTGGACAAACTTCTTCCCTTTGATGCTCCTCACCTCATTGAGCAGCAATGCAAACATTATGGCAAAAGCAAAGCTGAAAACCAGATTGATTACACTCATGGCAACGGTATTGCGAAATACCATAAGGAACAGATTGCCATTGAAAAGGAATTTAAACTTCTCCCAGGCAATCCACATCTGCTCGGCTGCTGCCGGCTTAAACTTCTGAAACGCCATAGTCCAGCCTGCCAGAGGATAATAGTAAAATATAAAGCCGTAGATCAAAAAAGGTACGGACATAATAATTAATTGCCTCTGTCTCACAATCATTCTCCAGGTAACATAGCCCGCCACCTGCTCATGGTAGGAAGCCACTGTCGCCACCAGCCATACCGCCAGTTGAGAGATCATAAGCACAAAGAAACCGACACCCCAGTTCCTTGTAAAAAACTGTTCCACCTGCAGCGCCCCGATGCTGATGGAGTTTGCGCAGATCATCCCCACCAGATTCAGAAGAATGGATATTACCGCAATCTTTTTCACCAGGCCGTAGTGCTTGAAGCCCTTTGTTATCAGCATATAAACAGCTGAGACAAGCGGCAGTAAAACCGTTAATATCAAGACTGCAATAACAAGTACCGAGTCAATGACATTCTGCTCCAGATGTTGTATCACATTTACCGACAGATTGATCAAACCGAAGTAATTATAATCCTTCCCGTTAAAGTAATCGATAGATTTTATCTCGTTAATTTTATAATTCAGAGCCTCGCTTATAATATCAACTGCAAAGTATTCCTCCTCCGTCAGATCCTTTACAATTGCTTCATATTCCTTGCCTTTTAAAATACCCTTCGCTACATTCGATACCTCTTTCCTGGTCAAACCGGTATCCCTTGCAATTTCCCGAATAATACTGCTGTTCAGTGCGGCCTGTTCCGCATCCAGTACGATGCCGTCCTTTGACAGTTCTCTCTCCGGAAGCTCAAGATAGGGAAGAAATATATTAATTATAGATGCGAAACAAAATACAGCTATAATCAAATAATATGGTTTACGCTTTTGCATATATGCGCCTCCAGTCTTTCATTATTCCCGACCGGGTGCCATCCCTGACATCCCGTTAACCTTACGTCAATACAATATATAAGAATATATAAATCTACGGTTCGTACATATTACAGTTCAGCCTGCAGTGTAACTCGTACATCGCTGTCTATTTCCTGAAACACAGTGCCGCCGCACATTTATTCCGTACATTTATACAGTAGTATTCGCCTTAATATACGGTCGGCAAAGCCGGTTTAAGCCGCCTTGCCTGATTATGGGGTGCCTTAAATAATAGCTTAAGACACCCCATATAGTACTTTACTTCACTAAATTATTACTCACCGCGCGCTACCTCGGCTCTTCTCTTAATCTCGGCGGTTAACGCGTCCAGATATGCATCAGCATCTACTTCTTCCTTATAAACCTCCTGGTATTCATCCCAAATGGAGTCAAACTCTGCTTCGGATGCCATCATAGCCTTCGGCAGCCAGGTATGCTTCAGCTCTGTAATCTTATTCTTAGCCTGGCCCTCCGGTGTATCTGCAGTCCAGTTATTGGTAAAGGACCACATCGGATACCAGGGAGCATTTGTCGTCTCGGTATCTCCTAAGAAATCCAGGAAGGTCTTATAGCCATAGCCATCCAAAAGCTGTTTTTCAACATCATACAATGTATTATAGAATTCATTCGGCTGATTTTTGGGATCCGCCGCATTCTTACCGTCAGCAAGCATACCTTCAAAATGAGGGAAATAGGCATATGCGGTATTGACCAGATTATCTGTTGCATAATCCTGATTATCATAATTTGCTCTCTGCTCATCCGTCTTGTAGAACACGCCGTCATCGCCCACCATGTAGTCGATTCCTTCCTGTCCCCAATATCTTAAAGTCATAACCTCGGGGGAAAGAAGATCATTTACAAACTGCAATGCACCGGGAATATCCTTACAGCTGGTAGTAACAGATAATCCGTTGGATACATCAAGTGCGGAAGGGCTGTGCCACTTCTGCTTGCCGTCACCGGAATAGGATATGGGCAGCGGAATATAGGTCTTGCCAACCAGGCCCTGGGTTACCAACGCTTCATTGGCGGTGTTGAAGTTCCATAACTGATCCAGGGTGCCAAGAACTCTGCCTGTGGATAATAACGCGATATATTGGTCATAAGACATGGTGAAGGTCTCAGGATGAACCAGCTTTTCATTAAATGCCTTATTAATTCTCTGGTAATAGGTCTTTGCTTCCGGCAGGGTATTGTAGTCGATGGCTTCCTCTTTCACCGGGTCTACAATGCAGGCACCGTCGTTGGGATATCCCATTAAGAAATAAGGAGGATTCTCAACGCCAAAGTATCTCCAGTCCTCACTGCTCATGGTAAAGCCTACGGTTTCCTGTCCGTCCTCTGTGGTCGGATGAGCTTCCATATAGCTCTTGATCACATCAAAATACTGGTCCATGGTTGTAATTTTCGGAAAATCAGCCCAAATCAAAACTTCCTTCTGAATCCAAAATGCTTCATCCCAATGATAGGTAGCCATATCCTCACCCTGGATGATGCCGAACTGCGGTATCAGGTAGATATGCCCGTCCTCTGCCCTGACCTTGTTCCAGTCGGATTCAGATAAATAATTCTTAATATTCGGATAGTCATCCCAATACTCATCGATGGGGATCAAGGCTCCCGCCTCCAATAAAGCCGCAGTACCAGTGGAACCGCTGATGAAGTCAGGATAATCGCCTCCGGCAATCATAACACCGATTCTTTCGTCTGCCGACTGGCCTGTCAACCAGGTTACTTTTGCCCATGCTCCTGTAATATCTGCAATTGCTCTCATAACTCTGTTGTCATCCGGAATTTCCGTTCCCGGAACCGCATTGAACATCGTGAACACCTTCTCCACTTTCTTTCCTTCTGCGGTTGGAGCAGCACTATCTTTGTTCTCTGTCTGCTCGTTTTTCTTAACCCCCTGACTATCCGCCGGTTTCTCAGCCTTCTTGCAGCCAGCAAGAAGTGTGCCAAACATTGCGATTACCATAAGAATAGCAATCAAGGCCTTGAACTTTCTCATATTATTCCTCCCTATACTTTTTTACTGTCTATGTAAATTGCCTCCTGCCACATACAGCCGAACACCATATCCACCATGTGCAATTCACCATAAGCAGCTAATAAAATAATATCATCACTAAACAAATTCATCAACTTATAAAGTATAGTCAAAATACTAATAATTATATCTCCTTATGGAACCACTAAAAATAAATCATATTTTGTATAATATGTATAAAATGATTTCAGCGCCACAAGATGTGCAGCGCCTGATCCTATTTCCTTCCGAGGAATTGTTTGCGGTATTGCAATGGAGTGATGCCCTTCAGCTGGACGAATTTACTGATAAAATAGTCCGTATTGTTAAAGCCTACTCCTTCGGCGATTAAATAGATCTTTTCATCCGATCGGATCAAAAGCTCCGCAGCCCGGTCAATTCGATAATTATTCAGATAATCCTTAAAGGGACTGCCGAACTGCCGCTTGAAGATCTGTCCCAGATACGCGCTGTTAATGAAGTATTTCTCACTCAGGAATTTCAGGCTGAGATTATCCATATAATGCTCCGTAATCTCCTTTTCAATCTCCGTAAGCACTCCGCCGAAGGCATGCTGTCTCAGCTCATGGAGATAGTCGGAAAACTCCCGGGCAAATTCCTTAAAATGTGTTACGCTGCCCCGGATTGCAATCTGCTCATACCCTCCCTGGCTGATCATCCTGTAGATTTCCTCCTGGTCGAAATCCGGGTCCAGCTCCTTGGCTATGCTGATAAGATTAAACAGCAGATAATCCAGATTAATCTTAATAATATCCGGCTCTGTCGCCAGCTCCTTAAAATGCCCATAGACCTCGTCTATTCTCTGTTCGATAGCACCTCTGTCATTCTCCTCAATCGCCCGTATCAGTTCATCCATCATCTCCTTGTCCACCGGATAACGGCTGGTACGCAGATTCCTCCCGATCTCGTCATAGAAGGCAATATCCTTTTCCTTGGAAAACAGCTGGAAGGTACGTGCTATGGTCGCCGATTTGTACGTTTCCGACAGCTTGCCGATATCCTCCACCCTTTGTCCGATATATAATCTGATCTTGTAGAGACAGCCTTCCGCCAACCGGCAATATAACCTTTGGATATAAGCCTTCTCATTCATACCTGCCTCTTCGGCGAAGCGCTTAATAAATAAAAAGCCAACCCCATAGATTTCTTCAAAGGGATGTGCTTCCATATATGCGTGATACCAATACTCTCCAAGAAAAGCCCGGAGCGCATCATATAAGCCGCTCCTGGCCTTAATCTTTTCTTCCTTGGTCAATGCCTGGAATTCAGGTTCGGAGGGCTCATACTCAATGCTGATATAACGAAGATGGGAGGAGTCCGGAAGATACCTGGTAACATACTCCAGACTCTCATTATCAAACCGGTCCGATATCAGATAAGACAGGTTCCGGTCAAATATAATTTTCTCCGAGTATTCCAGATGCTTGCGCTCGGCAATCTGTTTAAAATACTGTTCCTTATAATTCTCCAGGGCACGGATCAGCTCTTCCATTTGCACCGGTTTTAATACATAATCCACCACCCCGTATTTGATCGCTTTCCTTGCATATTCAAATTCATAAAAGCCGCTCAGAATAATAAAACGGGTATGTCTGGACACCTTCTCCCAGGTATGCTCGATCAGTTCAAGGCCGTTCATCCCCGGCATCTTAATATCCGTGATGACCAGATCGTACTCCTCCCGTTCCATCAGCTCCAGGGCTTCTTTCCCGTTCACCGCTTCACCGCATATTTCAAAGCCGTACTGTTCCCAATTAATCAAAATCTTCAATCCCTGACGAATAAAAGGTTCGTCGTCGGCAATCATCACCTTAATCATTTTCTGTGTCCTCCCCATTCATTATCGCATCAGCCATTGCCGCATCCCCCACTGCATCCAGAGGAATCTGTATCAATATATCGGTTCCGTCCTCCGGCTTGCTGTCAATATCAAACAGAACCCGATTATCAAAATGCATCTTCAGCCTTAAATATGCATTCAGCATCCCCGTGCTCCTTGATTCGCTCAGCATCTTATGATCCGCATGTGCAATCATATGGCGTATTTCCTCAAGCCGCCGCTCCTCAAAGCCTTTTCCATTGTCGGATATTTCGATATACAGGCATTCCCCGCTTTTCGTTACCGTCAGAGATATTACACCTTCCTTTTCCGTGGCTTCCAAGCCATGGACACAAGCATTCTCAATAAAACTGCTTATAGTCAGCTTCGGAATCAGATAGGAATTGCATTCCGGCATCACATAGTGATTGAATTTGATCTTGTCGCCGTAACGGTACCTCTGTATACTGATATATTTTTCAATAAAATTCATTTCCTCGGCGATGGGAATACAGTCCTCCCCCCAGGTCATGCTCTTGCGGAATAAAATGGCCAGCTCACCGATAATTCCCGCGGTCTCCGTTTCATTCTTAATCAGGCTCCGCATCCGGATTGTCTCCAGTGTATTAAATAGAAAATGAGGATTCACCTGGCTCTGGATGGCCTGCAGCTCTGCCTGCTTCTTGGAAAGCTCCAAAGCCTGTTTCTCGGCATTCCCTTTAAACACCACCTCGATGAGTTCCTTAATCCGGAGCACCATCATATTATAATTACGGATTACTTTGCCGATCTCGTCCTCTCCCTCCAGGCAATCGATCACCTCAAACTGTTCCTTCTCCGCCTTGCCCAGATAGGCGGAAATCACCGTCAGCCGATGGGATATGGATTTGCCGATGAGATAAATTAACAGGGTGGGCACAAAGAAATCAAGAACAATCAAATACAGCAATCCCTTGTTCTGGAGAAGGACATTCCAAAAGGGAGTGCTCTTCGCATAGATTAAAACCTCCCATTCTTCATTGCAGCTGAAAAAGGTTTTACTCATGGTCGGTTCCAAGCCGTCCAGGCTGTCCGCCGCCTCGAATCTCCTCATGCCGCTGGTACCCGGCAGATTGGAGAACAGGATGTAATCCTTATTTCTTACATAGATGGTGCCGTCAATTTTCTCATTCAGGACATCAATCAGCATTTCATTGTAGCTGACATCAATCTTTAGAACTTTCTCCATCTTACTCCCGAAGTTGCCCAGCTTTCTGATAATACTGACGGTTCTGCAGGAACCGCTGCCCGGAATGAATTTTTTAGTTTCATCGTAATAGGTATACAGGAAAATGTCCTTGCCGCTGGCCTTATATTCTATGTACCAGTCCGAATCCCGGGCGGACTTGAAGGTGGAAATCTTACCGCCTCCCAGCATGGTATCGTTATCCGCGAAAATCTCGATTTTGTTCAGCATACCGTAGTTATAATTATAGCTCAGGCTGTTATTATCCAGCATCTTATTATATTCATCATAATAATCATTATAGCTGGAGTACCTCCGGTTCAGGAATTTGTCCAGGGAGCTGTCGGTATACATGTTATTGGTAAACAGGATACAGCCCTCTATCGTCTCTCCCAGATTGTATTCAACACGCTCCATGGCATGCCTTAAGTCTCTTAACTGGCTTTCCCTGTAATTGGCATTGACGGTATACATGATTATGACGTCGGTGAGAATAATCGGTATCAGAACACAGAACGTATACAGAAGCAATAGCTTGCTCCTGATCCTCAGATTGTTAAAATAGAATTTTTTCATCATATTTTTCCCATCCCTATGGCAGTCTGCAATGTGTAAAATGTTGTATATTTTAATTTAATATTACACAATAATTGATATTATGGCAAGTAAATCATAGACTTCAGGTATGGATATTGACGCTGTTATATTTGTATCTGACACCGCGAAGTCGGTTAATTGATGAGACCGGTTCATAGCCAAACCGAGCTCATTTAAATAATTCTTATAATTTATCGCACACCGGCCGGGCATCATAAAAAATGCCGGGAGCAACCATACTATATTGCCGCCCCGGCAATTTTTACTTGATTTTATTTAAAAGAGTTTCTATTCTTTTCCCACCATTCGTCACATACATCACTCAGGCAGAAGGGGCCTTGCACCTCTGCTTCGCGGTTTATCCACCGGCCGTTGGTAAAGTCAGGGATGGCAACCGGCTGTCCGCCCATGGCAATGGATTGCTCGGAAAGCGTGGTGATGCTCATCCAAGCCGCCATGTCATAGACATCGATAGGGGGCAGGGTGTGCTCCCTGACGCTTTCAAAGAACGCCCGGAGTACCAGCACATCCATACCGCCATGGCCTGCATCGGCATCGGGTGTGTAGGTCTGCCAGATGGGATGGTCGTATTGTTCCCTTAGCTTTTCTACATTGTTCCACTGCTCTTTCCAGACAAAATCATATTGATTATGTACACCATCAATAAAAAGGGAGTTGTTGTCCTCCATATAGAGTGCTTTGGTACCATGTACTTCAAACCCCCTGGAATAAGCCCGGGGCAGGGTGGTATCCAGCGTTATGGTAATTGTCTCCCCATGGGCGCATTTAATGGTGGTGGTGACCACGTCACCCTGGGTGAAATTGAAGCTTGCCAGATCGTAATTCGGGCCTTTTTCCTTCAAAATATATTCGTGAAGCCCCCTTGCCTTGGATGCCATCGAAGTGAGGGAAAGCATACGGTTACCGCGGTTGATGTTCAAAACCTTTGCTATCGGGCCCAATTCATGGGTAGGATAGTTTTCGCAGTTGCGGTTCATATAATTGCTCAGCCGGTAATGGCGGTTTTCTCTGCCATTGGTAATCTCATCGCGCAAATCATGATGATATCCGCCACGGCAATGAATGACTTCTCCAAAAAGTCCCTTTTTAACCATGTTCAGCACCATCAACTCTTCGCGCCCATAGCAGCAGTTTTCCAAAAGCATGCATGGAGTGCCGGTTTCCTCATAGGTTTTAACCAGTTCCCAGCATTCGTCAATGGAATATGCGCCGCCAACTTCAGAGGCGACATATTTGCCTGCCTTCATTGCGGCAATTGCAATGTGGATATGGTCCGCCCAGGAGGTGGAAACAATCACAGCCTCTATTTCATCCATGGCCAGCACCTCCCTGTAATCCGCAGTGGAAAGAGGTGTATTTCCCGCAACGCGTTTTACTTCATCCACACCTTTTAATCGCCGGTCTTCATAGTGATCGGCGACGGCTAAAACTTTTATGTTTTCCATAGGAACGATGGCAGAAAGCAGTCCGAGGCCTCTGCCTCCAAGTCCGATGACACCTATTTTCAATTCTCTTTGCATTCTCTTATGACCTCACTTTAAGTATATTTTAGCACCATTTTCACATACATGGACACAAAGCATGTACATAGAAAATATTGATTGTAATGTGAATAGTATAGATGTATAATTAGGCTATTAACATGAATTTTATAGCTTTTTTCCTGTAAAATATTGCGCTGATTGTGAGGTAAAGTCAATGATAAATTATGGCGGGGTTATTCTGGACAGCGATACAAACATCGGAAGAGAGGATTTGATTAATTCATACTTTATCAATTGCTGCGGGTATGTGAAGATTGCAAACAGAAGTATTTCATTGACCCGAAGACGCCTGGACTATTATCTGGTTTATCTGATAAACGGTGTGGGGCATTACAGGGATGGGGACAGTTTTCACACAATTCAGCCCGGAAATATTATACTATACAGGCCCTTAGATGAGCAGGACTATTACTATGTCGGCGGTGAACAGGCTGAACTTTATTGGATCCATTTTACCGGAACAGCCGTACAGCAACTGTTGAGAGAGCTTGGCCTTGAGGACAGCCGGTTTTATCCTGTCGGAATTCTATCCCAGGTTACACAGCTCTTTGAAACCATGATTCATGAAATTAATATAAAAAATCCAGGATACCATGCTCTCAGCATCGGCTACCTTATACAGATTCTGTCAATGTTCTCGAGGCAGTCAATTTTGCATCACAATGGTCATAAGGGATTTAAAAACAACGATATAGAACATGTAATCAAAAAGATGCATCTGGAGTATCAGCAAAACCATCCCATCGGGTATTATGCCGACAGTTGCAATATCAGTATTTATCAATTCATAAGGAAGTTTCAGAAATCAATGCAGACATCACCGGCAAGATATATTGAAAAGCTTCGCATTGACAAGAGCAAGGAACTTTTGAGCGATACCGACCTGACAGTCGGTGAAATATCCAATGTCGTGGGGTTTAATGACCCATTTTATTTCAGCAAGGTATTTAAAAAAAATACCGGACACAGTCCGGTGGACTTCAGAAAAAGGAAAAAGGCGTATATACCCCTATAAAAATGTTAAAAATTTTTGCTTCAGCCTATAATTCAAAGCTGTTTTCTACCTGTAATATTATGTAAATCTTCATATAGTAACCAGGTTTGACATATTTATGTACCAGTTTGTTTACAGAAATTCTTTATTCTATCCATATCTGCATCATAACTTATCTATATACTGGTAATGGAAAGTAAAAGTTACATTTTCACTTTCCTCCTCCCTACATTATAAATATATAAGAGGGTGTCCTGTCTTCTTCGTAACGGACACCCTCTTTCCCCGTCTAAATACAGGCATTCTTATCTTCAGATATATCCAGCCCTGAACATGTCACATTTCATATAATCTTTTTCCTTTTTAGTTTTATTTTAGAAAATCGTCACAATGTGTACACATTTACCCCTTATAATAAGTCACATAGACAGTGATAAAACACTTTCTACTCCCACCCTATTATACGCTATGGTTATACAGCTCCCCTGCTGTATAACAGAAAGGAACCCTCGCGGGTTCCTTTTTTCGTTCTATCCAAAATATGTATCTAAAGAAAAACTGATAATCAAAGCACGATCGATTTTCTTTAATACATCTCTGTCCAAATGACAAACCTTCTCTTTTAACCTTGATTTATCAATTGTCCTCACCTGCTCCAATAAAATAACAGAATCTTTGACAATTCCATATTTCTCTGCATCCAGCTCCACATGGGTGGGCAGCTTTGCTTTATTCATTTTTGATGTAATGGCCGCACAGATAACGGTAGGGCTATGTTTATTTCCAGTATCATTCTGAATAATCAGTACGGGCCTGACACCACCCTGCTCTGATCCTACTACCGGCCGTAAATCAGCATAAAAGATATCTCCTCGTTTGATAACCACTTTATTCACACTCCAATACTCGGCTACCCTTATTATTGCCATTTTCTTCGTGTGTATTCCATAAAGTGTATAAGTTTTCAGAATCTTCTGGTAAACCGTTATGGATCAAAATTCAAGATTTATAAGTACCTTCTCAATGGAAGCTGCAATATCCCCTGCCATCATGGAATAGGGTCCTTTTTCCCTCGCCGCCGCATCCCCCGACAGTCCGTGAAGATAGACTCCAAGGCAGGCGGCTTCATACGGCTCCATTCCCTGGGCAATCATGGCGGCTATGATCCCGGTAAGCACATCACCGCTTCCTCCGGTCGCCATTCCGTGATTGCCTGAGACATTCACATAATATCCTTGCTCACCGGCAACGATGGTGCGGGCATCCTTCACCGCAAGAATCAGCTTACTGTGCCTCTTGCACTTCCTTATCTTTTCCATCAGACTGTCTGTTATCTCCGACAGGGGGCATCCCAGCAGCCTGGAGAATTCCAATAGATGTGGGGTAAATATCGCAGGGGTATTAAGCAAGCCCGCCAGGAGTTTCATGCGCTCCTCCGGGGAATTTTTTCTGCCGCTGTCCAGGCGCTCCTCCAATACTCTTGCCATCAAAGTAATCCCATCGGCATCTATAATGACCGGAACCCTTGCATTTTGCAATACCATTTCCAGCAATTCGCGGGAGGCTTCCAATAGCCCCAGTCCCGGTCCAACCACAATTACCGTTGCCCAGTTAATATCCGCCAAAAGCTGCTCCTTCAGCTGCTGCGGACTTTTATCCTCCCCATCATAGGAGGAAAACAAGGCCTCCGGCAGAACCGTTTGCAGGATAACCCGATTGCATTCTGCGGATACCACCTTCACCAGTCCCGCGCCGCTGCGATAAGCCGCCCGTGCGCTAAGACATGCTGCACCTGCCATCCCTCTGCTGCCGGTAATCATTAATACCTTCCCGTAAGTTCCCTTATGGCTATAATTCTTCCTCTTTGGCAGTCTTGCCAAATCCTCTTTCTCATAATAAAAGGTATCCAGGCATACTTGCCTTGAAGCAATCTCTGGGAATCCAATATCCGCCACCGTTACCCTTCCGGCATAATCAGCGCCGGGATAGAGCAGGAGGCCGATTTTATGGAAGCCGAAGGTCACCGTTTCATCTGCCTTAACCGCAATATTCAACATCTTTCCGTCGTCAGCCGACACTCCTGATGGAATGTCTACAGAGTATACATAGCTGGCCAGGCTGTTTATTTTCCGAATGATTTCCTCATATTCTCCGGATACCGGTTTCGATAACCCAACTCCGAAGACCGCATCAATTATTATATTATATTCAGCAAGCTTGTTGCAGTTTTCTATCGGCACCCCTAAATTCTCCGCCCTAAGAAGCTGCTCCTTCATCTGCTGGGAATACCTGTCCGGATCTCCGATCAGAAGGATTGCAGCCCGATAACCCTGGCAGAACAAAAGCCTGGCTGCCGCCACACCGTCCCCGCCATTATTGCCCGGCCCGCAGACTGCCAGAATCCGGTCCTGTCCGGTAATTCTGCGCAGCATCACTTCCACCAGCGCTCCCGCAGCCCTCTCCATCAGCTCCAGTGCCGCTATCCCAACGGTTGTGACCGTATAATCATCGATTCTTTTCATCGTTGCCGCATCCAGCGCATATTTCATGGCAAATGACCTCCTGTTTTTATTTAATTATGGCAGCGCTTCCCCTACAACAAATGCATTGGCATATTCCCGGGTATTGGTTATTGATACATGAATTGCCGAGATGCCCTGCTCTCTCGCTAATTCCTCTGCTTTGCCGTGCAATATGACATAAGGCTTTCCTTTCGGGGTACGAAGTACCTCGATGTCGATGGGAAAAAAGGCTCGAAAGCCGGTTCCAAGCATCTTGGCAACCGCCTCCTTTACCGCAAAATTGTCTGCTGCCTTCCTGATATCCTCAGCAATCAGCCGAGCCTCAGCTTCCGTATAGCACCGCTTGAGAAAATTCTCTTTTCTGCAAGCCCTGCTTACCCGGTCAACCTCGATTAAATCCACGCCTATTCCTCTAATCATATCCTTCTCCATTTCAACTGATCTGATACAAGAAGGGCTGTTGCATCAAGATACAACAGCCTCCTCCACCTACTCTATCCCCGCATTACAGTTACCCTGCGGCATTCCTACAATTCGTTTTTACGCTGATCCAGCCAATGTAACCTTCCGCTCATTGCTTCCCCCGCTCCAGGTCAAAGAGTTCCATAATCTCTGCTCCAAGAATGTCATGCATATATGTATATATCAATGAATTTTTTGCTTCCAGATCCTGCTTAATCAGAATTTGTCTCTTAAGCTCTTCCCGAACCCCGGCAATCCACTGTGCAATCTCCAGAATCTCCGAATTGTTCTTCTCCAAATCCTGATAAAAGGAGGAGATACTCTCAGCCAGCAGCTCCTCATTGGCCTGTTTTATCTGATACGGGACTTCCGCTAACTCATCCATTGCCAGATCAATTTTTTCATTTAATTCATTGACATATTGCTTATTCTTATCCTGCTTCTTCTCTTTTGCTTTACCGGCGGAGTCTTTCCCAATATCCATATTGTCTACGATATCCTTCAAAAGGCTGCTTTTCAGCCGCTTCATATCCTTAATATCATTTACCGCTTTACCCTGCTTTTTGAGAAGATCATTGACCTTTTGCTCCAGCTCCCGTATTGCAGACGTCTTCTTCTCCTCCGGAAAAATCTCATGCCACCGTGCATCCAGAGTAAGAATCGGCAGTTTTTTATTCTTTACCACCCCGATAAAATCAATCTTCTTCTTTCCCATTCTCAGTTCCAATCCTTTCTCTTATCGGGTCCAGCTATGCTTTCATGTCATCTTTTCCTGATAAGCGATAGGATAATTTCATCAGGCTCTCTGCAAGATGAACATTCTCCACCGTGACGTCCTTCGGAAGATTCAAGTCCGTCGGTGCAAAATTCCATATCCCTTTGATCCCCCATTTTGCCAAATCTGCCGCCAGCTGAGGAGCCCTGTTCTTAGGTACGGTAATCGCTGCAATATCAACCGGATTATTCTTAATATACTCTTCCAGCTCCTCCGAGGACTTTACAATATTTCCACGGATCTGCGTTCCGATCAGCTTGGGACTTACATCAAAAATAGCTTTGATAAAAAAGCCCCTGCGTTCAAAATCCACATAATTCGCCAGTGCTTGTCCCAAATTACCCGCGCCGACGAGAACCACACTATATTTCTTATCCAGTCCCAGAATCTTACCGATCTCTGAATGCAGATACTCCACATTATAGCCGTAACCCTGCTGGCCGAAACCTCCGAAATTATTCAAATCCTGCCTGATCTGGGATGCGGTAACCTTCATCTTCTCACTCAGCTCCTTGGAAGAGATGCGCACCACGTCCTTCTCCAATAAATCTCCCAAATAGCGATAATATCTTGGTAATCTATTAATAACTGCTTTGGAAATTTCTTTCTTATACAATGAACTTCCTCCTTTACTTGTATTCCATTACTTTTAATTATATTTGATTGTTAATAATAAGTCAATCGTATCCATTTTCATTTCGTAATGCTTATGTTACAGTGCCAGAATACCGCAGGCTGCACTAATATGATTATTGGAAAGGAACTTTACTTGTCCTTCTTCCTATGCTAAAATATACGGCAGATATTGAAATGCGCTGAAAGTATGCGCAGGAACGGGGAAAATTATGATACTAGCCTGTAAAAGCATAAGTAAATCTTTCGGAACCACCCAGATACTGTCCGGCGTCTCCTTTCACATCAATGACAGGGAAAAAGCCGCTATTGTCGGAATCAACGGAGCCGGAAAATCTACTTTATTAAAAATAATCATGAAGGAAATGCCTGCGGATGAGGGGGAAGTAATTTTATCCAAAGGCAGCTCCATCGGTTACCTGGCCCAGCACCAGAATCTATCCTCTGAGAACTCCATCCTTGCCGAAATGCTGACGGTCAAGCAGGATATTATTGACCTGGATGCAAATATCCGGGCTTTGGAGCAGGAGATGAAGCACGCCGCCGGAGACAAATTGAACCAGATGCTCGGCACCTATACCCGGCTGACTCATGAATTCGAGTCCAGGAACGGATATGCCTATCAAAGTGAAGTTACCGGCATTCTCAAGGGTCTCGGCTTTGGGGAAGAGGAATTCGACAAAAAAGTAAACACCCTCTCCGGAGGCCAGAAGACCCGCATCGCCTTGGGCAAGCTGCTGCTGTCCAAACCGGATCTCATTCTGCTGGACGAGCCCACCAACCATCTGGACCTGTTATCCATCGCCTGGCTGGAAACCTTTCTGTTAAATTATAGCGGTGCGGTCATTGTTGTAGCCCATGACCGCTACTTTTTAGATAAGGTTGTGTCCAAGGTCGTAGAACTGGACAACACCAAATGTACCTCCTTTGAAGGAAATTATTCCGATTATGCCTCCAAGAGAGAGATGCTGCGTAATGCTATGCTCAAGCAGTATCTGAACCAGCAGCAGGAAATCAAGCATCAGGAGGAGGTTATTGCAAAGCTGCGCTCCTTCAACCGGGAGAAATCCATCAAACGGGCGGAAAGCCGGGAAAAGATGCTGGCAAAAATCGAACGGGTAGAGCGTCCTGCGGAGCATAGCGAGATGCATTTCAACCTGGAGCCGCGAATAACCAGCGGCAACGATGTGATCAGTGTCACGGGGCTAAGCAAATCCTATGGACGGCTGACCCTGTTCACAGACCTCAGCCTTGATATCAAGCGCGGCGAAAAGGTTGCCATCATCGGCAATAATGGCACCGGCAAGACCACGATTCTCAAAATTCTCCACGGTCAGGTAGAGGCAGACAGCGGAGAAATCCGTCTGGGCTCCAAGGTTCAGATCGGATACTATGATCAGGAGCATCAAGTCCTTGACCCGGATAAAACCCTGTTTGATGAGCTTCAGGATACCTATCCCCATCTGGATAACACTGCGGTGCGCAATATACTGGCAGCCTTCCTGTTTACGGAGGATGATGTGTTCAAACGAATCAAGGATATCAGCGGCGGCGAACGGGGCCGGGTATCCCTGGCAAAGCTGATGCTGTCCGAAGCAAATCTGCTGATTCTGGATGAGCCGACGAATCATCTGGATATTACCTCCAAGGAGATTCTGGAAAATGCCTTAAATCATTACAGCGGTACGGTATTGTATGTATCCCATGACCGTTATTTTATCAATAAGACCGCCACCAGAATCCTGGATCTGACAGAGCAGACCCTGCTAAATTATATCGGCAACTATGATTATTATCTTGAGAAAAAGCCTGAGGTTGAAGCTGCCTATCTAAAAAAAGCTCCCGATGGTCTGACTCCCGGAACCGGGAACAAACCAGGCGCCTTTCCCGCAGCCTTTGCAAGCTCCTATTCAGGCAATTCCTCCGATGCGGAGAGTGAAAACAAACAGAATTGGCAGCAACAGAAGGAAGAGCAGGCGAGAAGCCGCAAGCGCAGGAGTGACCTGAAGAAGGCCGAGGATGAAATCCATCTTCTGGAGCTGCGAAGCGAAGAAATCGACGAGCTGCTGACCAGGGAGGAGATCTTCACCAATGTCCAAAAACTTATGGAATTGGGCGAGGAAAAAAAATCAATTGAACTTCGTCTTGAGGAACTGATGGAGCAATGGGAACTGCTGGCTGCAGAGGAATAAATTCAGGAGAATTGATTTTAAAGAAATAAATTTCTGAATAAGCTAAAAATAGATTTCCAGAGTAAAAAACAGAGATGCTGCAAGATACCGCCTGTGGAAAAACATCAATTTCCTTAACGGTTGATTATCTTTTCAGCATCCTGTTTTTGCATAAATGTAAAGCCTTTCACAGCGCAATATATAGCATAACGTGCGGCAATATTATGAAACCTGTTTCACTCAACTTCTAATGCGTTCAAATCCTAAATAACGTGTACCCTGAAAAGTCAGCTTTCCTCTGTCGTCTTCCACAAGCATTCCATACTCGGTATCACGGACTTTAAATTCCATACGATCTTTGCTAAGCACTTCAAAGGTAACATAATATGTAGTCGAAGATGACCTGTGATGCATATTGTCTGTCCCTATAGTATGAGAATGGTGATGTACATCTGTTCGTTTTGTCACCACTGTCGCTTCAACCGTAAGAACCGGCGATTCGTTATTTGTCTTCCATTGCTTTGCACCCTGTATCGAGCTCACAATAATCATCCCAAATACAAAGATAAATCCTATCACCACAATTACAGGTATGATAGAAAACATAATGCTGCCAAATCCATCAAAAGGTGAGAATCTCATTATTGTTTCCTCCTAAAGCCAACTATAATCTTACCGGCAATCTGCCGCCGTATCCACACAAACGATATAAAAGCATACTTTCATGTAGTTCATTGTACTACACAAAAGCTGATTTGTAAAATTAGAATCCGATTAAGCAGTGCATGCTGCCGGCTGTAATTCAGTTTAATTTTTCCATCGGAAACTTGCCATCTTGTAACAGATATGGGATAATATTAACAGATATTATCCCAGCGCCGGAGCGTAGCATAATACGCATCCTGGCGCAAAGCGCCATCCCATAAGCATAAGTGCTTATGGGATAATGTCGTCAGACATGATCCCGCTCCGGCAGCTGCGGTAATTACAGACACCATATGGCTATCGCATTGTTAGACCCGATTCCCTAAATATGAAAGAAGGATATATTATGCTCACTATGAAAGAAGCAAAACGGCTTGCCCTGGAATGGGTTCAAGCATATTCCAGGGATCACGAAATAGTTGGAGCTTACTTTAACGGCTCCATAACCGCAATGGATGAATCTGCGGAACTTTCTCCCTTCTCAGACATTGATATCAACATAGTCATTGACAGCTCCAAGCCCGAGGAAAAGCTTGGTAAATTTATTTATAAGGAAGTTCTGCTGGATGTCAGCTTTATAGCTAAGGAGGACTTACTTCCCCTGGATAAGCTCCTGTCAACTTATGAAATAGCCGGAGCTTTCCGGGCTGATAACATATTGCTGGACAAGACTTCATTTCTTCATGAGCTCGTCCGGGTGGTTTCATCGGATTTTTCCAAACCGAACTGGGTCGAGGCCCGCTGTCTGTCCGTCGTAAACAAAATACAGCGGGGAATAAAAGGCTTCCATATGGATAACCCACTCCTGGATAATATCAACCCCTGGCTTTTTCCCGCCGCAATATGCATTCATTTACTCCTTGTAGGGGCCCAGCTCAATCCTACGGTCCGTCTGCGGTATCTTTTGCTGCGGCCGGTTTTGCAGAAGGCGGGGCTGACGGAGCTATATGAGGAATTGCTTGATCTTATTGGATGTCGGAACATTTCTGCCGGGCAGGTGGAGCGGCATTTGGATGCCTTGGAGCAAACCTTTGATCTTGCCTGCCAGCATTCCTCCCAAGTGAGTTTTCCATTTTCAAATGATATTACTTCCTATTCCCGGCCAGTTGTGATTGACGGCAGCCGCCATCTGATCCGCCAGGGTGATCATCGAGAGGCCATGTTCTGGATTGCTGCCACCTTCGTCCGCTGCCACCTGATATTGCGGACTGCAAATCCTTCGGCACACCGGACTCTGATGCCGGAGTTCATGAGCCTTCTGGAAGACATAGGTGTTAAAAATAATAAAGATATCCAGGAACATATTGAGGCAATCGAATTGATCCTGCCAAGGGTGAAGGATGCTTCCCATACGCTTTATCAAGACTGGTGCAATCACAGATAACATTAATAATAAAGATGATAAAGAAGAGAGTACCTAAGGTCATATTCGTCCGTCCATAGGTACTCTCTCCCATCTATAATCCCCGTTCATTCAGGTTCTTCATAGTGTTAATAATATGCTCATGGGCCAGGGCTTCCGCTAATTCTCCGTCACGCTTGCGTATCGCATCGAGAATGGCGCCGTGCTCCTGACTTGATTTCTTCGCTCTTGCCGGTGCGGCCAGGGTGATCTTGCGCACCCTTTCCACATAGTGATGAAAATCGGACAGTACATGATCCAGTATCTTACTGCCGGAGGCTTTGTAGATTAGTTCATGGAATTTATTATCCAGCTCCACCAGCTGATCATAATGGCTTCTCCGTGCATGAAAATCCGACAAATATAGCACCTCATCCAGCGCTTCAATCTGTGCCTCGGTAATATGCTCACATGCCCATTTTGCACAAAGTCCTTCCAGATAAGAGCGAATCACGTAGATATCGTGAATATCCTTCTGTGTAATTCCGGTGACATAAGCTCCTTTATTCGGAATCAAGGTAACCAGGCCCTCCAGCTCAAGCTGCCTCAGAGCTTCCCTGACCGGAGTCCTGCTTACGCCAAGCTCCAATCCAATGGTATTCTCCTTCAGCTCCTCATTCTCCTGATAGACACCGGACAGGATATCCTCTCTCAGCTTATTGAATACCCGTCCGCGCAAGGAATATTTATCGGTCACCTCTTTGTGAAGATCAAAGTCTTCCAAACAATTCCCTCCTCTTTAATAGAATATCTGCATTTTACACAAGCAGGCCACCCATTACCAAACGGTTATGGGCAGCCGATACGTTCATACTTGTTTATTTATTTCATTGCTTCAATTGTTTCCATCAGATAATCGGCAAATTGGGCTCCCGTAGCACCGTTTGATCTGCCGGTGGTCATAATCTTTTTCTCTTGAATCGTACAGATGTCCAGCGCACGGTATAATTTATCCGCTTCCGCGGTAAAACCGATATGTGCCAGAAGCATCGCGCCGGCCCGGACCATACTGCAAGGGTCCGCATAGATGTCTCTTCCCTCTTCCACCATTCGCGGAGCAGAACCATGGATCGCTTCAAACATCGCATATCTCTTGCCGATATTGGCGCTTCCCGCTGTTCCCACACCGCCCTGGAATTCGGCTGCTTCGTCGGTTATGATATCTCCGTAGAGATTCGGGAGCACTACCACCTGGAAGTCCTTCCTTCTCTTCTCATCCACCAGCTTTGCGGTCATAATATCAATGTACCAGTCATCTGCCGTAATCTCCGGATAATCCTTCGCTATCTCACGGAAGATATCCAGGAACTTGCCGTCCGTGGTCTTAATGATATTGGCCTTGGTAACAGCCGTCACCCTGGTCTTGCCGTTCATTTTGGCAAACTCGAAGGCTGCACGGATAATTCTCTCAGTTCCTTGGGAAGTAGCTATGGTAAAGTCCACACCCAGATCCTCTGTAACGTGAATTCCCTTGCTTCCTACGGCATAAGCTCCTTCCGTATTCTCACGGTAGAAGGTCCAGTCAATGCCCTGCTCAGGAATGCGGACCGGCCTTACATTGGCAAAGAGATCCAATTCCTTTCTCATGGCAACATTAGCGCTCTCCACATTGGGCCAGGGGTCTCCCTTTCGGGGGGTTGTGGTAGGTCCCTTCAAAACAACATGGCATTGCTTCAGTTCTTCCAGAACCGCCGGAGGAATTGCAGCATTCTCCGCTGCCCGCCGTTCAATGGTAAGTCCTTCGATTGCACGGAATTCAATCCTTCCTGCTCCTATTTCCTCCCGCAGCAGATATTCCAGAATTCTCTGTGCCTGACCGGTAATTGCAGGGCCGATGCCATCGCCTCCGCATACACCGATAATAATCTTATCCAGTGCTTTATAATCAATAAAGTCTCCCTGCGCCTTCATTTCCTCAACTCTTTTTAACTGTTCCTCAAGCAGTCTGCCAAACTGTTCCTTCACTGCTTCCATTCTCTCTGCTGATATCATTGTAACCTCCATAAATATGCTTTATTCGATAACAACTCATCGTTCCTTTGTCAGACTTTAGAATACTTCACTGATTTAAAGCCTTGCTTTTATTGTAGACAACTTTGCCGGGCTTGTCAATTTATAGTTCAGATATTATTTGCAGGCTAAACTGCAACGCACCGCTTATAGCAACATATCCTGTTCTGCGTTATCCACAATCTTCGTTCCCAATTCCCGCTCGCTATCCTGGATTATCCTGATCAATTCCTCATCCGTGATTACCGTCACGCGTCCTTCGTCGTATTCCTTGTCAACCCATTCCTTGATCCTATGTACGACCGGGTTGTCTTTGCCGATGGCCTTCTCACTCTTCAGCTTATAATAAGTATTGATCCAGTGGGCAATTCCCGCGAGCCCGGAGGTATTGGATACCGCCACCAGTACCGGACGGTTCAGGAATTTCTCCGTATCAAAGATATTATATATTTCTTCATTCTTAAGCAGTCCATCCGCATGGATTCCGGCACGGGTCACATTGAAGTTCCTTCCGACAAAAGGAGTTCTGGAAGGCACCCTGTAACCGATCTCCTTCTCAAAATACTGTGCCAGCTCGGTAATCACTGTCGTATCCATTCCGTCCAGCGTCCCCTTCAGCTGGGCATATTCAAAGACCATTGCCTCCAAAGGAGTATTGCCGGTCCTCTCACCGATGCCGAATAAGGAGCAATTTACGCCGCCGGCACCATACAGCCAGGCAGTGGTCGAATTGGAAACCGCTTTATAGAAATCATTATGTCCATGCCATTCCAGCCAACCGGAGGGAACATCCGCATGCGTCAGGATACCATAGATAATACCCTGAACTGATCTGGGAATTACCGCACCGGCAAAGTTCACACCGTATCCCATGGTATCGCAGGCCCTGATTTTGACCGGTATATTATATTCCTTGCTCAGCTTCATAAGCTCGCGGCAGAAAGGAATCACGAAACCGTGGATATCCGAGCGGGTAATATCCTCCAGATGACATCTTGCTGCTATGCCGGTCTCAAGACACTCCCTTACCACACTCAGGTAATGGTTCATGACTTCTCTTCTTGTCATCTTCATCTTATAGAAGATATGGTAGTCGGAGCAGCTGACCAGAATGCCGGTCTCCTTCATGCCGATATCCTTCACTAATTGAAAATCACTTTTGCTAGCTCTGATCCAAGAGGTTACTTCCGGGAATTCGTACCCCCGTTCCATACACTTATATACGGCATCCCTGTCCTTCTTGCTGTAAAGGAAGAACTCACTCTGGCGTATTAAGCCCTTCGGTCCGCCCAGTCTGTGAAAATAATCAAACATTGTCACAATCTGCTCCGTGGTATAAGGAGCTCTGGATTGCTGTCCGTCACGGAAGGTGGTATCCGTGATGAAGATCTCCTCCGGTAAATTATGAGGCACAATCCGATCATTAAAGGCAATCTTCGGTACCTCGTCATATGGGAACAGCCCTCGGAAGGTATTGGGTTCCGGCGCATCCACCAGGGTATAAATCGGTTCCTCCAGCTGGAGCAGGTTGTTGTGGGGGTTAACAAAGACTTTTCTTTCATTCATATTTATGCTCTCCCATCTCTCTTGGTTTAAATTTGTTTTATTGTATACAATTATACTTGTATTGTCAATAGAATTTTATCCTTTTTTTCCGGCAGGTCCGGCAGACCTGCTGCTGTACAGTATAACGCGAAAGCTTGCAGCAAAACCGAGAGAGATCATAGCCGACGCCTTTATGTCAAGCGCCTGCATTCCAGACTGGTTAATCAGGCTGTTACCAAGCAAATGCAGCAGAATATACCCTATTACCGCAACCACAACAGCCGCCTTTGCAATTTTTCCTGATAGTCGGATTACCTGTGCTATCATTCCTTATCCCTTTCTATTTTTTACATATTTTAACATTATTATAGGGCGATCAACAAATATGTCAATGTAAATTCCATTATTTTACATACCCTTATTATAAAATTTCATCGCATAAATATACAAAAAGAGACCTCCCAAAGGCAATCCGTCATAAGACAGTATGGTTGCATTTTAGGACTTGGGGTCAATTTGACCCCGAAGTCAAATAAGGAATGAGCGACAGCGGAATGACGCAACATTAGCCGGGTTTGGGGAGGCTCCCCAACAAAATAGACCGTTTAATCGGTATCATTACAATCCTTTTGCAAAAGGATTGTATAACATTTGATAATCAATCCGGCAAATTACTATTTGAAAACACTTTTACAAATCGTAATTACTTACTCCAATGGATACCAAGTTACGGCGATGCCGCAAAGGTCATAGAACCTATTGAGTTAGTCGATGAAGTTTGCCTAAATGCAAAAAATATATTAGCTCAATATAAGTAATACGACATACAGTTGTCGTGTTGCATTTGTTACTTTATATATATAAAGGAGGAATTCGTTATGAAA
The DNA here is from genome assembly GCA_023423045.1 of Bacillota bacterium. Classification (GTDB taxonomy): domain Bacteria; phylum Bacillota; class Clostridia; order Lachnospirales; family Lachnospiraceae; genus Mobilitalea. The sequence goes on along the minus strand of JAFAGA010000022.1, from coordinate 91,233 downwards.
AAAGAATTTTCTATTTTTGAAAGGCCTGAGAGACTTGCCGGATATGAAACTGAGCAATACTTGGAAGCCTGTGGCAATATGTCATGGTATGATTTTGTGACAGCCATGCCATCGTTGGTATTCGTCGTTACAGGCTGGAAATCGAACGGTAAGGAAAACGCCTGTCTGCACTCTTGGTCTACCTTTGCCGGAAGCGGGGCTGACAACTTTATCTGTATCATGGGAAAAGTCAATAAAGGCGGACATATGTATCAATCACTGAAAGAAACGGGGGTGTGCGTGTTAAATTTTCCTTCAAACGACATTTATGACCGTTGCATTAAAACGATTGGTAATAATCAGTTTGAAACGGATGAAATCACCGCCTCCGGTTTAACGGCGGAGAAAGCCTCAAAGGTCAATGCGCCGCGAATTAAAGAGTGTTTTTTGAATATCGAATGTGAATTTTTATGGGAACATGAGCTTTTCGAGGGAAGCAAAGAAGTGGCGGTTGCATTGAAAGCTGTCAACATTTGCATGGATAGCGAACGCTACGACCAAAGTAAGCACGGCAGATACGGAAAAAATGGATATTTGTATCAAATTGACCAACCGACCAATCCAGAAACAGGAGAAACCACGCCGATAAGTTACGGAACATTGGAACCGGGCGCTCCCCTTGAGTGGATTACGAAATAAGCATTAGCTTCGTTTAACAACAAATATGGCAAAGACACCCGCCGCTTATGCGGAAAAAGAAAAAACCGCTGCTCGGTGGGTGGATAGATATACCATAAAAACGTATTACCAACGAACGGCGGTTTTGAAAAATCAAAGCCGCCGCTCGCTGCATATTGGAGTGCTTGATAAAGTGCCACTTCGTGATCCTCAGCTTTAAATGAAATAGGCTGCCCAACCAACGATCCCGGCAATTAATGTCAATACGATTGGATTTACCGCATAACGTATATGCAGCACAAACACAACAAGAATGATTGCGGATGAAAGCCAATCAAAATCTATATGCCCCCAATCCAAGGGACCGGACACATTTAATGCAGCCGACAGCATGATGGACAATGCCACTGCAAAAATAAGGCCGACGGAAGCAGATTTGACGCATGATAAAGCCGCATTTAAGTACCGGTTGCCGTTTATCCTTTCTTCATAGCGCAGAAAGACCGGAACAAATACCAGGGTTTCAAAAAGGCTGAAATGCAGTATGCAAATCTTACGAAAACCTGGGAAGAAGCTGAGAGGAAGCAACCATAAAACAGTATATGGGTACGGCTTATTATATTACCGTACCCATCAAAGAAATTCAAAATGTATATAATCATTACTATCTGTCTAATTGATCTGCGGGCCCCTGGCTTTGACCAATTCAACTGCTTCTTTTCCGCTCATGTGCTCAATCGTAAGCTCTATCATGCACACATTTTGAAGCCCCTTTTCAACTACTTCCTGCAAGCGATCCGGTTCCTGATCCGGTGAATACCTTTCCGTTAAAATTTTAAGAGCGTTTCTTTTTTCAGCGATATCCTCCAGAATACGGGCCTTCCCGAAAGCAATCACACTTCGAAAATAACTGGTATATTCATCCGGCACTATCTGGTCCTTATCAATTACGCAGAAAGAAACCTTTTCATTCCTGGCAATGGAGTCCAGTTTATGTCCTGTTTTGGCACAATGAAAGAAGATCTTATTGTCATGATATACATAACTAAGCGGAACTGCATAAGGATAATCATCATCCCCGGATACAGCCAGCACCCCCGATGTTCCGCGGCTCAGGACCTGAATATTTTCCTCTAAGGATAAAACCTGTTTTTGGCGACGCATTTCTCTAAACATGATAGACACCTCTTTCTTAAAGTAATAAATAAAGTAATGCTTCTTAAAACAATCCAATTACCAATTCATAGATAATCGGCACCAGAACTGCGGGAAGCAGGTTGCCGCATTTAATTTTCTTACCAAATACCATATTGATCCCAATGCCAAAGATGAGTACCGATCCAATCAGAGAGAGATTCGTTATCATCTGCTCACTCAGATAGGGTTCGATGTACTTGGCCGACAATGTGATTATTCCCTGATAGATCCCCAGCGGAAGAATCGAGAAAAAGACTCCGATTCCCAGAGTCGAGGCAAAGAAGACGGCGACAGTTCCGTCAATAAAGGCTTTGGCATACAGCATGGAAGCATCTCCGGATAATCCGTCCTGGAGAGAGCCGATAATCGCCATAGCCCCGATACAAAACAGAAGGGAGCTACTCACAAAACCCTCCACAAAGTTCTTCCCCTTCTCTCCCTTAACCTTCAGCGTGGCTTTGATCCATTCCCCCATATGATCAAGGCGTGCCTCGATATCAATGAGTTCTCCGAAAAAGGCTCCGACAGCCAGGGACACAATCATCAGCATCACATTGGCGGTACCCAGACCCTTTTCTGTTACAACAAATAAGCCCTGCAGGGCACCGCTGATTCCTACAAACATCACTGCCAGACCAAGGGCATTCATAATTGTGGTCTGAAATCTCTGCTTTAAACCGCCCTGCAGCAATAAACCAATCCCTGCGCCAACCAGAATTGCTGCCATATTTGCAAGTGTACCTAAACCAATCATTTCGTTCTCCGTTCCACCCTGTGTCAGGCGGTGTATTCATGCTGTGCCGACCCAAATTACCGCTATCTTCGGGAATCTGGTCCTTCCGGTTATACCAGTCCGGTACTCTCTTCCACCGCTCTTAAAGCGTAGATGGTGCGCTGCAGAAGATCGTCCAACTCCCATCCAAGCATCTGAGCACCATTTTCGATTACCTCTCTGGAGCAGCCGGCTGCAAATTTGGGTGTCTTATATTTCTTCTTAACCGAACTGAGCTCCAAATCCATTGTGCTGCGGGAGGGTCTCATAATTGCAGCGGCACCAATGAGTCCTGTCAGTTCATCCACTGCATAGAGTACCTTTTCCATCTCATGTTCCGGTTCGATATCAACGGTAAGATTGTAGCCATGGCTTGCAGTCGCATGGATAATTCTCTCGTCCAGCTGTCGTTCTCTCATAATCTCCTGGCTCTTGATACAATGCTCCTGGGGGTATCTTTCGAAGTCCAGATCATGGAGCAAGCCCACCACTCCCCAGAACTCTTCCTCCTGGGAATACCCCAGCTCCTTTGCAAAATATCTCATCGTTCCTTCTACAATACGGGCATGCTTTCGATGGAACTCCTCCTTATTAAACTCCGTCAGCAACTCCCAGGCCTCTTCCCGCGTCGGTATTTTTCCCATGTTCCTCATCCTTTCAGCGATAATCTATACTCGTTAATACTTAAGCCCTATGACTCTGCCATCTGCTTAATCATCTGATTCCCGTAAGATCCTTAATTACCTCTCCGGCAATAATCAATCCCGCTACCGACGGCACGAAGGAAATGCTTCCCGGAATCTGACGTTTTGCAGTGCATCTCTTCTCCGAACCCGGAGGACAGACACAATTAGTCTTACAGCTAAGGGACATATCTTCCAGAGGTTTTCTGGCCGGTTCCCTGGAATACACCACCTTCAGATTTTTCACTCCCCGGTTTTTCAGCTCTTTTCTCATCACCTTCGCCAGAGGACAGACTGAGGTCTTATAGATATCTGTTACTTCAAACCGGGTTGGATCCAATTTATTCCCCGCTCCCATACAACTGATAACAGGAACATTCTTTTCCTGGGCACGGAGCACCAGATCGATCTTCGCCGATACGGTATCAATGGCATCCACAACATAATCATACCTGGAAAAATCAAAGCATTCCGCCGTATCCGGCAAATAAAAGCACTGGTGCACTGTTACCTGTGCCCTTGGATTAATCTCCAGAATCCGCTCCTTCATGATATCTACCTTGTATTTACCAACCGTTTTAATCGTTGCTATGATCTGCCGGTTGATATTCGTAATACAGACCTGATCATCATCGATGAGATCGAAGCTTCCGACACCGCTTCGAGCCAGCGCTTCCACCGTATAACCACCCACTCCTCCGATGCCGAATACCGCAACCCTGGTGGTCTTAAGCTTGTCCATACCTTCTCTGCCCAGAAGAAGCTCTGTTCTTGAAAACTGATTCATATCTTTTCTACCCCTTTCAATTTCAAGGTTAATTGTCATATTTATTATTCCTGCTCCTCTGAGCCCTGCATCAAAAGCTTCTCCGAAGCTTCCGATAAATCGTATTATATACCGCTTCCTTCGTTTCTGTCCATTGCTTTCTTGTATTTTTATCATCGCTGCATAGGCAAAGTTCAAAGAACTTTCCTATGGCACAAAAAAACTGTCTCAGCCTTATGGCGAGACAGTCTCACTTTTTTATTAATTAAACCTCTTCAAACCCATCCTTGCCTACGCCGCAAACCGGGCATACCCAATCATCCGGAATATCTTCCCACTTTGTTCCGGGAGCAATGCCGCCATCGGGATCGCCAAGTGCCTCATCATAGATGTAACCACAAGCTGTGCATTCGTATTTTTTCATAATATAACCTCCGTTTCAATAAGTAGTTTTGACCTTCTGCTGCAATAATATGTATATTCTCATGAATTATACCATAAACATAAGTGCTTATGGTATGCCGCTTCGCGGCAGGATGCGCACTCCCTTCGGTCGGCGCTGATATAAAATCATAAGCTGAATACACAATGAAATCATATCATAATTCATATTAAATCTCAAGAATAAAAGTAAATCTTACCAGAATCATTGATATAATTTAGCAACAGTTTTAACCCACAATTATTCTTTCCTAAAAACATTATGAATATTTCCCCTTACAAAATGGAAGTATTATGCTATAATGGAAGTGCAGATTATAAAAGGCAAAAGCCCATGGTAAAATATATAATCCTGAGAACTTTCCTATGGAATAAAAAATACCGCAAGGCCGCCTGATATTCTATGAATGTAATGAAACGGAGGTATTTTATGAAGGCATATGTTGAGCGCAATGGATGTATCGGCTGCGGGCTGTGTTCTGATACCTGCCCTGCTGTATTTCGCATGGATGCGGAAGGGCTTGCTGAGGTATATACCTCTCCGGTTCCTGCCGATGCCGAGGAAGCCGCAAAAGAAGCAGAGGACAGTTGTCCTGTCTCTGTAATTATGATTGAAGAATAGCAAAAAAGAAACATAAGAAAGGATGATATAATATGCTGAATAAGGAAGTAACCCAATTACTGAACGAACAAATCACAAAAGAATTCTACTCTGCCTATCTTTATATGGATATGGCCAATTATTATGCAGATCAGAGCCTCAACGGCTTTGAGAATTGGTTCTTCATACAGATGCAGGAAGAAAGGGATCATGCCCTTCTTTTCCGCCAATATCTGTTAAACAACGGTGAACTGGTTAAATTAGCTGAGATTGCAGCACCCGACAAGACCTATGAGAGCTTCCGCGATCCCCTGGTGCTTGCCTATGAACATGAACAGTTCGTAACAGCCTCCATCAACAATATCTATGAGGCAGCTTACCGTGTTAAGGATTTCCGCACGATGCAGTTCCTGGACTGGTTCATCAAGGAGCAGGGCGAGGAAGAGAAGAATGCCGATGACAATGTAAAGAAGTACGATTTATTCGCCGGTGATCCTAAGGGCTTATATATGCTGGATAATGAGATGAAGGCTCGGGTATATGCCGCTCCTTCCCTTGTGCTGGACTAACAGTAAGCGCCTGATCCTCCGGTAATACTCTCATAAATTAATTGCCGTTTACGGATCAAGAATGAAAACGGACTTCCGGATGAAATCTCAATCGATCTCATCCGGAAGTCCGTTTTGCATAAAGTTCCTTACATTAATTCACATATTGACGCTCTATGGCGGTAAAATCTCTTATTTTGTCTCAAAAATATATTGATTCAGGATACTCTCAAGCAGCTCCTGTCTTCCTGATTTGTTCGGAGTGGTTCCATGCTTCAGCGCATATACTTCTAATTCCTTGAAACCAACCTTACCTTCTACGATCTCCTTGCCGATCCCTTCCTTATAGCTGGCATACCGCTCTGCCTTGAACTTTTCAAACACACCGTCTTCCAGAAGCTTTGCAGCAACCTTCAGACCCTTGGCAAAGGTATCCATGCCTGCAATATAAGCATAGAATAAATCATCATCCTCGAAGGATGCACGGCGAACCTTGGAGTCAAAATTCAAGCCGCCCTTGGTAAAGCCTCCGTCCAGCAGAATTTCATACATTGCCATGGTGGTATCATACACATTGGTCGGGAACTGGTCCGTATCCCATCCCAGCATCGGATCTCCGATATTCGCATCCACACTGCCAAGCGCACCGTTGATTCTGGACATATTCAACTCATGCTGGAAGGTATGCTGTGCCAGGGTTGCATGGTTTGCTTCGATGTTTAATTTGAAATGATCCTGCAGATTGTATTTTCTTAAGAAAGAAAGCACGGCAGCCGAATCAAAATCATACTGATGCTTGGTGGGCTCCTTCGGCTTAGGCTCGATTAAAAGCTGACCGGTAAAACCGATTTCCGCTGCATAATCCACTGCCATCTGAAGTAATCTGGCAAGGTTATCCAGCTCCAGACCGGTATCCGTATTCAGCAGAGTCTCATAGCCCTCACGTCCGCCCCAGAATACATAGTTAACACCGCCCAATTCCTTGGTAATCTCCATGGCCTTCTTAATCTGTGCGGCGGTATATGCAAACACACTCGCATTGCAGGAAGTGGATGCGCCATGAACGAATCTGTCGTCGCCGAAGGCATTGGTGGTGCCCCATAGGCACTTGATGCCGGTGCGGGCCATCTCTTCCTTGATCACTGCCACAATCTCATCCAATCTACGGTTTGTCTCCTCCAGAGTTGCTGCCCTGGGAGCAATGTCCTGATCATGGAAGCAGAAGAAAGGTATCTGCATTTTATCCATGAATTCAAATGCGGCATGTACCCTCTCCTTCGCTTTTTCCATCGCCTGGTCCGTATCATCCCAATCACGATACATCGTAGCCGTACCAAAGGGATCATTACCCATATAGGTAAAGGTGTGCCAATATGACATGGCAAAACGAAGCTGCTCCTTCATTGTCTTACCCATAACCACTTCTTCAGGATTATAATATTTGAAGGAAAGCGGGTTCCTGCTCTGCGGCCCTTCATACTCAATCCTGCCTACCTGAAAATATGACATCTCAATATCCTCCTTTTATATCATTACATTTTTATTATGTTTGGAGCAGGAAAGTTCTTCCCTTCCCTGCCTGAAAACAGAGAACCCTGTTTCACTACTTATTATAAATCCTTTTTTTTAATATTACAATATTAATTTGTAAATTAATTAAACAAACTTAGTTTTATACCAGAAATTCTCATTATGCCAGGATAACTATAATATATTGAAGTTTTTTACTGTATTATTTTTAAACTTATTTTAATTTTCTTATTAATTTATTATTGACATTATTGTGTATCACACAGTATAATATAATTAACAGTAAACGATACTACACATTAATAAAAAAGGAGGTTATCATGTCTAAGAAGGATGAAATATTATCGGGACTACTGCTGGAGCTAAGGCGGGGAACCATTGTTCTAAGCGTCCTGTGCCGGCTCTCCTCCCCCACCTATGGTTATTCTCTGGTTCAAGATCTGAGTGAGAACAATATATCCATAGAAGCGAACACCCTGTACCCCCTGCTGCGAAGGTTGGAGAAGCAGGAATTGCTAAGGAGCGAATGGGAAACCTCAGGAGCAAAACCCCGGAAATACTACATGCTGACCGGATTGGGTCAGGAAGTATGTCAACAATTAAAGCTGGAATGGGATCATATGGTGACGACCATGAGTCATTTAATGAAGGAGGATGAGCCGAATGAAGAAGCATGACTTCGACTATATTGAAGATAGAATTGACCGTTATATTTACCAGGTGGCAAAGCATATATCACCTCAGAATAAGAAAGACATTGAAAATGAATTAAAAACTTTAATCTATGATATGCTTGAAACAAAAAGGCCCGGTGAGCCTGCTTCCAAAGAAGATTTGAGCAGTGTGCTGAAGGAACTTGGCAACCCTCAGGAGCTATCGGAAAAGTACCGGGATTCCTCCAGATACCTAATCCGTCCTGAGATTTTTCCTGCTTACCTGTTCGTACTAAAAATCGTATTGGGAGCAGTCCTGTTCGGCATAAGCATTGCCACCATACTGGACCTTGTCACTTCCTTTCCCAATATATGGTACTCTTATATCGGCACCTGGCTTGGAAACATGTTTAGCAGTGCCATATCCGCCTTCGGCTTTGTTACTCTGCTTTTTGCAATCTTTGAGAGAAATGGCCTGAACATGAAAGAACTGCTCCCGGACTGGGATGTGGATTCCCTCCCTCCGGTACCAGTGAAGGAAGCGAGAATATCCATCGGAGAACCGATTGCAGGCATTATATTCACGGTGCTTTGTATTATATTGTTTACCTCGGCTCCGCAGCTGATCAGTATCTACTATTTTAAAGATACACTTACCGCTATTCCGGTTTTTAACCTGGATACACTTAAGAATGTACTTCCTCTTTTTTTGATTATTATGGGCCTTGGTCTGCTTAAGAATGTCTGGGAGCTGATCGATCGTAATTACTCCATTCCCTATGCGGTATTTGTCTTCATAATCAATACAATCAGCATGGTTTTGACCATTATTATATTTACCGGCTTCGATATCTGGAATTCAGAGTTTGGAGAAGGGCTCAATGCCATCTTCCAATCCGGCATGGGGAGGCCCTCCAATGTCTGGAATGTGATAACCTCTAATTTTGTCATCATTTTAATAATTATCTATATTCTGGAAACCTTATTTATTATCTTTAAGGCTTTAAAATACGGCAATGGCTTTGATTTCTTTTATAATTTTGTGGCAAAGCAAAGAAGCCGCGAAAAATAAATAAAGCAAAAATCAGTAAATCATAAAGGCATCTTGGATGGTATGTTACACTCATTTCAAGATGTCTTTTATCGTATAGAAAAGTTGTTGCCTAAAGGCAACTGCGCGGCAGCGCAAGAGTCCGCAAGCGGACTCTTTATTTTGAATGCTGATTTTATCATTGCTCCAAAAGCTTGCGCACATTCAGCAATCCCCAACCCTGCTTTTCCCAGCGCTGTCCAAGATTGACCGCACAATTGCGCATCCGCAGCTTCACCTCACGGTTGGAAAGCTGAGGATGGGCCCCCAAGAGCAGGGCAATCGCTCCCGTCACCACCGGCGTCGCCATGGAAGTGCCGCTCTTAATCGTATACATCATCGGAGAATCCATGGAGGAATAACGAACCTCGCCCCCTTTTGTTCTCGGAGGATAACGGCTGATATTACAGGATATGATATTGGAGCCTGGCGCAACAATATCCGGTTTTTTAATGCAAAAGGGAGTCGGCCCCCGGCCGGAATAGTCCTTGGAACGCCCGCTGCCGTATACCTCCACCGCCACATTATCATCGGAGGAACCCACCGTTATTACCTTTCTGCTGATACCGGGCGTGGAGATGGACATGGGTCCGGGGCCATTGTTTCCGGCAGCTACGACTACTACTATTCCGCTGTCCCATACCGCATTCACTCCCTGGACGAGAAGGGAGTTCTCATCCAGGCTATCCTTTGCGGAGGTTCCTACGGATATATTCACTACCCTGATATTATATTTCCTCTTATTATCTATAATCCACTGAAGTCCGGCAAGCACATCGGAGATATTGCCGTCCCCCCTTTTATCCAGAACCTTGACTCCAATAAAATTACATTCAGGAGCAATGCCCCTATATTTCCCTTTCGAGGAAAAACCGTTTCCTCCGACGATCCCGGCCACGTGAGTCCCATGTCCGTTGTCGTCATAGGGCTCCGTTCTGCGGCTAATAAAATCCGCAAAGCCGACCACCCGGTTGCCTCCTTCGACAAAGTCCTTATGTAATGCGATCCCCGTATCCACTATAGCCACGCCCACTCCCCGGCCAAAATATCCGTGTTCATGAGCCCACCTGCTCTCAATAATATCTCCGACCCGGTTCATCTGCGCCGTGATATGGGAATCCAATTCATAGCTTACGGTTCCCCCCAATGATTTGATGCTGTCCAGCAAATCCTCCTCTATCTCCATAACACAGGCACCGATCATCGGGAGCCGGTACTTAATCTCTCCCAGCCTCTCTATGGTTTGCCGGCGCTGCTCGTAGTCCTCGCAATACACTATGATCTGAATTTTCTGCTTTTTCGCCATCGGTCTGCTCCATCATTTTTGTATTATCCTATTCCGATGGCTTAATCAATATACGTCAATGCCAAGCCACAAAAAGAGCCGATGCGATAATTTTTCTCACCACCTCTGCAAATTTGCCGGCTTTGAAGGATGGATACGGCCCGGTGCATCATTCACTGAGTAACACTTTCTATTCAGCATCATAAATTAGTCAAGGGTAACATTATTTCCCGCCTCTAACAAAATAAACTGATAACTCTATTAATTTTACAATTATTTTATGAAAACCACTTGCAATCTCTTTTATTTAGGCATATAATATAATAAAGTTTAGGTATACCTAAATTAAATACAAATTACTTAGGAGGATAAAACCATGGATGCTTATACGAAGCTGCTTTTTCGCAGAAAAATACCTACTTTAATCGTAACGGCCCTTGTCCTGCTGATCGGAATGTTTATGAGGATATTCGCAGGATACTGTTTATAAAATAAGATTATTCATATCATACAGCATTTTTAAGGAAAACGGAGGAAAATAAAATGACACCAAATAAGGAAGATTACTTAAAGTCCATCTATAAGCTTGGAGGCATGGAAGAACTGGTGAGCAATAAGCAGATTGCCGAGGCTCTGCAAATCGCTCCTGCCTCTGTTACGGAAATGCTTGGAAAGCTGAAGCGGGAAGGGCTTATTCACTATGAACCCTACAAGGGCTCCCGTTTAACGACAGAGGGAATGCGCGCCGCAATTTCACTGGTGCGCGGACACCGTCTCTGGGAGGTGTTTCTGATGCGCCATCTGGGTTATTCGTGGAGTGAGGCCCACGAAGATGCGGAGTTATTGGAGCATATCACGCCCTCCCGCCTGACTGCCCGCCTGGATAAATTTTTGAATTATCCGGCGTACTGCCCTCACGGCAGCGCGATTCCTAATCCTGACGGGCAGATCGACAGCACCCCCCTGCAAACCTTGAACCTGCTTCCTGTTGGCGCAGCCTCTCATATCAGGCGCGTAACAGAGGAAAAGGAATTGCTGGATTATTTGCAGGAAAACGGAATTTCTATTGGAAATTCCATCCGTATTACAGAGGCTGCCGCATATGAAGGGCCGCTCACTCTTGATTTGGAAGGAAAACAGATTCAAATCAGCTACAAAGCCGCCTGTCAAATCTATGTGGATGAAATAGAGGGGCTGTAATGCTAAAAATATTTTAAGGAGGTTTCCTATGAAGTATAAAATGAAATACCTTATTGGCACAGTTCTGATTTTTACATTATTGTTTGCCGGCTGCTCTGCTCCGGCGGTAAGCACAAACTCTTCAAAAGATAAATTGAATGTTGTCGCCACCACTACCATGCTGGCGGATTTATCCGCGGTAATCGGCGGCGGACGGGTTACGGTAAACGGTTTGATGGGGCCCGGCATTGACCCGCACTTATACCAAGCCAGTGCGGGAGATGTTTCCCTGATGCAGAAAGCGGATGTGGTAGTATACAACGGTCTGCATCTGGAAGGAAAGATGGGCGAGATTTTTGAAAATCTGTCCGGGCAGGGTCCGACCGTCATCTGTATCGAAGAAGGCTTGGACGAATCCAAGCTTCTGGCCTGGGAGGACGGCAGCTCTATTCACGATCCCCATATCTGGTTTGACGTTTCCCTGTGGAAGGAAGCCGCAAAAACGGCAGCCGGCGGATTATCCCAGGCCGACCCTGACGGAAAAGAAGATTATGAGGCAAATCTGGCCGCTTACCTGAAGGATCTGGATGAGACAGACACATACCTTCGCAATCGGGCTGCGGAGTTGCCGGAAGCACAGCGCGTACTGGTCACAGCCCACGATGCGTTCCAATACTTCGGTAAAGCCTACGGCTTTGAAGTGCGGGGGCTGCAGGGCATCAGCACAGACGCGGAGGCCGGCACGGCCGATGTGAGCGAGCTGGCTAATTTCATTGTGGAACGGCAGATCAAGGCCATCTTCGTGGAATCCTCCGTTCCGCCCAAAACCATTGAGGCCTTGCAGGCTGCTGTAAAAGCCAAGGATTTTGACGTTGCCATCGGCGGTGAGCTTTACTCGGACTCCCTGGGCGATGCGAATTCTGAGGCGGATACTTACATTCTGACCGTCAAGGCCAATATTAACACGATTGTAGATGCCTTAAAATGATTGGAGGTAAGGATATGGAAAAACAACAAAATTATGTGGTTGAGGTAGAGGATTTGACCGTAGCCTATGACTCCAAGCCGGTTCTCTGGGATGTCGACCTGAAAATTCCCAAAGGAAAGCTGATGGCTGTGGTGGGTCCCAACGGTGCCGGTAAGACTACATTAATTAAAGCCATGCTGGGTCTTTTAAAACCCGTCACCGGAACGGTTCGCTTTACGGATGGAAACGGTGATATGCGCACTCTGAAAAACCTCATCGGCTATGTTCCTCAAAGCGGCAGCGTGGACTGGGACTTTCCGGCCACGGTGCAGGATGTGGTGCTGATGGGCCGCTATGGCAAGCTGGGATGGATTCGCCGCCCCCGTAAGACTGATATTGAATTGACAAAGCAGACACTGGCAAAGGTCGGTATGCAGGATTATGCCGGCCGCCAGATCAGCCAGCTCTCCGGCGGCCAGCAGCAACGGGTATTTCTTGCCCGCGCTCTGGCACAGGAGGCTGAGATTTACTTCATGGATGAGCCCTTCAAGGGAGTTGATGCCCAAACAGAGCGCGCCATTGTAGCGCTGCTGAAGGAACTGAAGGAACAGAATAAAACCGTGGTGGTGGTCCACCATGATTTGCAGACAGTGCCGGATTATTTCGACTGGGTGACTCTGATTAATCTGCGCGTAGTTGCCAGCGGCCCTGTGGAGGAGATATTCCACGAGGAAAATCTGAGAAAGACCTACCACAGCTCCGGCGCGCTTCTAAGGAGTGTGGTATGACATGAGAAGTTTGATTGCCTTGTTTTCAGATTATACCTTTCAAACAGTAGCCCTGGGTTCCGCTCTTTTAGGGCTGATCAGCGGTGTGCTGGGCAGCTTTGCCGTATTGCGAAAGCAAAGTCTGCTGGGAGACGGAGTGTCTCACTCCGCTCTTCCCGGTGTTGTCATGGCCTTTGTTTTATCAGGCAGCAAGAACACGGAGGTGCTATTGCTGGGCGCCTTACTTTCCGGCTTGCTGGCAACCCTGCTTATCGTCGGTATCGTACGGCATACCAGAGTAAAATTTGACAGTGCGCTGGCTCTCGTGATGTCGGTATTCTTCGGATTAGGACTGGTGTTGCTCACTTATGTTCAGAAAATCCCCAATTCTAATCAGGCAGAACTCAAACGCTTCATTTTCGGTCAGGCGTCCACTCTTTTACAAAGGGACATCCTCCTGATGGCTGTTTGCGGCGCGGTATTGATTGTACTGGTGCTGCTGTTTTGGAAAGAATTTAAGCTTTTTACCTTTGATTCAGATTTTGCCCAGAGTCTCGGTTTTTCACCAAAGAAGCTAAACCTGCTGCTGTCATTCATGATTGTATTGACCATCATCATCGGATTGCAGACAGTGGGCGTCAACCTCATGAGCGCTATGCTGATCACTCCCGCTGTTGCCGCACGGCAATGGACGAATAAGCTATGGGTCATGGTATCGCTCTCAGCGCTCTTTGGAGCTGTATCCGGCCTCATGGGTACTGCGGCCAGCTCTCTCGTGCCAAAGCTGCCCACCGGCCCTGCCATTGTGGTTTGCGTCAGCGCTATCGTAGTCATCAGTATCTTGTTTGCACCGGGCCGGGGTGTGCTGCACCGGATTTATCAACGCAGAAAAAACAGGCTTTTATATAAGATGGAAGGAGGTGTGCCGAATGTCCCCTCAGATTGAAATCCAAATTATTGCCGTAATCGTGGCAGTCGCCTGTGCTCTTCCCGGCACGTTTCTGGTGCTTCGGAAGATGTCCATGATGTCGGACTCCATTACCCATACGATCCTGCTAGGCATTGTACTCGCTTTTTTCGCCACCCATGATCTTTCCTCTCCCTTGCTTATTATCGGAGCGGCGCTAATGGGTGTGGTAACCGTCTGGCTGACAGAGCTGTTGAGCCGGACACATCTCTTAGCGGAGGATGCCGCCATCGGTGTGGTTTTTCCGCTGCTCTTTTCCGTCGCCATAATCCTGATTACCCGCTATGCCGGTTCGGTTCACCTGGATACCGATTCTGTGCTTTTGGGGGAACTGGCCTTTGCCCCTTTCGACCGTTTGGTCATCGGCGGCGCGGATATCGGTGCAAAGGCGATCTACACAACCGGGATACTGCTGCTGATTAACCTGGCCGTCATTATCATCTTCTTTAAGGAGTTGAAGGCGGCGGCCTTCGACCCCATACTGGCCGCCGTGCTGGGCATCTCTCCTGCGTTAGTACACTATGGGTTGATGACACTGATATCCCTTACCACGGTTGGCGCATTCCAGGCCGTAGGTTCGGTGCTGGTTGTGACTTTCATGATCGGACCTCCGGTTACGGCTTATCTGCTGACAGACAATCTCAAATGGATGCTGATTTTAAGCGGAGCGATTGGAGCGCTTAACGGAGTCCTCGGTTATCATGCTGCCGAGCTGCTGGATGTCTCCATCGCCGGCAGCATGGCGGTGGTGACCGGATTGGTATTTCTCGCCGTATTTATCTTTACTCCCCGCAGAGGGTTGATCAGTTCTCTGCTCCGAAGAAGGCGGCAAAGGACTGAGTTTGCCAAAGCAACGCTTCTCTTCCACCTCTCCAATCATGAAAGCAGTGAGGAGGAAATCGCAGAATCAGGCATCAATACCATAGAGACGCATCTGCACTGGACATCCGAATTTACATCAAAAATCATTAAGTCGTTGAAACATGAGGGTTATGTACATCTTTCCGGCGGTCTGGTAAAGCTGACAGAGGAAGGCCGGAAAGCAAGCATCCTTAACTATAACGCGCTTTTCTCAAAATAATACTTCTTATGAAAAGCCGGCGCCTTATCCTAAAACAAGGAAGGGCGCCGGCTTATTTTTCTTTCCCATAAAAAGAACGAATAGCAATGTGGTTTTTCGTCTCCCCGCTGTCATTTTATACAGGCGGATCAAAATACAACGGTAAGCAGCATTTTAAATTGCTCCTCGCCATATACGGCATGCGGCACCTGGTTAGGCATAATTATAGTTTCACCCTTTTTCAGGATAAATACCTCATCTCCCACCGTGAATTTGCCGGTGCCATCCAGTACTGTAACCATTGCATCTCCATCCGAGGAGTGGGAACTGATTTCTTCTCCCTGATCAAAAGAGAACAGGGTCATGCTGACACTCTTATTCTGCACCAAAGTCTTGCTGACTACCTGGCCTTTCTGATAGCTGATTTCATCCTCCAGCTTTAATATTTTAGAGGCCTCAATATTCTTTAACCTGTACTGTTTTGTTTCTTCCATAAATGCTCCTTTCCCACGGTCTTCTTTTCCCGTCGTCTGCTGTTTGGCTTCTGATCTTATTATATCATTTTCCAAGGGTGTCTATGTTGCCATAGCTACATTATTTATGAAAGGGAACCATATTTTACCTCATTTAATACTTAGAATCAAATATATCATAAATTTATCCATCATTTTAGTATTTCCCTTATAATTATTTCTAAAAACAGGAAATCAGTCAAGCAATACTTCATATGATACATTGTAATTATTATTAGGAGGAACAATCAATGAGTGATTTAGCAGCAACAGGTTGCGACAGCGGAAGAGGCTGTGATAACAACAACAGTATGTGTCTCATTTTAATTCTCTTATTATGCTGCTGCGGTGGCAACAACGGAATTTTCGGAGGCGGCGGCTGTGGCAGTGGCTGTGGAGGCGGCGGTTTTGGCGGTGATGGATGCGGAAGTATCATCTGGATCATCCTTATCCTCTGCTGCTGCTGTGGCGGAAACGGCTTCTTCTAAGAATCCGTGCCTGCACAGGTATGAACTTCTAATGATGAAATAAGATAACCGCCGTTCGTGGCGGTAAGATAAGAAATCATTCATACGAAAGCCGGCATGGCAATTAAGCTATGCCGGCTTTCGCTATTTATTTTGCCCTTATCCGGGGGGAGACAAACAACGAACGGCACGCTTTGCGAGCCGTTCTTATGTTAATAAATCCCCGAGGCATTTCTCAATGCTTCGGGGACTATATAGGCTATTATTTTCTTTTTTTCTGACGCTTCAGCCGTTCAAAACACGCCCGGTCAATTTCATAAATTGTGTTATCCTCAATAATCAGGTCAGCATCCGCATCATCTTCCCTGGTATAACGGGATGTGTTGGTGTTATCGTATCTTCCCACGGGAGGGTTTGTCGGTCTGCCATATTGAAATCCGGAAGGTCTTCCGGAAGAAAAAAACTTATCACTCATGTACTGCCTCAAATTATTTTGTCATTTCAATATATGATTTTTTTCCCCAAACGTCCTTAAAATGATTGAATCTGTGATTACTTTCCTATATACTATTGATAAGTTTTAAAGGACTTCAATTGTTGCTATGAAAAAGCTAGGAGGTAATTATGTCAGGCTCTGTATATGGTACCTTATTCACAATAACAACTTGGGGGGAGTCCCATGGCACCGGCATCGGTGCGGTAATCGACGGCTGCCCGGCCGGACTTTTACTGGATGAGGAAATGGTCCAATCCTATTTAAATCGTAGAAAGCCCGGTCAGACCAAATATTCAACACCGCGCAAGGAAGAGGATAAAGTGGTGATCCAGTCCGGTGTTTTTGAAGGCCGCACCACCGGAGCCCCTATCTCGCTTGTGGTTTATAATGAGAATCAAATTTCCGGTGACTATTCCGAGATCGCAGGTTATTACCGCCCAGGCCACGCTGATTATACCTTTGACCAAAAATACGGCTTCCGGGATTACCGGGGCAGCGGACGCTTCTCCGGCCGGGAAACCATCGGAAGAGTCGCCGCCGGTGCCATCGCTTCCAGTATTTTAAAAGAGCTGGGTATTGAAGTAAATGCCTATACCCGTTCCATCGGCCCTATTTCCATTGATCCAGCCAGATCCAATCCCAGGGATGCCCGCTTAAGCCCCCTGTGCATGCCGGACCCAGAGGCTTCCCGGCGTGCGGAGGATTATCTGCTGGAGCAGATGGAGGAATATAATTCTGTCGGCGGAATTATTGAATGCATTGTGACAGGCATGCCCACTGGAATTGGAGAACCGGTCTTCTATAAGCTGGACGCCTCCCTGGCCCGGGCAGTGATGTCCATCGGCGCAGTAAAGGGTGTGGAAATCGGTGACGGCTTTGGTTGTGCCAAGGTGACCGGGGCGGAAAATAACGACTCCTTTTATTATGATGAAAGCCGGGGGATTACCAAGGCCAGCAATCACGGCGGCGGCATCCTTGGAGGTCTCAGCGATGGTTCCGATATCGTTCTGAGGGCAGCCATCAAGCCGACTCCCTCCATCTTCCGCTCTCAAAAAACAGTGAACAAGCAGAATGAGAATATTGAAATTCAAATCAAGGGCCGGCACGACCCGGTAATCGTTCCCAGAGCTGTGGTGGTGGTGGAATCCATGGTTGCCATTACTCTTGTTGACCAGCTCTTCCTGGGAATGACCTCAAAATTGAGTAAAATCAAGGATTTCTATCGTTCGGAATAAACTGCTTCCATCCAAAAAAGTGCTTTGCTTTTCCAGCCTGATCCGCTGATGAAGCAGAGCACTTTCTTGTCGTATAGAAAAATTCTCCCTATGCAATAAAAATTTGCCTCAGGATGCACCTACCGCGCACAAGGCAGGTGTTGCCTCCTTTTCCCAAAGATTTTCTTCCACATAATCCCACAACATTTTTACGGAATAATCTCGGTATTTTTCATAAAAAAGATTGACAAGAAGAATTATGCTAGTATAATTTATATTGTTGCTGTTTAGCGTAACTAAACTTTGAGTTTATTCTCAGTAAGAATTTTGAAAGGAAGTACCCCATGAATATCGGATCAAAAATCAAAGAACTACGTATCCAGAAAAGTTTGACGCAGGAAGAGCTGGCTGACCGTGCAGAACTATCCAAGGGTTTTATCTCCCAGCTGGAGCGGGATCTGACCTCCCCCTCTATCGCAACTCTGATGGATATCCTGCAATGCCTGGGCACCAATCTGGAGGAATTCTTCAGTGGGACCTCCGCCGAACAGGTAGTGTTCAAGAAATCAGACTACTTTGAAAAATACGATTCCGAATTAAAGAATGAAGTAAAGTGGATCATTCCCAACGCTCAGAAAAATATCATGGAGCCCATCCTGCTGACCCTGGATGCCGGCGGGTCAACCTATCCCGATAATCCCCATGAAGGGGAGGAATTCGGCTATATTCTCAACGGAAGCATCACCCTGCATATCGGCAACCGGACCTACAAGGTAAAAAAGGGTGAATCCTTTTATTTTACTGCCAATAAGCAGCATTATATCACCGCTTCCGAAAAAACAGGCGCCACCCTGCTATGGGTGTCGACTCCGCCAAGCTTTTAATACCGGCTTTTTCAATCAATAGGAGGAACCCAAGATGACAGATAATAAATTAATCGATCTAGTGAACATAACCAAGTCCTACGGCGACACCGTGGTCCTTGATGAATTGAATTTATATATACGTGAAAATGAATTTTTGACCTTGCTGGGTCCCTCCGGGTGCGGTAAAACCACAACCCTTCGAATCATCGGCGGCTTTGAGACTCCGAATATGGGGCAGGTTATCTTTGAGGGAAAGGATATTACCAAGCTTCCTCCCAACGAGCGCCCATTGAATACGGTTTTTCAGAAATACGCTCTTTTTAATCACATGACCATCTCCGAGAACATCGCCTTTGGCCTGAAAATAAAGAAAAAAAGCAATGCCTATATTCAAGATAAGATCAAATATGCCCTGAAGCTGGTGAATCTGGAGGGCTATGAAAACCGTGTGCCGGATTCCTTAAGCGGCGGCCAGCAGCAGCGTATTGCCATCGCCAGGGCCATCGTTAACGAACCCAAGGTTCTCCTGCTGGACGAGCCTCTCGGCGCTCTGGATTTGAAGCTTCGCCAGGATATGCAGTACGAGCTGATCCGCCTGAAGAATGAATTGGGAATCACCTTTATCTATGTAACCCATGACCAGGAAGAGGCTCTGACCATGTCCGATACCATTGTGGTAATGAACCAGGGTTATATCCAGCAGGTCGGAACACCGGAGGATATCTACAATGAGCCTAAGAACGCCTTTGTGGCTGATTTTATCGGGGACAGCAATATTATTCCCTCTGTCATGGTTGAGGATAAGCTGGTGAATATTCTTGGCGTCAACTTCCCCTGCGTCGACATCGGCTTTGGCAGGAATAAGCCTGTGGATGTGGTCATCCGACCTGAAGATATCGATCTGGTGAAGCCGGAGAACGGAAGGATCAGCGGCAGAGTGACCTCGCTGCTCTTTAAGGGTGTTCATTACGAGATGGAGGTAACCGCGGGCGGACGGGAATGGCTTGTCCACTCCACCGACCTCTTCCCGGTGGGAAGTGAAGTGGGAATCAGCGTGGATCCTTACGATATCCAGATTATGAACAAACCGGAATCCGAGGACGAAGAAGCTGCGGAAATTGCCGAATAGCTCCTTCGCATAAATTGCAGAATAATAGATCAGGAGATGAAGTTCCATGGCAGTTACAGATAAATTAAGACTCCTTGCAGAGAAAAAGCCGGACACCGGTTTCCAATTTTCCCGGGCGAAATTCTTACAGGAAAAACCGCCCTATAAGAATACAATAAACTGGCTTTCTTTTCCCTATATCCTGTGGATGATAGGATTTATCATAATTCCATTGATTATGATTATATATTATGGTCTGACCGGCAATGACGGCAGCTTTACCATGAAGAATATATCCCTGATTGCGGACCCTCTCAACCGGCAGGCTCTCCTGCTGGCCCTGGAGCTGTCCGTTGTCAGTACCTTGTTATGTTTATTGCTTGCCTATCCGCTGGCAATGATCCTGAATAATTTTAAACTGAAAAGCAACAGCTTTATCGTGCTTATTATTATTCTGCCGATGTGGATGAATTTTCTGCTTCGTACCATCGCCTGGCAGAACATTCTTGAGAAAACCGGTGTATTGAATACAGTATTAAAATTCCTGCATCTTCCGACCTTGAATATCATCAATACCCCGACCGCCATTATCCTGGGCATGGTATATAATTTTCTGCCCTTTATGGTGCTCCCCATCTATAATGTATTAATCAAAATTGATAAGGATATTGTCAATGCCGCCAGAGATCTGGGAGCCAACGGTATTCAAACCTTTGCTAAGATAATTCTGCCTCTGACCATTCCCGGAGTAATGAGCGGCATCACCATGGTATTTGTGCCATCACTCACTACCTTCGTGATTTCCACCATCCTGGGCGGAAGCAAGATCGTTCTGATCGGCAATGTAATTGAACAGCAATTCCGGCTGGGCAATTGGCACACAGGCTCCGGCCTGTCCCTGGTCCTGATGATCTTCATACTCTTTAGTATGGCGATTCTATCCAAATACGATAAGGAGGGAAGTAACGTATGGTAAAAAAGTTTTTCAGCCGTTTTTATGTCGGCATCATACTGCTGTTTTTATATGCACCCATTATCATATTGATCATCCTCTCCTTTAATGCCTCCAAATCCAGGTCAAAATGGGGAGGCTTTACACTCCACTGGTATCAGCAGCTCTTTCGAAACGATGAGATTATGAGGGCTCTTTACAACACTCTGATCATCGCACTGCTGTCCGCACTGATTGCCACTTTACTGGGAACGGCGGCGGCCATTGCCATAAACAATATGAAGAAGGTGCCCCGCACCATAATGATGGGGATTACCAATATTCCCATGCTGAATGCGGATATTGTAACCGGAATTTCCTTAATGTTGATTTTCGTTGCCCTTAATTTCACCCTTGGCTTCACCAGCGTGCTGCTGGCACATATCACCTTCAATATTCCATATGTGATCCTGAGTGTGATGCCAAAGCTGAACCAATTAAATCCCCACACCTTTGAAGCCGCTCAGGATTTGGGTGCATCGCCCCTGCACGCTTTTTTCCGTGTGATATTGCCAGATATCTTCCCCGGCGTAATTTCCGGTTTTTTTCTTTCCTTTACCATGTCCCTGGATGATTTCGTAATCACTCATTTCACCAAAGGACCTGAAATCAATACCCTGTCAACCAAGATCTACACCGAGGTCCGAAAGGGTATCAAGCCGGAGATGTATGCCCTCTCCACGCTGATGTTCGTAACGGTGCTGTTGCTGCTTATCTTTGTCAATCGGAGAAAAGCCGATAAGTAGAAACTGCCAAAAACCACAATGGTATATTAACCATGGTACTATATTTTAATTAAGAGGAGATTGATTAATGAAAAGATTGATTGCAGGCATTGCATTACTGACCCTTTCCCTTAGTATTTTAGCTGGTTGCTCCAAGGAGGACGAGAGCAACAAGGTCTATGTGTATAACTGGGGCGAGTATATTGATATGGAGGTTCTGGATCTGTTTGAAGAAGAAACCGGAATCAAGGTTGTATATGATTATTTCGAGCATAATGAGGAGATGTATCCCAAGATTAAGGCCGGTGCCGTCAAATATGATGTGGTATGCCCCTCCGACTATATGATACAGAAGATGATTGATGAGAATCTGTTGGCTGAAATTAATTTTGACAATGTCCCCAACATCTCCAATATTGATCCGGCTTATCTAAAAAGTTCTGAAAGCTTTGACCCGGGGAACAAATACAGCGTTCCATACTGCTGGGGAACCGTAGGTATCCTTTATAATAAGACCATGGTTGACGGTCCCATTGACAGCTGGGGTGCTCTCTTTGATGAGAAATATTCCGGCAACATCCTGATGATTGACAGCGTACGGGACGCTTTTGCAGTTGCCCTGAATTATCTGGGCTATGACCTGAACAGCACCGATCCGGCCCAGCTGGAGGAAGCCAAGGAGCTTCTCTCTCGTCAGTATCCCCTGGTACAGGCCTATGTAGTCGATCAGGTCCGTGATAAGATGATTGGCGGAGAGGCTGCCCTGGGCGTTATCTATTCCGGTGAAGCCATTTACACCCAGCGGGAAAATCCGGATCTGGAATATGTCGTTCCCAAGGAAGGCTCCAATGTGTGGATTGACGGCTGGGTTATTCCGAAGAACAACCGGAATAAGGAGAATGCCGAAGCTTTCATTAATTTTATGTGCCGACCTGACATTGCTTTAAAGAACTTTGAAGCCATCACCTACTCCACCCCTAATTCCGCTGCCAGAGATATGATTACGGACGAGGACATCAAGAACAGCGAGATAGCCTTCCCCGATCAATCTGTTCTGGATCGTTGCCGCACCTTTCAATATCTGGGTGAGGAGATCGAATCCTTCTATAATGATAAATGGAATGAGGTAAAATCCAATTAATCCTGTAACTAATAATTCAGATAATAATTTTATAAGATAGTATGTAAAAATGCTGCCGCAAGGATCGTACCCCTGCGGCAGCATTTTATATTGTACGGCTGTTCCATATTATGATAAACCATATTAATTGATCCACTTTACCGTAAGCTCTTTTATTGCTTAACCACATTCCGTTCTTCATTCCTCTGGCAGGCAAGAATATTCTCATAAACTTCCTGTGTCACTCTCTGTCTCGCTTCCACCGTGGCCCAGGCGATATGAGGGGTGATAATAAGCCTGGTGCTGTCCTGTATCTCAATCAGAGGGTTGTCTGCCGCCATGGGCTCTGCTGTCAGTACATCCAGACCCGCCCCGGCGATCCAATCCTCCTTCAACGCCCTGCAAAGTGCGTGTTCATCCACAATCGGACCTCTTCCCAGGTTAAGCAGCACTGCACTTTTCTTCATCTTCTGCAGCTCCTGCTCTCCGATCAGACGATTGGTTCTGTCATTCAGAGGAGCATGAATGGATATGATATCTGATTCCTTAAGCAAGGTATCCAGATCAACCTGCCGGTATTCCGGATTGGAATTCCGGCCCGAGGTGGAATAATAGATAATGCTGCAGCCAAATTGCTTTGCCACTTCCGCCACTCCCCTGCCGATCTCGCCAAGCCCGATAATCCCCCAGGTCTTCCCTGCAAGCTCATGGAATTTTGCAACAAAATGGCTGAATACGTCCGAGCGGATATACTCCCCGCTCTTGACAAATCCATCATAATAGCTGAGTTTTTCATATAAATAGAAGAACAGGGCAAAGGTATGCTGAATTACTGATTGGGTAGAATAGCCTTTTACATTGGTCACCGTAATCTTCCTCTGGTTGACATAGGGAAAATCCACGATATTGGTACCGGTAGCCGTAATACAGATCAGCTTTAAATTCCTGGCCTGGCCCAAGGTCTCCTCATTCATCGGAATCTTGTTCACAACGATGATATCCGCATCCTCACAGCGCTTGGCATTCTCTGCCGGGTTAGAAAGGGGATACTTCACCACCTCGCCCAGACGTTCAAAGATGGATAAGTCCACATCCTCTCCCAGGGTATCCGTCTCGAGAAATACTATTTTCATGATTCTTCCTCCTTATCTTATCCTTTCGGGAAATCCAACCTTCTTCTGAGCCTTGCGAAGTGTCTTGGTTGCATAGTAGTTCGCCTTTTCCGCATTTGTCTTGATGATGCCGTCAATATAGCTCTTATCCTTCTCCAGACGATGGAATTCATCCTGAATTGGCTTCAATACCTGAACAACAGCCTCGCCTACGGCCAATTTAAAATCACCATATCCGGAGGAAGCAAATTCTCTCTCCGTCTCAGCCACATTCTTACCGGTAGCGATACAATAAATATCGATGAGATTCTTTATTCCGGGCTTGTCATCGCTGTAATGTACGCTGTTATCCGAATCAGTAACCGCCCGTTTAAATTTACGACGGATAGCGTCCGGATCATCCATCAGGAAGATGCTGGCATTGGGATTCTCATCGGATTTGGACATCTTCTTCTCCGGCTCCTGCAGACTCATAATTTTAGCTCCCTGCTTGCCAAGATAGGGCTCCGGTATCGTGAATACATCACCATAGATTCCGTTAAACCGCTCCGCGATATCCCTGGTAAGCTCAATATGCTGCTTCTGATCCACACCCACCGGAACAATATCCGACTGGAACAGCAAAATATCCGCCGCCATCAGAACCGGATAGGTGTAAAGACCGGAATTAATATTGTCGGCATGCTTTGATGATTTATCCTTAAACTGGGTCATACGGTTCAGCTCTCCCATATAGGTAAAGCAATTTAATATCCAGCTCAGCTCGGCATGGGCCGATACATGGGATTGATAATAGATACAATTCTTCTCCGGGTTAAGACCGGCAGCGATATAGAGGGTCAAGAGTGCTCTTGCTCTTTTGCGCAACTCTGCCGGGTCCTGGCGGACCGTAATGGAATGCATGTCAACCACACAATAAAAGGTCTCATATTCATCCTGAAAATTCACCCAATTCTTTAAGGCTCCCAAGTAATTCCCCAAGGTAAGAGTCCCTGTTGCCTGCATTCCGCTAAATAATGATTTTTTTCCGTCTAGCATACAATCACTTCCTATTCATTAGTCAAAGCTGCCCAGCGGTGTCGCCTACTGCTATGCAACCTTGCGGTTATTTCCTTTATCTTCTTTATTTTATTTCTTAATAAATAAAACCTGTTATACTCATTTTTAAGGTCTATGACAATCGGATTATCCTCATGGCGCACAGGAAAAATGCGGACAAATGTCAATGAATTTTGTCCTTACTTACTGTCCGCTAATCTCACCAGCTCATTCAGGGAATCGATCACCCCATCATATTCTTTGACCTCTCCGAAGCCATATCTGGCGAATATGAAAGGCACACCGGCCGCCCCTGCGGCATCGGCATCTCCCTGGGTATCTCCTACATAGATGGGGTTTTGCAGCTTATTGCGTTCAACCACCATGCGTATATTATCCGCTTTTAATTTACCGGAACGGCCTGGATACTCATAATCGGTAAAGTACTGCTCCAGATGCGGGTAGGCAGCAAAGAAGCACTGAATATAGCCCTCCTGACAATTACTCACTATCATCAGCTTATATTTCTTTGACAATTGCGTTAATACTTCTTCCAGTCCCTCATACAAAACCGCACCATGCTCCGCGAGATACTCGCATTCATAATCGCAGCATTCCTCCATCACTTTAACCGCATGCTCCCGGGGGACACTTTGATAAAGCCTCTCCGCGATCACATCCAGGGGCAGACCAAACAATTCCCGCAGGCGCCCGGCTGTTACCACTTCCTTTACCTCCGGATATCTTGCTGCCAGCACCTGATTAAAGGCATCCGCCACCTCTGTGGTAGAATCCCATATGGTTCCGTCCAAATCAAATATTATACTGTCTATCATTGCTATCCTTTATCCTTTTCATCTTATTTTTGGGGCTTTGTATTCATTATCCCCGGCACCTTCCATGATAAGGCGATGCCATGACGCCATTTTACCATACTCTGTAATAGCTTACAACTCCTGAAATAAGACGCCTGTCTGTAAAAATAACCACATCAGGCGGTTACTATATCCTTGCTTTTGGCCGATATCTGTATTAACAAAGAAATTTTAAGGTGAGCATATGATTGTAGATATTGATATAAAAATTGCAGACAACCGCGGTAATATCCTTCAGCATCTGGTAAAACGGTTTGATGATATTGATTCCTCCGAAGAACGGTTGAATTTTAATTTAGATATCGGAAAAAGCTTTGAACAGTTCTTATCCGAGTACATGACCTGCAGCGGACGCAGAGTCCAGGAAAAACTTTTTAACGGCAATATGCATTCCATATCCGACAGTCCATATCTATCCGGAGAATGCATTCCATCCGGTGGATCACCGCAATCTGCCGCCAGTCTTTCATCCGTTAAAGAGCTTCCAATCCAGCATCAAGTGGATATCCCGCAAAGGAATTCCCATATTGATAAAGGATTGGAGAGTAAAGAAATCGAATATCTTATCCGCATTGGAAATGGTAATATTTTTTCCGGTAAATTCCCTGTGAAGCAACTGCTTCAAAGCGAAGATATTATCCAGGAAAGCCAGGAATTAAAATTTACGAACAATTCTGCCCCCGTATATGAAGACTTAAATTACCTGATGCAAAAAGCCATAGAAAAATACGAAATCACTTTTTGTCACATTACCCAGGATCAGAAAGCAAGCGTCGAGGAGCCGCAATTAGAGGATTGATCCGGGCGTATGACATGCCATACCAAATAAAAATTCCGCAGACACTTAGGCAAGTGTTCATAAAGATACTTTGTGAACCACCTAAAATGCGGGGTATAAGGCGGACAGTTTCGGCTGTCCGCCTTTTGCCATTCTAGCACCAGGTTGGAGCAAAGCTGTTTTATGATCAGGGCATGCAGGGAAACGATTATTTACAGGCTTTCCTTACTGAATACAACAAGGTGTACTCCCGCCGTTACCGTGCGGACAATAAATTGCCGGAAGAGTTTAGCGACAAGGACATATCCTCGGAAGAGTATGCCCAGTGGGCAAAGCTGGCGCGGCAGGCTCGGAGCAATTATCTTGACGGGAAAATTACGGGCGAAGAAATGCTGGAGAAAATTAAAATGGAATAATAATTTACCAAAGTTTTCAAGGCAATTATTGAGGAATCCTATTCACTAAACAACCAAATACTACATAAAGCTACAATATAGATTGCTTTTATGCCTTGTATGGAGTATCATTATCCCATGATTAGTCATATGCCTTTGAAAGAAAGCGAGGTGCTTGCCGTGCCAGAAAACAGCATTCAAGACAGATGGATATCCCTGCAAGAGGTCTGCGATTATCTTGGCGTGAAGCGCCACACGGTCATGCGTTGGATTGATCAGCGCGGTATGCCCGCATCTAAGATAGGAAAGCTCTGGCGTTTCAAAACCGCCGACATTGACGAATGGGTTAAAAAAGGCGGAGCCTCCGATGAGCGGGAGGTTATCAAATGAACGGACTTAAATCTTTCAATGCCCGCAGGCTTTCTGTTGCCGGATTTTCATTTCTCTTTGCCTATATTCTGTCCTTCCAGTTTGAGGGACAGGTGCTGTACAGCCTGCTGGATCTGCGTGGAACAGACGCCGACCGTTACATACTGGCTGCAATTATCGCACATTTTGCGGGGCTTTTTACCTGCGGCCTGTTTGTCAAGTCACAGGCGGCCGCCAAAAGCATGATGCTCGGCGGTATGGGTTTATGCTCAGCCGCCGCTGCCCCCTTCTTTTTTCCTCCCCCTGCTCTATGGATGGGCGGGCTGATTGTCAGCGGATACTTTAGCGGCTGCGCGGTGGCGGCATGGGGATTTTTTCTCAGGGCCTTTACGCCCAAGAACGAGCGCATTAAATCCTGTGCCGACGTCCTGATTTATTCCAATTTGCTGATGATTGCAGTTAACGTGGTGGCCATGAACAGGTCAACCTTTATTGGGCTTGGCCTCTCTGTGCTTTGTCTTGTAATCGGTATGGTCTTCATTTGGATGCTGCCGTTGGAGCAGGAGAATGAGCAGAACAAAACATTTAAAAATAAGACGCATGGCGGCATTAAAAACCCGCTAATATTGCTGTGTCTTTTTGTCTTTATCATTACAATTAATTCCGGACTGATGTATCAGGTCATCAACCCCGCTTTTGAGCATCTGATGGGGCTGGTGAGCTGGTATTGGGCCGCGCCTTATATCGTGGCGCTTGCTATTATGCGCAACCTGCCTATGAAAGCAAAGCGTTCCAGAATTTTGTATATCGGAATGGCAATGATTATGGGAGCGTTCATCAGCTTTATGCTGTTAGGGCGAAACACCTCCGACTATCTGATTGTGGATACGCTGATGCTCGGCGCCTGCGGTATTTTTGACCTGTTTTGGTGGAGTATACTTGGAGAAATGCTGGATTATAGCGATAACCCGGCACAAACCTTTGGCGTCGGTCTTTCCGCCAATGTATTCGGCGTCCTTTGCGGAGGCGTCCTGGGGATGGCTGTGACATCCATGGGACTTCCCGGTGCGGAGGTGGCGGTGATTGCCCTGACGGTGGTATGCGTTACATTGGTTATGCTGCCGCCCCTCAACCATCAGCTTGTTCTGTTGCTGAAAAGCCATGCTTACCTTGCAGCTTATGACAATATGGGCCAGTCACAGCAAACGGACATTGTTCGTCAAATTAAAACTCTTGACCCGCTGACCGTCCGGGAGCAGGAGGTATTGCAGCTGATCCTTTCAGGAAAATCCAACCGCGAGATTGCCGGGGCTTTGTTCATCAGTGAGAACACCGTTAAAACACACGCAAGAAGTATTTTTTCAAAATACGATGTTTCAAGCCGTGCGGAGCTCATCAGCACCCTGCTGAAAAACCAAACGGTTGGATGAACCATAAAACTGCATAAATACTGGGTTTAACCGGCCTCTCACCCAAAAGGGTGAGGGGCTTTTTTCTGTAAATTCATCCTTTCGAACGATGTTTTTTGAGGCATCCTTCCCTAAAATGAATACTGGAGGAGGCATGGTGCAAATGAAATTAACCCGCAAACGACGCAATGGATATGCCTTATTGTTTGCAGTCAGTATTTGTTTGGCGGTGTGGCTCGGCATGGCATTCATGTTAGAAGCGGTTTTCGCCCTTGGAGCGATCAGCCTTATCTCTCTCGTGTTATTGGTGAGGCAGAGCCGTCTGCTCTATGACGCAACACTCATTTGGGATAATCGCATCCTTGCGGTGCCATCTGCTCTCATCTCCATGCCGGACCGCCAAATGAAAAAAGACACCGAGGAAACCGTAGTATCTACCTTTGGTATCCTCATCGGCAGCGAAATTTACCGGTGGGGTCTCGACGGGGTACATGGCGTGCGGCTGCACACCGCCCATATTGATCAGGAACGGATGTACCTGACCTTTGGCGACGCGGCTCAGACCATGCGGGTAGAACTGCTGCACGGTATGCTCCACAAACAGACGGTTGTGGAGGTCACACAAAAGATGCTTCATGAAACCGGTGTAACAGCAGTTGTCAACGGTTGGTAATCCAGTAAAATTATATCTGAATAATGGAGGAAACACTATGAAAAAGTTATTTGCATTCATTCTGACATTTATGATGATGATTTCCCTCGCCGCTTGCGGCGGTGAATCACCGTCGGAAAGCTCTACGCCCACAGGCGGCAGCACAACGTCCAATAACTCAAAAAAAGAAGAAGCAAAGGTGTATGGTATCGGTGAAGCGGCAGAAGCAAACGGACTTTCTATCACAATTTATAAAGTTGCAATAGCCGAAGCGAATACCACGCTTGAAAAAGCGAAGGATGGGTTTGAATATATCAAAGTCTGGTTTACCTTCAAAAACATATCTAACGAAACGATTGAATCACCGAAGGCGAAGGCTTTATATATTGTGTATACCGAGGGTGCCACAGGTGACGACAGCGATATGAAATCGGAGGAAAACTCACAGGTTATGCTGGAGGTGGCTGACCGGGATGAAAGATATATGTCGAGAGTTGATCTTGCCCCCGGTGAATCCACCGGTGGCTGGATGATATATCAACGTCAAGCCGATAAAAACGAAATTACCATGCACTATTACTCCGGCTTTGTCAATGTTGCGCCGGATTTGGTGTTCAAATTCACGGTTGAATAAGTTTCAAGGAGGATTTATACAATGAAACAAAAATTATTGTCCCTTATTCTGACTGCCATAATACTGCTGTCGGCTACGGCAGGACTTACAGCCTGTTCGTCCGGCGACGGCTCGGCTTCCGGCAAGGTATCCCCCAAGTCGGAAAAGAAAATCGGCAACGCAAAACGGGACGGCGTTGAAATCATCATTCCCGCCGGAACCTTTGAAAAAGCCGTAAACGTGAGCATCGGTATAGCCGATGAAAACGAGATAGCGGCTGAGGACGGCGCGGGCTACCTTTTCTCTCCGATAGAGCTTACATCTGACGGAGGCGAGCATACGCTCGGCGAGACGGTTACGGTAAAAATAAAGCTTCCGAAGTCCGTCAGTGGGGACGATTATCTCACAATCATGGGTGCGTATTACGACGGCGAAAGATGGGAATACATACTGCCTGACGCTGAAGCGATTCAAAATGGGTATTTACAGTTCGGCACTCCACACTTCTCACGTTTCGCTGCGGTGAAGCTCGAAAAAGAAAAGGCGCTCGACAAATATACCGAAACGCTTGCAATACAGAATGTTACAGGTGTTAAGCCAAGTGAAGAGCTTACGGACTGCTTCACCCAAACGCTGGACAGTTTGGGCTTCACGGACGAGACAGTACAGGGTATTATCATGCAGAAGATTACAAAGGAACTGCATAGCTCCGCCGCATTTATTATCAATGCGAAAAACGGAGACATCGGCGATATTGCCGGACAGGGCGCGGAGCTTGTCGCAGAGTCTATTTTGAAATCCATGACTGACAAGGCAGTCGTCGATAGGTTGAAAACATACGCCGGAGGCGCAACGTCAGGAGCTGTTGCGGCTGCTTTGAAATTATATGAGGGCGGCGACTACAAAGAGGCATCCAAAGAGTTTGTTTATGCGGCGTTGGATGTTATCCCCGCAGCAAAGCTCGGTAAGGCTGTTGTTGAGGCAACGAAAGCGGGAGTACAGATGTGGCAGGATTATTCTGTTGAGAGCGCGTATAATGTATATCTCAAGCAGAATGTCGCCACTGACGGCAATGTTTCCGCCGACAGTTGGGACATCATTTTCTACAACATGGGCAGCGGTCTTGATTTTATGCGGCGCGAATACCGCACGGCATACGCCAAGGCAAGCGGCAAAACGCTGAAGGAAATCGAAGCGGATAAAACGCTTCGGGATATGCTCGACGGTCAGATTGTAAATGACATTAAGCGCAGCTTCATGTCCCGGTATACAAACGGCAACGCAATTGCGGCGGAAAAAGCCCGCATAAAAGAAATGCTCGCAACCTTTGATGCCTACGGTCTGCTGTCATGGAATAATCTGCTCGGTTTTCCTGTAGATATGGAATTTGCGAGCAGGATAGATTCACTGATGAAGATACGCGAGAACATCCTTAATCTTGTTGGCGGCGACCGCTCGGTGTTTGGCTCGAATGACGATGTGATTGAAGGTAACTTAGCGGAAGCTATTTATAAATGGCTGGAATGCGGTAAGGACAGGGGTAAGTTTTACGACTGGATGCGCGAAAAGGGGTATCTTGCAAGTCCGAAGGAAACAATCGGTTATTGGAAGTTAGTGCGATCGTTTGAAAACAAATATGAAACCAGCGCATCAGACGAGTATTATTCCCGCACATGGAGTGGTGGCAGAGGTAGTTATACATATCGCTGTGAGGTCACATATGACGGTGTTTCCTATACCGGTATAACGCATGACAGCTGCAAAGGTGAATTTGTCAACAACACTGGAACATCAAATGCGCCGAAGGACCGTTATCTGGGAGGCGAACGGATAGAAATTGACTTAAAAATCACTGCGACCACCTCGTCTAATATTTGCTTTCATCTTGGCGCTACGATGGGCGTAAGCATAACACCCGTTAACCATGACGACCCGTTTGTCAGTTACGGAACAAATACGGATTTATATGACATAACCGAAAAGATCACCAGAAGCTATATAATGACAGGTAAGAACGATACAAATACAGGCTATTGGGGTGAAAGCGCCACGGTCGGCGGCGAAATGCCGAGCGGCTCTGCCAACGGAGATAAGGTCTATATTCTTATCGGCATTAGCGGCGGAAACAACTCGGTTACAACCGCTTATGAATACGAGTGGGTTAAGAAATAAACGACGGGGGTGGGTTCATGGCAAAGAAGAAAACGAGCAAAAGCATCCCCCTGCCTATCCTCATCTTGATTTGCGCCGTTTTGCTCTTTGCCGCATACAACAGCTTTTCTACACTGGCGCTTGGGCTTTGGGGCGACAGTGTCATGGGTACGGTGGACAGCTATGACAGCCGATTGGATGATAGGAGTGCGGGAGAAAACCGCTCCCGCACCGTTTCCAAGGGCTATTGGTTTCTGGTAAACGGCAAGGAATATCGGGGCTATGTGATATATGGCAGCGATGAGGCGTGGCCGAACTTGGACGAGGGCGAAACGCGCTCCGAACGCATCCGCTACCTTGGCTTTTTCCCTCATGTGAATAAGCCCGCCATGCTGTGCGAATTTAGCGAGATGGGCGAAGTGGCAATTATTTACCACATTCTCGCCCCTATCGGTTATCTGCTTTTGCTGCTGCTTGTTATACGCACAGCCAGAGGCGGGAAAAAGATGAAATTAGCGGCGAGAAAGCCCGCCGCGCCTCATATAATTGAAGTAAGGAGTGATACGGATATGTTTTGTCGGGGTTGTGGAAACAAGATTACGGAGGGTATGACTTTCTGTTCGAGCTGCGGCACAAAAATACAAGAAAACGCCCCCGATGTGTGTAAAGCTTGCGGTGCAGAGCTGCCGGAGGAAGTTGAATTCTGCATCGGCTGTGGAGCGGCGGTGAATTTGAGAACGCCGGAGCCGATGGAGGTAAGCCAAGCGGCAGCTTCTGCACCCCCACAAAGCGGCGCGGGGCTAATCGGCTTTTCCGACAGGTGTAATTCGCTGGAGATAATGACCGCAGCGCAGAAAAATAAAAAATTCTCCATTGGCTGTATGTGGATATTGGTTTTCGTGCCGCTCATCGGCTTTCCTGTCGCCGGTCTGCTGATGGACGATTTCCCCTTTGTTGAATCCCTTGTTATCGGTGTGGGCATCGCTCTTGTCATGCTGATAATTAATTTGCTGGCGCTGCGAAGGACCAAGCAGCCCCTGTGGGAGGGCGTGGTCGTCAATAAGTACAGCAAGGAAAAAAGCGAGCATAGGGGCGGCGAGGATGATAATTACAGAACCTATACGGAATATACCACAATTATCAACACCGATGCGGGCAAGAAAAAGACCATCGTGGAAAAGGACAGTGGGCGGCATATGTACGATTATCTCTCCGTTGGCGACAGGGTGCGGTTTCATCCAAGATTCGGTACATACGAGAAATACGATAAATCCAAAGACCGCATCATCTACTGTAATGTATGTTCCATGATAAATCCCATACAAAATGACCGCTGCAAGAGGTGTAATAACCTGTTATTCAAATAAGGAGGCTTTTTATAATGGAGAGATTCGATACCATGCTGGAAGCGGCGGAGTTTGCCGCCACAATATGCAAGAGCTGGAACTTTGCCACTTCCAACGATAGATACGACGCAAAAGGCTTGCTGGTGCTTGCCGAGACAAGCGACAGTGAAAACCCCATCGATGAGGACAGCTTTTACGTGGTTTCGCCCGCCGGAGCCATCGGCTTATGTGAGGACGGCGAGGACATCGACTGGCTGTTTCTGTCCGATAATGCACCGAATGAGGATTTGCCGCTCACATACCAAGCTGCCCCGCAGATAAGATTCTGCCTCAAATGCGGCACTCCCGTTGTTCCAGCCGCACGTTTTCGCGGAAAGTGCGGCAATAGACTATGAGACATCTTTGAATAATACAGAAGAATTTTAAAATGTGGCATAATAGTTAAGACGAACAGGCAGTTTTACCTGCTGTCTGTTCGTCTTTTATATCGTCTTTTTATATCATTCTTTTTTCCGTATTCAGTTTACCTTGACCCTCGGTTCACAAGTTGTCTTTATGACTACTTGTATTTCTGCCTGCGGAATTTTTATTGTGAATGCTCATAGATTATGGAATTTGAAGTGCAGGCACTAATGCCGTAAAGCCATTGTCCCCTTCGCCATCGCCGCCCTTTGATTGAAGATGATCTGCTTCACCTCCCGAGACTATTCCTTCCAGACAGTATATCGGCTGCATGTAAGGCTGCTCGTCAATAGAGCTTACATCGGCATAATATACGATATTATATTCGTTTATTTCCGCCTGTTCGTATGCTGACATCACATTAACTGAAGCTTCTCCGGCTTTAAGCTTATTAACTGCTTCATCCAGGCTGATAATTGTCTCCTCTTGATAGGGAATGATATCTTTATACTGCTTTTTAATCCCTGCTACATTCCCATCACCATCCAGGGAAACAACAAATCTTGATACTCCATAAACGCTCTTACCATTGATAATAGGATAGAAATATACATCATATGCTACAGCAATCGGATCAGATGCCGTACCGTCTTCA
This sequence comes from Bacillota bacterium, assembly GCA_023423045.1. Taxonomy (GTDB): domain Bacteria; phylum Bacillota; class Clostridia; order Lachnospirales; family Lachnospiraceae; genus Mobilitalea. The sequence continues at coordinate 56,776 of JAFAGA010000022.1, read as the reverse complement.
GAGGGCGCCATGGAATATTCAACAGGCACAACTTTAATATCAGTGAACATGTCCAGGTCAACCTCATGAACTTTCGCAATATCACTAGCCAGGGACTTGCACTCATCTTTACTTATCCTTGATGGAATGGGTGAATAAATATTTTCCTGAACTGCTTTGTTGGTGTAAGTCCAGAACCCGTTGCTTTCATCAACCTCTAATATCACATTTTCAGAAGCCGAGTAATTTCTGTTCCCATCATTTGTAAAGTTTTGAACTGTATCAAACTGATCGTTTAAGTGCTGACGAACTTTTTTCACCATAACCTCCTATACCCGTCAAAATTTTTGGTTAAATTATCCTGAAGCTAAGTTCATGCTTACGGCTCTCTACGTAGAGAACTTTATCAATAAAAATCTCTTTTTTCCATCTATAAAAACAAATTAAATTTATCTTAATTATTTATCGGAAGATATTGGAATATGCTTTAGCAATTTAAGCTTTAACTCTCACACATAATTTACCCTTATCATTTTTTGTGAATTGCTATTCTAAAAATCAAAATAAAATCCACAAAACCTCATACCTATGCTATAATTCTTAACATAAGATAATCCATTATCCATTCCCCCATAGTCATACAGGCTACTATAATAACAAAGAATATAACTGAAAGGCAGGTAACAGAATGAAACAAATCGCAAGCTTTACCATTGATCATATGAAATTACTTCCCGGTTTTTATGTCTCAAGGAAGGACCGGATCGGGAATGAGACCATCACAACCTTTGATATCCGAATGACCCGCCCTAATTATGAGCCCGTAATGCAGACAGGGGAAATGCATACCATCGAACACCTGGCTGCAACCTATTTGCGCAATCAGCCGGAATTCACCGACAAAGTAATCTATTTTGGACCCATGGGCTGTCGTACCGGCTTTTATTTATTACTGGGAGGAGATTATGACTCTAAAGAAATTCTTCCCCTCATAGTCGAAACCTATGAATTCATCCGGGATTTTACCGGAGACATTCCCGGCGCCACTCCTGAAAACTGCGGGAATTACTCCGACATGGACCTGGAGAAGGCCAAATACTATGCAGGCCGCTTCCTTGACGAAATTCTCTATAAGATTACGGAAGAACATCTGGTATATCCGGCTTAGTGCATACCTCATCACCATCGAAAGTCATCAGTATCAGAAGACTTCGGCTGTTTAGTGTATCTTTCGCGCTCAGATGAATATAATGTATTGAGTATGTATAATGGGAGAAGCTATGGCAAACCGAGACTATTTACACACAGCTGAGATCATGAAAGCATCCTTGCCCTATTTTGACTCCGCAACCAGAACACGTATGGAATTCTTCAGCAAGGTGTTTGATCTAATGGGACATCTCGGCGCTGTAACCGGCCGCAATAGTATGGTTGCCTGTGGCTATGAACAATCCAGTATCGATGTCGAGGGTTTATTAAACGGGATCCGCCCTTTATGCAGCAACAGGGAAAGAGATTTTGTTGACCGCATTCTGAATATATTTAACATGAGGCGAATGTTTGAGATGTACAATAATCTGATGAGTACCATGAATGCCATGCAGGGATTTGAAGGTTTTTCCTTTACGGATGATAGCCCGAGCGATGATACCGATACGGTCACAGGCAACTTTACAGGCTCAAACTTCGAATCCATCTTCCGGGAGGAAGATCCGGATACCTCGGATTCAGAGCCTTCTTTCTCTTCCGGGGAGTTCTTTTCGGAAGAGAGCCAGAAAACTCCGGACAAAGGCAATTCCTTTGCACCGAATAATGCTATGTTTGAAATGCTGAAGACAATGGTTCCTCCGGAGCAGGCAAGCACCTTCGAAAACTTAAGAATGCTTTTAGGCACAATGTCATATGATGGTAATAGTAAATCTGATGATAGCGAGGAGCATGACAATGGCTGATACATCCTGGACCAACCACCCCAAATTAAATAATATTGACCCCCGGAAGCTGGCAATTCTTCTGGACTTGATGAAGGAAGCCGATGGAAAATCGATGGATAAATTACTCCCTTTATTAATGAACACCAATAAACGGCTTCAGCAGCAAAACCTGGCTTTTTCAAAGGATGAGAGTGATGTTATGATTGAAATTCTTACCAAAAACATGACACCGAAGGAAAAATCTCAGTTTGAAATGATCAAGAAAATGATGGCCACCAGAAAGACTTAAGAAAGATACAATATTTTAGACCACAAGCGGCACAACAAAATGTGCCGCTTGTTATTATGCTCTGCTATTATATCCGCACGGATCAGTTCCAAATCTCATCCGCATAGTCACGAATGGTTCTGTCACTGGAGAATTTGCCGGCATTCACCGTATTGATAAAACATTTTCTTCTGAACTCATAGGTATCGGAGTAATCCCTGTTCGCTTTCAGTTTTGCTTCGCAATAAGGAATAAAGTCCAGCAGGAGGTAATAATGATCCGGCTTATGCCAATGGGCTCCCTGCAGGATGGCCTGATGAAGCTCCTCGAACATTCCGGTTCCGCCGTCGTCAAAGGTTCCGTCGATCAAGGTATCCACCACTTTCTTAATCCTCGGATTTTGCTCATACAGTTCCCGAGGCTGGTAAGTGTCACGGATTTTCTCAATATCCTCCACTCTTGCACCGAAGATATAGTTGTTCTCCTCCCCCGCCTGCTCTACGATCTCGACATTAGCACCGTCATAGGTACCAAGGGTCACTGCACCGTTAAGCATGAATTTCATGTTGCCCGTTCCCGAGGCCTCAGTTCCCGCTGTAGAAATCTGCTCCGAGATATCCGCAGCCGGGGTCAGCTTCTCCGCATAGGATACATTGTAATTGGAGACAAATACCACCTGAAGCTTATCCCTCATCTCTTCATCCCGGTTAATCATTGCCGCAATTTCATTAATATATTTAATAATAGCCTTAGCTCTGAAATAGCCGGGTGCAGCTTTTGCACCGAACAGGAAGAGTGTTGGGTTAAATTCCTTAATTCTGCCCTCCTTCAGGCCGTAATAAATATCCAGTATGGAAAATGCATTCAGCAACTGACGCTTATATTCATGGAGCCGCTTCACCTGAATATCGAACAGGAACTCCGGATTCACCCGGAGGGTCTCCCTCCTATAGATATAATCTGCCAGCTGTCTCTTCTTAATTCTCTTAATATCATCATACTGTTTCATAATCGCCCTGTCATCGGCAAATTTCTCCAGCTCCTTTAAGCGATCCAGATCCGTAATCCAGGAATTTCCGATTTTATCAGTAATAAAGCCGGAAAGCTCCATATTGGCCAGGGCCAGCCACCGGCGCTGTGTGATACCGTTGGTCTTGTTGTTAAAGCGCTGGGGATACAGCTCATACCATTCCTTTAACACATCCTGTTTCAGAATTTCCGTATGAAGCTTTGCCACGCCATTGATGGAGTGGCTCGCATAAATTGCAAGCCTTGCCATATGAACGGTGCCCTGATCGAGGATAAGGTAGGGCTTCCTCTCTTCGGGCGTTCCCTTGCCAAGGACTTTTAATTCTCTGATTAATGCCCTCTGAAGCATCACTACATATTTATAGACACCCGGAATCACTGATTTGAATAATCCGGTATTCCATTTCTCAAGCGCCTCACTCATCACCGTATGATTGGTATAGGCAAAGATCTCTTTTGCAATCCCAAGTGCCATGGGGAAGGTCATTCCCTCGTTCTCCACCATCAGGCGAATAAACTCCGGCATGGCAACCACCGGATGGGTATCATTAAGCTGGAAGGCATATTCTCTGCTAAAATGGCCAAAGTCCTCCCCATGCTTCCTCTTATATCTGGCAATCACATCCTGAAGCGTTGCCGAGGAGAAGAAATATTCCTGCTTCAGCCTTAATTTCTTCCCTTCCTCCGTACTGTCGTTGGGATAGAGCAGGCTGCTGATGGCTTCCGCTTCATTTCTTGCCTTATTTGCCTCATCGTATTTCTGCTCATTGAACAGCTCAAAGTTAAAGCTCTCCAGGGGCTCGGCCTGCCATAAGCGCAGGGTGTTCACCTTCCGGCCGCCAAATCCGATTACAGGGGTATCATAGGGCACCGCATAGACCGACTGGTTCTTGTAATCAATGCGGACCCTCTCCGCCTCCTTCCGTACCGACCAGGGATCGCCAAAGCGCTGCCAATCATCCGGAAGTTCTTTCTGGAAACCATCCTCAAAATACTGCTCGAACAAACCATATTGATACCGTATCCCGTACCCGTGAAGAGTGATCCCCAGCGTCGCACCGGAATCCAGAAAGCAGGCTGCCAGACGGCCCAAACCGCCGTTACCCAGAGCCGCATCCGGGGTATCTTCAAAGACCCGGATATCAATATTGTTTTCCTCCATCAACTGTGCAAACTGGTCAAACAGGCCCATATTATACAAATTGCTGTACACCAGCCGCCCGATCAAAAACTCAGCGGACAGATAGCATACCTTCTTATCCGAGGACTCCAGCCCCCAGTCCTTCCCCAGGCTCCTCATCGCCGCCCTGGATACCGCATCATAAAGCTGCACTGTGGTTGCATCCTTCATTGTCTTTCCATAGTTCAAATCAAGTATTGCTGCTGTATCTGCTTTAAAATTGCTATTACTAACCATTCTTCTTCCCCCTTTCGGGCTATACCGCCGCCTCCTCTTTGTTCTCCGGTACCCCTGGAGCTCTGTTAAAGAGCAGTGCATATTCCGATAGCATCTCTTCCCTTAGTTCCTTGTACTGACTTCGTTTGATGCGCCATTGCCAGTTCTTTCCCATGGTTGACGGGAAATTCATTCTAGCCTTATTGTCCAGCAGAAGCAGATCCTGCATCTGCACAATAACCACGTCCGCAATACAGGAATAGAGAGCCCGGAGGATGGCAAAGGGCAGCTCCTCCCTCGTACCGGCATTAAAATAACGTAACACAAATTCCAGCTCTTCTTCCTTAAAATGCTTCAAAAAGCCAACCAGGGTTTCATTATCATGGGTTCCGATATAGGCAACCAGATTGGTATCCTTATAATTATGAGGTAAGTACTCATGGTCCGGCGGTCCCTCCAACCCGAACATCAATACCTTCATACCTGGAAAGCCGGTCTCCTGAATCAGAGCACGCACTTTAGGTGTGATCACCCCGAGATCTTCCGCAATGATCTTTGCCTTCCCAATGGATTCCTTAATCACATCCGTCAGCTTCCTCCCGGGCCCAGGAAGCCAGCACCCTCCGGCCGCCGTGGTATTGGAGGCGGGAATGGAATAATAATTCACAACTCCGATAAAATGATCGATACGGATAACGTCATACAGGTGGGAGGATATCTTCATCCGTTCCCTCCACCAGAGAAAGTCCTGCTTCTCCATCACATCCCAGCGATACAGCGGGTTCCCCCAACGTTGTCCGTCTGCGGAGAAAAGATCCGGCGGAACTCCGGCCACATTCACCGGCCTCCTCTTCTCATCCAGCTCAAACAGCTCCCCATGCACCCAGACATCGGAGCTGTCCTCCGATACGTACAGGGGAATATCACCGATGATCCGTATTCCGGCCTCATTTGCATAGCTCTTTACCCTATCCCACTGTTCCCGGAACTTAAATTGGCAAAATTCCCAGAAATCAATTTCCTGCGCCAACTGCTTTATGTACCTGGTCACGGCCTTCTCTCTGCGGAAGCGGATATCCTCATCCCACAAAGACCATTCCTTCTGCCCGAAATGCCCCTTCACCGCCATATAAAGGCTGTAGTCTCTGAGCCAGAATCTATTTTCCTTTTGAAAGCTTCTGAATTCCTTCGTGCTCTTTAAGCTGCTCCGGGAAAAAGCTTTCTTTAAAATATCAAACCTGTACTTATAGATTGCCGCATAATCAATCCGGTCCGTTCTCTTATACCATTTTGGCTCCTTTAATTCTTCCTCTTGAAGCAAGCCCTCCTTAACCAGTATATCCAAATCAATAAAATAAGGGTTCCCGGCAAATGCCGAGAAAGACTGGTACGGGCTGTCACCAAAGCTGGTCGGCCCCACCGGCAGTACCTGCCAGTACCGGCAGCCGGTTCTTTTTAAAAAGTCCACAAAACGAAAGCTCTCTTCTCCCAAGGTACCGATGCCGTACCGGGAAGGCAATGCGCTGACGGGCATCAATATTCCTGCTCCCCGTTCAAGCTCTTGCTTTACCAAAGTCGTCATAACATCCCTCCACTTTTTAAAAACAACAGAAACAGTTTACTGCAATTTGCTCGGAGAAATCCTGCGCTTTTTTAGTTTTGTATTTACCGCATCTTTCACCAGGGTATATAATACCGAGAACATCGGTATGAATATCAGCATTCCTGCGATGCCTAAGGTGCTTCCGCCAATGGTAACCGCCACTAACACCCACAGGGAAGGAAGTCCGATAGAACCTCCCACTACACGGGGATAGATTAGATTCCCTTCGATCTGCTGGATGATAACGAACATAAGAATGAACCAGAGTGCCTTCACCGGATCCACAATCAGAATCAAAAATGCGCCGATAAAGCATCCGATAAAAGCTCCGAAAATTGGAATCAAGGCGGTGAAACTGATCAATATGCTAATCAGCAATGCGTAAGGAAAACGCAATATCAGCATTGGTACAAAGAACAGCAATCCCAGAATGACTGCTTCCAGACACTGTCCGGACAGAAACTTGGAGAAGATAGTGGAGGACATGGAACATAAGGATAAAATTCTGTCCACCGCCTTTTCCGGAAGATATGCGTACAGCAGCTTCCTGGACTGCTTCCCCAGCCTCTCCTTCTGAAGCAGAATATAGATTGAAAAGATAAAGCCCAGCAGAAAATCAATAATACCGCCAAAGATACTTGTAGCCACACTAAAAGTTGAATGCAGCATATCGGCACCGCTGTTCATAATAAAGCCATAGAAATTATTAACAATCTCCTTCCAGTCCAAGGTATCAATCCTCAGGTAATCCTCCAAAAAAGGATACTGATCAATCAGAGCCATATAATTTATCTCTATTTGAGTAAAAAATCCGGGCATACTAAGCCGTACATTATCCGCTGTTTTAATAATCTCCGGTACAACCAGAAACACCACCAGAAAAATAACGCCAAACACAATCAGCAAGGTAAGAAGCAGACTGATAGGCCTCTTCAGCTTCCAGGCAAGCTTCTTCTTTGATGTTCTGTCAAACAACCGCTGTTCCAGTGCACGCATCAGGACATTCAGAACGAAGGCTATAGCAGCACCCAGCAAAAACGGAAAAGCCAGATTAAATGCTGCCGCCAGAAAAGACCATACCACATCCAGCCTCTGAATACCGACATAGAGTAAAACGGTGAAGGTGATGATCCCGAGTATCTTTTTTATATTGCTTTTATTTAATTCCATGATCTACTCCTTTGTAATTCGATTAAGCGGTTAGATTACGATACATCATAATATATTCATTAATATACATCAGGAAGGACAGAAGCAGGAATGCTCCGCATACCAGCATCAGAACATTGGCGGTTTCCTCCTTTAATCCAGGGACGGCAACCAGCACCAGCATCGTTGCATAAAACACGGTGGTGGACACCTTTCCAAACCATTTGGCACCGTTCAGCTTTTTTCCTTTTTTAAGCATCACCAGGCCTGCAGCCAGTAAAAACAGCTGCATAACCACAAAGAGAATTAAAAGCAGAAACATCCATCGTATTTTGACAACCAGTACAAAGATTAAGGCAGCCTGGGTAAGCTTATCCGCCAGAGGATCGATGATCTTGCCCAGATCGGTCACCATATCAAATCTGCGGGCGATAAACCCGTCCAGAAAATCCGTCAAGCCGGACAGAAACACTACCGCAGCCGAGGTAATATACTGTTTCGGATTGTCCGCCCTGATATAGGTAACCACAAATATTGGGATCAGCAAAAAGCGGATATAACAAAGAATATTGGGAACAGCCCAGAGATCCTTTTTTGTGAATTTTGTTAACACTTTCATTCTTCTTTCCCCCTATAATTCAGTAATATTAAGCTTTACTTACCTTTGATTTCTATATTATATTAATTTACCCAAATTTATAATGTATAAACAGGTACAAATCCTTGGATAGATTTCTTTGGCAGATATCCCATGGATTACCATTCAATAATTAATACAATCTTAACACAATAATCCCGCAAATCATAGATTGTTTTGCCAACTTTAGATTAGAAATTGATTAGGAATCAATAGTTCAACCCGGACCGGCCTCTGGGATAGGAACATTCCATTTTCACTTGCCTTTCCTTCGTGCGTTCAGGACGCTCCGCTTCACAAGATGCACTCAGCCGGTCAGCGCAAAAGGAATGTTCCTATCCCAGAGGCCGGTCCGGGTTGAACTGTTGCTCCTCTTTTAATTTATATGGAAGACTTTGGGCAGCTGAAACATATACATACATTAATAACAAGAGAAGGAGAAGCAAATGAATTTTATACAGAATCTTATTTCTGAATACGGCACCCTGGCCATGTTCCTCATTATTCTTCTGGAATATGCCTGTTTCCCGGTTTCCAGTGAAATCGTACTTCCCTTTTCCGGAGCCGTTGCCTCCATGAACCACACCAGCTTCCTGGTGATACTTCCGTTAAGCATCCTGGCCGGATTAATCGGTACCGGTATCTGCTACGGAATCGGCTGGTTTGGGGGACAGGTAATTCTCCATGCCATCATACGCCGGTTTCCAAAGGCACAAAAGGGCCTGGACCATGCCAATGAAAAATTCCAAAAACACGGCGGCGCAGCAGTCTGTATCGGCAGGGTGATCCCCCTGATCCGGACTTATATTGCGTTGATTGCAGGGGCGGCCAAGCTTCATCCCGTCACTTATTTTACCTATTCCCTTCTGGGAATCACCGTATGGAACACGCTTTTGATCGGCCTGGGATATGCCCTTCAGGAAAATTATCAGAAGGTGGCAGGCTATTATGAGCGGTACAAATATAACCTTCTTCCGATCGCTTTGCTGTGCCTTGCTGCCCTGCTGTTCAATGCAATCTACCGGAGGAGGAAGAAAAAATCCAGGGTCACTTCGTCATGAGAGCGGGAAGGACAAAAGCAGCCCGGCTTGTTTCTATTACCAATCATATTCCCAAGCTGTTGTCATATAATTAAGAGAAGATTTAGAACACCGGGAGTGAGCAGTATAATGCAATGGCATAGTTTACCTATCAGCGAAGTCCTCGAACAGCTCGGGGTGATCCATAATCAGGGCTTGTCAGCCAAGGAGGTCAATCAGCGCCAGCAATCCATTGGCCGCAATATTCTTGAGGTAAAAAAGAAGAAAAACATCCTCTTTAAGTTTCTGGGACAGTTCGCTGATTTCATGATTATTATTTTGATTCTGGCAGCAATCCTGTCCTTCCTTGTGTCATATATGGAAGGAGATCCGGACTATGTGGATCCGGTTATTATATTATGTATTATCATAGTGAATGCTACCCTGGGGCTGTTGCAGGAGGCAAGAGCGGAAAAGGCTCTGGAGGCCCTAAAGAAGATGTCTGCCCCCTCCGCTCATGTTCTCAGAGAAGGCAAAATCAGCATCATCGATTCTGCCGATCTGGTGCCCGGCGACATCATACTGCTGGAAACCGGGGCCTTCGTTCCGGCAGATGCCAGATTGCTGACCGCAGTCAATCTAAAGGCAGAGGAAGCATCCCTGACCGGAGAATCCCATCCGGTGGATAAACTTGCCGAAGCCATCCTGCGCCCGGACACCAATCTGGGAGACCGGGTTAATATGGTTCTCGCCACCAGCACCATCACTTACGGCAGAGGTCTTGCCGTCGTGACAGAGACCGGAATGAATACCCAGGTCGGGCACATTGCCAGATTAATCATGGAGGAAGAGACCCCCATGACCCCTCTGCAGAAGCGCCTGGCAAATACCGGAAAGGTCTTGGGCATCGCAGCTCTGATCATATGCGGCCTGATCTTCGTCATGGGGCTGTTCAAGCATCTTCCGATCTTTGATATGTTCATGACTTCCGTCAGCCTTGCAGTAGCAGCCATTCCCGAGGGACTGCCTGCCATTGTTACCATCATGCTTTCTCTGGGCGTACAGAGAATGGCAAAGAAGAATGCGGTAATCCGCAAGCTTCCGGCTGTCGAAACCTTGGGCAGCGCCACCGTAATTTGCTCCGACAAGACCGGTACCCTGACCCAGAATGTGATGACCGTCACCCAGATCTGCTCCCTGGAAGGAGCGGAAAAGGAGAAAAGCAGCTTTTCCTCTTTCCTCTTATCCCATGCCGCACTATGCAATGACGCCATTTTAGATGTTCAAAAAGATTTTCTCTCCCTGAACGGAGAGCCGACAGAAAAAGCTCTGGTTCTGGCTGCCTATCATGCCGGCTCCGATAAAAATGAACTGGATCGCACTCACCCCAGAGTATTTGAGATCCCCTTTGATTCTGCCAGAAAGCTTATGACTACGGTCCACAGCTCCCCGGAACAGGGCTATCGAAGCATCACAAAAGGAGCCTTTGACTTCATGCTGGGACGGTGCAGCAGCTATTACCGGGACGGCAAGCAGTACCCCCTTACCTCCAGAGAAAGAAAGAGGCTGAACTCTTTGAATGAATCCATGACTGCCAAGGCTCTCCGGGTTATTGCCGTCGCATATAAGAATCTCCCCGATAATTTTAAGAAGATGGAGAAGGGGGACCTGGAGAAGGACCTGACCTTCATCGGCCTGATCGGAATGATCGATCCTCCCAGGGAAGAGGTTCGGGGAGCCGTCGCCATGTGCCGCCAGGCCGGCATCAAGCCTGTAATGATTACAGGAGATCATGTTCTGACCGCCCAGGCAATTGCCAGAGACTTAGGAATCCTCACCGACCGGGAGGAAGCGATCACCGGAGAACGACTGTCGGTTATGAGTAATGAGGAATTAGAGGATAATATTTACCGCTTCAGTGTATTTGCCAGAGTCTCACCCGAGCACAAGGTCCGCATTGTTAAAGCCTTTCAATCCCGTGGTGAGGTGGTCGCCATGACCGGAGACGGCGTAAATGATGCCCCTGCGTTAAATGCGGCAGATATCGGATGTGCAATGGGCATCACCGGTACGGATGTGGCAAAGAATGCAGCCGATATGATTCTCCTGGATGATAATTTTGCAACGATTGTAGCCGCTGTTAAAGAAGGGCGCGGTATCTATGACAACATCAGGAAGGCAGTGCATTTTCTCCTATCCAGCAATATTGGAGAAATTCTCACCATCTTTGTTGCAATCCTGCTTGGACTGCCCACTCCCCTGGTAGCCGTCCAACTGCTGTGGGTTAACCTGATCACCGATTCTCTGCCGGCGATTTCCCTGGGAGTCGAGCCTGCTGAAAAAGATATCATGTATAAGAAGCCTGTCTCCCCCAGCAAGGGAATGTTTGCCGATGGTCTGGCTCTGAGGATTTTGTTGGAAGGTATCATGATCGGCTCTCTCGCGCTGCTGGCTTTCATCATCGGATATCACTATTATGATACCCCGGGACTGTTCCGCCCCTTATCGCCGGGTGCGAATGCAACCGATGCCGCAACCTATGTTCCATGGGTGGGGCGAACCATGGCTTTTGCAGTTTTGAGCCTGTCACAGCTGTTCCATTCCTTTAATATGCGCAGCGAGCATTCTCTGGCTGATATCGGATTATTTACCAACCGCCAGCTTACCCTTTCCTTCTTCCTCTGTGGCTTTTTACAGATCATTGTCATAACGGTCCCCGCCCTGGCTGGCATCTTCCAGGTGGTGCCTCTGACTTTAAGACAATGGGCCATCACCCTGCTTCTGGCCTTTGTTCCGATTGTGGTGGTGGAGCTTCAGAAGAAAGTCAATGTCCGTGGAAGCATCTCGAAGAAATAAATATGCACCCAGTCCATACGCCCACTTGAAATCCATCAAAATTCGTTATATAGTTAAGGGGAAGTGTGAGAAAAACATGCTCACACTTGAAAAATTATATAATGAATCTATTTCCTGAGTTGTGTTAAATCGACTTACAGGATAAAGATGAGAGGTGTTGACGTGGATATTAAAAAAGAGATGCATACTCCTCAGACAAAGCCCTATGATGATTCCATATGGGAGAACTGGCTTATTTACGATAGCATGCCTTACAGGCAGGATCCGGAATTATTCGTGGAGCGGGCCATCCGGCTCGTCAGCGGCAATATAGTCAAATCCTGCCGTATTCAGATGGTTGAACCATATGAAATTAAGCATGAATGAAAGCACAGAGGTAAAAGCATTGAATATCATTCCTTTAGTCCATAAATCGACCAACAGCTATCTGCTCCCGGCAGGAGATGGGTGGCTGATGATTGATACGGGGTGGCCGGATACCTTTGCCCAGCTGTTGCAGCTCCTGAACCAGAACCATATCTGTGTTAATGAGATCAATTACCTGGCGGTAACCCATTTTCATCCCGATCATGCAGGTCTTGCCCAGAATCTTAAAGATCTGGGAACCACCCTGCTCCTGCATGAATATCAGGTCCCTTATATCAATAAGCTAAATCTGCTTTTTAAGAAGAATCCGAAGGCCAACTTTAAAGACATAACCGCCGGGAACAATCTGGTTATGAATGAGACGAGGAGCAGAGAATTCCTTAAAACCATCGGGCTTAACGGAGAGCTCATCTCTACTCCCGGTCACAGCGATGACAGTATCAGCCTGATTTTGGATGATTGCTGCGCCTTTGTCGGTGATCTTCCCAATCCGGAGCTATCCGAGGCCTATGATGATCTTGTTATTGATGACAGCTGGGATATGATCAGAAAATATAATGTAAAGACCATTTACCCCGGCCACGGGAAACCTTATGAAATCTCCATCTGTACGCAGAAGTAAGACGGAGCGTATCCACTACAGGAAAACTGCTATTGACCGTTTTGTTGATTGCACTATAAAGGGAAGCCTTCCGGCTTCCCTTTTTGTTGTTTGTTTATGACCTCTCTTTAGAATACACGGAAGGCATCCTTACCGAGGTATCTTGCTGAACCGCCCAGCTCCTGCTCAATCCGAAGAAGCTGATTATATTTTGCAACACGGTCTGTTCTGGAAGGAGCACCTGTCTTAATCTGCCCTGCATTGGTAGCAACTGCGATGTCTGCCAGGGTTACATCCTCCGTCTCACCGGAACGGTGGGATACCACTGCTGTCCAACGGTTGTTCTTAGCCATTTCAATGGCATCCAAAGTCTCTGTAAGCGAGCCGATTTGGTTAAATTTAATTAATACAGAGTTGGAGATTCCCTGGGTGATACCCTCACGGATACGGCTGGTATTGGTTACAAACAGGTCATCGCCCACCAACTGAATCTTTCTTCCGAGACGTTCGGTAAGAAGCTTCCAGCCCTTCCAATCCTCTTCCGCCAAACCATCCTCCAAAGAGATGACAGGGTACTTGCTGCACACCTGATCCCAGAAATCAACCATCTCTTCCACCGTCTTATATTCGCCTGCCTTCCAGAAGAGATAATCTCCCTTTCTTCCGGCTTTCTCCGCTTCGTCATACATCTCTGTTGCCGCCGCGTCAATTGCTATATAGAAATCCTCACCCGGGCGATAGCCTGCTGCCTCGATGGCCTTTACGATATAATCCAGCGCCTGGGTATCACTTCCGAACTTCGGGGCAAAACCGCCTTCATCGCCGACCGCAGTAACAAAACCATCATTTTTCAGAAGCTTCTTCAGCGTATGGAATACGGTTGTGCTATGCTCCAATGCCTGGGAGAAACTCTCCGCTCCTACGGGCATAATCATAAATTCCTGAATATTTAAGCTGGAGTCCGCATGCTTTCCGCCGTTAATGATATTCATCATCGGTACAGGAAGCGTCTTGGCATTCACTCCGCCAAGATAGCGGTACAAGGGAAGATGCAAGGAGGCTGCCGCTGCCTTGGCTACGGCCAGGGATACACCCAGGATCGCATTGGCACCCAGCTTGCCTTTGTTGGATGTCCCATCCAGAGCAATCATTCTTGCATCAATCTCACCCTGATCCAACGCATTCATCCCTCTGATGTCATTCGCGATGGACGAATTCACATTTTCAACCGCCTTCTTCACGCCGGTACCCAGATATCTGCTCTTATCTCCATCCCGAAGTTCCACCGCCTCAAAGGCTCCTGTGGATGCACCTGAGGGCACTGCCGCCCTCCCCACACTGCCATCGGCTAATATAACCTCTGCTTCAACGGTAGGGTTGCCTCGGGAATCAAGAATTTCTCTTCCTATTACTTTTTCAATCACCAAGTTCTTCATTGTTAATCCATCCTTTCCGGCTTTCATATTTTATAACATTCTTTTTTATTATGTACATGCATATAGAAACTATTCCTATCTGTTAAGCACTTTGTCCGTACTTTAATCTAAGTATAGCAACCGCTGAACGAATTTCTGTGATTCAAATCACAGAAACAGTTATATTACAGGATCATAATACATGTTTCTATATACTCCTATATTATACCTTTCTCCCTGATCCTGGCAAGCATAAAATCACACTGCCGCCCTATTATTTCTATATTTTTACTTATATTTTCATTTCTTTCTTTTTTGTTTTTATATAACTTTATTTTTACTTCTGTTTTAACTTTATTTTAAGTTTTTATTTAAGATGCTATATTTTGGTATACTTTTAATTGTTATAGCGTCCGAAAATTGATATACTATTGTAATACAGCTTATACCAAACTTAACGGAGGAAAATATATGAGCAAAACGTTTGAGAAATTGCAGCCCTTCCTTGAAAAAGCCATGGCTTTTCAGTCAGCCCGTTCTCTCTTTGAATGGGATGACCAGACCACGGCCCCTTTTGAGGCTGCCGAGCACACCTCGAAGGTAGTGGGTATCTTATCGGATGAATACATGAAAAGCTTGATTAATGACGATGTACGAAAGCTCTTGAAAAAACTTCAGGAGAAGAAGGAACAGGAGGAGCTGACGGATACCCAAAAGGCCATCGTCAGGGAACTGGAGAAAACCTATGAGCAGCTGGAAAGCATTCCCCCCGAGGAATACCGCGCTTTTAATGAATATACCTCCATCGCGAACCGAAGATGGGTCAAAGCAAAAAAGGATAATAATTATAGTGAGTTTGCCCCTTATCTGAGTAAGATTATAGAATATAAGAAGAAGTTTGCCGGTTATCGTGCCAAAGGCGACAAAAAACCCTATGAGGTGCTTCTTGGAGACTTTGACGAATGCTTTTTGATCGAGGATCTGGACCTTTTCTTTGATAAGGTAAAGAAGGAACTGATCCCTCTCCTGGGGGCCGTTGCAAAAAAAGCAGATACCATTGATAAAAGCTATAATTACCTTTCCTATGATATAGCCAGGCAAAAGGAATTCTGCCGTTTCTTAAGCGGATATGTGGGCTTTGATTTTAACAAGGGTGTCCTTGCGGAAAGCGCCCATCCCTTCACATTACAGCTTCACAACCATGATGTCAGAATTACCAGTCACTATCTGGAGAATAATTTGGAGAGCTCCATGTTCTCCACCATCCATGAATGCGGCCATGCACTTTATGAAATGAATATCGATGATTCTATTACCCAGACTCTTGTAGGCGGCGGTGCCTCCATGGGAATGCATGAATCCCAATCCCGCTTTTACGAGAATCTCCTTGGGCGGAGCCGTGAATTCTGGGAGCCTATCTATGATAAGCTGGTGAATACTTATCCGGAGAATCTGCACGATATCACTCTGGATCATTTTATTCAGGGGATTAACAAGGCCGTCCCCAGCCTGATCCGCACCGAGGCGGATGAGCTTTCCTACTGCCTTCATATCATTATCCGCTATGAAATCGAAAAAATGATATTTGAAGAGGAGATTGATATTCAGGAACTCCCCCGGATATGGAACCAGAAGTATCAGGATTATATGGGACTCACTCCGGCAACGGATTCGGAAGGCATTTTACAGGATACTCATTGGTCCTACGGTGAGTTCGGCTATTTCCCTTCCTATGCCATAGGAACCGCCGTAGCTTCCCAGATTTATGCCTGTATGAAGGAGAACATGCCTCTTGATCAATATTTGAAGGAAGGAAATCTGACTCCGATTCGCGAGTTCTTAAGAGATAATATTCACAGACACGGTGCTACCAGAAATACCAACCAACTGCTTATGGATGTATGCGGCGAGGAATTTAACGCAGATTATTATATCAAGTATCTGAAAGAGAAGTATGAAAAATTATACAATCTGTAGGTCTGCTTCTGCCATCCAATATTCAGGCTGCATTACTTATACTATGTTATGAACAACTGCTATTATTCATCCTTTAACCATAAACCAATTATGTATTATAATAACATTTTATGCATAATTATAATATTCATCTTGCTTTCTTTAGAAAAAAGAGGTAATATAGTACCATTATAAGTACCGTAACAGGATTAAAATTTTAATACTATATCACACTCATAACGGAGGTTAACGATGAAACTATGGGGCGGACGCTTTACAAAAGAAACAAATCAACTTGTGCATAATTTTAATGCATCTATTTCCTTCGATCAGAAATTCTTCCGGCAGGATATTGCAGGAAGCATCGCCCATGTAACTATGCTGGCCAAACAGGGAATCCTGTCAGAATCGGAAAAGGAACAAATTATAGACGGACTTTCACAGATTGAGGCAGATATCCAAAACGGCAGTCTGGAAATTGACCTGGAACAGGAAGATATTCACAGCTTTGTGGAGTCCCAGCTGATCAGCCGAATCGGCGAGGCCGGTAAGAAGCTGCATACCGGAAGGAGCCGAAATGATCAGGTCGCACTGGACATGAAGCTCTATACCCGGGATGAGATCAGAGAAATTGATGAGTTAATCAAGACTCTGATGATATCTCTTCATCACATCATGCAAGAGAATACCGATACCTTTATGCCAGGCTTTACCCATCTTCAGAAGGCTCAGCCGGTAACACTGGCCCACCACATCGGAGCGTATTTTGAAATGTTTAAACGGGACAGACAGAGGCTGGAGGATATCACGAAGCGCCTAAACCTCTCTCCCCTTGGTTCCGGTGCCCTCGCAGGAACTACTTATCCTCTGGATCGCGACCTGACGGCAATGCTGCTGGGCTTTGACGGCCCAACCCTGAACAGCATGGATAGTGTATCGGACCGGGATTATCTTATTGAACTGCTCAGCGCCCTGTCCACAATTATGATGCATCTGAGCCGCTTTTGTGAAGAGATTATCATATGGAACACCAATGAATACCGCTTTATCGAGCTGGACGATGCCTATTCTACCGGCTCCAGTATCATGCCGCAGAAAAAGAATCCGGACATTGCCGAGCTGGTTCGCGGTAAGACAGGACGGGTATACGGTGCACTGATGTCTCTGCTGACCGTAATGAAAGGGCTCCCCCTGGCCTATAATAAGGATATGCAGGAGGATAAGGAGTTCACCTTTGACGCAATTGATACGGTTAAGGGCTGTCTTGCCCTCTTTCACGGCATGGTCTCTACCATGAAATTCAACACGGAGATTATGTCCGAAAGTGCAAAGAACGGATTTACCAATGCAACAGATGCTGCAGATTATCTGGTTACCAAGGGAGTCCCCTTCCGGGATGCCCACGGTATTGTAGGCCGCCTGGTTCTCTACTGCATCGAAAAGGATATCTCATTAGAGCAGATGAGTCTGGAGGAATTCCAGCAAATAAGCCCGGTATTCGATGAAGATATCTACTCTGCAATCAGTATGACCGCCTGCGTAAATAAACGCAATACCATTGGCGCTCCCGGTCAGGAGGCTATGGCAAGGGTGCTTCAACTTAATGCCACATACCTCGGAGTATAGCGGTAGAACCTCTATACTCCATCGGCAGTGCTCCTCTGCTTCATCAGAACCCCATTGGAATCAGCGGTGGCTCTGTTTTCAGGATTATGCAATATAGCGAGAATAGAGTGTGACTGTGACTCATGTAACTTCAATGCAGCCACAGCCACACTCCTTGTTTTCCTCTGCGACGGCTTGAGCAAATTCAATCTATTTTACCTTATGTCTTCTCTTGTTTCTTTCGAATTCTCTGGTTATTCCTCCTATACCATTCATAGATTGAGAAGCATTCATGAATTAATACAGATCGCATCGCTGTGAGAATGTCCATTGCAGTAACAGACCATAACTATATTACAGGAGCAAAATTCATGCTCCTGTAATCATGATGCACGGCTCAATAGCAGCGCCTTTTCTCAGAAGCTAAAATGCAGCTTCTGAGAACTTATATTACAGGAACAAAATTCATGCTCCTGTAATCGCAATGCACGGCTCAAAAACAGCGCCTTTTCTCAGAAGCCAGAATGCAGCTTCTGAGAACTTATATTATAGGTATTATAGGGGTATGAAATCTATGAAATTCAGGCGTGAAATTCTGGCACTTTATACATTGACACATTTTTAACAATGATTTATACTGAAATAGATTGTATATAGAACACCAAAATTTCAAAGTTTTAAGTAATTCTTTATAGAATGAAAGGGGTTTGAATTATGAATATTCATGTCTGTGTCGGCAGCTCTTGCCATATCAAGGGCTCCTATGATATTATACAGCTTCTGCGGGATGCAATCGCTGAACATCAGCTTGAGAATACGGTTACTCTTTCTGCGGCTTTCTGTCTTGGACGCTGTACAGATGGCGTTACCGTTAAAATCAATGATGAAGTCATCTGCGGCGTGTCCCGGGAAAGTTTTTCCCACTTCTTTGAAGAGAATGTTCTTACCAAAATATAACACTACATCATATATCTCATCTAAAAGGTCGTGATTGAATGAATTATTACATACAGCTGAAAAAATCCAATTGCAAGAACTGCTACAAATGTATCCGCCACTGTCCTGTGAAATCAATCCGTTTCTCCGATCATCAGGCACACATTGTCAAAGAGCAATGCATCCTGTGCGGCGAGTGCTTCGTTGCCTGCCCTCAGAATGCCAAGCAAATCCGCAGTGATATCAGCATTGCCAGGGAACTGCTAGCTTCCGGAAAACCGGTCTATGCCAGTTTGGCCCCTTCCTTTATTGCAAATTATGAAGGAGCGGACCTCGCTTCTCTTGCAGATGCATTGCAAAAGCTCGGTTTTGCAGGAGTGGAAGAAACTGCAATCGGGGCTACCATTGTCAAAAAGCAGTACGAGTCGATGATCCGCAGCGGAGATGGCAAAGCAATCATCTCCTCCTGCTGCCATACAGTTAATACCCTGATCCAAAAATATTATCCCGAGGCTCTTCCCTATCTTGCCCCGGTACTTTCACCGATGCAGGCCCATTGTGTGAAGTTGAAGGAGGAGCACCCTGAAGCTTATACCGTCTTTTTGGGTCCCTGCATCTCCAAAAAGGAAGAGGCAGAACTATATCCCGGGATTGTTGATTGTGCCCTGACCTTTGAAGAGCTCTCCTCCTGGCTGCGGGAGGAGAATATTACGCTTCTTTCCTCCGACAATACTCCGGCTGCGGCACAGGAACGCGGACGTGCCAGATTATTTCCCACTCCCGGCGGCATCATACGTTCTATGTTCACAGAATCTCTGGATTATGACTTTATCACAATTGACGGAATCGATAACTGTATGAAGGCTCTGGACAATATAGTCGGCGGGGAACTTAAGAATTGCTTTATCGAAATGTCCGCCTGCTCCGGAAGCTGTGTCGGAGGGCCTGCCATGGACAAGGAGCATCGAATGCCTCTCACCGATTTTGTAAGAGTCAACCGCTTTGCCAGGGAAGAGGATTTTGCCGTCGAATTTTCCTATGATGACCGGCTTGCTAAGCATTTCTCCTATCTGGGCTTTCCCAGACAGATGCCGGGAAGCAATGCCGTTCAGGAGATCCTTCATAAAATGGGAAAATCCCAGCCGGAGCAGGAGCTAAACTGCGGAAGCTGCGGATATAATACTTGCCGGGATAAAGCAATTGCTGTGCTTCAGGGAAAAGCCGACCTGACCATGTGTCTTCCGTACCTGAAAGAAAAGGCAGAGAATTTTTCGGATAATATTATCTATAATATGCCCAACGGAGTTCTTGTTCTGAACGAGGATTTGGAGGTTCAGCAGGTCAACCGGGCTGCCCGACAGATATTAAACATTAAGCATAAAAGTGATATTCTCGGCGCCCCGGTGGTGCGCCTCCTTAATCCGACCTCCTATCTTGAGGTTATGACCGGCGGACACAATATCCATGATAAACTGGTCTACCTTGCCGATTACCAGAAATACGTTGAGGAGACTATTATTTATGACAAGACGTATCATATTATTATTAGCATCATGAAGGATATTACCGCTGAGGAGAACGCGAGGCTGAAAAAGGAACAGATCAGCAAGCAAACCATGGAAATTACAGATAAAGTGATTGAAAAGCAGATGCGCGTCGTTCAGGAGATTGCTTCCCTGCTTGGGGAAACCACCGCGGAGACTAAGATTGCCCTGACGAATCTAAAGGAGAATCTGAGAAATGAATAATTTGTGTACCGATATCGGCTTTCATAGCCTGATTAAGCATGGAGAGCAGTTGTGCGGAGACCATGTAGAGGTGGTGGAGGGCGGTGACGGTTCCGTTGTTATGGTGCTTGCAGACGGACTGGGCAGCGGAGTGAAGGCAAATATCCTGTCCACACTCACCTCCAAGATCATATCCACCATGATGGCCAACCATATGCCTCTGGAAGACTGTGTCACCACGGTCGCCTCTACCCTTCCGGTTTGTGAGAAGCGGGGAATTGCCTACTCTACCTTTACCATCATTCGAGTTGTTGATAATAAGCTGGCTGAGGTGATACAATACGACAATCCTCATGTCATTCTGCTTCGTAATGGGATCAATTGTGATTATGATAGAATCAGCATGCAAATCGGTGATAAAAACATCTATAAGTCGAAGATTGAACTTTCTCCCGGCGATGTTCTGGTGGCCATGAGTGACGGTGCCGTATATGCCGGTGTGGGAAGGACCCTGAATTTCGGGTGGCAGCGTGAAAATATTATTGAATTTCTGGAGGCAGTGTACGAACGCAGCTACTCCTCCAAGGTGGTTGCCACTATTTTGCTGGATCAATGCTCCCTGCTGTACGGCGGTTTCCCGGGAGATGATACCACCATCGCCGCTGTAAAGATACGCAGCCGCCAGCCCATTAACCTGATGATCGGGCCCCCCTCGGATCCCAATGATTTGCATAAGATGCTTTCTCTCTTTTTCTCTAAGGAAGGTAAGCGTATCGTCTGCGGAGGGACCACATCAGCTCTTGCCGCCGAGTATCTCGGAAAAGAGCTGGTTACCAGCATTGATTATCCCGATCCGCAAATCCCCCCCATCTCCAGGGTGGAAGGAATTGATCTGGTTACAGAAGGTGTCATTACTTTCAGCCGTGTTCTCCAATATGCCAAGAGCTATATTGAAGATAATGCCTGTTATATTCAGTGGAGCAGTAAGAAGGATGCTGCTTCTCTTATCACTCAGCTGCTGTTTGAAGAAGCAACCGATATTAATTTCTATGTGGGAAGGGCAATTAACCCAGCCCATCAGAACCCAAATCTGCCGATTAATTTCAGCATTAAGATGCGTCTTGTAGATGAGCTGGCCGATTGTCTGCGTAAGATGGGCAAGCGGATTAATGTCAGCTATTTTTAAGGAGATCAAAGCTCCATTATTTATCTACACTATAATCAATATCACGGAACCAGGTAAAGTCCGGATATTTGAAAAGTGCCTTTCCCCGGATATCCTTCCGGGGAACAAATTTATCTACCCAATATCTTGAGTCTCCGGATTCATTACGGTTATCACCCATCATCCAGTAATGTCCTTCCGGAATCTCATAGGGACCGAAGGATCCTTCCATATCCTCTCTGAGGTAATCCTCTTCTATGGGCTGTCCATCAATATAAACCACTCCGTCATGACCTTCTACCGTCTCACCGGGCAAACCGATAATTCTTTTGATATAATCATCCCCATCCTCTTCCTCAGGATTATCAAACACTACGATATCGCCGCGTTCCGGGTCCTGAAAGAGATATGCCAAACGCAGAATCACGACCTTTTCCTCTACCATAAAAGTATTCTCCATGGAGGGAGTGGGGGAACTGATCTTATATATCACCCATTTGTTGATCGCCATCGCCAATACGAATGCAATCACTATAATTAATACCCAGCTTATTATTTCCTTAACTATCTTATTATTCATAATATACTCCATTTCAGTGATATTGTCGGAGCAAATTCTTGTTCCGATAACTTATATTACAGTAACATAATACGTGTTCCTGTAATCACGATGCACGGCGCAAGACCAGCGCCTTTTATCGGAAGTTAAAGTGCAACTTCCGATAACTTATATTACAGTAACAAAATTCATATTCCTGTAATCGAGATGCACGGCGCAGGTACGGCGCCTTTTATAGTCGTATTTTGTTGGTTAGGGATATACCACCGTTGAGAACCAAGTCAGCTTGGGATATTTTAATACGGCTTTCCCTTCTATTTTATCCCGCTTCACATACTTATTATCCCAGTATCTTGAATCTGCAGAATTATTGCGGTTATCGCCCATCATAAAATAATAGCCTTCCGGGATCTCATAGGGACCGAAATCACTGTCTAATTCTGAGGTAACATAGGGTTCCTCCAAGGGTCTTCCATCGATATAAACCAATCCGTTCCTGCCCTCGATTGTCTCTCCGGGTAAACCGATGATTCTCTTGATATAGTCCATTTGTTCATCGTCCGGGAAAGGAAATACCACGATATCACCTCTCTGCGGATCACTGAATAAGTATGCCAGCCGGAAGGTTGTCGCCCGATCACCGACCATGATCGTATTCTCCATGGAGCCGGTAGGTACCTCCACATTAAACATAACATATTTCTTTATTAAGGCAGCCAATATAATGGCAAAAACAAAAACCATAATCCAGCTAAAAACTTCTTTTATAATCTTCATTCTCATGATGCTCCCCTTTTCTGCGTATCGAATGCAAATCACAAAGCATATAAGCCATTATACCCCTTGGATAATTTTTTGTAAATAAGAAAGGAGAGATTTCCAGCCATGGAAGCCTCTCCCTTATTTGTATATACTATTTTATCCTGCCGCCAGGTTTAATTTGTTTTAGAATACACTGTCATAGATACGCCCATATCTTGTGTTAGTATATCATTTGGTAACCTTCTCATGATCAAAGACACATATAAATCTCCTGCCGCCCCTGATATATTTGTTATCTGTATATAAAATATAAACCAAAACCAGTTTATGGGCCCAAGAATATTTATTATGGCAAGAATAAGTCCGAATAGGACGATGGGAGACAATGCAATAATTATATAATGTTTCTTGTTAAAAAATGCCTCGCTGCCGGCATATGCATATAATCCATTAAATCCATACTTTGGTTTAATTCCGCTGAATTTTTTCATAAAAAAGCCATGAACAGCTTCATGAGCCAGCACGTATAATATAAGGGCGGGGATGAGCAGAAGGAGAATAAAGAACTCTCCATTTTCGTTACGTACAATTCTTATAAATACCTTGGACAAAGGTACAAATACATTGGCAATTAATATCATTATTGCTGCTATTATTAAAGCGAGGCCATTGACTAATAAAGCCTCTTTTTTATTTGCTTTTAAATCTATTCTCCTTATTTCCGAATATCCTTCCGGCAAATTAGTTACACTCATCCCGGCCTCCTTCACATATCGTGTTTTTAATCATTCTAAAATAAATTCTGCCTGCTTGCAACCAAATTCGTTTGTCAATATACACCATGATTTTTATTGGATACAGAAGCCAGGACAGTCTATCCCCTTATATATCTATATCAAGTCAGCCTCTGGTTGCGGCCTTTCATAGGTTCACTTATCCTTCGCAATGGTATCCTTATAAGGACACTATTCACAGCTTTCCTTTCTCGCTGAAGTAAACCTCTTTTCCTTTATTTTCAGGTATGTCCATTTGATAACTGACTAACCATCATTTAAATATTACATCTTTGTTACAGATGTGTTACAATTCTATTGTTCCTAAGAGATAGTAATCTTTAAAAGGAGGCAAACACTATGTGTTTTAAATTTAGCTCATGTAATTTCAGCGATTTGATGAATCAGATTTTAAAATACTGCAGTCTTGGAAGCTGTAACTAATATTTTAGGAGGCCCGTCTTAATGGACGGGCCCCTTTTTATTTAGTAATGCATCTTCCGGATATCTATTATTATTAAAAAAGAAAATAACTCTTTATATTTTTGTAACTGCAAACCGGGAAGCAACAACCAGCCACAGTCCCGGGAAAAAGTTCATTATCTGCCATACTCCGGCTCCGTTTAGAGAGAATTCCGGGATTAGTGGCAGCTTTGCATTCATACTTCTCACATCATCAAACCAGACAACATGCTCGACTCCATCTTCCGACGTATAATAATAAAAGGGAGACTGCGCCAATTCATCAAATTGGATTGTTACTCCATATTGGGCTGCCTGTTCAATTGCCCTCTGGTTACTCATTGATTCTGCGGCTGTCTCTCCGGCTATAAAGGGGAGTGGCCAGTCATAGGCATAATTGGGAGTGCCCATCAGTATTTTATCCGGATCGATGACCGAGACTCCGTATTCCAGAACCCGTCGGACCATGTTAACTGGAGCAGTGGCCATCGGCGGGCCATAAGTATATCCCCATTCATAAGTCATAAGCAATACCATATCCGCTACCGCTCCGATAGTTGGATAATCATGTGCTTCATATAACAGTCCGGTCATCTCTCCCGAAGTCTTTGGCGCCAGGGCTACCATGGTAATATAACCTTCCGCACTCAGCCTTTCTTGGACTGCGGTTATAAAGTTCAGGAAATTCTGCGTATCCTCCGGTAATATGAATTCAAAATCAATATCCAGACCCACGTATCCTTTTGCTTGTATATTGGCAACAATATTATTAATCAGATTCGCCTGTCCTTCCGGGTTTATAAACATTTCATGGGCCACCTGGCTGCTGAATGCTCCTTCCGCAGTCATCGGTGCCAGCATCATAATCGGACCGACGCCAAACTCCTGCGCAATTGCAATCAGCTCTTCATCCTCCACCGGAACCAACTCCCCTGTCGGAGAAAAACCATAGGTAAAAATAGATAGATATGTCAGAAAGGGAAGGGTACTGCGCAGAACCTCACGATTAATGAAAGGATAGGCATAGCCATTAATGGTTAATGTATCAATGACCTCATCACCTTCATAAGTAATGACCAATTCCTCTCCCGGAGTTAAAAATTCATTCGCAGCAACCCGTGGATTATTCTGAAGAATTCGATTTGGTGTTATGTCGTACTGCTCCGAGATGCTGAACAGGGTATCACCGGAAGTTACGGTATGAACCACATCCGGCACCCGTATTCCGATGCTCTGTCCCACAACAAGCCTATCCGGGTTAGGCAATTCATTTTCTATAATGATACGCTCGGGTGTCACCCCATATTGTACGGCTATGGAGCTGAGAGTATCTCCCGCCTGTACTACATGAATTATCATACAAACCTCCCACACTGCCGCCAAGCGGCAGTTCAAAAACCCGGCGCATGCCTCCCCGGACTTTTGCTATGCAAATGCTTTATAATCAGTATATGCTATCTTAAAGTGATTGTGAAATCAGAATCGCAGCGTTGCATCTATGATCGTCTTATCGTATAATGTTAGTATTGAATTTTGGAGAATGTCTTTAAAATGACAGGCTTTCATGGAAATAAAGAAAAGGAGCGATGACACATATGAACACTTTTAAGGAAATTTCACCGGAAATGATACGCAAAAATCCATTTCAGATGATCGGAAAGGACTGGATGCTAATTACCGCCGGCGATGAAAATAAGGTCAATACGATGACAGCCTCCTGGGGCGGACTTGGGGTTATGTACGGTAAGAATGCCGCATTTATTGTGGTACGCCCGCAGCGTTATACGAAGGAATTTCTGGACCGGGAAGATACTTTCTCCTTGAGCTTTCTCGGCAAGGAGTACCGGAAGGAGATGAATTATCTGGGCACCGTATCCGGCCGGTATGAGGATAAGATTGCAAAGTGCGGCCTGACGGTTGCATTTCATGAGGGGATCCCCTATTTCCCGGAGGCCAATCATGTTCTATTTTGCAGAAAGCTCTATGTGCAGCAGTTCGAAGGAGACTGCATCCTGGAGGATCGTTTTAAATCTACTTTTTATACCAATATGGATTATCATTACATGTATATTGCGGAAGTAACCACAGCATTTCAGGCTGTTCGAAAAAAGGATGAGTAATTACAATAATTCCTGTAATCCATATAGCCAATAACCCTACTACCCAAAATCACCTTATCATTATAAAGCATTCCTGGCATCTAAAGCATCATGAAACTATCATGGGCATGCACCGGTTATGCAAAATAGTGAAAAAGGTGATTTTGCTTTGGGAACAGTAAAGTAATTTTATCTTTGTATTTAAATCAATTTGCCTACAGGTTTTTCACCCAGGTTCCGGCCATACCGATCCAATTCTGGCATTCCTGCTGTAAGGGTCTCCTATCATGGATACCCCTCGTCTCTTCTGTTGCAAGTGAAAGCCCATGGCCTCCTCTTGGGTAAATATGCAGTTCAAAAGGAACCTTTTTGTCATTCAGGGCCTGAGCAAAAAGGAGCGCATTCTCAATCGGCACTGCCTCGTCCTCAAAGGTATGCCATAAAAATGTAGGCGGAGTAAATTCAGTAACCCTCTTCTCCAGGGATATTTTTCCCACCAGTTCCTCATAATTGTCCTGCAGCAGGGCCAGGAAGGAATCCCTATGCGCATATTCCCCTGAGGTAATTACAGGATAGCACAGCAGCATACCGTTAGGCTGGTATTTCCCCTTTTCTGCTTGCATAATATCTGCCAGAAAGGGTTCGTGCCACAGGGTTCCAAGGCTGGCTGCAAGATGTCCCCCTGCGGAAAAACCCATCACAATAATACGATTACTATTCACTTTCCATTTTCCTGCATGCTCCCTGGCATACGCTACGGATTTTGCCAGCTGAGTCAACGCCGTCGGAAATTTTGCCGGATAAACCGTATATCTTAAAATTGCAGCGTGGATACCCATAGCATTTAATTGGATTGCAATAGGCTCTGCTTCGCGGTCTGATACGAAGCGATATCCACCTCCCGGACATAGAATTACCAGGGGCCTCACCCTTTCCTCATCCATCTCCGGCGAGTTCTCAAGGAGATAGGTTGTTAACGTGGCTTCATATCCATCCGCATTAATAGCAATCACTTCATGGATCATGTTATCTGTTCCTCCCCATTCTTCGTTTTTATTCAGCAGTTCTACTCCGCCTGCCAGTTCTTGCAGACATCAACCCAACGGCTGCCGCCTGAATACTCCATCAATTCATCACAGGTTAACTCAATCGCTGAATTGCTGCTTCCGCATGCGGGGAATACTGTCTCAAAACGCTTCATCGAGATATCTAAATAAACCGGAAGCTCCCGGCTCAGGCCGAAGGGACAGACACCTCCAATTGCATGTCCCGTATACTCCACTACCTCCTCCGGTGTCAGCATCTTAGCCTTCAGGCCATATTCCGACTTAAACTTGGTATTATCAATCTTGACATCCCCAGCCGCAATCACTAAAAGCGCTCCATCCTGTGTTTTAAAGGACAAAGTCTTAGCAATTCTGCCAGGCGCTACGCCAAGAGCATTAGCCGCCAACTCTACTGTTGCACTGGAGGAATCAAATTCAAGTATATCACCCTCCCTGCCCCACTGTTTCAGGTATTCTCTAACTTTATCAATCGCCATGGTGTTCCCTCCTGTTATCTTAGGTCATTATATTATGAACGAAAAAATATTCATAATCTTTAGCTCCGCTCACATGCTCGCAAGTATGCTTGCTGTGCGAGTGTCTTTCTCGCACTGTTCACCTACGCTTTCGTTATATCATGAACGTAAATCGTGTTCACGCTCTCCAGTCCGATCGCACGCTTACGAGCAAGCTCGCTATGCGAGTGTCCTTCTCGCACTGTTCATCTACGCTTTTATTATATCATGAACGCAAAACATGTTCATAATCTTTAGCTCCGCTCACTACGCTTTCATTATAATGTCAAAATATTTCTTGCCCACCAGGTGCCCTTCTCCCTGCTCTATCATCGCAACGCACCTTTCATAGATATCCGGATTCAGCCCTAATCCAAGAACTTCCTCCCTATTTAATCTGCCCAATGTTTTCATCTCCTGCTTTTCAGGCTCGTATCGTGCCGTGTCGTCGCTCTGTTCTTTTTGAGCCTGCAATCCGGCATATGCCTTCATACGTTCCTGTTCCCTGCGTTCAAGAACTTGTCTTTCTTCCAGAAGCTGTCTAAGCTGGTCCGACTGTCTCTGATATCTTTGCTTCTCTTCCTCAATCTGTCTCTCAAGCTTCCTGCATTTTTCCTCAAAATCACATATCATTCTGCCACAAGTGTCAAGCTTCAGCTCTTTTACCGGATAGGCCCGACATAGGTGTTTGAAATGTCTCTTTTTCCCAAGGCGGTAGCCGTAACATTTCTTCAAGGTCAGCACTTCATTTGCTGCATCTAAAAAAGCCAGATATCCCATTGAATTTTGCAGAAGGTTCTGATACCAGTCCAGCTGCCTCGTATCCTTCTCCTGACGCTCTCCAAGGAAATAAACCGGTTGGATATTATGTGTCAGATAATAGTCATTTCTCGAACGGAATTTTTCCAGGCTGTTATTGACCAGCCGGTAATCCAATGCAATGGAATACTCTGTGCCGGAGCAAAAAATAGTACAGTACATACCGTTATCCAAACGGTGCCTGACGAGAATATCACCCTCTGGAAAGCTGCGCTTTGCCAGATGATAGAGAAGCCGCTTCCCCTTCTTTAACTCCTCCGATTCCTGTCCACGCCCATAATCACATTCTTCCAGATCATAATGTGCGAAATACGGCTCCTTCATGGGTCCTGCCGCCAGATACACCGGCTTTTTGCATTCCGTACAGAATAATTTGCGCTCCGCAGCCGCTTCCTTCCACTCTAATACCCGCTCCTCATAATAGAGTCCGTCCTCATCCTTTAAATCATAGGCACAAACCAACTTCCTATCATAGAAACAATTCTCCAAATCCATCCTCCCTCCCGGCAGCATTCCCCTATTGTATATGGTATATGTTATAGAAGATTTAACCCTGGATTCTTAATTAGTATCATAGTACATAATTTATCAAATATCAATCATTGGTTCTGAGACTAAAATATAATTATTTTAGTCCCAATTCATACCTACTGTTAGAAAGAGATCTCCATTTTATACTGAAATGAAAAACCCCGCCAAGTATACCTGGCAGGGTTCATTGAGCATTTATTGACTGTTATATATGAGAATATTCCATTTTAATTGCTTGCTGTCTAATTAATCCATTCTCTATTCGCAGGGTTGCCATCTCAAAAAACATTAGAATAACATCCACCACCTTAAAACACAATTCTATGATATAATGTATATCATCTTTCACTGATTTGATCGCTTTCAGATACTCCTCATGTGTTTTCTGAATAAAGAGGCTGATTTCCTCGATTGTATGAGATATTTTATCCTCCGCACGCTCTCTTTGCGCTTCATCACTTTGAACGTATTCTTTCAAGGAATACTTTAATGCCTTCTCATAATAAACATGTTCCGTGAGACTTCCCACAAATATTGAATTATGCGGAAAAGTACAGTAATCAGACAAATAATGGGTTATCACACCAAGATGCCTTGCATAATAGCCGTTGATTCCTTTGTCTATATCATAATTAACCGTTATCTTCTTAATCTCTTCTATTAATATCTCAAAGGTCTCATCAATCGTATGTCTTTTGGTTAAAAACGACGGTGTAAGATCTGGCAGAATACTTCCTATGTAAAATGCCTTCTTGTGCTCATGCAAATCCTGTACATTCATGTTGTTCATCAGGTACTTCGCAAGTGAAATATGCGATTTCTTCCTCAACTTATTTCCTCCTTGGGTGTTACATTAAACAGCAGAACCAAAGTGATGTTAATAATGAATATCAAAACCACCCTGTCCTCAATAATACATCATTTTTATAAATTTCACAACAGGAATCAAGTAATTCTATTTAGCATTTTTTAGTATCCCGGACCTATATCCCCTTCCCTCCGCTGCAACAAACCTAAGGCCTATGCCTATGTCTATATCTCAGTAGGCGGGCATATCATATTTTATGCCATTTTCGAAAGAAAAGCTGGCAGCAATCATATATATACACTGTTACTGTTATTGAAAACCGGAATCGCTGCAAATTATATTTTCTATTGACAAGTTTATTTTAGTAGTGTACAATTTAATTGTATTAAATTATTATTGAAAGGATGAATCTATTAATATGAACTTCTACGATTTCACTGTTAAGGATGCCAACGGAAATGATACATCTCTTGGCGATTATAAAGGTAAACTGCTCCTTATTGTCAATACAGCTACAGGCTGCGGCTTTACCCCTCAATACGAGGGTTTGCAGATGCTCTATGAGAAGTATCAGAGCAAGGGTTTCGAAATACTGGATTTCCCCTGTAACCAGTTTGCTAACCAGGCTCCGGGCACCGAGAGTGAGATTCAGAGCTTCTGCACCTTAAAATATAACACTACCTTTAAGCTGTTTGCTAAAGTTAAAGTCAATGGCAAGGATGCGGAACCATTGTTTGATTATCTGAAGAAGGAGAAAGGCGGTGTTCTTGGTAATAAAATCAAATGGAATTTTACCAAGTTTCTAGTTAATCCGTCCGGAGAGGTAATAAAAAGATATTCTCCCACCGACACACCGGAAAGTATTGAAAAGGATATCAAACAGTTATTGAATATACAATAATTTTTACTTTCATAATAAACTTGCCAAGTCAGCAGAAAAAACCTTATGGATACTGTCGAAGGCAAACTAGACGAGATATACCCATAGACTTGCAGTGATATATATAAAGTGATATATAAAAAGTGGTAAAGTATGAGTAATCACAAGTATAATGAGAATATACAGAAAGGATATGATAATATGAGTATTTATGATTTCATTGTTAATGACAGGCATGGTCAGGAGGTAAGCCTCGACCAATACGAAGGAAAGGTTCTCCTCATTGTGAATACTGCCACCCAATGCGGTTTCACTCCTCAATATGATGCCCTTCAGGATTTATATGAAAAGTATTCCCCGGAGGGATTTGTTATACTTGACTTCCCCTGTAACCAATTTGGCAATCAGGCACCGGGAACCGATAATGAGATTTACACCTTTTGTGAATCCAACTACGGTATCTCCTTCCCTACCTTCTCCAAGATTGAGGTAAACGGCAGTAATGCCCATCCCCTGTATCAATATCTGGTTAGTCAGAAGGGCTTCGCAGGTTTCGATGAATCCCATCCGATCGCACCCAAACTAATCCCAATGCTGACAGAAAATGATCCTGATTTTATGAACAAGCCCAGTATAAAATGGAACTTTACCAAGTTTTTGATTGACCGCAAAGGTAATGTCGTCGAGCGTTTTGAACCTACGGCAGATATGTTCCTGATTGGGGATAGAATCCGGGAATTACTATAATTATAGTATGCGGCAGATTAATACCACATCCTCTCCCCATATATGTGGCAATGCTACAGTTCAAAAGTTATTCTTTCCAGAAAGGCAATTTCATCTTTATTAATAATGATTGACATGCCTTGTAAATCACCCTATAACAAATAAAATGAGGAAGCGAAAAGATTAATGTCTTTTTACTTCCTCACTTTATTCAAAAATTATAACTATACATTCATCGCGTTAATCTCTGAAACATGAACAGGTGCTGGAAATCAGCAAGATTTTTAGATTTATAGAATTTTGAGATATATATCCACACTTCAGAATTTGATGCTATGATGTTTGTTATCAAGAGTTTTATCTCTTGTAAATCCATTTTAATATCAAAATAATGTAAAAGTCAACTATTTTTTTCAAAATTATGTAAAATATACAATTTTTTATTTAGGCATATTGCACTATGCACAGAGATTTTGTCAATTACTAGTCTATTTGGAAGATAGTCAAAACTTTCCTGAATAAAGAAATCCTACTTTGAATAATAAGAGAATCTATTTGCACCCAATTAATAAAGCTTTTTGACCGCTTCTGCTACGTCGCAGTTTCTGAAATATTACATCTGGATGTTTAAACAAGTATCCATTCTGTTTGCATGTGAACGATGTACTAGTACAGCTGTCCATCATAGTCACCGCTATAAGATTTGTCATTGTAGTAAATCACGAAATCTCCCGCTTTAAAATTAAACTTAACATCATTATTATCTGTCTTCTGTATAATTGCCCCTTCTGTTATCAGCATGGAGCAATTCCCATTGTTCATGTAATTGTCTCCATTCGCATAAGAAAGGCGCTCCTCGCCATCTTTATTGATTGTAATTATATTGAAGTTTACAATGATATACCCGCCTTTCAGCCAGAAGCTTTCCCTGTAGTCAATTCCATTTTTTTTAAGATGTCCATACACATCATAGCCAGAAGCTACAGCATGAACATCTGCAGGGATCTTATAGGTACCATACCAACGCTGGGTATACTTCGAAAGCTGAGTTTTATCTAATCCAGTCACCTGCTTTACACCAGTATAAGAAGGTAAAGAGGTGATGCTGGAGGCATAATCTATACCGATAAAAGTACGAAAGGCTTTCAACAGACGAAAGGTAGAATAAGAATACATGGCGCTGCTCTGACGAGAAAGCTTTGTCAAATTCATATTCTGAACCTTTGCTGTATTGTCTAGTTCTTTTTCCGGTATCCGGCTATAGAGATTGCCTGTGGTGCCATTTTTAATATTTACGAGGTCCGCCCCTGAGCCAACTTTAACTAAAGAATGTTTCTTCCCGTTAATCTCTTCTGAATAATAAAGATCTACCAGCCTCCGGTTCTTACCGTCCGCATCCACATAATAAAAGCTTGGGATAATCTTCACGCTGCTGGCGCCGCCGTACATCTCCCCGGTGGTATCTAACAGGAAGCGGACCGCATACCCGGTTTTCAATACTCCCAAGTTCATATATTTCGGATGGCTCCCATTTACCAAGGGAAAGGTGTATTTGCTCAGCGTTCCAGTTTCAACGCCATATTGGTCCTTCGTACCCACCCGATAGTAATAGGAATAGCTTTTATTAAATCCCGGATGCATAGTTCCGTCAACAGCCCCTTCAAACAGCTTTATCTTCAACGTCTCTCCCGGGCGGAATACATTCTCCCACCTTGGGTAATCCGAAATATCATAAAGCTTCATTCCATAAATGCGGCCGGAGATCTCAAAATTGACCGTGGCAGTCGCCACATAGTTATCTCTGGAGGTATTACGTTCTGTTTCTATTTTCCCTAACCTGTCTTCCCCATTTACTGCAATCGACCGGAACTGAGCCGTATACACCCCTTCCTTAATCCACATGGGAACATAGAAACGAAAGGTATCCCTGCCCAGAACGAACCAGGTACCTGCCGTTATGTATTGATCATTCTCCTTGTTTTTATCTTGATGGGTATCGATATAGATGTCAAAGGGAAAACAGACCTCATTTCTTACTACACCGTCTTTTCTGGCAAGATATGAGATATGCTCTGAATCAATGAAAGAGCGGGAAAAATCCCTGCTAAGATATCCGGGCCGGTTGCTATGAAGCAAAGTGTTGGATATTCTCACCGTAAAATCATTCAGTGTGGTGTCGGGATCAAGTACGATCTGCACCGTCTCCGGCTCCGGGTTTAAAAGCTGAGTCCATTTGTCATTGTCTGCATTGACTACCGGGACACAGATCACCGGCGTATGGATTATAACATCGTTAACCTCCGCCTGGAAGTTCTTGTTTTGCTGTCCGTATCCTACACTGGCATAATGAATCTCATAAGAGACATTCGCAGTGGAGGAATACACCCCATTTATCTTCTTTGCTTCAATTACCTGCTTATCCGTATAAAGAGCCTTGTCCCCAATGATGGTGGTACAGTGGGCAAAATTAGAAACATTGGGGGATGCCCCTAATTTACTGCCAGTTGAGTTGGATAATACTACTCTCCCATCAAACTGTATATAATCGCTTTTTACTCTCGCTTCTCCTGTCATGGTCAGCGCATAGGAGGTAAGATCCATATACTCTACGGTCGGACGGGTGCTGCCAGAGGAGGTAATTGGTGATGGAGCTGAAACAGAGATTCCGGCCGCCTCCAGAGGAGGCATTACATGGTCCCCAACATTGGAGGAGTGCCAGGTATTGAGTGCCGGGATACTCGTATAGGCATGATTGGCATTCAGAGATACACCACCGTTCGGCAGGGAATAGTTATATACCTTTGCGGTACTCACATTATAATACTGTAAATCTGTGATTTCCCAATAGGAATAAGCCCGTTCCACCGGAATATACTGCGTATCGGTTACAGTATCCGTAATTGGCTTGGGGCCGCCGTACTCCGGAGGGGTTGCCGTAAAATACTGCAATGTGTAGGTCATGGTTACTGGAATCGTATACGTTCTTTTCCCTGTACGGTTTACCAATGTGTAACCAAGAAGATAATCTTTAGTCTTTAAAAATACATACTGGCTCTCCGTGGTGGAGATGCCTTTTTCCGATGTAAAATAGGGACTGCCGTATTTATCACCGTTAATCACTGCATAGGGGCTTGGGGAATCTAAAGGAAGGGAAATAGGTGCCTCCGGCTCCGGTACCTCCACTTCTGCGGCCATGGCTTTATAATACAGCCTCAGTGTAACGGTGGTACCTGTAAGAGTTGTAGAGGGTATTGTAAATGATATGTACTGTCCTGTTCCTGATTTGCTGCTCTTCCCGGAGGACGTTGTGTAATCGTAATCCCATTTATTGACGTAACTATAAGACATTCCACCTGCGGACCGGGGATCCAGGGCTGTTTTTGTCACGGCCTGATTTGGTATTACTTTTTCCTTGGATATTTCATAAATCAGGGATCCGCTCTCCGTTACCATGATTACCCGCAAGGTAATGTCTCCACTTCCTACAGTATCTCCTTCGGTATAGTAAACACTGACTGTAATTCCCCCGGTAATCTTCCCAGCAGAAGGGGCGGTGAAGCTGACCTTTTCTCCGGTCCCATCCTTTGCCACCGTGGAACCCGAAGAGATATAGGACCACTTCCAGGTACCCGAATAGTCACAGGTCTTTGATCCAGAGGTTATTTTACTCTCACTGATTGTATAATTGTACTTTTCTCCTCCTTTTACCGTGCCGGTAGTCAGAGTTTTAATCGTTGCCCCGGTAAGCTTATTAACTGCGTTCACCGTCACAAGAATATCCCCGTCTGTTACCTGCTGATAATAGATTTCAACTTCCATTGTAGTCCCTGCTTTAATATCGGAGGGAATTTCTATGGATAAGGGAGTACTGCTTGTTTTCAGGGTGTCCGTGGCGGAAGCCTCGCTGCCGTTCGCTTTGGTATAGGTAAACGCATACTTCGCCGTTCTTTTATAGGTCTTTCCTCCATAGGTAATACTGCTAAAAAGCTTGCTGTCCGGCTGTACATAGGTCCCCCCGGCATAAACCCCGGCCTTGTCTATCTCATCCTTAATTACTGTTCCGGTATCCTGATCCACACCGGAGAGCTTTATGTTTGCATTGGTTTTTATTGGCCTGTAGTAGAGACAGATATCCATGCCGCCCAGCTTTACCGTAGTACTGCCCTTGCGAAGGGTTTCGGCCGTCACACTGCCGCCCAGCTCCTGGGTACCTCCGGAGATGGCTTTATTACTCTTTTTACTTTTTATTACCCGTTTATACAGCTCATAATCCTTACCACCGCTTTTAATGACAGTCTTATCGGTGGACCAGGAAAGAGTTTTTCCGGGTTTCAGGGAATCTAGTGCGACAGGCTTTGCCAGTTCGCTTCCATCCTCCTTCAGGAAGAGAAGATTGTTTTTCTGTTCCTCTGCCTTGAATAAAAGCTTCATGTTATAATACTTGCCGAAATCATTCAGCGTATCCGCTTTGCCCCAGGTTTCAGCGGACACAATTTTTTTCCAGTCCCGGATATTATTGATCCGGACACCAGTTTCTCTTTGTCTCTCCGGGTCATAACCATAGGTCTGAAATACTCCATGAAGGTAAATAGGGGTATCCTCCGTGATATCGTTGAAATCAGTCCCAAGAGCGTCCGCAACTGCCTTTGCATCAAAGGTTATTGTTGTTTCTATAATATTTCCAATCTGATTGCTTTTTTTCTTTCCCATGTCAAAGGGTAAATATTTATATGTTCCTGCATCACTAACTGGCCCGAATCCGGTAAAAGTCCTTTTATGTAGACTTGAGTAATAGCTGTCCGTTGTAGGTATCGG
Source organism: Bacillota bacterium (assembly GCA_023423045.1). GTDB lineage: Bacteria > Bacillota > Clostridia > Lachnospirales > Lachnospiraceae > Mobilitalea. The sequence continues at coordinate 20,340 of JAFAGA010000022.1, read as the reverse complement.
ATTCTTGGATATGTTAACACCAATAGTCCTCCATCGGATTATCGAGCTGGAGGACGCAGCCGTTGATCTACCATTGATTGTTATAACTCCATCTCTCATTATAACTTTTAATACTTCTTCCTTATCTGAATTGGTGACGATGTGAAATGACTCTGAATCGTCAATTACATCGGCCTTTGATTTTAACGCAGGAAGCATTAGAAATATCAATAATAAAATTATAATTCCTATTTTCTTTATCATAATTCTTTTGTTCAGCGTGCTTACCTCCTTAATCTATTGGAACATTCATTTCATCTGCATACCAAGTCGAAGTGTCTATAGCAAAGTATGAACCATCTCCTTGATACCCATTATTTGTTCCAAATCGAATATCAAAGATACCTTCTCTCCATTCTCCACTTTTTAAATCCTTTAGCTGCGGATACTGTACCCACAGTAGCCTGTTTTGCTTAACATTGATATCCTTAGCCGTAATACGATAACGAATATAGGCTCTCATACAATAAGCATTATCTTTATAAAGAGTGGAAGGCTCAACTACAATAATAGAACTTTCAACTATAACTTTATTTTCTTTCATATGTTTAACATAATAATCTTTTAAATCCGCCGCATAATCAATATTGCTTCTTACATAACAGGAGGCCAATCCCTCAATCCATTCATTATCTACAGTCCGGTAATCCACGTTGAATGTGTATTGAAGATAAGTTTCCGCTTTCTTCTGCCACTCATAAAGATATTTATCCATCTCTATGGAAAAATCCCATTCCTCATTCCAAGTTCGAAATTTTGATTTCCGCATATCTACTGGGAATTTTTCAAGGTCCGGATCCCTTTTTCCTGCCTTATATTGATCGGAGAACATAAACTCAAATTTTCTTTCATAGAATTTGTTCGGAAAACTGTCAAGAATATACTCATAGTTCTTTGCATTCTTTGGCAGCTTCGTTGTGCGGATCAGCTGGCCGTCCGGACTAATCTTAGCACGAAGGGATTTATCCTTAATCATTTTAATACTGGATAAAGCACCGTTCTTTGTCACCTTATTCTTCAGCTTAAGATTAAGGTTTGTGATATAGTTGCCGTTGCTATATCCCTTCATAAAGCCCTTTATATATCCTTTTGCTATATCTGCCCTCTTTGATGCAGAAACCTTCTTAATATCCGAAATACGCTTTTCCAGGACCATATTGACACGCCATTCTTCAATGGTATCCTTATTCACATATTCGTCAACCCGACTCAACAGAACCAGCATATCACCACGGGTGAGATTCATATCATAGTCCTTGAAATCTCTCTCTTTGATAATTCCTATCTCCCGTAAGGCTTCAACAGCACCAGCTTTCCCCTCTTTATATAATACCCCTAATTCATCAGCCAGAGCATTGGCAAAGGAACCAACCGTGATATAGGCAGTCGCAGCCTCCACTTTTTGATTACTGTAAAAGGCAAAAAAGCCATTGACCAGTACCATAATTATTATTCCTGCCATTCTTCTCTTCATCCTATTTCCTCCTCAGCATCTACTATTTTCTTTTCTTCTACCTACACCCGGACCTCCTGCCGCAGCTTCCCCCGGTTATTTCCTCTTTCCTCTCCAATAAGCACAAGATGAGACCCAAAAGATCAAGCTTCTCATTCAGTAATAACTTATAGCTCACTTATGGCATACCATTATTGTGTAATAGAGACACCTTATTTCAATCATGATCTTTTTAACCTCCATATTATGATATAAGCATATCACATAAATAACATGTTTCAAGAAATATATGTAAATATAATATAGGTATTCCCATAGCGGCAGGATGCCTGAAAGAAAGTCAAAACATCTTTTAAGTGGATTTTAATCATACTTCTTTGCATCATGCTTCACATTTTGATTCCGGTGTTTTCAGATCCATTTTTACACTGTCCCGCCAGAAGATATTCCTGATTGCGATCAGTTGATCCAGACAGAACAGCTTCTCTCCCGGATACAGGCATTCCATTGCCTGTAATTTTACAACTGCCTGATCCAGTGAACGAATACCTGCGGGTATATCCCCGCCCATATAATTTTGATATGCCGCCCATACTGCCTTAACTCTGGCCGCATGAACATCACCTTTCACATCATGCTTCCTGATATATCCATCTATATCAAAATCATAGCTTTTCCTATCTGGCTCTACGACATCCTTGTGCAGAATACCCATAAGCATATCCAGAAAGAGTACTTCAAGTTTGATGATTTTTCTAACCCCTAAGCTAACCTGCGCACTTAAATCAATCCTCTTGAGTATATTTTCCGCCAGGGAGTAGGAAGTACAATCCAGATAATAATAAAACTCCAGCACAGTCTGATATGCTATGATATCATTTCCCATCTTTCCGGGTCGCATTAACCCAAGTACTTGCCCACACTGCCGATAGCTTAACCCCTTCGATAATTGTCCGGCAGTCATCAGCTGTATATTGTGATAATATTTCGTGTTTTTCTCCTTGATACATAGAAGCAGACAAGCCATATCATTGCATACTCCTTTGGTACCCGGAATTCCATTCAAGATAAGCATTAACAATCCACAGGCAAAGGAACAAAAGGAAAATATCCAGACTAGCTCTCCGATAGAATTCTTCATAAGTCCCCAGAGGCAGACCAGGGTAATTATAAGATTCATTATAAGACCACCCAAGGTATATAGAACTGAACTCTGCGTCGGAGTTTTCGGACTCATGACGCACTGGCAGCTTAAAGAAGGTAGACACTTTATTTGTAGAGCTTTATCTTTTGTAATTGCAATATAAAATACCTGCAAAGCAACAAATCTCCAGCCGGTGATCAACCCTATGATTAAATGTCCCAGTTCGTGCGCGATAATGTGCATTAGATATGATAAAACAGCAAAAGAACATAAAGCAAACAACCGTCCCACATCAATTCCCCTTATTTTTTCCCTCAGTCACTCCATGCAAATGATATAAATATGAGCCATTGTCATGTGAGTATACTCCGATCTAAAAAGCATGGAGCAGACTATGCTCTTATGCTTTTCTTCCATTTTTGCCAATGACTTTTCTTCCAGAAGCTCCATAAACAGCATTACAAGCTTATAATCATGACCCCTTCCCGCGCTCATATGCAGGTAATCTCTTATAATATTAATATCGATAGCCTTTCGGTAGGTCCGATCAGAGGCCATTGCGTCGTATACATCCGCAATACTGATGATTTTTGCATATTCAGTGATTGAATCCCCCATCTTTCTGGAGCCGTATCCGCTCCCATCCGGTTTTTCATGGTGATCTAAAACTGCATAAACCACACGTTCCGAAAGCATCGTATCCCTTTGAAGGCTTAAAAAGCCTGCTGCCGGGTGAAGCTCTATAACTTTGCGTTCTTCTGGGGTCAACCTGTCCTTCTTCTCAAGAATAGTCTTAGGTATGAGCAATTTGCCATAGTCATGAAGAAGACCCGCAATGTAGATTTCTTTCAGCCCGCAAAAGGTAAGACCTGCTTTCATCCCCAGCAGCAAAGATACTAACGCCGTATTAACAGAATGCTCGAATAATTCCATACTGAAACTTTGCAGTTCTCTTATGCATTTGATTATTTCATTTTGATTCAACAATGCTTCTTTTACTATTTTAAGAACTACGGCATCCCCCAGCTTCCATTGCTGATCCATATTCTCCATATTTGTTTTGTCCTCCTTCTTTCCTGGTGAGTTAATTAATGCTATTTCAATTCCGGTACTCTTGGTCCGTTATCTATGCAGTTATGGCAAAAGGCCCCGATTTTTGCACATTCCATAAGATTCTCAAAGGCCATTTCTAAAACCATTATGTTTCCTTCCAGCTCAGGGCATCCCGCTTTATGAGCAAGATAATACCAGCTTTTCTCCTCTACATAGTAAATGGGTTTCCTTATAATATTGGCACCGGAAGAGGACACTTTATTGAATGTGTAGTCCCTGTTCATGCCGTAGGGATAACCTTGAAACACCACTACGAGATTCACATCATCAAGATATTGTGCCCACACATCATCCTGTCCTGCCGGAAAAGAGAATTGATAGGTTATTCCATTCTGACGAGCAATCAGCTTGTGCTTGCTGGTATAATAGGAGAGCACCTCCTCCAGCTGGCTCATTATGGCGGCTTTCCGTACCAGCTTAAACTCTTCCTCCTTCAATAGAATATTACCGGGATGAGAGTTTCGAAAGTTCCGATATACATCATCCTCCTGAAAATCATAATAATTTGCATCTATTACTTTCTCTGAAAATCCAAGAAGATTGTTAACATCGTATATCTTTACTCGGTCCGTCAGGGAAAAGCCATAGACAAAATTCTCATCCTGGTGGTAATAGGGCATTTTTTCCGACCACACACGTTTAATAAAGGTTTGACCGTATCCATCCTTATAGCCGTCGTAATAAGACACATAAAACCCATCAGAATCACATAAAAGAATGACCGGGATATAAAGCTCAAGTTCCGCCTGCGCATTTCGATCAGACATAATTCCCAGTGCGGAATAAAGGGATGCAAAGAAGATGCTCGCTACTTTCTCCTTCTCAATTGAATTTTCCCCATATTTGCCGGAGGCCGCCAGGTAATTGATCGCATCTGAAGCGGCTGAATTCAGGCTTTCTATTAGTTCTGTTTCTTCATTTTCCAGTACTTCCATTCTTCCTATATTCAAATCTGTTTTAAGAACGGTCACAAAAAAGAATATCAAGAATATCAATGCGAAATGATGGACCTTCATACCTTCCCTCCCTTCCCTTATTTCGCTTTTATATTTTCACTGAATTTGAGAGACAGCCACTCCTCCGGCAAGGAAGGATAGATTTTCTGTAAAATACTTCTCGCCAGATTAGGGGATTTATTTTTTAGCCGAACACGGAAGGTATTATCCATACTGAGATCGTAGCTGCCGTTCTCGTACATTCGTTCAAGAATCTCATCGGTATACTCTTCTGCATCGTATCTTAAAACATTTCCCGTAAATACCGGAATTTTGGAAATACACCTCGGGCATCCTGGATTGGTACCGTCCGGGTACAAATCATAGAGAAAGCCACAAACATCACAGGTGATTTTTGCACAGATAGTTGTAACTAAGATCTGTGTGGTCACTCCTTTGTATCCAATTGTAACCATTTTAGTTCCAAGATACTGTCTATCTAGATTATCAACATATCCATCCATAATTGTTTCTGTACGTCCGTCCATGTAGGTAACCAAAAGTGTTAGTCCATTATCTTTCAAGGATGTCCCTATCGTAATGGTAAAAGTGGATGCCGGGGGATTGATAATCCGGATAATGGCCACATAAGCATTACAGAAAGGGCAGCCCGGATCACTTCCATTGGGGTTTAGGTTATAAAGGTGTCCATTAGTACATGTTTTACTGCGGGGAATAACGTTCACAGTAATAGTGCATGTCTTTGTATTGCCCAAGCTATCTGTATAACTTAAGGTTACAATTTTATTTGATGCCGGTGTTCCGGTAGAAAACGCAGCTGTTGCTTTTACTGTTTTCTTACTGCCATCCACATAGGTAGCTCTGACTGTTGTTATTAAAGGCTCCTGGGTGTATACCGATTGGAGGGGGTGAGTGGGTGTGATGCTTACTATTTTATCCGGGCAAAGAAGGGTTGCGTTTTCTTCCTGTTCACAAGCCAGAACCCATTGATTAACCCCTCTCGAATGATCAAATGTACATAGCTTCACATCTCCGCTCATACCATATTCATATTTATAATCTTGTGAAGTACTCCAGCTCCTTCCTGTATATTGGCCAGTACTACTGCTAAGATTAAAAACCCTATTGGCTTCATATCCTGTAATTCCACTGGGCCACTCTGATTTATACCCCCATATACCGTCATTATAGTAATAGTTAAAACCACCATAATTATATCTTGCAGATCCATTTACATTTACGGCCGAATAACTCAGAGAAATCCAGGTTGTACCTGATATCGGACCTTCCATATAGACGACTCCTTTGTAATACCATTGTGGTACATCACACATTCCTGCCGCATTTGTATCTAGAATATTATTGAATACTGTTCCCGCATTCATTATCTCTCCTGTCCACGGAAAGTACTCTAACATATCTCTCCAACTCCTACTTTTGTGATACACATAACAACCACTCGTATAGGTAGCACTATTTGTGTTCTGAGGTGAAGTACATCCTGGATATGATCTTACGCTCCCATTTGGAATTACATCTGCATTCATTTGGTCAGTCGTGAATACATTGTAACCACAGGAATAGGTATACTTATTTATACCTGCTGTTACAATGGCCGGTTTATTACAGCTCGGACATTTGCCATCCGGGACAAAAACTTGTCCAATATTATTGCCATATTGGTCATAGATAGCTATCATCCAATAACCTTCGTATCCACAGGAATTACACTTTATATTGGCTCCTGCACACCATAAATATCTTTTACAGGCAGAAGTATGTGCATGTGAATGTGTAAAGGTCTTATCTCCTTTATGTACATGCCCTGCATAACAGGCATCCGTATGGACATGACCCGTAGAAGGGGTATTAACCGCTGCAGCAAGGACACTTTCGTTTGTCTCTGTATTCATGGTAAGGCCGCTGTTATCAATTGGGTCGGTCACTGCGGGGCGGCTTGTTGTCACCTCCCTGTAATGGTAGATATTTTTGCCGGTATAGGCTGCTTTTTGGGCTTCCATGATCTCCTCCAAAGACCTCATGCGATATTCCGGCTCCCAAATATTATATTTATGCTCAAATTGAAGCTCATATATTGTGCCGGTGAAGGAGAGCCTGTGAAGATAATCTTCGTATTCTCTATGGTGAAGGTGGCCATCCTTCTTTATTCTGGTTAAGAATTCTTCTGTTATCATGCTGTCCATTGTTCTCACCACACTCTCCGTTCTTAAGCCAAAATAGATGAGAACCGTTCCAAACATAAGGAGGATCGCTATTACAATATCAAAAATAAATTTGATCAACTTATCCATACCTATCATACCTCTCCGCCATATACAAAACGCTTCCTCTTTCCTGACATCATCATTTTAGCAAAGATGCTTTCCTTCTGTATCTTTGCTGCTAATGATACATTCCTTTTTGTAACCCGAACCGTAAGAAAGTTGCTTTTGTCAAAATAATAGACCCCGTCCGTATATAGCTTCTCGAGAATTTCCGGCAGATAGGTAATGTCATAAAAAATCACCACTCCGTGGCTCTCTCCTATGGCGCAGAAGGGACAGCCGGGATCCGTTCCATCTTCATTCAAGTAATAGACATGCCCATTAGGACAGATCACTGTCTCCAGGGCGTCCACCACATCAACCTCCAGGGTGCAGGAAAATTCCAGATACCGGACAAGGATCGTCTGTTCTCCCATCCGAAAAGGATCAAAACCTTCTGTTATGTATCCGCTCTCTACAATCTCCCGGTGTGTATCCAGGAAAACCAAAACAACGGATATCCGAGGTATAGATCCGTACTGCACCAGGCGGGATCCGCTGGTTAAATAAGCTTCTATTCCGGTAATTACTTCAGAGCAGGTCGGACAGCCATTCGGGTATTCTCCAACATCATAAACCAGACCACAGATAGGACAGGTTACCCTGGAGGAAGATAATACGGTAAGCTTTACCTGAGCCGTAAATCCTCTATAGCTTACGGTTGCCGTAAAGACACCGGCTGCCGAGGTTGTCTTATCTATACTCCAGTCTGTCACAGGTGCGGTTACCCCATCCCTAAAGGTTGCAACAACCTGTAACGTGATATCTTCATACTGGTTAACGGTTATCTCTTCCGGTACCACATAAATTCCTGTGACATACTCACTACAGACAGGACATCTGCTTTCCGAAGAAGGATAATGTGTCCCGCAGATGGGACAAACAACTTCGGCTTCTTTTACCCAAATATAGATTAATGTCGCATACCCTCCGTATTCTACCGTTACCGGCTGCAGCCCGATCTTATCCGGATCATAGCTGCTGGTCCATCCAGATACTTCCCTCGTTGTTCCATCCCGGTATATGGCACGAACTGTGATGGGGAGACCCTCTCCCTGGATTACCTCCAGCTCCTCCGGAGATACGATGATCCCGGTTACAAGTTCCCGGCAAAAAGGACAGCCTGGATCCGTGTCATCCGGATTCATTTCGTAACTGTTTTCACACCTTGGACAGACTTTATGGATTGGAGTAACATGGACATGCAAGGTCGTGGTTACGGTGGTTCCCTGGTCGGTATAAGATACTGTTACCGTCTGGTCACCTAATACCGCAGGATTATATCCGCTGATGGAAAAGCCGTTCAAAACCGTCTTTATTCCGGTATATAGATAAGATGCGTTAATGGAAAAGGGTAATATCTGCGTGTACTTATCCACAGTCACCGCTTCGGGTACCGCTGTAATTGATACCAGGTTATCTACATATACGGTCACCATAGTAGTTTTCGTTAGTCCACCTTCTGAGTAAGAAATGGTAAGGGTATTCTGTCCCCCTATGCCATTATTAAAGGCCGAGACACTATATTTCCCGGTGCCAAGCACCGCAGAGCTTCCGTCACTGTAAAAAGCCTTAACAGTGAAGGAAGGCGTCCCCAGGCGTGGTATGATCTGTGAGGAAGGCTCCGCCGTGATATATTGTAATACCTTATCTATTACTGTCACACGGAGAGTACAGGTCCTTGTTCCTGTAGTTCTCGCGTTTCCCACAAGGCCGCTGTAGGTAAGTGTTACTGTTTGATCCCCTGGCAGATTTGTATTAAAGTTACTGGCGCAATTGACAATCCCGGTGTGATCATCCAAATAAGTTGCTGTTGCAGTAGTTATAATGCTTTCTCCCTTTTTTACTGTCTGTGTCGGATGCGTGGGTATAATCGATGTGACAACTTTGTTACAGTCATATGTAGTGTCCTGTGGCAAACCACAGGAGTAATTCGATCCATAAGTTCCGCAATAAGCACATCCCATATTAGGCAACCATAAAAGAGGAGAACTAGCATATTGACCACATTTTATTGGAATACCCGTAAGGGGAAAGTCTATCGATTCTGCATTAAAAAACCCGTTTCCATAATCGTTAAAAGTGGTATATGGCGCTAACTGACTTCTCAACTGCCAATATGCAGGATCCAATATATTACTATATGTTCTTAAGTTATCCCAATCTCTATCAGAAGATCCAAGATGTGCTGACATGTTACTGCCTATACTAATTTGCTCGATAACTCCTGAACTATTTTTGACAGGGAATGTTGCATATGCACTTGCGGAAGTAAGTCCCGAACTGCTCCCTCCTGCTGAGTATAACCGCAGATTTAAGTTTAATATTTCTTTCTTGCAGGTATTACAAGTTACACCTAAATTAAGATTACTTGTATTATCACTATAATAAGTAATTCCTGATATCTTTACCTTACCCTTATATCCTACCAGATGACAAGCATTCGCCTTCATGTTATGGCCATAATTTCGTGCACGAGGACAACCCGTAAATGGCTTATAGCTTATATTGGCGTTACTATCCCATTTCGGTAATCCAGCAAGATTGAAATTAAAAACACCACTCGTATATGAAGTTCCTGATTGGTCATAACTTCCGTCTGGTATGCTTGTAGCGGTCCATCTATAGGATTCGAACTGTCTATAGATATTACTAGCATAGAAACTTGGCTTGCCGTAACTATCTACTCCACCATGAGGTACTCTGATAAATGAAAATACTCCGTTATCAATCGTATATACATCTGCTGTAACTGCGGTAGGTCCTCTGTATATTGAAAATACATATATCTCAGAATAACACTGTCCACATTTAAAGCTAACTCTCATGTCTGATGGATAATAAGTACCATTATAGTAATACGTCTTTCCAGATTCGAACTGAATTCTAACCGGTGCATTACTCAGGTTTACCCCGCTTAGCGGATCTACATGTCTATGTCCTTCATAACAGTCATCTGTATGTATATGAGTTGCTAATGAATGTATTTCTTCCTCCTGAGAGGACACGAGTCTCATTCCGTTCACTACTTTTTCTTTATTTAAGCTAAGAAACTCATCCTTGCTTGCTTTAAAGGAAGTTGGGGTAAACCCTTCTCTGCCATGATTGTGAGCAATCTCTTCTCCCATTATCGGATGAATATCCTCTAATTCAACATCATAAAGCTCTCCGGAGGAATCCAATATATTGATAAAGTTTTCATAATCAGATACATCAAGATATCCCTTGTTGCGAATCGTATCGGAAAGATTTTCGGTATGCTCTGCGATATGTGCATCTATGTTCTCTTCAGCTGTTCCAGCAATGTATTGCAACGGAAATATCGCAACCAGCAAAGCAGCAAGAATTGCCGCAATTAATCTTCCCGGAAAATCCATCTTTGTTACCCCTTTCTGTAATGTAATGATCGCTTGGACGGCTATAACCCCATATATTCATAATCCACCTGCTTAATCTTATGTTCACTGTCATACTGATACCCTTTTTGATAATATCCGGCTTTGATCAGTCTGAAATAGCTTTCGTAGTCATGTTCCTCCTCTTCCATTAACATGCCGTCTATTGTAATAGGATACTCCCGGTATCCCATTACAATAGCGCAAAGGGCTTCATCCGATATCCGGCTTAAATCCGTTGCATTATATTCCTGCCTCAGATTATCGGTTCCGATTATTTTTTCACTTATCGCATCTATTAAAATATCCAGACTTTTTTCCCTCTGCATCAGATAAAATAAGCCTGATACAAGAAGAATTGCTCCAAAAATCATCTCCAGCGCATGGATGACCGTGTTTCTCATAATATTTCCACTCCTTCTTACTTCTGTATAAAGCTCACTCCCAATATCACTTTGTTATCGGAGCGGATAATTTCACACTCAAAACAGGCTGTCGGTTTAATAAAATATTCAATTGCCGAAATATTTCTGATATCTTTGATATGCTTTTTATTGATGTATTCATTATTATAGACCGTTCCGGCAAACACCGTTTTTACATTCACATAAATGGGAGCGGTTTCCTCAGCCGAATAATCTCCCAAATGCTTTTTTATAAAATTAACCGCTTCACTTCCTCTGATTTCTTCCCCTTCATACATGGTAATCTCATGCTCGCGAAGTTCCTTTGCCGTCCGGGAGGTCTGTTCCGCTACCGCATCAGAGGTGTGCCTCATATCATCATAAAAAAGCTTTCCATAGAGAATAATAGCCGCTGTTATTACAATGCCGAAGAGCATCAAAATCCAGTATGCCGGTAATTCACTGTTTTTATGTTTCATAACCCAACCTCCTATTCGCTGTATCTATCCTTGTTGGTTACATTCCTCACTATGCGGTATATCCTTTCTATATGTTGCGCTCATCTCTGGATGCTGCATTTCTTTCTGCACCATGCTCCTTCCTGCACATTGCATCCCATCTCTATTCACAGCATGCATCTCTGATATTGCATCACCTGCATGTACCTCTCTCACCTCTGTGTTCCAAATTCACCTCTGTATTCCACATTTACCTCTATATACTGCCTTCACCTATCATAATTACGGTTGCTGTGTAAACAGAATACATACAATATCGTCATTCACATTTCTGAGCACCTCTCCAAGAAAGGTTCCGTTGGGATTGATGTAATTACTTGCCGATTTCACAGGAGTTGGCGTTGTGGTAACCTTGGAGGAGGATATATTCTTATCCTCATAACCGTAATTATAGTAAGAGACAGAAGCGGCTCCAAGTGTTTTCACACCGATTGACACCATCACTCCATCCTCTGTCATATCCTCTACAAGCTTTGTCAGTGCATCTCCGCTAATACTCCTGTCATCATAGACATTCAGATCGAAATCGGACATGGAGCCAATTGCCCTGTCTATCTTGGCAGTACTCTTATCAAGGGTCTTCTTGTTCTGCCCAAAGTACCCTGTTCCCCATAGAATTACAATCCCGACTATAATAATAGTAAATAAGGTTAGGATAACTCCAACGACCAGATTATTTGCATTCTTTGTTTTCATAATTTTTTCTCCCTTTATGTTTATAAGATTTGATTTTTGATCTACCATCCTCCCTCCAAAGCCTTCAAGGTCTGTGTTATCTCATAAATGGAGGCTTGAAGAGTTGGTATAATTCCATAGGCAAAAAGCAGTAAAAGCGGGACTGCTGCCAGAATATATGCCCGGATCACTCTTTTGCGGATGGATTTTTCATTCGCCAGCTTGCGTTTGGAGAGATACCCATCCCTCATGGTGTCCGTCTCATGGAAGGCTTCATAAATCGGCATATCGTCACAGCGCAGCAGATTATCAATAATCCTCACAAACGCGCCATAAGGCTCTTCCTCTCTGAGGATATCAAGGGCCCGGTCATCACCCGCACTGAAATTATTGATGCATTTGCGCAAGGATTGCTTAAAGACAACCGCAAAGGTTTCCATTTCTATGAGCAGCTTCTTCACCGTCATTGTTTTATCATACATCAGCATACCAATCAGCGCATTGAACTGATGAACCTCATCCTCTATGGCATCCCTTGATACGGAGGCACCATAATGCAGCAGTGCCGAAGGTAAAAAATAGGACCCTATACCAAGAAACATGCACAGAATTAGATCTCCCAGAGAGAGGCGGGATGCTTTGTATTCTTCCACCCGTCTGAAAATCTCCTTTGCAACCGCCCCCGCAACAAGCTTGTTATAAAACTCCTTTCGAAGAAGCTCCTCCAGGCCTTCCTTATGAGCTGGCATATTTCTTAGTGCTTTCTTCTCAATGGATAAAATGTAGCTTTTTGTATACTCCTGTATGACAGATGCCATTTTTTCATGCTGCTTTTCATCCGCCGCCGAGGTGAGGGAGGCTGCTGCTGCTCTGTCAACAGACAATAAGGCCTCCCTGTTGCTATGATTAAGGTAGGCTGCAATGCCCATTCCAACACAGAATACCGCAATGGCAAGCAGAATACTTCTCAATACAAAATGCCTCGGGGTAATGCCATATCCATTATTTTTAAGGATACGCTTCAACTCTTCCATTCTTGAAGCATTCTTATTGCTATAATTATCCATTGCTCTCCTGATCCAGGGAAGCCGGTCCAGGGCATGGAGCCATCCATGTGTGGATTGGTGAAAAGTCCGGTATTCCGCACTTTTATGCATGATTACGTAGACCGCGCAGATAACGGCCAGCAGCCCCAGATCAATTAGAAAACCCGTTTTTCCGTAATAGAAGCCTCCCATATTCTCTTTTATACTGATACAAAACCACTTGACGAGATCGATGCAGAAGAGAGGAAGAATGACAATCAGGATTACTCCTGTAAATTCCATACGAATTCTTTGCAGCTTATCAATTTCAATCTCAACCTGGGAATGCAGATTCTCCAGGTTCCGGACAAATATATGCTTTCCGTTCATCTCTTCATCGCCTCGTTCGGCAACTCCCACACATAGGGATACGAATTCCCTAAGATACTTATTTGGTATATTCTCATAGTACTCTCCCAGCGCCTCTTCCCGGTCATCGGATAACAGCAGCTCATAGACCTGGCCCGCAGCAGTCTTCATATTGGGACTCAGACTGTCCATGGATAGATAAAGAGCGTCATCAACGCGGTAATTCACATAATAATTGTGTATTTCATTCTCGATAAGCTCCTGTATCTCTAAATTCAGCTTTATTTCAAATGATTTTGCAATCCTTCCAATTACCTCATGATTAAGTATGAGGACAGCGGTTAGTGATATGAACATCGTGATAAGTCTGGGATTTAATATAAATAACAAAAGGAATGTGAATATACTGAATATACCGCAGATTATGCATGTCCCAACTGATCTTCGGGCGATTTCCCTGCTGTCACAGGGGCTAATAAGTCTGAACTGATAGGATAGCTTTTCAATGTAATCTCTGGTGAGACCTGTTGCCATCAATAAGCGATAAAGTTTAAAGCAAAGGTGGTCGGCTCTCTTATGAGAGCTCCGAGAATTTCCTTCGACTGCCCAAAGCCTCCTTTTGATTCGCCCCTGTCTTATGAGCACGGTCATGGCACAGACATAGGCAAGAACAATAAGAATTAATATAATCGGAAGAATCAGCAAGCTTTTCTGACACCCCCTCCTGATATTTGATTGAATTCCAAAAAGTTGGATCTTTCCTCCGGGGGAAGATTACGAAGAATGATATCCGTAAGCCTGTCGCTGATGGGATGGACCATCCGGTACTTACCGTTTTCATAGATTACAATGTCCCTTGTATCATAAGCTTTCCCTCGGTACATATGCTCGAGGATGTCTGCTATTCTATCTACCCCTTCCTGCTTTTCTTTTTCCAACAGCTTCGTTTCCTCTATTTCACGCGGAATAATCTCAGTAATGCGGTCGATATAACGATGCCCTTCATTGTCCTTTACATGATGAACATCAATATGCAGCAGCCTCGCAATTACCCTCTCAATATCCTGTGTCCCGGCATTTCCATAACCTCCGTGGGCGAGAACAAAGTAGGAAAGGATATCATCTGCCGTTGACCAGTGCCCTGTGGTTATGACCCTCTTAGTTCCGGCAAGAAGCAAATCCAGAAGATGCTTTGCCTGCTCCAGACTCGCTGTTTCACCGAACAGAATAGTGTGGGCCTCCGAGGCCTTCAGCAACTCAATCAGCTTCGCAAAGCCAAGGGATTTGCTTGGACGTGTTCCAAGGATATTCCTGTCATAATAGGCATCATTCAGATATAATTCAAAATCGGCCTCCACCGTTCGTATCTGCTGCCTCTTATCAATCTCCATCACGGCTGCACGCATATTCGTTGTTTTACCGGAGTTTTGGTCTCCTGAAAAAATAAGATTTACACATCCGCGGATACACCATTTCAATAGTTCGATGGGGTATCTGCTTCCATTGTCCGTAATCAAGTCCTTCAGCTCAAAGTGCGAGGTGGTTCCGAACTTTCTCACAAAAAAGGCCCATTGGGATGCATTATACGGCCGGAAGGTGGTTACACGGCTTCCGTTGGCCAGATGATTTTTACTCCCCCCTTCCGAGGATGTGAAATGCCCGTTTCTTCCATGTTCCGAAAGATTCTTGCAGACGCGGACAATGCCGTTAGGAGATCCAAAGCTCAGAAATTTCAGGTGGATGGGTTTTCCTTCGCATACCACCCAGATGCTGTCATATGTCATCGGTTTTCTAAACGCTCCGCAGTAAATATCCTCCTCTTTATATCTGCAGTTCTCCTGTGTGAGACCGGAAACACCTCCCGAGATGCTGTCCACAGATTCATCCTCCATAATCAGCAGGTCTACAACAGACAGGCCATAGGTATCCTGATAAATTCTCTGGGTAATTATATTTAGTTTGTCATCATAGCTAAGGGGACTGATCAGCTGATGAAATGCTGCCTCCAGATCTTTCTCTGTAATATCATAATGATAACTCCCCTCTTCCTTTATTAATTGTCCCAGACCCGCCTTGTTTAGAATGGAACGAAACATATCGCAATTCCCCTCCCTTTTTTCCAGATACATCATTATCTCAAACCGGTCTGTCGATGTCAGCAGCTCATGATTTCCAAAGGGAAGGACGGTATCAATCACTTCCTCTGTTATCCCAAGAGATCCCGCCAGTGTTTTCTTAATTCTTGCGAGCACGATCATTTTCATATGGATATTGCCGTGAGAGCAGCCCCGGGTTGCTTCCCTCAGAGAACGTTTCACTTCCCTCCTGCTCTCCAAATCATTTTTGTTCAGCCTCAAAATATTCAAATCCATATTAATGATCTCATTGATTCTCTTTTTTATCTCCTCACACAGAGCTTCTATAGAGTGGATATTCTGCTCCTCCTTCTCTTCCTCCGTCCTTGCCTTGAAGATATAAAAAAGATATAATGCAGCTGCTGTCAGCAAAATGACCGAAATCATCCATTCATAAACACTCATCCATATCCTCCCTCTGTTTTAATGGGTGGTTGTAGTAAACCGAGTATTTTATCCGCCGATTGCCGTGACTTATAAAAGAATTCGTCTGTTTCCTCAGGAGGATGTCTGGGGCCGGAAAGAAACAGCCTTCGTCTTCCCCGCCTCCCAGGTTCCCTGGCTGCCGGTCCGGCATATAACCCCTTTTTCATAAATTGGAGCATTCTGCTTTCGCTCTGAGCATCCATTAATTTGGTACAGTAGGGAATAATGCCCGAATTGCTGCGATTAAGATATTTGCCGTACCTTCTGCGGCAATTGCTAAGATTATAGCTGGAGTTGTTATCATAATCACCGAACAGGTAGAACACCTTGGCGGATTTTGAAAAGCTATCGCCATATTCATGAAAGAATTTATGGATCACATGCCTTCGTTGCGTCAGATTCACTACAATCAGATCCGCTCCCTCCATCAGCCTCATAGACAACGGATCCCTGCCGCTGTTCGAATCGATCACTACAAAGTCAACACATTCATCTGCCTCCCGGACCAGCCGGTGTATTTCTCCGGCAATATCCCGCTCAAAGGTCTCCTTGCAGGCAATTTGAGTCCCAGGCAGCAGGAACATGGAGGTCTCCGGAAAGGTTAAGCAGCAGTTCATAAGCGTCTTTGTGCTAACCTGATTCATCCGGCTATAGGTAACCGCCATATCCAGGCCGATTTCCTGAAAAATAGCGTCCCCTTCTCCCTTTGAATCCACATTATATCCGACCAGGGGGCTTTCCAGGTTGTTATTTCTAAAATGAGTCTGCATCATCAGTACCTTTTTCTTATGAACCAATCCCATGATCAACGAGATTACATGGAGATTGCAGGTTTGCCCTTGCCCATGGTAGGGCGACCAAAACAGAAGTTTGCTCACATTTTCACCTGCCCTTTCTCGCCGAGCGCATTGCCTTCCTGATCCGATCCGTACTTAGCTCGGGAAGCATCCGGCGGATGCTGTATAGAATATAATTTTTCAGGCCTGAGGATATATTTTCAAAATTGATTGTCTGCGTCTCCTGGCATCTTGCCGCGCATATATAATCCGCAAGCTCCAGGTACAAATAGTTCACCGGCTCATCTTCATACAGGAACTCTATTTTATTTTTGGCCTGCTCAGCATCATCTATGGAAATCACATCCCGTATTAGAATATGCATCCTATTCTGGGGCAAATCCAGTTCATTGATACAGAAATTAATCTTATCAACGATATGGGGAAAGGGATTCATTACTGCAACCAGTTTGTCACAGGGAAATACCTCTTTCCTGTAATCGTATCCGAATAATACAAATACCACGCCGGAGGTATACGGTTCCATCTCCTCCTGTTCCGGTCTTCTTCTTATATAACTAATGCCGCGGTAATGAATGATCCCGCTGCTGCTGTCCAGATCCATTCCATGGTGTATGGCCTTAGACATGGCATTGGATCCCGTAAAATCGATAATCAGTACGCGACAGTTCAATCTGGATAAAGTGCGGCTGATATAGAGAATAATGTCATAAATTTCTTCTCCGATATATCCGATACATGTCATTCTTCAACCCTCCGTCATACTAAAATAATCTTCCGCTCTTATCTCGGTCCCCTGGAACCCCTTAACTGCTCCAAGGTCCGGTGAGGCGGATGGATCATTACCATAACTCTCTCCCCCGGTCCCTGAATTACCAACTCCTGTCCCGCCGACTCTTTGCTTATCCCTTGGAAGTACCGCCTCTTCCTGCAATCCGGCTCTCTCCTTTGCCCCTGCTTCTCTTCGTGTATTTTCCACCTCTTGCACACGGGTCTCTTCCTGAGTCTCTTCTCTCCTCATCCCCATCGTTTCCTCCTTTTCTTCTCCCGCAGTCGAAAATGAACCGTCCGATGTAATATCCCTTGCACTATCCGCTTCATCTGCCTGTTCACTTATTTCCTGCTCACTTTCATCATATTGTTGATAGACGTAATCATCATCGATATCCCAGCTCTGTCCGGCGATTTCTCTTTTTAACGCATTGGCAAGTCGGTTTTCCAGCGCCTTTCGCACCACGGAACTCAGCTCGTTCATTGCGGTATCTACTATATTGGGATTTTTGCGTATCAGCTCAATTGCCTCAACCGACGGAGTGTAGGTCACAATCGAGGCTTCCTGTATATTTGGCTCTATATACTTTGCAGTATAGAGATATGCTCCTGTGTACAGGTAAGCATCCACAATTGCATTGCGTATCCTGATAATCTCCTCTTCCGTAAGCCATAGAAAGCAGCTTGGCGAATCTTTAATGTATCCCCTCAGCACTTTTTTTGGTAAAACCACATAATCCTCTCCGTTTTGGAAGAAGATTCTGATATCAACCGCATCATTGCTGTCAATATTAGAATTAATATTGATTACCTGATACTCCACCTCACGAAGCTCGGAGGAAATCTCAGGAACTGTAACCATGGAATATAGGATCTGGGTATCTGCAGGTATATCGATTAGCGCCAACGTTCCGATCTCCTTGCTTGTGATGAAATTATTCCGGGGCTGGGACGAGTACACCTCTCTCTTCACCACCCTATCCGGCGTTATCTTATCTCCTGCAGCTATATCAGCAGCCGCAACATATACATTCCTTTGATTCAGACTCATATCCTGATGCGCCTTTGCAAGAAGCAGCTCATATTCTTCCTTGATCTGCTGTGTTATTACATAGGCGGTAAAAATCGCAGCACCCCCGATTATTAGAATGCAAATCAACGATACTATGATATACTGCTTCGTCGAACGTCTTAAACGGTAACTTATTTTCATATTAATCTCCATTCCGCCGCTGCCTACCTATTTGTGGCACCAACATTATTTGCAAAATGTATTTAAACATCTTGCCTTCTAAAAATCAAACAAGTCCTTTGTAAAAAGTCTTAATTATAAACCTCTCCCCTAATATTCAATTTTATAATTGCAAAACTCAGGATAATTATAAGAAATAGTACAATTAGATAAGTTAGAATCATTCCTGTCCCCCTGCTTCCCGGCTTCGCTTTGAACAACCCGGTGCGACGCTTAATATAAGGTCCATCATAAGAGCGCAGGAGACACAGTAGAATTAGATAAAGAATAGTTCCGATGAAAATAATCATAAAGAAGCGCAACAGAATCATCTGACGATAGAAAGGGATTTCGCTGGGATTAATAGAGGCTCTATCCTCTTCATTATAAGATAAGAGGCTCTTCTTATAGCCTGTATAAACATATAATCGGAGTTATCCTTAGCACACCCGAGATTACGGGAGATGTACTCATAAACATATCCTCCGCGATAAGCTGTCTGGTAGCTTTCGTTATAAGGGATGGGAATTATTTGCTCGACAGGGATATGAAGCAGCTTTGCTATCTGCCTTACGGGATATAGTGAATGATGCTCATAATTGCTGATGAGAAAAATCGACTTAGGAATCAGAGCGGAATGATTGAGGAAGAAATCCTCCAGAACGCCGGACTTTTGGCACAGACTAACAACGATAAGCTCCGCATCTTCCAAAATAATCTGTGTGCTCAGATTATAGTTGCTGGCGGTATCAATGAAGCACAGGTCCGAGCTCTCCTCTATCATCTGAAACAGGGGCCGGAGGCAATGGTTTAATTCATGATCAAATATTTCGTTATGTATTACTCTTCTCTGGGAAATATAATACAGCCGTTCGCATATAATTTCTTTCAGGCAGGCTTTTAGGCTTTCGGGCCGGATATCTCCCCTGTATATTTTTCGGAGCAGCCCCTCAATGCCTCCTCCATCATAATAATTTGCCCCTCCTTCATCCAATGCGGCGGCATAATATCCTCCGTTGTAAGCTCTTCCAAGATTATGAGGGGATAAACGGTTCTCCATGGCGATGATAGAATGGGGGTAACGAATAGCACTTACCACACTGATGGCCGCCAGGTTGGAAGAAACCTTGCACAATTCATTCGAATTGCTCCAAAAAGCTACTTTCAAAATATAACCTCCTTTATTATCTGTTGGGAATAAAATGATGACGAATAAAATCAAAAGAAAAATGAAGAAAATAATAAGAGATGTAAATGGAAAATAAAGACTGGGTAGATAGTAATAATCATAATCTAGAAGTTAGATTTTGTAAATCTTTTTTTGAGCTTAAAAACCAACAAACATTTTTACTTTTTATGTATATATATAACAATTATTTCATTTTTCTTTGCAATTTTCTTCCCATCTGTTGCATGCCGAATATATGCTTGGTATACTGCTGAATTGGAATCCGAGGTTCCAGTTTGCAAACTTAACTTCTGGTCTGGTATATTCCTTGCAAGATTAAATTCCAGCAAACTAAGGTTTCTAAGATTTTCTGGAATTAAGTATTGCAAAACTTCAT
>JAFAGA010000101.1 GCA_023423045.1 Bacillota bacterium | reverse complement strand
TGAATAATAAACAGGTGCAAAATAATTATTAGAACTAGAATTTTTTGATTCAACTGTTGATATCGAATTAGTACCCAAGGGTTGCGCTTCAGTAATACTATTTAGTTCGACAGATTCAAATATAGATTTATCTACTTTATCATAATTAAGAGTATCTCTTTTTCTGTTATCTATGTTAACATTTTTGTATATTTTTTTGAAATTTTTTGAAGTATATATATAACATGAATTGTTATCATAAACAAAAGCAAAGGGCTCTTTAGTAGCAATATCCAATTTGATTTCATCCACAAATTCAGTTGTAATGTTAATAGAAGATTTCTTATTATCCTTAATAGCAAATGCAAATAAACATCCATTACTAGATAATGGATATACTAAAAAATCTAATTCATTTAATTCGTTATCTGAATACTCATATGCCAAAATAGGATTCCCGATAAATATTGCATCAAAGTTAATATTAGCAAAACCATTCATACTTTTTTGCTTACTAATAAAGTCAAGTGTATCAACAATTTGTTTACATGTATTGCTCGAAATCTTTTTATTTGATGAGATAGCTGATACTGGAGTAGTGCAAGATAAAATCAAAGCTAATGATAAAAAGAATATGAATACCTTTTTTAGTTTTTTCATAATTGTTCACTACCTTTCATAATTTCCATACAATTATTACCATTACACTAGTGTAGTTTGATTATATCATTCTTGTATATAAATTGTAAATATATAACATTTAGTGAAATACTCCTAGTCAACAGTTATTTTATCAAAACGCAAGCATGATTCATATTCTTACATTAATGTAACAATATAATTTTCTATCTTTTTTCTTCTATAATTAAGTTATCCCGACATTTTATATGAGATATGCCGATAATCATCAAGTCACTGATATTTTATCGGGATAACAAAAAAAGTCGGGATAAGTGCTGTGAGAGGAGGGGAGTTAATCACTCCCTCCTACTCGATTCAGACCTCAGTTGTTCTAATCATGTTCCGAAGAGTAGCATTCCGTTATGTTTGATCCGACAGCAGTTTATGCTCCCAGGCGGTAGATAATATTTGCTCTCTGTTTGTTTTTCAGCGCATTGGAGATAATGGGGCCTGCACCTACTACAGTGAATACATACAGCATAGCAAGATTTGTGTAATAGGATGAAGACTCAATCACTTCCTCTTTCAGCAGAACGGGGATAGCGCGGAAGCTGGGTATCAACTCCGCTTCAAAAGCATTTGCTACTGCAATGGCATAGTCAACCCTTTGACTCACATATACCATGGCAAGCATCAGCAGAGAACTTGCGACGATGCCCTTCTTACTCAGCTTGCCACCCAGCAATTCGTAGCCCTTTAATGCGCATACACCCATTACCAGTCCGGATAGAGAAGCAACATAGCCAAGCTGTCCCAGAAGCACGATACAAGCACCTCCCAGTAAAGAGCCTAAAAATGTGCCTGCAATACCGCCGATGAGACTTTCTTTCTTCTCATTCTCCGCTTGTCTTCTCGCATCATTGGACTCGCAGTAATCGTGGTAGCAGGAAGGACACATATGCGCCGGAGCGTTGGTGATAAAGTAGCTTTCCACCCCTTCCGAGGTTCCGCAGATCTGGCAGGCATTTTCAAAGCCTCTTTGCAGCAGCGCTGAGATGATTTCCTGCAGAGCGCCCGTTGCCTTTGACAGGGCATTCTTGAAGTTGAGGCCTGCGCCGAGCTGCGTCTGAAACCGGACCTTGTAGCGTGTGACCTCACACCGGTTAAGCAGCTTCTTATTATCGGATACAATTTCATTCATCTCAGAATATTCCGGCAACTGATCCCCCCGTTTGACAGATACCGTAATAAGAAATGCTTTGAGATTTGGTACTTAATTGATACATATATTGTATCCGGACTTGTTTCCATAAATTGTTTCGCTGTTTTCATCCAACATTAGTCCTGCCTCGTCGGCAAGCTTGCGAAATACTTTTGATAATGATCGATTCATAAATATTGTGTTCTCCCATCCTATTTTTATTACTTATCCATTTATTCGGATAAGTATATGTCGAAATCTAGGATTATTTTACACTTACCTGGGTTTCCTTGTCAAGAGAAACAAAAGTATCACAACAGGTCATTTAGTGGCGGCGGGCCCATGAGTTCGGCTCCGTGAAATCAAAAGAATGGATGAGTGACAAATAACCCAAATTATGATACAGTATAACTTAAAAAATCAAAGCAATTTCCAAGAGCTGGTATGGTATCAGACAGGTGTGTGAGCGCTTATCAATTTGGAGGTGAAAAATGAAAGTAACATTAAAAAAGATAATTATTGTTGCGGCATTGCTCAGCCACAGCATACTTTTTTACGGTTGCGGCAGGCAGGGAGCTTCGGTAGATCCCGCAAAGCAGACTCCGTCTGCAGATATCTCAAAAACTCCTGAAACAGACAGAGAAGCGGCCGGGGAAGCTGCAATCCCGGACGAAGAAAGCTTGCCAGAGCTATCCCCAACGGCACAACCGCCTTCTTTGGATGACCGCGTAACTGAGGCTGCTGACGGGACAAGCCGATATGTCAATGGACACGGAATACGAATGAGAGGAGCACCCTCTACGAAGGGAGAAATTCTTATGCAGCTGGATCATGGGACAGAGATAATATTCCTGTCCGTAGAAGGTGACTGGAGCAAGGTTTTATATGGAGAAAATACAGGCTATATACGCAGTGATCTGCTGATGGAGAGCCGGCCGGAGCCAAAAAAAGTGACGGAAGAGGGCAAAGCGCTGAAACCAGGGGAAGGAGCGGGAACAGCAGAAACATCTTCGACTGCGCAGGAACAGTTAAGTTCCCCGAAGATTATTGTCAAGAAGAGTGAGAGACTTCTTGAGTTGTGGGATGGAGATAGTCTGTATGCCAGTTATCCCATAGGCCTTGGCTGGTCACCGGAAGGGGATAAGGAAAAGGAGGGAGACGGAAGGACCCCGGAGGGTACCTATTATGTTTGTACGCGAAACAGTAACAGCAGGTTTTATCTTTCCCTGGGAGTTTCCTATCCCAACAGGGAGGATGCGGACCGGGCCCTTGAGGAGGGAAGGATTGATCGGACAACCCACCGACAGATAGCCAATGCAATCGATGATTACACCCAGCCTCCCTGGAACACCGCCATGGGAGGGGAAATTATGATACATGGGATGGGGAGCAGCTCCGATTGGACTGCCGGCTGTATTGCTGTGGATAATGAGATAATGGACATTCTATGGGAGCAATGTCCGATGAAAACGCCGATTATAATTGAGCCTTAGAAATAGAAGGGATTGGGACAGTAGTGGGGAGTTGGAGCTCGAAGGAGTTTGGGAGCTTCCCCGGGTTTACAAAATAATACGAAATGAGATGACTGCAATGAAACTTACAATATTGAATGCCTACCGGGGACTTCCCAAAAACATGTATATTATGTTCGGAGCAACTGTGATTAATCGGTTCGGCGACTTCGTAATGCCGTTTTTAACAATGTATCTTACCATAAAAATCGGACTTTCGGTAGAAATGGCCGGTATTATAGTAATGGTCAGTTCGCTGCTGGGAATCCCTTCTTCTCTGATTGGAGGAAAGCTGGCGGATGAGCTGGGACGTAAGAGCACCTATCTGATTGCCCAGACGGGAGCCGCATTGGCTCTGCTGCCCTGCGCCTTCTTTACTGATCCGGCAGTCACCGTGGCCTTTTTGATGGTATCTACCTTCTTCCATGGTGCGGCCAGACCTGCGATGAATGCCATTATTACGGATATCCTTCCGCCGCACCAGAGACAGGCGGGCTTCTCTCTGCAATATCTTGGGATTAACATCGGTGTTGCCCTGGGTCCAATTGTGGCAGGCTTTCTCTTCAATAATTACCTGCCTCTGCTGTTTATCGGAGATGCGTTCACCTCCTTCCTTGCATTAGTTTTAATCTGGAGAAATGTGAAGGAAATAAAGGGGGAGGAGTTGAAGAAAACCGCATATACGGAGCAGGAAAAAGAGGAAAAGGGCAATGTGTTTACCGCATTGCAAAAGCGCCCCCTGATAGCCATCTTTCTGCTCATATATACCATATACAGCTTTATTTATACCCAGCACCGATTCTCCCTGCCGCTGACTGCGGATGAGGTATTTGGCAGCAGCGGCGCAAGCAAATTCGGGGTACTTATGAGCATCAATGCCTTTACTGTATTATTCTGCACGGTGGCGATTACCTCCATAACGAGGAGATGGAAGCCGCTGACCAATATTATGCTTGCAGGGATATTCTATGCTGTCGGTTTCGGAATGCTTGGTCTCATTAATACTTACCCTCTGTTCATCGCATCAACAATTGTTTGGACCATAGGAGAGATCCTGGTAGTGACGAATTTCGGAGTATATCTGGCAGATAACAGCCCGAGTAATTTTCGGGCGCGGTTTAATGCCGTCGGTTCGCTGAGCTGGTCCGTTGGAGCGGCGCTGGGGACCTCCATTGCGGGAAGATTTATTACCAAGGTCGGCTTAAATTATATCTGGCTGCTCACCTTTTTTCTTTCCCTGGCAGGAATTGCAGGGATGTATGGAATCTATCTGGGAAATCGGCGTAAGGAAAAAGAGATACAAAGTTCCGATGATAATACGGAAGAATACGGCCTAAAGAAGGATGCTGTATAAACATTACCCCATTATAAGAAGTACTGATGTTACATCCCTGTTCAAGAGCATAGATTATTTCGGCTCTTGAGCAGGGATTTTTTCGGAAAAGACAGAGGATTAGAAGCTTCCAAATAGGAAATGGGACCTAATTATAGGAAAATGATCCCTTTTTATGGAAGAGTTGAATTGACAAGAGGAGTCTGTAAATCATATAATTTAGCCAAAAGCAAAGAAGTAACATATACCGTTATTATGTAAAATACGATAAATTTAGATAAAATTTGACATTTGTAAAGAGAGTAACGTATAATAGCTACATGTACCGGCCGATGAAATGCGAGGGTGGCTTACCATGAAAAGAAAGAGTAAAATACATAGGGTGATATGTTTATTTAAAAAATTCGGAAACCGTAATGAGGCGTTCCCAATTTCGGTGATTTATGCAATCTTCGGGATTCTATGGATTTTGTTGTCGGATCTGTTTTTGGAATATATTATTCCGGATGTTGAGAAATATAAGCATTTTCAAACCTATAAGGGCTGGTTTTACATATTCATCACGACCCTGATGGTATACCTTCTGGTGCGCAAGGGTCTGATTTTACTGAAGAATGAGTTGTTTAAAACTGCTGCTGCCTATGACAAATTACAGGCTTCCCACGAAGAACTGATGAAAACGGAAGCCGAGCTTGTCTACCAGAAGAAGCTAAACGACAATATAATATCAGAAGCCCCCATCTTCATTGTTACCCATGATGAAAACCGGTTGATCAGCTTTAACCCTTATTCTCAGAAGGTATGCGGTTATACTGTGGGGGATCTGGAGGGGAAGACCTGGATGAAGTTGATGGTACCTCAGGAATACTGGCCGGGCTTAAGGAAGGTGTTCGCAGAGATTCGCGAAGGTAAGCAGATATATAATTATGAATGTCCTTTAATCGCCAAGGACGGGTCTGTAATTAATATCCTGTGGAACAGCAACTTACTCTCATCACCCACAGAGCCGAGTCAGACTTATTTTGTATCCTTCGGTGCGGATATCAACGAACGCAAACGTTATGAGGAGAAGGTAAAGAACCTTGCCTTTTATGATACTTTGACAGGACTTGGGAACCGGGCCATGTTTGAAAGTGAAGTTAACAGGCATCTGCAGAAGAGCGCGGGGAGCTTCATGATTGCCTATATCGATATTGATAATTTTAAGACCATTAATGATTCCATGGGGCATCAGGTAGGAGATCTCTTTCTGATCTACTTTGCGGACTGCCTGAGGGCGGAGGTATCGGAACCTGACTTTGTTGCAAGGCTGGGAGGAGATGAGTTTGCAATCCTATTCCTGGAGACATCCAGGGAAAGACTCCTGGATCATATGGAAAAGCTCAGAAATCGTATCAGCAAAACCTGGACCATGGAGAGCTACCAGTTCTATATTTCCATGAGTATCGGTGTCGTATGCTATCCCAGGGACGGCGGTGATTCTAATGCGCTGCTGAAGAATGCGGACATAGCCATGTATGAGGCAAAAAGAGAGGGAAAGAACCGGATTCTGTTCTATCAGGAGAGAATCAATGAAGAGAATCTCAGGCATATGAAGATGATTAACAATCTGCAGTATGCAATAGAGGAGGAGCAGTTCGTATTATACTATCAGCCCCAATGGGATTTAAGATCGGGTCATATCACAGGATTGGAGGCCCTGGTAAGGTGGAAGCATCCTGTGGAAGGATTTATCTCTCCGGTGGATTTTATACCGGTTGCGGAGGATTCGGGGCAGATTTATAAACTGGAGCGCTGGATTGTGACTAAGGCGCTTTGGCAGAAGAAAGTCCTGGAGCAGCAAGGTTTTGACGACATTGATATGTCCATCAACCTGTCAGGCAAGACGCTGACCAGCACCATTAATTTTAATGAGATGGAGCAGATTATTGCAAGAGCCGGGGTGGACTTTAGCCGGGTAGTAATTGAGATTACGGAGACGGCCAATATATCGGATGTGGATATTGTGATAAATCATTTGAACCGCTTGAAGGCATTGGGTATTCGGGTAGCGCTGGACGATTTTGGTACCGGATATTCGTCTTTGAATTATCTTAAGAAGTTTCCGATTAATATTATCAAGCTGGATAAAAGCTTTATCAGCACAATTATAGAGAACAAGATAGACACCCTGTTAATCAAAAACATTCTCACTCTAGCTCATGATCTGGAGTTTGAAGTGGTCGCGGAAGGGATTGAGACGAGGGAGCAGCTGGAATTTCTCGGAAAACACAATTGCGGTTTTGGGCAGGGCTACCTGTTAAGCAGACCTGCCCCTGAGGATGAGATACAAGAATTGTTAAGGAAACGATGTGCGTTCAAGTTATAGAGCTTCCTGCAACTATTCTTCTTCATCTGCTTCTTTTACAATCGCATCCAGGACATTAATAAGATCGTGAATGGTATAAAGCTCTACATTCCTTTCAAGAATCGTATTCTTCAAATCCGTGGATAAGGTTTCGAACTTATTGCGGATTGCCGGAGCTACATATGACATATTATCACCCGTATTCATTATATTTTTGGCATGGAGAGGGCTGCCATCCCCTACGATAATTAACGGAAGCTTAGCGTCGGCTCATAAAACTTAAGCCAGTCCATGAAGCTTAAAGTCAGCTCATAAAAACTTAGGCCGATTTATGAAGTTTAAACCGGCTCATGAAACACAAGGTGCTTCAAGGCAATATCCTTTTGAATAGTGATGGTAAAGATAAGACATAATATTTGTTTCGCCTTTTCCCGCAGTCATAAGACAATGCAGGAAATGCAGGAAACGGATAGGATGTCTTTTTTGCATCCTAAGCCTTAAAC
Organism: Bacillota bacterium; assembly: GCA_023423045.1. Lineage (GTDB taxonomy): Bacteria > Bacillota > Clostridia > Lachnospirales > Lachnospiraceae > Mobilitalea. Next base: position 10,989 of record JAFAGA010000101.1, on the reverse strand, counting down.
TGCTCCACTTGAACTGTTTCTGCTAAAGAGACCTTTGTGCTGTCCGTATGCTACATATCATTTCCGATTAAACGGATAATATGTATCTTAAGGAAAAGCTGAATTAATAATTTTTTTAGAGATAATTTATAAATTCTATATTGATTAAATGTTATATATGATGTATAACATATATTGCAAGCAGATAAATAAATCAAAATACAAGATCGCTTGTGGGTATCAAACGGTATAAGCTCAGGATTATACCGCAACATAAATTATAATAGAAGAAGGAGTGGTTATTATGTTAAGACCAGCATTATTCGAATCTACAGGACCTTTATTTTTTGACAGAGTATTTCATGACTTCTTTGGAAATGGCTTTAATCAGTTTGATAATTTCAGCACGGATGTGATTGATAAGGGAGACAGCTACCTGCTGCAGGCTGAATTGCCGGGCTTTCATAAGGATGAAATCAAGATCGATCTTGACAGAGAGACACTGACCATATCGGCCTCTCACAACGAAGAGAAGAAGGATAGCCGAGGAGATTATGTCAGACAGGAAAGACGCTACCGAAGCTATTGCAGAAGCTTCCATATTCCCGGAATACGCAAGGAGAGCATTCAGGCGGCGTATAATAACGGAGTGCTGGAGGTGGAGCTTCCCAAGGAGCAGATAAGCTCAGAGGAGCCGAAGCGAATCGAAGTGAAGTAATGTATCTGCCAATCAGGGCGGTCGGTATGCTGTCCCAGAGAGGACAATGAAGCAAAAGTCATTGTTCTTCTCCGGGCGGCATAACGACCGCCCTTTATTATTACATTAAGAAAGTTTATTCTAAGGCAAAAAGACTTCCCTGTATATTAAGAAAAAGGATTCTCTGTTTTATAGAGCATGCCCTTTGGCTGGTTAAAGCCGATGTCGGTTACGTCCAGGTAGCGGAATACATCGAACAGAGTTTTTCCATAATGGCCGAAGGCTACAGCTCCGTGATGAGGATAATTCTTCTCAATCAGCACATGGCGGTAGAAGCGGCCCATCTCCGGAATAGCGAATACACCGATGGAGCCGAAGGAGCGGGTAGCAACCGGGAGTACTTCACCTTCTGCAACATAGGCGCGAAGTTTGGCATCTGCTGTGCTCTGGAGGCGGAAGAAGGTGATCTCCCCGGGAATAATATCGCCCTCCAAAGTTCCGCGGGTAATATTCGGCTCCTGATTCGGCTCAAGGCTGCGGGCCATAATTTTCTGATGCTTCATGGAGGAATGGCTCAGCTTGCAGATGGCGGTATTGCCGCAGTGGAAGCCCATGAAGGTATCCCTGTGCCCGTAGGAATATTTACCCTTGATCTCGGTTTCGTACATATCTGCAGGAACCGTGTTGTTAATATCCAGTAAGGTGACGGCATCCTCACTGATACAAGTGCCGATATATTCACTCAATGCACCGTAGATATCCACCTCGCAGGATACCGGATAGCCCTTTGCAGTCAGACGGCTGTTCACATAACAAGGAACAAAGCCGAACTGGGTCTGGAAGGAAGGCCAGCATTTGTTGGCAAATGCGATATATTCCCTGGAGCCCTTGTGGTCCTTGGCCCAATCAAGAAGGGTGAGCTCGTATTGAGCAAGCTTGGGCAGAATACCCGGCATCTTATTTCCCTCTCCCAGTTCCAGTTCCATGCTCCGGATTACTTCGGGAATACGGGGATCCTCCGCATGGGCGTGAAATGCTGCAAATAAATCCAGCTCGGAGTTCTCCTCAATCTCTACGCCGATATTGTACAGCTGCTGTATCGGGGCATTGCATGCGAGAAAATCCTGGGGGCGGGGGCCAAAGGAGATGATTTTCAGATTCTTTAGTCCAAGAATGGCTCTTGCTATGGGAGCAAAGTCTCCGATCATGTCAGCCACCTGGGAAGGGGTACCCACAGGATACTCCGGTATGTAAGCTCTGATGTTGCGCAGCTTCAGGTTATAGCTTGCATTCAGCATACCGCAGTAAGCGTCTCCCCGGCCGTCAAGCAGGTCCTCGGCGCTTTCCTCGGCTGCGGCAGCAAACATTACGGGACCTTCAAAATATTTGGCAAGCAGGGTTTCGGCGGTCTCAGGACCGAAGTTACCCAGATAAATTACCAAGGCATTGCATCCGGCATCTGTTACCTCTTCCAGAGCCCGCTTCATATGGAGTTCATTCTCCACGGTAGTAAGGCATTCATAAATATTGCCGAATTTCTGTTCATAGGCTGTTGCTACCGCTTTTCTTCTGCTGGCGGACAGCTCCATGGGAAAGCAATCTCTGCTGACGGCAATTATGCCTAATTTTACTTTAGGTATATTCATTGTAAAAACCTCCTTAAAAATCGTGTAACCAGTATCTATTATATTTGCTTCTATTAATATAGTCAATAAATTATATTGTGAAAACAAAAAAGGAAATTTAGAGTAAAAGTGTTGAAACAGAAATAAATGTATGTTAGGATGATTTTAGCAAATAAACAAATCAGCAAAGGGGAATAGCATGGGAGATTATAATAATCCATACGGGAATAATAATGATCAATCCGGTTCAACAGATCCAAAGCCGCTTGAGAATGGACAACAGCCATATCAGCAGGGAGCCGACGGACATCCGGATGCTTCGAAGCAGAATGAATATCAGCAATTCGGGCAAAATCCGGCCCAGGGCAGTTCATATCAGAACAATTATAGTCAGGGCAACCAATATCAGAATAATCAGTATCAGGGCGGCCAGTATCAGAATAGCCAGCCTCAGAACAATCAGTATCAAAATAGCCAGCCCCAGAATAATCAGTATCAGAATAACCAGTACCAGAACAATCCATATCAGAACAATTCCTACCAGGCAAACCAATACCGGAATAGTCCATATCTGCCGGTACAGCCTCAGAGCAACGGTATGGCAATTGGAGCCCTGGTTTGCGGTATAATCGGCTTCTTGTTCAGTTGCTGCTTATGGTATATTGCAATTCCATTATCAATTGCCGGAATTGTCTTGGGCATTCTGGTTATAAAGAACAAAAAGGGCGGAAAAAACATGGCAATTGTCGGAATCGTTTTGAGCAGTATTACGATTGTGATCAGTATTGTTATGGCAATTGTAGTTTTAGCCTTTATGACCAATCCCGAGTTCAGCAGTATTTATGAAGAAATTTATAATGAAATCCAATCCTCAACATACTAGCATATCATCTGCAGATTAACCAGGCGATAAGCTGGGGAGGAAGCAAGTGCTTCAGAAGCGCTGCTTCACAGGATTACGAGGGTAATAGGAGGATAGCACACTTCCCTTGATATGTGAAAGGAAGACAATCCCCTTCTGTACAGCAATTAACCGGCAAGGCTGGTATTGGCTGTGGTACATGGCATAAGCGAAGTATTTTATTCGGGTATGGTATAGACAGGAGGGGGATGTAGGTCGGTACGCATATCAAGGAAGCTGTGCTATTTTTAATGCAAAAATTCATAATAAATTAAATTTTATAAAAATTTTCCGACACTTACCCGCTCCCAATCGTATTATTAGTGAAAGGAGGCAATGCCATGGCGAAATCTTTGTTGCGTACGGACAAAGAGATTGCGGAAATTTACTCACGCCAGGTGAAGACGGTTTACCGTGTCTGCTTTGCGTATATGAAGAACGCTGCCGATACGGAGGACGCTGTTTCGGATACCTTTATGAAGATGATCCGGTCAGGCGCAGGCTTTGTAAGCGAAGAGCATGAGAAGGCATGGCTCATCAGGACAGCATCCAATGTATGCAAGGATATGCTGAAAAGCTGGTGGCGCAAGCGTGAGAAGCTGGAGGATTTTGAGCAGAGGCAAGGCAGCGGACCGGTAGAGGTTGATGAGACTCTGCAAGCAGTTATGGCTCTGCCAGAGAAATATAAGACGGTGGTATACCTTTATTATTACGAAGGGTATACCAGTGTTGAGATTTCCAAGATCCTTCTGAAACCGCAATCGACAATCCGTAACTATTTATGTGAAGCACGTAATATTCTTCGAGAACGATTAGGGAGTGATTTTAATGAAGAATAAAAAAATAATTTCTTCCTGGAATAAGGTAAAGCCGGACGAGGCGGCGCAGGAACGCATGCTGAATACAATCCTCACCGGTTCAGGCAGGAGAAGGAAGAGAAGCCAATGGAAGCCGGTTGTCACTGTTGCCGCCGCGTGTGTGGTTTTACTGGCCGGGACCTATTTCTATAATAACTCAAATGTTAATTTGGGAGATAATATTTTGACACCGGACGAAAAGCTGGATCAGGAGAACCAGAATCCATCCTCTGTAACGGATACGCCAAGTTTAGAAAATGCTGTTGAGCTTACAGATGAGATAAAGGGGCTTCCGGTGAATAATTTTAGGCTGTCGGAGATGGAGCTGCTTGTAGCGATGGACAGAATCGCGTTCTTTAATTTTCTTGATTTGTTTAAATATGGTACGGACAGCTTTGTTATTGTCAAAGTGGCTGGTACGCAGCAGGAGGGCCCATCCTCTTCTGAAACAAGGGATAAGCAGATCTCTGCTGTGAAGGTGCTTGAAACCTTATGGGGGGATACTGTTCCGGAAACGATCAATCTCACCCAGTATCTTTATGGCGGCTGTACCGGTGAGGAGGCTACCAACCTGTTACGCAAGGATGGAGTGTATCTTCTGCCCCTGTCAGAATATGGGGGGGGATACTATATATACGGTGATTTAGATGTCCTGTTTGAAATTGATGATACAGGGCGAATCTGGTCTCATTCTGATTATTCCGATTTTAACCGGTTTGATGGAGAGGATTATCACGCGGTAACCGTGGAGCTTCAGCGTATCATCCAGGATGAAACTCTGATGCTTGCAGCCTCAGAATTCGGCATGGCTTTTTCGGGGCGGCAGCTCCTGGAGGTAACGATTTTGTCCGACCGCTCAGAAGAGAAGAATGAATATGGTTATGCTGAAGTGGTATATACTGCTCATGTGGAGAAGACCTTAAGCGGTGGTGAACCCGGGACTGAGATTACGGTACGCTCCTATGCCGATGAGAAGCTGTCGCTGAACAGGGGAGAACGGTACCTGTTCTTCGTCGATAACTATGATGAGAAGCACTATATCAATGCAAATATGATGGCCGGTGTCACGGCGGAGGGTACGATACAGGATCTTGGCGGAGACAGAAGCCCCTTTGCGGATTATAACGGATACACAGTGGAGAAGCTACAGGAGCTTGCAGACAAAATGATGGAATACCAGACCATGGAGCAGCAATAAAAAACCTGGGGACGATGGCAGCAGGCAAAAGCGGAGGCCCATATTATGGTGCAAGCAGGGGATAAAGATTACGGGCAATAAAATATACAATTAAAAGGGCAATGAGGAGCAGATAGAAGCTCAGCTTGCGGGGAAGAAGCCGGATGTTTCTTCCGAAGCTGCGGGCGGCAAATTCGATATAGGCAATAACGGCAAGGAGCAGGAACAAGACCGGTACGATATTATAGTGCAGGGAGGCCGTGATCTCACCCTGCAGGAGTGCCATCACGCTTCTGGTGTTTCCGCAGGCCGGACATAGGAGATGAAGACGGCTATAGAAAACGCAGGCCGGAAAATAAGGCACCACTGCCAGCAGAGAATCCTTTATCAGAAACAGAAGAAGGGCAGCGGCAGGCAATAGAAGAGTGAAGATTTTATCCCTTGTTTTATTTTTCATACTGTCCTCCTTGAATGATATAATGAAAGAGTAGTGAGCATAGTGTGAGAAGAACATTCACACAACAAGCTTGCTTGCGGGCATGCGAGCGGAGCTGGAGATCATGAACCGCCCTATGTTCATGATATAATATCTGACGACATTATATCATAAGTCGTCCGGAAAAACACAATAAAATTATTCTGTCAATGCATAGGCTGTGGATTAGGGCTTATGGACAAGAAAAGAGAGCAATAACAGTGATGTTAGATGCTCTCTTTTCTTATCATAAGCATGGGTCACAAAGCATGTCATTCGTTGTTTGCAGCTGATTTCTATGCTGTCTGACAGGGCCAATGGCCGGAGGCTGCGCAGGTGTGCAGCCATAGTTAATTAAATTTAGACAGGAGGAGCCGGAATACCACAGTCTGAACTGCTGCTCTGCCGGAAGGGAAAACAAAAATTCCTGATTAAAATGCTTGAGCCAGATGGCAGAATGATTTATAATAGGTAAAAATTAAACTTCAGCAGGATAAAGCATAAAATCATGTGAGAAGTTACTGAGGAAGGAAGCAGACGGAATGAATTTATCAGAGTATTTAAGGGAGCACCGGATATTTCCGGACGGTTCCATGGGTACCTATTACTGCAGTCTCGTTAACCAGTCCAATGCAATATCAGAATATGCCAATCTGGAAGCACCGGATGTAATCCGGGGCATCCACATGGACTATATCAGAGCGGGAGCTCAGCTGCTTCGAACCAATACCTTTGCCGCCAGTACAGCCATGCTGCGCTGCAGCAGGGAGGAGCGGGCAAAACTAGTCAGGGCGGCCTGCCGGATTGCAAAGGAAGCCGTTGCCGCATTGCAGGGAGAGAATAGGGAAGCCAGGCCGGTTTGGATTCTGGGGGATATCGGTCCCATTCCGGAAGATGCCCAGACCAGCGAGGAAGAGGTTCTGGAGGAGTATCGGCTGCTTTGTGATTTGTTTTTGGAGGAGGGGATGGACGGAATTCATTTTGAGACCTTCTCCCATACCCATTATATCGAGAAACTGGTTCCCTATATCAAAGACAGGCAGGAGAACAGCTTTATTCTGGCATCCTTTTCCGTGAATAAGAATGGATACAGCGCCTCCGGAATCAGTGCATCCCGTCTGCTTAACAAGGCGGGCCAAATTGCTGGTCTGGATGCCTGGGGACTTAACTGCGGAGTGGGGTCGGGCCATATGCAGCAGCTTCTGAAGAAGCTGGCTCTGTCAGGACAGGGCTGTATTTATGCCGCACCAAATGCGGGATATCCCGAACAACTTCAAAACCGAATGGTATTCATGGACAATGCAAGATATTTTGCGGACAATATGCGGCGTATTGCGGATCTTGGCATTGCCATTACCGGAGGTTGCTGCGGAACGACCCCGGAATACATTGCATTGCTGGTAAAGGAGCTTGAAGACAGAAAGCCCTCACCGGCGGTTGAGGCCAAAGCAAAGCTGCCGGAAAAGACGGCGGCTCCGGTAAAGGAAAATGAATTCTACCGGCTTTTGCAGAGCGGAAAAAAGGTGATTGCCGTAGAACTGGATCCTCCCTATGATTCCAATATAGACCAGGTGATGGAATGTGCCCATAAGCTTAAGGCAAGCGGTGCGGACATTATTACCTTTGCCGATTCACCCATGGGAAGGAGCAGGGTGGATTCCATCCTTATGGGAATAAAAATAGCGGAAGAGACGGGACTGCGGGTGATGCCCCATGTATGCTGCCGGGACCGGAATATGATATCCATGCGTTCCTCGCTTCTGGGAGCCTATATTCATGGACTTCGTAATCTGCTGCTTGTGACAGGGGACCCGGTTCCCGGGGAGAGCAGAGTATCCACTACGGCTGTGTTTGATTATAATTCAGTTCAGTTGATGGAGTATGTAAAGGAAATGAATGAGGAGCATTTTCCGGAGGAACCCATTTGCTTCGGAGGGGCATTAAATCAGGGCAGAGGACGGATCGAAAAAGTGGCGGAGCGGATGAGGCGAAAGATAGAAGCCGGAGCGAAATTCTTTCTCACCCAACCGATTTACTCCAGGGAGGATGTGGAGCGGATACGTGCCATTAAGGAACTGGTGGATACCAAAATTCTATGCGGTGTTATGCCTCTGGTAAGCTATCGCAATGCCTGCTTTATTAAAAATGAGATGGGGCAGATCAATGTTCCGGAAGAAATTATCAGCCGATACCGGCCTGATATGTCTCGGGAAGAGGCGGAAGAGGCAGGAGCGGAGATCGCCAGGGAGGTAATCGCCATGCTGGAGCCGGTTGCCGACGGTTATTACCTGATGCTGCCATTTAACAGAGTAAGCCTGATGGACAAGATATTTCGCGGATAAAATTTGTGATAAAAGTGATCGCCGGGAATTGCGGCTGGAAATGAAGATTGCGAATACAGATGGAAAAATGCGGCGGAAAAATACAGGTATAAGTGCAGATAAAAGACATAGATAGAATTTGCAGTTGGAAATTGATACCAGCAGAAAGGTTAGGATAGAGCTATGACAAGACAGGAGTTTATGGAATTAACTCAATCTAAGATTGCAATCGTGGACGGTGCAACAGGAAGCAATCTGCAGAAGCGGGGGATGCCCACCGGTGTCAGCCCGGAGGTATGGATACTGGAAAATTCTCAGATTGTAATCGGACTGCAGAAGGAATTTCTGGAGGCGGGCTCTGATATTCTATTTGCGCCCACCTTTACGGCCAATCGAATTAAGCTGAGCGAATACGGCTTGGAGGAGCGGATCGGCGAGATTAATCGGGAGCTGGTCAGGGTATCGAAGAAAGCGGTGGAGGAGTACCGCAGGAGCACTAAAAGTACCCGCAAAGTCTATATTGCGGCGGATATTACGATGACCGGAGAACAGGTACATCCGGTTGGAAATATGCCCTTTGAGGACCTGGTGGAGGTATATAAGGAGCAGATGGGTTACATTCTCTCAGAAGGAGTGGATCTTGTGGTGGTGGAGACCATGATGAGTCTTCAGGAATGCAGAGCCGCACTTCTGGCTGTAAAGGAGATATGTGATCTTCCGGTCATTGTCTCTTTGACCTTCAATGAAAATCAGCGGACGCTATACGGAACGGACCCCAGAACAGCGGTCATTGTTTTGCAAAGCATGGGAGCGGATGCCATCGGCATCAATTGTTCGACAGGGCCGGATAAAATGCTGGGCATCCTGCGTGAAATGAAGGAGTATGCCCATATTCCCGTTATGGTAAAGCCCAATGCAGGCATACCGAAGCTTGTGGAGGGGGAAACCCATTTCCCCATGGGGGCGGAGGAATTCGCCGATGAGATGGAGCGGTTAATGGATGCGGGTGCTAATATCGTGGGAGGGTGCTGCGGAACCACCCCACATCATATGAAGCTGCTGGCAGAGCGGGCACAGGGCAGGCAGGTGCAGTCCCCGAAGAAGAAGCATATCCGGGCGTTAACCACAGAACAGACTACGGTGGAGATTCCCCTTGACGGTCCCTTCCTGATTGTCGGAGAGAGAATCAATCCCACCGGTAAAAAAGACCTTCAAGCAGAACTTCGGGAAGGAAAACTGGATATTGTCTCTGAGATGGCTTCCGAACAGGCGGAGCTGGGGGCTGCCATCCTTGATGTCAATGTGGGCATGAACGGCATCGATGAACAGGAGACAATGCTTGAAGTAATGCAGGAGGCTCTGGTCAGTGCCAAGCTTCCCCTCAGCATTGATTCCAGCCATGTGAAGGTAATCGAGGCAGCGCTGCGCATCTATCCCGGCAGGGCTTTGATTAACTCCATCTCCCTGGAGAAGGAGAAATTTGAGAAGCTGATCCCGATTGCCAAAAAATACGGTGCAATGTTCATCCTCCTTCCGCTCTCCGATCAGGGATTGCCAAAGGATATGGAAGAAAAACGCAGTATTATCCGGACCGTTCTGGAACGGGCCTATGAGCTGGGCCTGTCCAAGGAGGATGTTATTGTGGACGGGCTGGTTACTACGGTGGGTGCCAATCAGAATGCTGCCCTGGAGACCCTGGAGACAATTCGCTACTGCAAGGAGGAACTAGGTATAGCTACCATAGTCGGCTTGTCCAATATATCCTTTGGTCTGCCGGAGCGTCAATTCATTAACAGTACCTTTCTGGCTTTTGCAATACAGGCCGGCCTGACCATGGCGATTGCAAATCCATCCCAGGATCTGCTGGTCAATACTTCGCTGGCAGCTGATTTACTGCGTGCGGTGGAGGATGCACCCCAGCGCTATATTGACAGAGCCGCCGCCCGTCCGACTGCGGTTGTTGCAGGAACTCCCTCCGGGCGGGAAGGCGGTAAGCCGGGAACGGAGCATGTTGGGAAGGAAACACCCGTGGAAGCAGGCAGCCGGCAGGCTATCTTTCAGGCAGTAGTGAAGGGAAACAAGAAAAATATTCTTGCACTGGTAGAGCAGGAGCTGAAATTCTCCGCTCCGCAGCAGCTGATTGAAGAAATCCTGATCCCTGCCATTAATGAGGTAGGTGACCGGTATGATAAGCAGATTTATTTCCTTCCCCAGTTAATCGCAGGTGCGGAAGCAATGAAGCTGGCCATCGACTATCTGGAACCGATGCTGAAGAAGGATGGGAATGAGGAATCCAAGGGAACCATTGTAATTGCCACCGTGTCCGGCGATATTCATGATATCGGCAAGAATCTGGTGGCCCTGATGCTGAAGAACTACGGCTTCCATGTGATCGACCTGGGCAAGGATGTGGCAACGGAGCGGATTATTCAGACAGCGAAGGATGAGAAGGCGGATATTATTGCTTTGTCGGCCCTGATGACTACGACAATGGTTGAGATGAAACGAGTAGTGGAGCAGGTGAAGGAACAGGGACTGTCTGCGTCGGTAATCATCGGGGGTGCCGTGATTACCGACAGCTATGCGCAGGAGATCGGTGCGGATGGATATTCTGAGGATGCGCAGTCGGCAGTGGTTCTGGTCAAGCGGCTTCTGGAGAAATGGAGTGTGCCGTTAGCGTAGCCAGTGTTGATGGCCATTTTGATATAACGAATGTCAATAATAATTTATCGATAAACGATAAATTATTATTGACATTCGTTTTTTGCTATGTTATATTAACCTCAAGAAAAAGGAAAGAGACGCTGCAAAAAGGCATGCAATGATATAGGCTGAATTGGAATCCGAGGTTCCAGTTTGCAAACTTAACTTCTGGTCTGGTATATTCCTTGCAAGATTAAATTCCAGCAAACTAAGGTTTCTAAGATTTTCTGGAATTAAGTATTGCAAAACTTCAT
>JAFAGA010000093.1 GCA_023423045.1 Bacillota bacterium | reverse complement strand
GAGCATTGTTTTGTCATGCTGTCAAGGGCGGCGGTAGCCTGCCAAAGAACTTTATTTAACGATTTTCAAGGTTCTGAACGAGCCTATTTTTATGCTCGGGGTTTTCATACGTTACTTTACACTACCTATGGATTTGTATTGATGCAAGCAAGCTTGCCGTGCGGGTATTTCCAATGATGCCGGTTTTTTGGCAGCATTTTCGCACCATCCTCATTACGCTTACATTGTATCTTGAAACTACATATAATCTAAGGTTTTTTTGTGCAAAAATATAGGATAATTGTATTTTTTTTCTTTTTCAAATACAATTATCCCCGTTTGATGATACAATTGCGCATTTATTGTGCTTGCAGCGGTATATACTATATTTCAGGCAGTTACCCCGATGCTGTCAATGATTGCCTTCCCCAATTTTTTGGCTGCCTTCGCGGTACTTTCTGGGGCTTTCCCCAACCCTTTCCTTAAAAATTCTTCTAAAATAATGCTCGTCACTATATCCTACCTGTCCGGCAATCCAGGAGACGGACTGCTTTGTTTCCGTCAGATATTTTTTGGCAGAATCGATTCTCAGATCATTCATATAGGTCACAAAGGTTTTACCGGTAATCTTCTTGAAGTTTCGGGAGAAGTGGCTTTTGCTCATTCCGGTCAGATGCAAAAGTTCTTCCAGGGTAATTTCTCTGTCCATATGCTCCCGAATATGGTTCATTGCCCTGTGGATCGCTTCCATCGTGCTGATTTCTTCATTGGATTTCCCGATTTTTTTCAAAACCAGATGACGGACTTCATCAAACCATTCCTTCCATTGATACCACCAGAGAAAATGCCCGACCTCTTCAAAATAGCGGGTAAAATTCTTCCCTGAAAATTCGGACCAATACAGGTTGAAACGGTAAAATACAGCAGTTCGTTCCTCCAGGGACAGATCGGCGTATTTTATCTTTTCCATACCGTCATGATAGCAGTCCCCATCCAGCATAAATTCCATTTTTGTGCTCAGCGGTATAAGCTCCGTCCTGGGAAGTCCTGGCCTGGCCTTCAGAAGCTCCGGGTAGAGGTAGGTATAGGTAAAACAGCCGGGAAGGCGGTCTGCAAACAGCCGCCCCTTCATTACTGTCTGCAGGATATTCTTCAGCTGATCATAGGGGATATCCCTGACCCGCTTTAACTCCAGCAGGGAGGATCTTTCGGCTCCCAAATCCTTAATGAGGGACTTTAGCAGGATAGTATTGCACTCCCTGGGAAGCATCAGATGATTTTCGCTTAATACCTCATAAGGAAGGTGGTTCTCTGCCAGGAGTACTGCGGCCTCTTTTCCCAATTCTTTTCTTTCCACTTGCCAGATATAGACTTCATTGCCTGCTATTTTTCTTTCTCCTAACCGGGAATGATGCATTGCCTCGAGATAGCGGTTCTTTACGCTGAGCATCAATGCATCAATGTTTTCTTCTTCAATCTGTGCTTTCGTGATATAATCCAGAATCCCGATTCGCAGAGCCTGCTGAATCAATTCAAATTCCTGATGCATGGTAAGAACAACAATCTGCATATCAGGGCGGAGTGCCCTTACCTCCCGGAGAAAAGGCACCCCCGACAGCCCGGGCATCTGTAAATCAGAGAAAAGAAGATTTACCTCATTCGTTCTGATAAACTCGGCAGCCTCTTCCCCGCTTCCCGAGTCTCCCACCACTCTCATGCCATATTTCTCCCAGTCAATTAATCCGATAATTCCGCGGCGTACCAGCTTTTCGTCATCAACTACATATACCTTTATCATATGCCCAATACCCTCCCCGAAATAATATGATCATTTTCGATCAAACAATCTCCTCGGCTTCGAATGGAATCCGAATCTCCACCACATTGATTTGATCTCCCGTATGCTCTACTCTCAGCTCAAACTCCTCTCCAAACCGGGCTTCCAGCATACGAGCCACATATTGCAGACCAATTCCATTGGAAGAGATGTCATTTTTCTCTACAAGAACCTTTTTTATTTTCTCCGGATCAATTGGTGCTCCGTCGTTTTTTACAAGGATTGTAATTTTTCCGCTTGCCAAAAGCTCTACTTCGACCCAGATTTTCCCCTGGCTGGATCCGCTGTGCAAAATGGCATTCTCCACAAGGGGCTGTAAAACAAACCGGGGCATATCTGCCTGAAGGATTTCCGGATGCTTCCCGGTATCCATATAGAAGTCAAAATCATACTTTAACTTTTGCAGCCCCATATAGGCATTTACGGCGTCCAGCTCACTTTTCAAGGTGGTTTCTGCGGTTTTGGACATGTTATACAGGAGCAGCCGGTTAAGAGAAGTAATAAAATGAACCATTTCCTTGTCATTTTTTCCTGCGGCGTACCATTTTAGTGTATCCAGAGTATTGTAGAGAAAGTGAGGATTGATTTTACCCAGTATTGCCTTTATTTCCAGCTCGGAACGCCGCTTTTCTTCTGTCTGTACCCGGCTCAGCAGAAGAAGAATGTTATTTTTCATTTTTTCCAGCAGCGCAAAGCTGTCGTCAAATTCCTGGATGTTCATCTGCTCCACCTTTGTTCCCACGTCATGGTCCGATGCAATCAGCTGAAGCTTCTTTTCGAACAGGGTAAGTGGCCGGTAAATGCTTTGCCATTGAATGGTGGACGCAAAGATACAGACGATGACGGCAAGGATGGTAACAATTCCAAAATTCAGAGCCATCCCGCCAATTTGCCTGTAATATTCCTTTGTCGGAACCAATAAATGAATCTTCCAACCGCCGTCCTGGATTCTTTCATATGCTTTGTAGCGGTGTGTGTTTTTTGTGAGGCTATTCAGATAATCTCCCGTCCTGGAATAAAGGGAAACCAGATTCTCATCGGAGCTGTACATTGTGGCTCCGTTTTCCGATTCGATGAGTAGTACCGTATCCATGCCCATAATATTTGCAGGGATTAATTTTTGAAAATATTTAAAACCGGATTCTACATAGATGTAAATATCAACACGCTTTTGCTTTGTTTTGTAAGAACGCAGAAGGGAAAGGCAGGGGTATGAAGCAGCCTTTGATTTGGAAGGATGGGGACCATAAAAGGTAATGTTCCGCCATTTGCATAAATAATATTTGTCATCCGGGAGCTCCCCGTTGGCCAGAGAGGACTGATTGATCTTAACCGGAATCTTCTGGTTCTCAGAAAAATACAGATAGGTCAGATTGCCAATGGACGGATTTGCCACTTCATAGTTGGCAATCTGTTCCTGGATGTAGATAAGGAGATCTCCTTTTTTAATCGTGTTTTCTTCATCAAAATAAAGATGCAGATTCTTCCCCACCGTGCCATCGGCTTCCAAAAGCCAGGATATGGAGTTCATACTGATCATCAGATCGTTGATACTGTTTGATACCATGCTCAGGCTATTTTCAATCTCCTCGTCCACAGCGTTATGATTAATCCGGTAGAACTGCCACAGAATCAAAGCTTCCACAATAAGAAGGGGGACGGCAATCCCAAAAATCCAGACCTTTATGATACGTCTGGAAAAGGATTTTGCGCTTCTTTTTCTTTCTTTCCGCTTTAAGAACATCCTGATTCTCCTCCGAATTTTGCCATGGTCTGCCTTGGATACCGGCTTTTTACTTAAGTGTATGACTATTTTAGAATGTGACTTTATTATAGACAAAGTCAGCAGGATTGTCAATTTTCTTGCATACAGCAGAGGGCAATATACATGGTATAGACAGCTATTTGCTATGCAAGGGGGCTTTTGGAAGGATGCAGGAAGGGGCTTGAACAAATAGGAATCAGGTAGTACAATAATAGGGCATTTATACGGTAGATATTGGGGCTGCTATGCTGCCTGTGTCCGGCGTGGCAGGGATAGATGGAGGACAAAATGACAAAGGAAGTATCTGTAATAATAGAGGGATATCAAGCAGAGAGCAATGAAGAGCCCGTGATAACCAGGGCACCGGGAACGTATCATCTGCATAAGGACAGGCATTATATCAGTTATGAGGAGCCTTTAGGGGAGGGGGAAGGTGTGATCCGAAGCAGGATCAGACTGGACACGGCCCGGGTTGAGATGACCAGAAGCGGAGCAGCATGTGCCCGGATGAGCTTTGAGGAAAGCCGCAATACGGAGGCGGTCTATCAGACACCATATGGGGAACTGCGCTTTGAGATCAGAACCTCCAGGATTACGATCGGAGAAGTCCGGGATAGGTTGGAGGCCGGTCTGGAATATTCCCTGTTCTCAAACGGTACCTGTGTCTCAAGGCACAGGACTGTCATAAAGGTAGTGCCTCAATAGAATAAACCCGCCATATTATCTCTGATCCTGGCAGGAGAGAATTTGCTCCTCCTGCTGATCATAATATGGCGGGTTTTATCGGATATTACTTGATACTATTTAATATCATTTCAGTATCATTTTTAATACCATTTTTCAGTACCATTCTGTATTATTTTATAACTTCTGTTACAAAGCCTTCTTCGTCAATGGTTACATCAAAGGACAGCTTCTCCATAAAATCAAAGTAGGAACGGCGATCCTTCTCTTCGGTCAGAAGGAAGGTTTTCATGTCCTTATTCCTCACAGGGAGGATTTGAACCTTCAGGCTATCATCCGGTTCGATATAGATCTTCAGCAAGCCGGATTCTTTATTGGAGCGGTTGAACCAGTAGTTGCCAAGGCTGTAGGCGATGGGCTTGCCCTGATAAAACTCCAATCCCTGCATGACATGGGGATGGCAGCCGATTACTGCATCCGCACCGGCATCGATATAATTCTTTGCAAAAACCTTCTGGTATTTCTCGGGATAATTATTATGCTCCACACCCCAATGAACATAGGCTATCACAAAATCAGCATTGGCATCCGCTTCACGGATAGATTCCAAAAAGAGAGTCGGATCATAGGTTCCGATCATGCCGGGAGAGGTGTCGGTTGCATACCAGTCCATAGCAAAAACTACCCGGGAGGCCGCAACAAAGGCGATGGTTTTATCGCCGACAGTAAAATAAACAGGAGCTTTTGCACGGGCCATGGTCTCACCGGCTCCGATGTAGGCGATGCCTGCATTGTCAAGGGTTGAGAAGGTGTCCAGCAATGCATCCATGCCAAAATCCAGGGCGTGGTTATTGGCCAGTGACACAATATCTACACCCATTTCTTTAAGAATATCCACTCTTTTGGGGTCGGCGCGGAAGGTATAGGATTTATTCTGTTCCTCAATTCCCCTGGTGCTATAAGCAAATTCATTATTCAGCATCATGATGTCCGCCTGATTCATTTCAGCGATCAGATCCTCGGAGAGAACACCTGGGAGACCCTTGCCTTCCTTGTCATATTCCTTGACCGGATAGGAGTCCTCGTCCAAATTAACATCCCCGGCAAAGCCAAGTACCACAGGTTGTTTCGGTGCCTCGGTAGGGGAGGGTGCGGTGCTGGGAGTCGGAATGGGAGAGGCGGTTGCCTGGGGCAGCGGGCTCGGTGATGTCTCCGGCACCGGCGTAATGCTTACTTCGGGAGGTTCGTTGGTCCGGATACGCTGCCGGTGGTAAGCAAAGATCAGCACGCCGGTGAGGGAAATGACTGACAGGGTACAAATTATGGCCAGCAGGGCCAGGTTTCTTTTTCTCATAATTACCTCCATTCGTAAAAAATCCTCTTGCCTTGTCACAGTTATGCCGTCAAGGTAAGAGGATTTAATGGCTTTATACAGATCGTTGGTGTGTGGAATTATTTGTCTTCTTTTTTGAATACACCGGTTACCCTTTGCAGAATTGTCTTCTTCTCTTTCTTCTGCTCAAGATTTCCTCTCAATCCCTTAACATCCATAATGTAGATACCGCTTAATA
The DNA here is from genome assembly GCA_023423045.1 of Bacillota bacterium. Lineage (GTDB taxonomy): Bacteria > Bacillota > Clostridia > Lachnospirales > Lachnospiraceae > Mobilitalea. Next base: position 17,252 of record JAFAGA010000093.1, on the reverse strand, counting down.
CGGCCTTCACTTCCTTCTTCACCGGAATAAGGTCATATACCTTGGCATCACATACCAGATTCATTACCTTGGGACCGATCTTTGCCTTCACAATCGGTACCTTGGAGCCACGAAGATACTTTGGTGTCTGATCGATAACGATCTTGGGAAGATTGGCTTCCTTCATCTTCATCTTCTTTTTATCAATAACGAGGATGGAAACAGTCTGTGCAGCTGCCTGCATCTGGGTTTCGGAATCCTCCTGTTTCTTCTGTAGCTTCTTTCCTACAAAATATAATGCAATTAACACACCTGTAACAACGACTGCTACGATCAGCAATACAATAGCCCATGTACTCACGAGATATGTACCTCTCTTTCCTCTGCAAATTCTATTTTTGTGCCTGACAGCCTAAAATACATAACTGTGCCAGGCTGGGCAACGTTAATTGTATCATCTTTTATATAAAAAATAAATAGGGAAAATTCATTTTTGAAAAAATACCCTTATAACCTAATTATGATACTAATGATTCATTCTTAATCAACATTTCACGTATAATTTCCTGAACATGGGCGCCCAGAAATTTTTGCTGTTCCTTGCTCAAATCCTTGGGATAAATCGGCTTCCCATATTCTATCACGACATGAGCGGAACGTATCCAGGGAATATGATTCTCAAAGGCTTCTTCTGTATTCAAAATAGCCACAGGAATGATGGCGCAGCCTGTTTTCTCAGCAATCTTAAAGCTTCCCTCTTTAAAGGGCAGCATCTCCTTACTCTGGTTGCGGGTGCCTTCCGGGGAGATATATACGCTGTAGCCATCTTTCACTAACTCAATGCCCTTAAGAATGGTTTTCAGTCCCTGCTTAATATCGTCACGATCCAGAAACAGGCATTGTAAGAACCGCATCCAGTAGCTCAGGAAGGGGATTTTGGCAATCTCCTTTTTGGACATAAAGCTGGTCAGGGTCGGTACGCTGGAATAAGCCACCGGAATATCAAAATAACTTCGATGATTGGAGATGTACAGAACCGCTTCCTCTTTGGGAATATTGTCCCGGCCGAGGACGGTCCGCTTAGTTCCGCAGAGAAACAATACGATACGGAGGGCTGCCGCAACGATGGCCTGGGAGCTTGCTACCATAGCCCTGCGGTTAAAACGGCCGATAATAAACTCGATTAAATACAGAGGAATACTTATAATAAAAAAGATGAGCAGAAAAATAACGGTTAATAATAATCGCAGCATGAATGTTAAACCTCCTGTTCAGGATTGTTACAGATGATTGCTGCAGGGCAGCGAAATAAAAGCAATTGCGGAAAGAATTAAGGAGCAAAAACACTCGCAGAATCAGAGGAACCCGCAGGAACGGGAGTGACAGTTAAAACAGAAGCAGGAGGCGGGGTGGGGGACATGCCCTCCCCATCCTCAGAGCTGTCGGGATCTGTAGCTTCAGGTGTCCCGGTTATTTCATTGCTGTCTGTCCCGTCGTCCGTATCGTCCTCGGAAGGCTGTTCCGGCGGTTCATTCTCTTCTGGTTCCGGTGTAATATCATCATCTTCGTTCTCAGGTGTTTCCTCAGAATCGGATGGCTTCTCAGGTTTCTTGCCGGGACCTTTATCTTTTCCATCTTTATCCTCGGGCGTCTCCGAAGGTGTATCCTCCGTACCGTCGATGATATTGCCGTTCTCATCCACAATAATCTCCTCCTCTTCCACAGGAATCTCAGTAACTGCGGGAGGTGTGTAATTAATGAATTTTGCATAGACCGCTTCAAAATCAAAGTCCGGATCAGGGGTATAATGGTAATATTCTTCCAAGGTCAATTGATTCGTATAAAGATAGTTTGCAAGAGCGGTACCGACATAGCGGATATGCCATGGCTCGTAGGCGTATCCGGTAATCTCTTCGTCGCCGCTGGGATAGCGGATAATATATCCGTAATAGTGAGCGTTATCCGCCAGCCAGATACCCTCCGGGGAGGAGGAAAAACCAGTGGACAAGCGAAAATTCAGGGATTTGGCAGATACATCAATAGCCAGCCCCGTCTGATGTTCGCTGGTGCCGGGAACGGCGCTGTAACGCAAAGTATATTTTTTGCCCTTCTTTACAATATTACTGGTAAAAATACTGGTTTGACGCTGATAGGAACGATAGCCGGAGATGCCGTAGAGAATGATACCATCTTCCTTGGCGGCATTAAATAATTTCTCCAGGGCTTCGGCAGCCTCGGGCCGCATCAGGGTACGTTCGTCATAGGTAGTCAAATTAAAGACAACATTTGGGGTTACCAGATGTTCAGGCTTATAATCCTTTGGCAGGGAGTATTCTTTATTGACAAAGACCGTAAGACTGGCAGGATCCAGGTCCATCTCGGTAGCAGGAACAAAGGGTTCTTCTGCTGTCTCTGCGGGATCAGGAGAGGGAGCTTCCCCAGAAGCTTCGTCCACCGGAGTCGGAGGAATGTATGTATAATCACTGCTGTCATCAGGATATGTATCGGGGAGCTCATTTGAGGCCCGTGCCGTACCGGTTCCATTCAGGGTGGCACCTCCGGCTTGGGATATCTTGACAAATACAACTCCGCTGAGAATTGTAAGAGTGACGACAGATGATAGAATAATTATAATTTTTCGGTTTCTTCTTCTTTTTTTTCTCAAATCACTAACTCCTTTCGTACATATAACGAGGAGGGCTAACCTTCTGTCCTAGCATTCGTTTTCCTGTTGTTATGGACCGGGGAGAAACCGGATTCACAATCTTCAGGATCTTGTTGCTTCAATCGGAAAAGGCAAGCAAGCTTGCCTTTTCTTATTCCGTTTTCATTAGATCATGAACGAAGTTCATAATCTTCAGCTCCGATCGTATGCTCACAAGCAAGCTTGATCATGCTCGTTCCGCTTTCATTATATCATATCAATTAGAAAAAAACAGTAAATAATCTGTCATAATTGATGTAATATATGGAAGCTTTTATTTGGTGTGCTCCGTCAGACTGTCCAGGAGCTCGGTTTTCATGCGGTATAGCTTAAGAGAAAGATCCACGTATACCATATGTGGATTAATCAAGCGCCTGGCTTCATCCCAGAGGGAGTCCTGCTCCTTCAGGCAGTACTCTCGGATCTCCATGACCGAGGGGGAAGTATAGACGCATTTGCCGCCTAAAAATATAGGGACTAAAAGCTCTCTCAAGGTATAGGTATTGGGTTCAAGATAGGTCTTCTTCCAGGTTGCAACCGGATCAAATAGAAGCATTCTTTCCTCCGGGCGGAATTCCTCATCGTGCAGGGCGATCAAGTCCGCTTTGACCTTGCCGCTTTCCTTCTCATAGATACGGATGATTTTCTTGTTGCCGGGATTTGTGATCTTCCACTGGTTCTCAGATAATTTTATCTTGGGAAGGAACTGTCCGTTCTTCTGTATGGCGGCCAGCTTATAAACTCCGCCGAAAGCGGGACAGTCTCTGGAGGTAATTAATTTGGTACCCACACCCCAGGTATCAATCTTAGCTCCCTGAGTCTTCAGGGAATCGATCAAATACTCATCCAGATCGCTGGACGCGGTAATCTTAGCCTCCGGAAACCCGGCGGCATCAAGCTGCTTTCTGGCTTTTTTAGAGAGATAGGCCAGGTCGCCGCTGTCAAGACGAATGCCGTACTTCTCCGGCATTCTGCCGGCGGCCCGCATTTCCTCAAAAACCCGGATTGCATTGGGAACGCCGCTTCGGAGGGTATCATAGGTATCCACCAGAAGGGTTGTATTCTGGGGATAAAGCTCAGCATATTTGCGGAAGGCAGTCAATTCGTCCTCAAAGCTCATAATCCAGCTGTGGGCATGGGTACCCAGGGCAGGGAGATCATACAGCTTCGCCGACAAGACATTGCTGGTTCCGATGCAGCCACCGATGACGGCGGCTCTCGCTCCAAGGGTTCCTGCGTCCGGACCCTGGGCTCTGCGCAGTCCAAATTCCATAACGGGTTCACCGACTGCGGCGTAAACCACACGGGAGGCCTTGGTGGCAATCAAGCTCTGGTGGTTGATAATGTTTAGCAGGGCGGTTTCAATCAGCTGGGCTTCCATGATGGGAGCGATTACCTTAACCAGCGGCTCCATGGGAAATACAACGGTTCCTTCCGGAATGGCATAGATATCTCCGGTAAAATGAAATCCTTTCAGATAAGAGAGAAACCCTTCCTGAAATATTTTTAAGGATCTTAAGTATTCAATATCATCATCCGTAAAGTGCAGGTTCTTTATATATTCAATCACCTGCTCCAGGCCGGCACAGATGGCATATCCGCTTCCGCTGGGATTTTCACGGTAAAACATATCAAAAATTACCGTTTCATTATTCTTATTATGATAATAACCCTGCATCATTGTCAGCTCATAAAAGTCTGTCAATAAAGTTAAATTTTGTTTGTCCATAAATTCCTCCGTTTCGAAGTCCAGTCCGCTGTAATATAAGCGTTTTATCCATAAAAAAACATATACCAGATTCATAAATAAGTCAAGCGCACAATCAACTAAATTCCATTCTCGGAATACAGCAAAAAAAGATATTTTAGACGATACCCCATATTATAATGATAATATTGTATAAAATCCATTTGTAATAAAATATATTTAATTTGTCTGGATTCGCATGGATCCTATTTCAAAGCTATTGACAACAAAAAAATTTTATACTATGATAAATAAAATTGAAATTAATAAATACATTGACGGAGAGAGTAAGCACATTGCGAACATTTCAGCGAGCTGGGAATAGTGTAAGCCCGGTATCAGTAGCCTGTGACTGAAAATCACTCCCTAGTTGCAAGATCAAAAGGCCGGTTATATAACCGCTGAGTAGGTTGCGCCGGTATCTACCGTTATATAGATAATGTATGAATGCCTTTATGGCAGAGTACGTGAAACAGGTGGTATAATGATAGCGAACAGCTCTCATCCTATTTCGGATGGGAGCGTTTTTTAATTATATCAAACTGTAAGGAAAACAGTTTAAGGAGGAATGGCCCTCCATGAAATCTTTGTAAATATTAATTAATAGGAGGAATTGATATGTACGATAAGGTGCCCACAGATTTAAACTTTGTCGACCGGGAGAAAAAGGTATTAAAGTTCTGGCAGGATAATCAAATCTTTGAATCCAGCATAGAGGAGCGTAAGGAGGGTGAGACCTACACCTTCTATGACGGGCCTCCCACCGCCAACGGAAAGCCGCATATCGGCCATGTGCTGACCAGAGTTATTAAGGATATCATCCCGAGATACCGGACCATGAAGGGGTACAGTGTGCTTCGTAAAGCGGGCTGGGATACCCATGGACTTCCGGTTGAGCTGGAGGTTGAGAAGAAGCTGGGAATCGACGGGAAGGAACAGATTGAAGAATATGGTTTGGAGCCTTTCCTGGAGGAATGTAAGAAAAGCGTATGGAAATACAAGGGTATGTGGGAAGACTTCTCCGGAACCGTGGGCTTTTGGGCCGATATGGAGGATCCCTATGTAACCTACCACAATAATTATATTGAGTCGGAATGGTGGTCTCTGAAGCAGATTTGGGATAAGGGGCTTTTGTATAAGGGCTTCAAGATTGTCCCCTATTGCCCCAGATGCGGAACCCCGCTCTCCAGCCATGAGGTTGCTCAGGGCTATAAGGATGTGAAGGAGAAGTCCGTAATCGCCAAATTCCGCGTCAAAGGAACGAAAGACGAATATATCCTGGCATGGACAACAACACCCTGGACATTGCCCTCTAACGTGGCATTGTGCGTGAACCCGGAAGAGACCTATGTTAAGGTTAAGGTAAGTGTGGATGCAAAGGGAAATGTGCTGAAGAAGGACGGAGGCTGCTCCTGCGGGCATGACCACGCTCATGAGCATGAACCGGCCCCGGCGGCAGCAACGGAGCATTACATCCTGGCGGAGGCATTACTTTCCATTCTGGAAGGCGATTACGAGGTGGAAGAGACCTATGTGGGCAAGGATCTGGAATATAAGGAATACGAGCCCCTGTTTGATTATGCGAATCTGGATAAGAAGGGGCATTATGTTACCTGCGATAATTATGTAACTCTGTCCGACGGTACCGGCGTGGTCCATATCGCTCCGGCCTTCGGTGAGGATGACTCCCGTGTGGGCAGGGCCTATGATCTTCCCTTTGTTCAGTTAATTGACGGCAAGGGCGAGTTTAAACCGGAAGCCACAGATCTTGCGGGCATGTTCTGCAAGAAGGCGGATGAACCCATTATGAAGATGCTGGCAGAGAAAGGCCTGCTGTTTAAAGTTCTGAAGTTCGAGCACAGCTATCCCTTCTGCTGGCGCTGTGATACCCCTCTGATCTATTATGCGAGAGAATCCTGGTTTATCAAGATGACCGCGGTAAAAGAGGATCTGATCGCTAATAATAATACCATCAACTGGATGCCGGAGAGCATCGGCCAGGGACGTTTCGGTGACTGGCTGAAGAATGTGCAGGACTGGGGGCTTTCCCGTGACCGTTACTGGGGAACGCCGCTTCCCATCTGGGAGTGTGAGGACGGGCACCGGCATTGCATCGGAAGTATCGAGGAATTGCGGTCCATGTCTGACAACTGCCCGGAGGAGATCGAACTCCACAGGCCATATATTGATGCGGTGACCATCCGCTGCCCGGAATGCGGCAAGGAGATGACACGTGTGAAACCGGTAATCGACTGCTGGTATGACTCCGGCTCCATGCCCTTTGCCCAGTGGCACTATCCATTTGAGAACAAAGAAATATTTGAGGATAATTTCCCGGCTGACTTTATCAGTGAGGCCGTGGATCAGACCAGAGGCTGGTTCTACTCCCTCCTGGCGATCTCCACGCTTATATTCAATAAGGCGTCCTTTAAGAATGTAATTGTATTGGGCCATGTGCAGGATGAGAACGGGCAGAAGATGTCAAAGTCCAAGGGCAATGCAGTAGATCCCTTCGATGCCCTGGAGCAGCACGGAGCCGATGCAGTCCGCTGGTATTTCTATGTCAACTCAGCGCTATGGCTGCCGAACCGCTTCCATCACGGTGCGGTGACAGAGGGCCAGAGAAAGTTCATGGGCACTCTGTGGAATACCTATGCATTCTTTGTGCTATATGCCAATATCGATGAGTTTGATGCTACGAAGTATGAACTGGAATATGATAAGCTGTCGGTAATGGATCGCTGGCTGTTATCAAGGCTGAATACCCTGGTAAAATCCGTGGATGGACACCTGGATAACTACCGGATCACGGAAGGGGCAAGACTCCTGGCTGATTTTGTCGATGAGCTCTCCAACTGGTATGTAAGAAGAAGCAGGGAGCGCTTCTGGGCAAAAGATATGCCTCAGGATAAGATTAATGCCTATATGACTCTGTATACGGCCCTGGTAACCGTATCCAAGGTTGCAGCACCTTTCATTCCGTTTATGACGGAGGATATCTACCGGAATCTGGTGGCTAATATTGATACAACAGCGCCGAAGAGCATTCATCTGTGCGATTATCCTAAAGCCCGGGAGGAATGGATTGATACTGAGCTGGAAGTGAATATGGAAGAAGTGCTGGAGGTGGTAGTCCTTGGCCGTGCCTGCCGCAATGCTGCAAATATTAAGAATCGCCAGCCCATCGGCAGAATGTATGTAAAGGCGGAAGCGGCGCTGTCCGATTTCTATACGGCTATTATTGCAGAGGAATTAAATGTGAAGGAAGTTGTGTTCACGGACGATGTCCGCAGCTTTACTTCCTATAGTTTTAAGCCCCAGCTTAAGACCCTGGGACCGAAGTTCGGCAAGCAGATTGGCGCAATCCGCACACTGCTGTCAGAGCTGAACGGAAATGAAGCGATGGATGAAATCAATGCAACAGGCCGGCTTAAAATCACGCTGGAGGGTGTGGAAGCGGCGCTGGACAAAGAGGATCTATTGATCGAGGCTGCCCAGACCGAGGGATTTGTTTCCGACTCTGATCATGGTATCACGGTTGTGCTGGATACAAACCTGACAGAAGAGCTGCTCGAGGAAGGCTTTGTCAATGAAATCATCAGCAAGATCCAGACGATGCGCAAGGAAGCTGACTTTGAGGTGATGGATCATATCCGGGTATCCCAAAGCGGCAATGACAGAATTAAGGATATTGTTCTTCGCAATGCGGATGAGATCAAAACGCAGGTTCTTGCGGATGAGCTTCTGTTTGACCTTGTCCAGGGCTACACAAAGAGCTGGAATTTGAACGGAGAAGAGGTCGTTCTTGGGGTGGAGAAGCTTTAAATACCCAATAGGGTTATAGACCAAAGACAGGCAGGCGGAGGATATGGTTCCTCCGCCTGCCTGTCTCTGGTCTGTGACCCGGCATGTTCCAATTATGAACACGGCTAAAAAATCTTCATAAATAGTTCATGATTCGGTAATAGAATGAACACATTTTCATTCTATAATACAAATATAGAATTCATCAATGGAATTCATCAAAAGAAGTCACGACTGCAGAGCGGTTACTGACTTCGACTAATAACAAGCCAATTTATTATAGATTGAATTTTTTTCATAAATTTTCCCTCCCCTTTTTAAGAGCCAGCGTAACCCGCTGGCTTCTCCTCTCTTTATGGTATTATCTCTTTACATTCGCGGAGGGTTATACTATAATAAAATTAGAAGCGGATATTCAGAATTTACTGTTATGATACAGGAGCCTTATACATTTCGTTAAGACGGAATTATTAATTGATAGAAAGGATGGGATTCTATGAAATTAATCTATGTAATCGTCCGTAATGTTGATAGCAGCTATGTAACGGAAGCACTGAACAAATCAGGTTATTATGTAACGAAACTGGCATCGACAGGAGGCTTTCTCCGGGAAGGCAATACGACTCTGATGATCGGAACCGAAGAAGAAAAGGTTGATCAGGTCATTGAGATCGTGAGGAAGGAGTGCGGTCCCAGACAGCAGATCATCTCTAATCCCGTTGGAGCGGTGGAATATGCAGCGATGAATGTTGTCGTCAATGTAGGAGGAGCCACCATATTCGTCATGGATGTAGATCGATACGAGAAGATATAGAAAGCGTAGTGAACATGCTGCAAGTTTGCTTGTGAGCATGCGAGCGGAGCTGAAGATCATGAACATGGTTTACGTTCATGATATATAGAAAGCGTAGTGAACATGCTGCAAGCTTGCTTGTGAGCATGCGAGCGGAGCTGAAGATCATGAACATGATAAGCCCCCGAAGGCATCTTTCGGGGGCTTTTTTGACTGCTCCTGAATAGATGAAATATTTGTGAAATCATGTTTTTTGCTTTCTTTTTCGCAGAAAATATGTTATAACGGAATATAGCACTGCAAAATTAATTTCGGATGAGGGGAAGCGCTTACCGATGTGTAAAAAGGAAAGGATTAATATAATGAAAAAGAAATTATTATTTTTAGTTATGAGTTTAAGTATTATGGTACTGGCATGGGGATGCGGCAAGAAGAGTCCGGCTGAAGAGTTAAATTCAGGGACGCAGGGTAATGAGGCCGCTGAGAATAATGATGGAGACGAAACCGGTGAGACAGTGGAGCCGACGGACGGAGCGGCAGCAGAAGCACCAGTAAAGGGAGAATATGAAATAGATGACTATATCACTTTGGGTGACTACAAGGGTCTTACAGTAACCTATACCAAACTGGAGGTCACGGATACGGATGTGAATGACAGAATTCAGGAGGATCTGGAAGGCGATGCGACCGAGGAGGAAGTGACAGGGCGTACTGTTCAGGAGGGCGATATTGCCAATATCGATTATGAGGGCTTAAAGGATGGCGTTGCATTTGAGGGCGGCACAGCAAAGGGAACGGACCTGGAGATCGGTTCCGGAAACTTTATTGAAGGCTTTGAAGAGGGCCTGATCGGAGCTGCCATCGGTGAGGAGCGTACACTTAATCTGACCTTCCCTGAGAATTATTCCAACAGCCCGGATTTAGCCGGTAAGGAAGTAGTCTTCAATGTAAAGATCAACGCAATTAAGGCTTCCGTGGTACCTGAACTGACGGAGGATTATGTAAAGAATAATACGGATTACGATACGATTGCTTCATACAAGGCAGCAATCCGCAAGGAGCTGGAGGAAGATAATGAGGAAACCATGAAGAATGAGAAGATCAATAATCTGCTGACTACGGTTATTGATAATTCCAAGATTTCTTCTTATCCTGAGACATTAATTAATTATTATGCCTATGAGATGGAAAGCTATTATTCCCAGTATGCCGCAATGTTCGGTTATAAATTGGCGGATTTCCTGGCTGCCAACGGTATGACCGAGGAGAAATTTGCAACAGAGAAAAACTCCTATGCAGAGAGCAGAGCAGCACAGGAATTGGCGCTTAATGCGATTATCAAGGCTGAGAAAATGGAGCTTACAGAGGATGAGTATAAGAATGGTGTTGCGGAGCTTGTAGAGCAGTACGGATATGAATCCGAGGAAGAGTTCTTCCAGTATGCAACAGAGGAGCAAATCAAAGAGAGCCTGACCTGGGAAAAGGTGGTTAATTTCATCCTGGAGCAGTCAGTGGGAGCATAATAGGGAAGCAGAATAGATGATTAGAGATTATTTACCGATCAGTATCAGTGATATGGAGCTAAGGGGATGGGATCAATGCGATTTTATCTTTGTGACAGGGGATGCCTATGTGGATCATCCCTCCTTTGGCCCCGCCATTATCAGCCGGGTTCTGGAAAGCCACGGTTATCGGGTTGGCATTATTCCTCAGCCGGATTGGAAGGACAGCGAAAGTATTGCGATACTGGGACAACCAAGACTGGGATTCTTGGTGAGCGGCGGTAATATGGATTCCATGGTCAATCATTATTCCGTTGCGAAGAAAAGAAGGCAGACGGATGCTTATTCTCCGGGCGGAGTGATGGGCAGAAGGCCGGACCATGCGACAATTGTATATTGTAATTTGATCCGAAAGAAATATAAGAATATGCCGATTATTATCGGCGGCATAGAAGCAAGTTTAAGAAGACTCGCCCATTACGATTATTGGAGTGATAAGGTGAAGAGATCAATCCTGTTGGATTCTCAGGCGGATATCATCTCTTATGGAATGGGCGAGCATTCCATTGTCCAGATAGCGGAGGCTTTGGACAGCGGCATAGAGATAAAGGATATTACATTTATCAATGGGACCGTTTTCAAGGCAAAGAGCCTGGAATCAGTCTATGATGCGGTGATGCTGCCCGGTTTTGAGACTATCCTTGAGAGCAAGAAGGAGTTTGCAAGAAGCTTTCAGATACAATATTCCAATACGGATCCTTATTCCGGAAAACGTCTGGTGGAGCCCTATAAGGAAAAGGAATATGTGGTGCAGAACCCTCCGGCAATGCCCCTGACTCAGACCGAAATGGACCGTGTATATTCTCTTCCTTATATGAGGAGTTATCACCCTTCCTATGAGGCCGCCGGCGGAATTCCGGCGATAGAGGAGGTCAAATTCAGCCTGGTAAGCAACCGTGGGTGCTTTGGGGGTTGTAATTACTGCGCTCTGACCTTCCATCAGGGAAGGATTCTTCAGACCAGGAGCCATGAGTCAATTCTGTCCGAGGCGAATCAGCTGGTCTGGGAACCGGACTTTAAAGGATATATTCATGATGTCGGAGGGCCGACGGCGAATTTCAGGCATACCGCCTGTGCGAAGCAGCAGACAAAGGGAGCATGTATCAATAAGCAGTGCCTCTTTCCTGAGCCGTGTAAGAGTCTGAAGGTGGATCATGAAGATTATCGGAAGCTGCTGCGCAAGCTAAGAGAGCTGCCCAATGTTAAAAAGGTATTCATTCGTTCCGGAATCCGGTTTGATTATCTCATGGCAGATAAGAACGACCAATTCCTGGAGGAGCTATGTGAGCACCATGTCAGCGGTCAGCTGAAGGTGGCGCCGGAACATATCAGCGACAGTGTTCTGTCCCTGATGGGAAAGCCGAAGAACGCTGTATATGAGAAATTTCAGGAAAGATATAAGAGGATAAACCAGCGGTTGGGGAAGAAGCAGTTTATCGTACCCTATTTAATCTCTTCCCATCCCGGTTCCACGCTGAAGGAAGCCATTGCACTGGCGGAGTATCTCAGAGATCTGGGGTATATGCCGGAGCAGGTACAGGATTTCTATCCCACGCCCTCTACGATCTCAACCTGTATGTACTATACGGGTCTGGATCCCCGGACTTTGCAGGAGGTATATGTGCCTAAGTCGCCTCATGAAAAGGCAATGCAGCGTGCCCTGATCCAATATCGCAATCCTAAGAATTATGAACTTGTGGCAGAGGCATTGAAGAAAGCCGGACGTCAGGATTTAATCGGTTTTGATAAGAAATGCCTGGTTCGCCCCAGACAGTTCTCCAAGGAGAAGCAATGGGTTGAACGGGAGAAGCAGGAGCAGAATAAGAAGGGCAGGAGTAAGCCTAAGGCAGCTGCCCCGGAACGGCCCGATAATTTTCATAAGAAGAAATCAGGAGACATCGCCCCGCAAAGAAGCGATGCTCATAAAAAGCGAGAAAACGCCGGCAAGGCGGGTTCGTCCAGGAACGGCATCAATGCCGGAAGAAAGAAGGAGACATTCGCCGGTAGATCCAAAAATCCGGGACGAAGATAGTGGGATGGATGTCAAATTGACAAAGAGCAATGAGCACTGGCCAAACTGTGAAACAGCCCGGACTTCAAGTAGCAAATAGGGCCCGGGAAAAAGGAAAGTTCTTGACAGGGAGCGTTTCCAGTGATATACTACGCAAAGTATCTGTTTCATAATTAATTGATTTAAAGATGAATCAGCTCTTGGTCCAAGGGACTAAGAGCTCTTTTTACGGATGCCCCAATACAGGGACATTATAATAAACAGTGTATGAAATGTTACAAAACAGTGGCGGGCAGGACACATAGGCCGGAGGAACACTGGAAATGATATGAGAGTAAGAGATAAAAGAAAGGAAATATTGAATGGAAACAACTAATTTTGAAGCGTTGGATATAAACCCCAGTATTCTTCGTGCGATTGAGGAAATGGGCTTTGAGGAGATGTCACCCATACAGGCAAAGGCAATTCCGGTTATTCTGGAAGGAAAGGATGTGGTCGGACAGGCGCAGACAGGAACCGGCAAGACGGCCGCGTTCGGAATTCCTCTGTTGCAGAAGGTCAATCCCAAGGATCGGAATCTTCAGGCTGTTGTCCTGTGCCCCACCAGAGAGTTGGCGATTCAGGTGGCAGAAGAGATACGCAAACTTGCAACCTTTATGCACGGAATTAAAATTCTTCCGGTTTATGGCGGACAGGAGATTTTAAAGCAGATTCGTTCTCTTAAATCCGGCGTGCAGATTATTATCGGTACTCCGGGCCGGGTAATGGACCATATGAGAAGAAAGACAGTTAAGTTTGACTATGTGAATACGGTAATTCTGGATGAGGCGGATGAAATGCTGAATATGGGATTCCGTGAGGATATTGAGACAATACTCAGCCAGGTTCCGGAGGAGAGACAGACCGTATTATTCTCCGCTACCATGCCGGGACCGATTATGGACATTGCACGGACCTACCAAAAGAATGCCCAGACAATCCGAGTTGTCAAGAGAGAACTCACCGTTCCCAAGATCGAACAGTATTATTATGAGGTTACTCAGAGAAACAAGGAGGATGTATTGTCCCGTCTTCTGGACATGTATAATCCGAAGCTTTCCCTGGTGTTCTGCAATACCAAGAAGCAGGTGGATGAGCTTACGACAGCCCTTCAGGGAAGGGGATACTTTGCGGAGGGGCTTCATGGTGATCTGAAGCAGCAGCAGAGGGACCGTGTCATGCATAGCTTCCGTAACGGAAGGACAGAGATTCTTGTAGCAACGGACGTGGCTGCCAGAGGAATTGATGTGGATGATGTGGAGGCGGTATTTAATTATGATGTTCCCCAGGACGACGAATATTATGTTCACCGTATCGGCCGTACCGGCCGGGCAGGACGGGAAGGCCGGGCATTTACTCTGGTAGTGGGAAGAGAAATCTATAAGCTGAAGGATATCATGAGATATTGCAAGACTAAGGTGAAGGTTCAGCCGATTCCCTCTCTGAACGATGTTACGACAGTAAAAGCGGGTAAGATCCTGGATCGGGTAAAGGATATTATACTGAATGATGAGCTGAACAAGTATATAGATTTGATAGAAGAGCGATTGAATGAAGAAGAATTTACATCTATGGACGTTGCAGCTGCCTTTTTGAAGATGAGCATGGGTGAGGATCTGTGCGGAGCGGAGGAAGAAAAGGGACTGGCGGATTTCGGCGATACCGGTGCGGAGGTCGGAATGGTAAGACTTTTCGTTAACCTGGGTAAGAAACAGAATGTTAAGCCGGGTGATATTCTTGGAGCAATTGCCGGTGAGACCGGTATGCCGGGAAAACTCATCGGTTCTATCGATATGTATGATAAGTATACCTTTGTCGAAGTGCCCAGAGAATATGCGTCCGATGTAATTCAGGTAATGAAATCGGCAAAAATCAAAGGAAAGAGTATTAATATTGAGCCGGCAAACCGGAAATAATCGTAATTGACATTATTTCCTGCCTTGACGATTTAGTTTAAAAAGCTTATAATAATAATTACTATTATTGATAGGAGTATGTTTATTATGGCAGTGAATAAGTACAGCAGACAACGGGAAGCCATCAAGGAATACCTGGCGAGCACCAAAGAGCATCCGACCGCTGATACCATCTATATGCATATAAGGGCAACACATCCTAACATCAGCTTGGGAACCGTTTACCGTAATTTGAACCTGCTTGCGGAGCAGGGAGAAATTATCAAGATAAATTGTCAGGATGGAAGTGACCGCTTTGACAGTAATTCAAAGCCCCATTATCATTTTTTATGCAAAGAATGCGGCAGAGTGATGGATATTGAAATGGAATCCATTGATCATATCGCGAAGATTGCGGGAGCTGGCTTTGAAGGCAGCATAGAAGGTCATGTAACCTATTTCTATGGCTTATGCCCGGATTGTAACAAAGAATAAGGAATAAAGGATAAAGGGAGGCTTGTCGCTTCCTTTTATTTTTTTGAAATAATCTGCAAAATGGTGTTGACAAATTATTTATCAAGTAGTATTATAATAATAACAGTTATTATTACTGATTATTTAAAAATTACATAAAATTATAACACAAAGGGAGATATTCGTTTATGAAGAAGTATGTTTGCCAGGTATGCGGTTACGTTCATGAAGGAGACAGCGCACCGGATGCATGTCCTATCTGTAAGGCTGCTAAGGAGAAGTTCACAGAGAAGTCCGGAGATATGTTTTGGGCTGATGAGCACGTAGTAGGTGTTGCGAAAGGTGTCAGCGAAGATATTATCAAGGACCTGAGAGATAACTTTATGGGTGAGTGCACTGAAGTCGGAATGTATCTTGCAATGGCAAGAGTAGCACATAGGGAAGGTTATCCGGAGATTGGAATGTACTATGAGAAGGCTGCTTGGGAAGAGGCTGAGCACGCAGCAAAGTTTGCAGAATTGCTCGGAGAAGTTGTAACGGACAGTACTCAGAAGAACCTCCAGATGAGAGTTGACGCGGAGAATGGTGCATGCATGGGCAAGAAAGATCTTGCAGTTCGTGCAAAGGCGGCGAACTTGGATGCAATTCATGATACAGTACATGAGATGGCGAAAGATGAAGCCAGACATGGTAAGGCATTCCAGGGACTTCTTCAAAGATATTTCAAGTAAGAATATCACATACATGGATTTATCCCGGCTGGGATTTTGAGTCCACATTGAATTTGCTTACATCAAGGTATATATAATCCCTCATTATATATACTTCCCCTTATATATTGTTCCCAGAGTAGAGATGCACCCCGGTTCCCACGGGGTGCATTTCGTATTATCAGGATACGGAAGGTAGGTGCAGCGGTTATGTACAATACGGTGTACAAAACACTTTTTCTGCAGGATAATACCCTATACACAGTAGAACAGCTGTAAGTGCGTGTTAGTCTAAGACCGTGGTTTATGATTATTTTCTATTCCAGAATAAAGAATTGTGTGTTATAATATTATGGAAACTGTGGTATGTATAACAGATACTTTTATTGGTTTTATCTATTCCCCAATAACCATAGAGAAAGCCTAAGAAAGAATATAGTTCGAAAATAAAGTCTAAGAAAGAATAAAATTTTAAATAATGTGAGGATAAAAATTGAGAATAATTAATGCTCGGGCAAAAGAATTGAATCAAATCATTAATATTCGCCGCGAAGCATTCCTGTATTGCGCACCAAGATACTATGATTCAATACAAGTTCAGAATTTACTGGATGATTACAATGAAGATGAAATTCTATGGATGATTGAAAATAAATGTATGTTTGTATGCGTGGAAGATGGAATTATAGTCGGAACCTCGGCTTGGAAAGACGAATATCTCCGTCATGTTTATGTCAAACCTGGCTTTATGGGACGTGGAATCGGCAGTAAGTTAATATCACATGCAGAGGATGATTATAGAGGAAGAACGAATAAAAGTTATATAGAACTCGGCGCAAATACTTATGCGAAGGCTTTCTATGAAAAAAACGGATACCATGTGGTGTCAAGAGAAGAAGACTGGAATGGAACCTGGGGTGGATTTGAGTATTATTTGATGCATAAAGATTTTGTAAATCATTCGTAGATTATCAATGATGGCATTGGGACTTAAAATTCTGATGCTTTATTTTTATCCTTTTTAAGATGATTTATCGAATCTTCCACTGTTTTACCAGGGTTTTTATGTTGTATGCTATAAATTGAGAAACTTTATCGGCTATACGGGCATTTGAGGATGAAAACGCTCCTCAGTAGCTGTGGAGAATACGGTGTATTTCAAAATATTGTGCCTAAAATCCCGAGAAATAGGGCTACAATCGTGACGAAGCCAGACATGGTAAGGCATTCCAGAGACTTCTTCAAAGATATTTCAAGTAGAATATCACATACATAGATTTATCCCGGCTGGGATTTGAGTCCACATTGAATTTGCTTACATCAAGGTATATATAATCCCTCATTATATATACTTTCCCTTATATATTGTTCCCTGAGTAAAGATACGCCCTGCTCCCACAGGATGTATTTTTTTAATTCATAGGAAATTGCGTCCTATGAATTAAAAAGCCCTCCGGGCAGGATGCGCACTCTGCACGCATGCGCATAAATGCGCAGGGTATTATGTCGGCTGGGCCGACCGCGCTCGGCGCGA
>JAFAGA010000070.1 GCA_023423045.1 Bacillota bacterium | reverse complement strand
CTTGAGTTTCCGTAGATTTATCCACAGAGTCTCGGATTCATAACTCTCTTTATAAACAACTTTCAAATAATGCCCTAAATATAAGGAATCCACTTCCTTTTTGTAGTAGAATAATGGTGTCTAAGCAAAATCTACACTAAACAATAAAGAAAGGGATTCCTTATGCTTAATTCTACTACAAATACTTACACTTTGAAACGTGAAATTTTATCTTTTTCAAACAATATATCCCGCAAGCTTTCCAAACCCGATAGAAAGTTTACTGCTGATATGACCTATGGCATGCTAGCTTCTAAAAGCTGCCTTTTAACCGATGTAGTGGATCAGCTTCATGAAGATTCCAAAAAGGTCAACAGCGTAGAACGCCTTACCAGACATTTGAACAAAGGAACTCCTAACCAAGCCATGCATTCTTATCTTCAAACCGTTCGTAAATGGGTACCCGATGAACCGGTAATTCATATCGACGATAGTGATATCGTCAAGCCTAACGGCTACAAATTCGAAGCACTGGGACTTGTTCGCGATGGCTCGAAAAGCACCCTTACCAAAAATGTCTATGAAAAAGGCTATCATGTAACAGAGGCCTGTGTCATGACAAAAAGCAATCATCCGGTCAGCATTTATTCCAAAATCCATTCTTCAAAAGAGAAAACCTTTACCTCTGTCAACAATGTAACCTTCGATGCCATGGAGCGTGGAAAAGCCATGTTTGGCAAGGCTACTTTTGTAATGGACCGAGGCTATGATGACAATAAGATGTTCCTAAAGCTTGATGAGCTAAAGCAGGATTATGTAGTCCGGCTTACAGCGAAAAGGAAGCTCCTTTTTCATAATAAATGGGTAGCCGCCACAGAACTTCGAAACCGCCGAAAAGGCAAAATCACAACACCTGTGTTTTATAAAGGTAAAAAGCGGGAGGCTTATCTTTCCCATGTGAAAGTCCAAATCACAGCATCCAGAAAAGATATTTATCTGGTTCTTGTCTATGGCATCACAGAACATCCGATGATGCTTGCAACCAATAAGGAATTAAAATCCAGGGATGATGTGATTCGAATTGCAAGACTTTATTTCTCCCGCTGGCGCATTGAGGAATTTTTCCGCTGTAAGAAGCAGGTTTTCCAGTTTGAAAACTTCCGTGTTAGGAAACTGAAAGCAATCAATGCTCTTAATTTTTATATCACCTTGTGTATGGCATTTCTTGCTCTGATATCCATGAAGTCGGAAACAAATGCCCTTAAGGTTTCAATCATACAGACAGCAGATCCTATAAAGGAAAAAGTTCAATTTTGCTATTACCGATTGGCTAAAGGCATCTCTGGCATACTATCGTATGCAAAAGAAGGCGTCAGGCTTTGGTTCAGGACAAAACGTCCTGCATACCGTCAATTCTGCTTTAAGCTAATCGCTTAGATAGATAAAAAAATATTTCTCCCAAAGTCCGGTTTCAGGCAGGGCTTATTAAAGTGCCTCTAATCCATGAACTGCCACTCTTATACAATCTAAAGAACGGTAGATTGGCACTTTAGTGGAATTTATTTATCTTTAAGTTACAGTTTACGGAAACTCAAGTTCCCTCTCCATGGAATCGTTTTATTAAACCATAAAAAGAGAGCCCATTTTGGATGCTCCCTATGAGACTCCGAAATGGACTCAAGATGGTGTTTTTATAAAACCCTGGCAATATCACTGCCCTTGCTTTTCAGCCTGTGCCATATGACAGAGCCGCTTTGAAGCGAGCTCTTCACATCAATAATCCGCTGATTAGCAGAGCCGCGGAAGGCGAGGCTGATATCCTTTTGTTCCTCGATGAATTCTCCATCCACCAAAACATCGATCAGCTCCAGCATCTCATCCGTGCACTCGCACCTGGCGCGGCTTTCCTTTTGCAGCTCTTCCTCAAAGAGATAGCCGGTATAGCACCAGATATCCTTTGACGGAAAGCATTCCTTCACCTTCTTCAGGAAGGGCAGAAGCACCCGCTGATTCTGAGGTTCAAAAGGCTCTCCTCCCAGAAGGGATAAGCCGTCAATATAAGTCTTTGACAATGCCTCGAGGATTTCTTTTTCTGTATCACCGGTAAAGGGCTTTCCATAGCAAAAACTCCAGGTTTCGGCATTAAAGCATCCCTTGCAGTGATGGGTGCAGCCGGATACAAACAAGGATACCCGGATCCCCTCCCCATTGGCAATATCATATTTTTTAATTTCTCCGTAATTCATTATAGATGGAGCACCCTCTCTCTGATTTCCTGGGTTCTTCCCTGGTTCCAGTACTGTGTTCCGATATAGCCGCAGGTTCTTCGGGCCACATTCATTTTATCCTGATTGCGGTTTCCGCACTTGGGGCATTCCCACACAAGCTTACCGTCCGCATCCTTAACCGTCAGTATTTCACCGTCAAATCCACATTCCTGACAATAATCACTCTTTGTATTCAGTTCCGCGTACATAATATTGTCATAGATAAACCGGATGATCTGAAGCACCGCCGGAATATTATTCTGCATATTGGGCACCTCGACATAACTCACCGCGCCGCCCTTGGACAGATCCTGGAATTTTGCTTCAAACTCCAGCTTAGTAAAGGCGTCAATGGGCTCCGTCACATGGACATGATAGCTGTTGGTGATATAGCTTTTATCCGTAATGCCCTTGATTACGCCAAAGCGCTTCTGAAGGCACTTGGCAAATTTATAGGTGGTACTTTCAAGGGGTGATCCATAGGCACTAAATCCGATCCCGGTCTCCTCTTTCCAGCGTTCACAAGCCGCATTCATATACCGCATGACATCCAGTGCGAACTCCTCGGCCTCCGGATCGGTATGGGAATTGCCGGTCATATATTTTACACATTCATACAGGCCTGCATATCCCAGAGAAATCGTGGAATATCCGCCGTAGAGCAGCCGGTCGATGGTCTCTCCCTTGGCAAGCCTTGCCAGAGCCCCGTTCTGCCACAGGATCGGCGCCGCATCGGATAAGGTTCCTTTCAGACGGTTATGCCGCTGCATCAGAGCACGGTAGCTCAGCTCCAGACGTTCATCAAAAATCTTCCAGAATTTCTCCGTGTCCCTGCCGGAAGACAATGCGATGTCCACCAGGTTTAAGGTTACTACTCCCTGATTGAAGCGGCCATAGAACTTATAGTTGCCGTCTTCATCCTTCCAGGGACTTAAAGCACTGCGGCAGCCCATCACCGGGAAGCAATTTCCTTCCTTCAGCTCCTTCATCTTCTTCTCGGAGATATAATCGGGAACCATCCGCTTGGCAGTGCATCTTGCCGCAATTTCCGTCAGGTAGTAATACTCGGAGCCCTCACTGATATTATCCTCTTCCAGTACATAGATCAATTTGGGGAACGCCGGGGTTACCCACACACCGGCTTCATTCTTCACACCCTGAAGCCTCTGCTTTAAAGTCTCTTCAATAATAATCGCAAGATCTTTTTTCTCCTGCTGGTTCTTTGCTTCATTCAAATACATAAATACCGTCAAAAACGGAGCCTGCCCATTGGTGGTCATAAGGGTGATCACCTGGTACTGAATGGTCTGCACTCCCTTGGTGATTTCTTTCCGGAGCCTTTTTTCAACGATGTCTCCAATCATTTCCGCCGATGCTTCACAGCCAAGCATCCGGATCTCCTCCAGCACCTCGGCACGAATTTTCTCTCTGGAGATTTGGATAAACGGGGCCAGGTGCGTCAGGCTGATGCTCTGTCCCCCATACTGGTTACTGGCTACCTGGGCGATGATCTGAGTCGCAATATTGCAGGCGGTGGAAAAGCTGTGAGGTTTCTCGATCAAGGTCTCACTGATCACCGTCCCATTCTGAAGCATATCCTCCAGATTAATTAAATCACAGTTATGCATATGCTGTGCAAAATAATCCGAATCATGGAAGTGGATGATCCCCTGCTTATCCGCCTCCACAATATCCTGGGGCAGCAGCAGCCTGACCGTAATATCCTTGCTTACCTCCCCCGCCATATAATCTCTTTGCACACTGTTCACCGTAGGATTCTTGTTGGCATTCTCCTGCTTCACATCCTCGTTATTGCATTCAATTAAGGACAGAATCCGATTATCGGTGGTATTGGCTTTTCTCACCAGCGAACGCTGATACCGATATCTGACATAGCGCTTTGCCAGATCAAAAGCTCCCGTCGCCATAATCTGATCTTCCACCATATCCTGGATCTCTTCTACGGACACAGCTCTATCTAATTTATTGCATTTATATTCCACATATTCCGCAATTTCCTGAATCTGCTCCTGGTTCAAGTATATCTGCTCGGAAGCTTCGTTTGCTTTCGTAACCGCTGAAACAATCTTATTGATATCAAAAACTTCTTCCGAACCATTTCTTTTGATGATCTTCATACCCCATATCTCCTTTTACGCTTCTATAAGAATCCGAATAATCTTTTTCAAATTCTTGCTATTACAAATACTATTGTTTTTTAAATATAATACAAAATATAGTATTTGTCAAGAAACGAAACACAATATAAGGTTATATATCGCAACAACTCAGCCTGCTAAATGCATAGCCTCACTATGGCGCCGACCGCAATTAAAAGCCCAATGAATGCCGCCTTTTCCTCCATTTCAATAAAAGTGCCGAATTAGCAATTACTATTACCGAACCTGCATTATGTACCAATGCTCCTAATACCGGATTTAAGCTCCCGGTCATGGCCAAAAATACGGCAGCAAAATTTAAACTCATAGAAAACACAATATTATATCTTATGGTCAC
>JAFAGA010000078.1 GCA_023423045.1 Bacillota bacterium | reverse complement strand
AAAGGATTTGTACTATATGGGGCACAAGGAAAAAGGTATCTATGATGGATATGTGGGTAGTGATAAGGAATTTGATGATTATGTCGATGCAAAATGCATCAAGGCAATATCCGAATGCAGAGAATACATCGAAAAAGAGTATTCTCAAGACTACTCAGAAGAAGAACTTGCTATAATCAGGGAGCGTTTAATTTTTAAAACCGCATGGGTTTCAGCCTTTAAGTTAGCGCTCGAATGCAGGACCGTATAATAACAGCACCCCCAGCATTGACCGGCTGGGGGTAATTTTTAAGTGATATTAGATATAGTGCTAATAAGTAGTAACCTACCGGGCATAGTGGATCATTGTCCACGGGGCATGCCAATTCTCCCGCAGATATGCTGAGCAGGCTGGAGACCCTGGTGTTGATGGGGGCTGAGATACCGTTGTTAGCGGTCCGAAAGCAGATTGCATCGGCACTGGATATCATTGTCCATTTGGGAAGACTTCGTGACCGGTCCCGCAGGCTGTTGGAGATTACAGAGGTGACGGGCTGCCCGGATGGCGAGATACGGCTGAACCCAATCTACGAATTTGTAGAAACAGGGGAGGAGCAGGGAAGGGTGAAAGGAAGCCTGGTACAGAAGGGTGAGCTGCGTTCGCTGGATAAATTGAAGCGGGCAGGTATCAGCATAGACACTTTATATGCATGAACAGGAAAGGATGGGGAATGCAAGATTATAACAGCTATATATTCAGCGGCAGGGAAAAACTGAGATTTCTTCTGCAAGGAAGCCTGGCAGCAGTTATTGTAGGATATCTTTTTTACAAAAGTATAATAGGCGTTCTTTTCTTAATGCCATTGGTTTATTTTTATTTGAAGAAAAAGAAAAAAACTCTGGAAAAGGAGAGAAAATGGAAGCTGAATCTGGAATTTCGTGATGGAATTCTGGCACTGGCAGCCGCGCTGGAGGCGGGATACTCCGCAGAGAACGCCTTACAGGAGTCCTGCAGAGATCTGGCGCTGGTGTATCCTGAGGGGGCAATGATAATGCAGGAGTTTGCCTATATGGCAAACCAGGTACGGGCCAATATCATGGTGGAAAAGGCATTGGAAGACTTTGCATTTCGAAGCGGGATAGAGGATATACAAAGTTTTGCCGAGGTCTTCGGCACGGCAAAGCGTACCGGGGGAGACCTGCTTCAGGTGATTAAGCTGACCGGAAATATGATCAGTGACAAAATAGAGGTGAAGCGGGAGATTATCACACTGGTTGCGGCGAAGCGTCTGGAAGCTAATATAATGAAGGGAATTCCTCTTTTGATTTTGGCCTATCTGTCCCTCTGCTCTCCCGGTTTTTTGGATCCCTTATACCGTAATGTGTTGGGAGTCATTCTTATGACAGGTATTCTTATGGGCTATTTTGGTGCATATATGGCGATTGATATCATAATTGCCATTGAAGTATAGGAGGGATGAAAGCTTGATTGTAGTAAATATATTGCTTCTCATAATACTGGCCGCTCTTTACGGATATTCTCTGAAAAGGCCTGATGAATGGCTTTCAGAAGCGGATAAGAAGGAACATAAGCTGCATATCCTGTATCCCCTGGCAGATCTTATACTATCCGCGACCGGGCTTAACCGGCTCCTGCAGCAAAAGAGAGAAATTGATACTTCCCTCAGGGCCTTAAAGATTACATCAAAACCGGAACAGCATCAGCGGCTTTATTGGTGTGATAAGCTGTCAATGGTTCTTCTCATTATTCCGGTATTTTGCATCCTGTCCATCCTCGGAGAGATCAGCGCGAAGGATGCCGGGCAGTTACGGGAAGGAAGGTATCTTCTGAGACCGGAACAGGGACAGGGAGACAGGAAGGTAGAGCTTACGGTTGATTTTACAGATGGAGACAGGGAAGTAGATAAGAAAGGAGGCTCGCGCCAGCTTACTGTTCGAATCCCGGAGCGCAGATATACACAGGAGGAACTGGCGGGACATTTTCGGGAGGCCGAGACTTATCTCAGGAAAAATGTGCTTGGGAAAAACAGCAGCGCGGAGGCCGTATATGAAGATTTATACTTTTGTGAGATCATTCCGAACACGGGAATTACAGTGGAATGGGAGCCGGGGGATATCCGCCTGATTCAGGAAGATGGAACAGTAAATAACAAGGAGCTGGAGCAGAGTACCCCTGTGGAGGTTACAGCAGTATTGGGCTATGGCGAAAATAAGACCACCTTTAAGATGACCTTCAAGGTTATGCCGGAGTTGATCAGTGAGGGGGAGCAATTGAACAGAAGGTTGGCGCAGGAGATAACAGAAGCTGATGAGAGGACCAGAGAAGAACATGAGCTGAGGCTTCCTGACCGGATAGACCGGTATTTGCTGCATTGGAGGGAGGAGAAAGATAGCGCCGGGATTAAGGTGTTTTTTCTGGGTATTCTTATTGCGGCCGGGGCCTGGATTGCCGGGGACAGGGAGTTGGAGAAGCAGATGAAGCTTCGCAGAGAACAGCTGTTGGTGGATTATCCGGAGATTATCAATAAATTCACCCTACTGGTAAATGCAGGAATGACCCCAAGGCAGGCATGGCACAAGATTTCAGAGGATTATCACAGTGCGGCTTCGGAAAAAATAAAAAAACGCTATGCCTATGAGGAAATGCTGGTAACCGCACACGAACTTAAGCTTGGAGTATCCGAGGGAACAGCATACGAACAGTACGGCAGAAGAATAGGCTTAATCCCATATGTCAAGTTCAGCTCCTTGATTGCTCAAAACCTGAAGAAAGGAAATAGAGGCTTTACCGAGCTGCTCCGGCAGGAAGCCCTGGAGGCCTTTGAGGAGCGCAAGGAACTGGCCAAAAGACTGGGAGAGGAGGCCGGAACAAAACTTTTGGCACCGATGATGCTTATGTTGCTGCTTGTGTTTTTAATAATATTGATTCCTGCATTTATGTCCTTTCGAATCTGATGGCGGAGCAGGGAAATATATGAGAAAAGGGATACAGGGAGCTTAGGCCCATTAAAACCAGTATATAAGAAGAACCAATAATAAAAGCAAGGATCCTGAACATCAGGGGAAAGGTAAAGTATGAAGCAGAAGGTCAACAGGACAATGTTAAGATTGGCAGCAAGGCAGCTGGAGGGAGTAGGAGTGATTGAAGTTATACTAATTCTGGTCATTATTATCGGGTTGGTATTAATATTTCGTCAGCAGATCGGAGCCATCATTGAAGCGGCTTTTGAAGCAATCAAGGCGGATACCGCAGAAATATCAGAGAAGGTTGTGATTGGCTGAGATGCGCCGAAAGCAAAGACATTTAATTCTAAATGGTTCCATTACCGTATATCTAACACTTATTTTAATGCTGATCCTGTCTCTCGTCCTTACCATCATTGAAGGTGCCAGAATAAGTACGGCCAAGGTCTATGCCCACCGGGCCTTAACCACTGCCATGGACTCAGTCTGGGCAGAATATTACAGACCTTTATGGGAAGAATACCATATCTTTGGATATGACTGCGGGGAAGGAAATGCCGACAACAAGGCAGGAAGGCTGGAAGAGAAACTTGCCCAATACATGTCCTACACCTTCGAGCCAAATTTGAACCTTGCTTCGGAGGGGAAGAGAAGGGGGCTGGAACTTTATGATATCAAGACCGAATCACTCACGGTCAGGGAACTGACCGGATTAATGGATTACCACGGGGAGCTTTTTCTTCATGAAGCTGTGGAATATATGAAATATAACGAGCTGGCGGACGGCCTTACACTGCTGTTGGAGAAGCTATCCATGCTCGAGTCGCCAAAGAAGGTTAGTGTTATCTATCAGGATAAGCTGGCAGCAGAACAGGAGCTGGCCAAGGCGGACAAAAGTATTCTCAGATTAATGGAGCTTTTGGACGGAGTCCGTACCACCAAAAAGGGAATCAAGTTGGACCGAAACGGTAAATTACAGTCAAAGGACCGCTTTGTAAAAATGCTTTGCTCTGAGACCATCTCGATGGAGAATGTCAGTATCAATCATGGCGCTGTTTTTGAAACAGTCAAACAACATTATGTGAATACTCCCGGAATTGCCTCGCAGATAAAGCAGGAAGCGACAGGACTGGATTTAAACAGGCAGCATATTCTCAGTGTCGCCAGTGAAATCCGCTCGGTATCCTCCTCTTTGGAGGCAGCGAGGAGCCGGCTGGAGGAGGCGCGTAAAAATGCTTCGGACAGTATGGATAAAGAAACAGATCAGGCAAATTCTAATACGCCGAATCAAGAGGATATACAATCGGAAAGCCCCATTCAGGGAATGCAGGATACGGTTCGCGATATAGAGGAGCAGCTTAATCGTCTGCGTACCAGGGAGCAGGAACTTCGGCTGGAAAAGCAGCAGTTAACCTCCTCTGTCAGCGCAAATCTCAGTTATTTCAAGAGTCTTATGGAATCGCTAATTCCAATCATTGAAGAAGCGGACCGGGAGATCAAAGGCATCCATCGAATTACTCAAACCGGGGCAGCTCTGGTGGAGAACTTTGAGGAAAGTCTGAGGACGGAAGGCGAAAGTCTTGATGCTGCAATTCGTGAGAGCCTTAAAAAGAGTCTGGAGGACATGAAGAAATATACATCCGGATATGAAGGGCATAACAGCATGGCGCAGATGAGCTCAACCCTGGAAGGCAATTTATCCTGCCTTATACGTGGGAAGGAGACAGTCAGCCGGGTAGCGGGATATCTTGAGCAGGAAAACTATTCTCAAATCATATCTGAGACAGAGCGTTTGCTTGACTGTCTCCAGGAATATGAGATCCGAAGCCTGCGTCTTGATTATAGTTCTCTGATCCTTGACCGATCCGAAGTGGAAAGTCCGGTAGAGCAAATAACCGATCTAATCAAAAACGGAATCACTGGGCTGGTAATTCCTTCGGAAAATGTCTCAAAAAAGGAACTGACTGCGGGGCAGCTGCCTTCTGATGAGGCCGTTCTGTATAAGGAGAAGGCGGATGTGGAAGCCGCAATTTCAGGTTTTTTCAAAGAGATAGTGCAGGGAGACTCAGGAGAAGAGATGGGAGGTCTTTTTGGCAGTTTTGCAAATGAGGTGAATTTGGAGACATTAATGGAAGATAGTATTAACGTGATGGCGGAGCATCTGCTGTACCAGGAATATCTGAGAGAACATTTTGCAGGCTATCCTCCTGAGAATACTGCGGCAAGCAGCAAAAAACCGTCGGTTTTAGAATATGAGCTTGAATACCTTTTAAGCGGAGAGCGCTCAGACCGTGAGAATTTGTCCTCCGTCCTCATTGGGATTATCCTATTACGCACGATATTAAATTTTGTGACCCTCCTTGGAGACAGGACAAGCTGTGAGGAAGCGAAGCTGGCGGCGGCAGCCGTAGTAGGCTTTACAGGCCTACCCATGCTGATCAATATCACCCAGGCGATTATACTGCTGGTATGGTCTTTTGCAGAAGCATTGACAGATACCTGTGTTCTGCTTTTGGGGAAGGAGGTTCCCCTTTTGAAGCAGAAGCCGGTGCTTAAGCTCCCGGAGATATTTTTGATGAATCAAAACTTTCTTAAGACGAAGGCATCAGCCTATACTGAGACAGGACGGCTCTCCTTCTCTTATGAGGACTATTTAAGAGGGTTTCTCTTAATGAGAGCAAAGGAGGAGCTTATCTACCGTTCCATGGACCTGATCCAGGAAAATTTAAAACTTCGTTATGAAGAGGATTTCCGGATACAAAACTGTCTGTTTGGCCTGGAAGCGGAAGCCGGGTATAGGGTGGCTCCTCGCTTTCTTGCCCTCCCCATAATCTCCCGCCATTTTAACAAAGGAATTGCCGGCTTTCATTTTTCAGGCAAAGCGGGCTATAGCTATTAGGTATCCATGATGGGCCGGGATGTCCGCTCTTCTTTTCATGCCGCAGGGCATCATAATCAAAATAAGAAAATAAGAAACTCTCTCTCCAAGAAATCATTTGCTTACTCATGGAAGAACGGACATCCCGGCCCATTATAGGAAAACCCGGTAAAGTGCAGAAGGAGATCATCGTGAAATACCTTAAGAGCAGGGACAACAGAATTACTAAATACAAAACTATCGAAAGCAGAATTGGAGGCAGCAAAATTAATGGTGTTGGAATGAAAGCCCTGAGAATGCAGGCTTCCCTGACTGTGGAAGCAGCGTTAGTGATGCCGTTGTTTCTCTTTGCCATGTTATCCTTATTATATTTTATTCAAATCTTTACGGTACAGGAATTCATTCAGGCAGCCATAACAAGGATGGGTTTGAATATGGCTAAAACCGCCTATGTATATGAGGACTTTGCGGGAATGGAAGATGTCCTTGCTTTTGATGGGACAATATTTGGGAAGGAGATAGAAATTGAGCTGGGGGATTTTGCAAAGTCAATAATAGACCAGACGGTTTTAAAGCAATATGGCAGAAACTATCTTGATGTTGACCGGATAAATCGCTCCTGTATCCGGGAGGGATTTGATGGAATAAGCTTTTTGGGGTCAGGAATTTTGCAGCAGGAAGATATGATAGATATTGTGGTCCGCTATCGGATAGGGATACCCGTCAAGCTGTTTACAATAGGGGATATGGAGATGATACAAAGGGTCAGGGTAAGAGCCTGGACCGGATATCAGGTGGCTCCGGCCTATGGGCAGGAGAAGGAGGGGGATGCGCCGGAGGAGATGGTATATATCACCGAGACCGGAAGTGTGTATCATACCAATGCCGCCTGCACCCATATTCGTTTGTCTGTATCTTCAGTAGCCGGCATACCGGCTGCGCAGAGAAATAATTCCGGAGGAAAATATTATCCCTGTGAGAAATGCTGTGATGGGGAACATTCTCCTTATGGAACATATTACATAACCTCAGAAGGCACCAGATATCATACAAAAAGAGATTGCTCCAAAATAAAACGCAATGTGAAGGCGATTCCCCGGACAGAGGTTGGAGACCGGTCGGCCTGTAAGCGATGCGGTAATTCGGCAAAGAGTGAATAAAGACAGGTAAACGGATGATTCATTTTATTAGATATCAGGAAAGGAAGGTTACTATGGCAGAGAATAGCATAAAGCTTGTTCTGGGTGCATTGTTGCTTCTATGTGCGATACAGGATCTGCTGCAAAAGAAAATATATTTATGGAGCATTGGGGCAGGAGCGCTGGCTGCACTTTTATGCCTGCCTTTTTGCACGGGTCTGTCTTTGTTTGACCGGGTTGGGGGAGTTATTCTCGGACTTTGCATCATTATACTCAGCATTCTTACCGCCGGCAAGATTGGTATCGGAGATGGGGCACTGCTTTGCATCACCGGGTTTGGCCTGGGGTTTTGGAGAAACCTGGAGCTGTTTGGATCAGCCTTATTTTTGGCAGCGATTGTATCAATCCTCCTGCTTATTTTTCGTATGGCGGACAGGAAAAGGAGTATTCCCTTTGTACCTTTTCTATTTATCGGATATTTGATAGTAAATATCACAATGGGTGGGCAGGGCTTATGAGGAGAGGTGATAGAGAAAAAATATCCGACAGCAGGAAAACACGAGATAGAGGCGAGGGGATCGTATGTAATGGAAGTATTACTGTTGAAGCTGCCTTTGTGATGCCGGTCGTTTTATTGGCTGTTTTTGCACTCATCTATCTTACACTGCAGCTTCATGATACCTGCCGTATTCAGGGAGTGCTGGATAAGACACTGCATCTGGCTGGAATATCCTATAAGCATAAGGCGGAGCTTGCTTCCGGTAAAGTAAATTATATATGGATCAGAGACAGGGGCGTGTTCTATGGGTTACTGGGAGACAGATCAGCAGAAGAGGGAGAGCTTACGACATATTTGCAGCAGGAATTATCGAGAGGGTTGTTCTTATCCAGGATAACCGGATTGGAGACGGAGGCGGGAAGGGCAAAGCTCAGGATTAGAATAGAGGCGGAAACTCCCATATCCCTTCCATGGGTGGCCTCATTTTTTGCCGGATTCTCCACCACGGTAATAAGCGGAGAATATCCTGTCCATAATCCGGCAGAAACGATCCGGTTATGTGAGATCGTTCTGGATACAGGATCTCAAATCAAGGGTGTGGAACAGTTAAAGAGCAAGCTGGAGAACTTTTTGAAGAAATAACAGGGAGCAGAAAGAGCAGAAAAGCTTCTCGGGAAAAGCTTCTTACAAAGAGTGCTGGAAAGAGAAGGGACGGGAGGGAACCGGGTGAAGGTTGAATATAAAAGGGATATAAAGCGTAACTATATGGTCATATGGAAACCGGAGGAAAGTGTGATTGAGCCTTACTGTATTCGGATGATGGAAGAGGCAATATCGGATACTATTCTTTTAATGCAGCAGCATTCCATCGATGATCAGATGTTATTTTATTATGAGATTACAGGAAGGCAATCCATGCTTCATCTTTTTGAAAAAAAGCTGCTATCCTATGGGCAGCTTAAGCTGTTTATGAAGCAAATTCTTTCAGCCCTGGAATTGGCATACGAGCATCTTCTTCCCGAGGATGATTTTCTTCTGACACCGGAATACATCTATCTGGATATCGTAACCAATGTGCCTTCCCTGTGTTTTCTTCCCGGATACCGTAAGGACAGCAGGAAGCAAATGAGCAGCCTTTTGGAATATCTGATGAATAAGGTGGATTACGGAGATAAAGAAGCGGTGACATTAGTATATCAGCTTTATGCCGCCAGCCGGGAGGAGGGGTTCACACTTGCACATATCTTGAGAATCCTTGATAAAAAGGATTCGGAGGAAGTAAATCCGAGGACTTCAAGGGTAAAAATGGAGATAGAAGCAGAGGATGAGAAGGGTGAAAAAGGCATAAAGACTGCAAAAAGCATAAAGACTGCAAAAAGCGCTTTGGACATGCGGAGGCCGGGCAGCAATCTTTCAGTGGACAATAGCATGAGGCAAGCCGCTGTCGGCCCTTCATCCAACGGGAAAGAGGCAGGAAAGAAAAGAATTGGAAGGCAAGAGGTGTCTCGGGAGGGAGGACAGGAGCAGAGACATGGATATGGACAGGAAAATATTCCTGTTGTTATGGAGAGATTAGAGGAAGAAAGGGAAGTATGGCGTTACCCGATTACCGCGTATCTGCTTACAGGAGTATGCTCCGCCGTGGGAATACTGGTTCTTGTTCTGGGCTTTACCTCAGGAATATTGTACAATTCCTATGGAGGGAGGATAGAGTACGGCAAATTGCTGGGTCTTATCCTGGTACTTTTGTGCGTGGAAGCATATCTGTTGCGGATCATATGGAATGGGAACAATAGGCTGGCCAAAATAATGTCCATAAGAGAATATATCGATCCCAGGCAGGAGGATATGGAAGCAGAGCTGCCCTTAGAAGATACGGCAGATAGCGCAGATATGGATGCGGCCGCCCCCGCTTTGGAGCCTTCCCGGCTTACGGGAAGGGAGCGCAGCATATGGCAGACCATGCTTCACCGGGAGGAAGCGGCGCCGGAAGGATTATATACTGGCATTGGACGCTCGGAAGAAGAGTGCAGCCCCACCTGTATCCTGAACGGGGAACACCTTTCTCAGGTGACCGGAGCAACAGTATTGTTAAAATCTGTGGATGAAATGCTCTATACCTCTGTTCCTGTCACAGAATTCCCCTTCTTTATCGGAAAACTGCGTAAAAATGTGGATTACTGCCTTCAAAAAAGCGCAGTCAGTCGATATCATGCAAAGATTACGAAGGAGGAAGATAAATATTATATCACAGACTTAAATTCTACCAATGGAACCTACGTGAATGAGACAAGACTTAACTCCTATGAGAATTGGGAGTTAGAGCATGGAGACAGGGTTGCATTGGCAGATTTAGTCTTCGAATTTACCTTGAACGCCGGTTAAACTTATCCCATGGATCTTTAAGTCCAATTCCCATAATAAAATCCAGAACTACAAGAATGACAAGGTACAGGAGAAAGGCCAATCCATGCTTTAACAGACCGCATATTAATCGTTTTAATCTTGATCTTGAAATCATAAAGGACCTCCATTAAATATATCAAAAGTCATACAGCGGGGATAGTGTTTAAACTACTTGCGGGTATTTCCATGGGAATCAGGATGTCTACTTCTGTCCCGTTGGGATTACTGAAGAGGCTGATGCCGTAATCATCCCCATAGACCAGACGAATCCGGCGGTTAATATTATAGAGACCCAGGCCGAAGGAGGTCTGATCTTTAATGGAATCGGAAAAGCTGCGTTCCAGCAGAGTCTTTATAACGGACAACTTTTCGTGGGAAATCCCCGTGCCGTTGTCGATGATGCGGAACAGGATATTTCCTTCCTGAACTCTTCCGATAATATGGATCATAGGCTTTTTATCCGTATTCACAAAGCCGTGAATCATAGCATTTTCCACCGTGGGCTGAATAATCATCTTTACCATGGGGCAGTCCAATATATCGTCTGCAATATCAATCTCATAGTTCAGATTTCCATCGAAGCGAATTTTATAGATGGAAAGATACTTGTAAATAATACGAATTTCCTCCACGCAGGTAACAAATTCCCCGGGTTTTATAGAGTATTTGAAGACGTCCGACATGGACAGGGCCACCTCGTTAATATCCTGAAAGCGCTTTAATGCGGCAAGCCCGCTGATACACTGAAGTGTGTTGTAGAGGAAGTGGGGATTAATCTGGCTTTGGAGTGCGTAGAGCTCGGCTTCCTTTTTGCGCAGCTCCGTCTCATACAGGGTATCCTGGGTAATAAATATCTTCTTGGTAATGACCTTGATCTCTTCGATCATATGATTCATATCAATAATAATTTCATCTATTTCATCAATATGGGTCAGATCGATTCGTTTATTCAAGTCACCGCTGTTAAAATTGAAAAGCTGTGTTTTTACCTGCCCGATTGGACGTGTAATACAGATTCGGACATGATAAGCGATGAGCAAAAGCATGACAACCAACAGGAATAATAGGATGAGACCGAATATGAGCAGGGAGGATAAATTATTCTTAAGGGAGAGCGGAATGTGGATCCCGTTTACGGAGAGCTTATCATAGGCCAGGGGAAAAGAGTTTTTCAAAGCATTTCCCGGAATGTCAAAGCTTCCGCTGTCCTTCCGGTTGGAGGTGACATACTGGTCTGCATAATATAGGGCATAATACTCGGTAGACAAGGACTGGTCGTAGCCAAGAATTTGCTTCAGCTGCTTTTTATTGCAGAGCAACACCCCGGTAGCCACCTTTCTCAGGTTGGTCATGCTGTCCTCCAGGCTGAAGATGGGAACACAATATACAAAATAATCCTCATTCCAGATACTGTCCTCGGCGAAAAAGAAGATACGCCGTTCTAAATTGCTCTCATCCACGAATATGGTCTGCTCCGGAATATCCTTAATGATATTATAATTGATTCCCGCAAAATAACTTCTGGCAATACCGTTGATATCCACCACCATAATATCCGTAATTCCGGTATTATAGCTGCATATAAAATTTGAAAACTGGTAGGCATTTTCCATATTGGAGAATTTATCTGAATCGGCAGCATTGTTGTACAAATTGGCAAAGGACCAATTGGTGGAAAGTCCAAAGCCTATTTTTTCAATATTGTAGAAATATTCATTCAGAGTTTGTGAGATTTTGGTCAGATTGCTGTCAAGATATTCCCGGGAAGCCTCCTTGGCGCTTAGAGTAAACCAGATGGCGAATAGAAGCAGAAGAAGGCTGAAGGCTGCCAGGGAAACGATAAAAAGTTTGGTAAAGGTTTTTATAATACTGCGTGTTTTTCCTATCATGGCTTCCTCCCCTTAGATTTTATTCAGCTTCCGGTATAGGCCCGGTGAAATGCTTTCGCTTTTTTTGAACACCTTGTTAAAATAAAATTCATCTTTAAAACCGACCTTATCCGCAATTTCCGCCAGGGAAAGGCCGGTGCCGGTTAGAAGGTGCTTCGCCCGGTTCAGCCGCTTTTC
Source organism: Bacillota bacterium (assembly GCA_023423045.1). Taxonomy (GTDB): domain Bacteria; phylum Bacillota; class Clostridia; order Lachnospirales; family Lachnospiraceae; genus Mobilitalea. The sequence goes on along the minus strand of JAFAGA010000078.1, from coordinate 39,931 downwards.
CGTGAGATATTGAGAGAAGGTGGTGTTTTGGTGCTTTTTGAAAAGGTTACAGATGTAGTTGCGGTTAATATAAAAGCGGTCACTGATATCCTGCAGGGACAGGCGTTCGTTCATATGCTCATGTATGTACTCCAGTATTTCCTCAAACCGGGTTGTGGGCAGCTCATCGATTTCATCCACATGCTCCGCGTCCAGCTTGTCCTTTAAACGCTGGAACAGGGCTAGGGTTTCGTTGATCTCAATCGGCTTCAGGCAGTAGTCCTCCACATCCAGGGAGATGGCCTGTTTGGCATAATCAAAATCCTTATAGGCGGTTAATATGACAAAACGGCTGGTGCATCCGTCGGCCTTCGCTCTCTTGATTAAATCAAGTCCGTTTATCATGGGCATGGAAATATCGGTAATGACAATCTCCGGATTAATTTCACAAATGGATCGGAGCGCTTCTCCGGGTCGTGTGTATAAGCCTGCTATCTGGAACCCCAGACGGCTCCAGTCGATATTTTCCATTAACACAGCCCCTACCCAGGGTTCATCATCAATTATTACGATTCGATACATGTCCCGACCTCCTGAAATATCACTGTCCCAAATGTATTTGTAAAAGTTACACAAACAATTGCCTCTACCGCTTTGACTAATCAATTAAAATGACAACTCGGATGTTTTTGGCACCCCAGCCAACTTTAAAATATCATAAAAGTGAACAAAGTACAAATTAATTTTAATATATTGCATGTTGGCCTGAGGTCAATATTCTGTATAATACGAATAACAGAAGAAAAGCTGCTGTGATCAAAAAGATTAAGGAGGAACCAGAAAATGAAAAAAATTACGAAACTCTTATCTCTATTACTGGTAACGGCGCTGCTGGGTACGGCATGCGGAAAACCGCCGGCAGTCGGCAGTGACGGCACGCCTGTAAAGGAGAACACTCAGGAGCCTGCGGGACAGGAACAAGGGGAACAGGCGAAGGAAGGGACACCGGCGGGGGAAGCTACCGGAGGAATCATCCGGGTCGGAGAGTATATTGTTGATACCCAGATGGCGAATAAAAATCCCCTTGCTACCTCGGGTACCTACACAAATTTGCTGAAGATAATCTATGAGCCGCTCATGCTGTTTAATGAAAAGAAAGGTACCCTGGAGCCTGCCCTGGCGCTGGATTATACCTGGAATGCAGATAAGACGGAACTTACCTTTACCATGAACGAGAACATCAAGTGGCAGGATGGGCAGCCTCTTACAGCAGAGGACGTGGAGTATACTATGGGGATAATTAAAATCGTTCCTGCTTATGATAAGTTTGGTTTGTGGAACACCTTAACCGATGTAAGGGCGGAAGGAAGCAAGGTGGTCTTCACCTTATCAGAGCCTTTGGTATCCCTGCCCGAGTATCTGTCACAAATTCTCATTGTTCCCAAGCATATATGGGAAAAAGAAGATGCTGCCAACTATATCAATGAAGATCCCGTTGGTACCGGTCCATTCATCTTCAAAGAATACGTTACCGGAACCTCCATCACACTGGATGCGAATAAGGATTACTGGAGAGGTGCTCCCAAGGTGGATGGTATGCTTATTACCATGTACAATACTGCACCTAATTGTACCTTAGGCCTGTTAAAGGGCGAGATTGACTGCACCTTCGGAACCATGGCGATGTCAAGTATTCCTGAATTTAATACGAAGGAATATGCCAAAATGGATGTATTTGCAGGACTTGGCAACTTCAGTGTATTAATGAATCATGGAAATGAGCTGCTTGCTGATGTTGCAGTAAGAAAAGCAATGGCAATGGCGATTAACCAGAGCGATTTAATAGCAAAGGGCGAATATAATGGCGTACTGCCGACCAGCATCGGATGGCTGCCGGATCTCTTCGGAGATGATGTCAATGAGAATGCGAAGAATTCGCTGACCTTTGATCTGGAAGGGGCTAAGGCTGTGCTGGAAGAAGCCGGATATGCAAAAGGCAAGGACGGAATCTATGAAAAGAACGGAAAGCGCTTATCCTTCACCTATCACAATGCATCCGGAGCACCTGCTCAGCAGATGGAAGCAGGAATGATACAGCAGTGGCTGCTGAACCTCGGCATTGAAATTATTCCCAAGCTTGCAACCTGGCCGGAACTGACAGAATTGGCGCAGACAGGAGAGTATGATTTGCTTCAGATGGGAATTTCCTTCCCTCCGGATCCCTATGCGGCACTGAACACCTGCTTTAATTCTAATATGACGGCACCTGTGGGACATGCAACTCCCGGCTTAAATTACTTCCGCTATCGGAGTGAGGAGATGGACGCGCTGCTTGACGAGGTAGCAAATGAAGTGGATGAAGCAAAACGAAAAGAAGTTTTCTATAAAATACAGGATTTACTTGCAAAGGACTATGTGTTCCTGCCGATGTATAATTCCAGCGGTCATATCCCTTATTATGACGGAAAGAATTTGATAGGCTGGACCGATGCGGAGGCCCCGATTAACAGCAACATAAATTTAGTGAACCTGCGGCCGGCCCAGTAATAATCCGCGTATTTACCATAGCTTTGGTGTTCCGGACTGTAGCAGGTCCGGAACACCTTTTCAAAGCCAAATAATAGAAACGGATGGTGATACATTGAGAGGAATTAGTTTAAATTATGTGTTAAAAAGGTTTTTAAGTGCGATATTTACCCTTTGGATTGCTCTCACCGTAAATTTTATGCTGCCCCGTATGATGGGGGGTAACCCGGCAGATTATCTGGCTTCCCAGACGGCCATGGGCTCCCTGGAATATGCCCAGACCATCAAGGAAGAGTTTGGTCTGGATAAAAGTGTGCCGGAGCAATATGTCATATATCTGAAAGAGCTGATGCAGGGGAATCTGGGCATATCCTATAAGAATTTCCCGGTTCCCGTAAAGGATATCATAGTACGGGCCATGCCCTGGACCTTGCTGATCGTGGTAATCTCCATTCTGATTTCCTTTGCCATTGCCTGGATACTGGGCACCATAGCTGCGGTGAAGAAAGGCTCCTTATTTGACAATGTAATTGTGGGAGGAGCTTTCTATATACAATCGATCCCCTATTTCTGGGTGGGAATGCTGATTGTAATGGGGTTGGGCTACTATGCGGATTTGTTTCCCATGGGTCATGCGATGACTCCGGGTGCCAAGTTTGAAACCTGGGGCGGAATGATATTAAATATTGCCTATCATGCATTTCTGCCCATTCTATCCCTGGTAATCGTATCCCTGGCAGGCAGAATGATTATGATGCGAAGCAATATCCTGCAGGTGTTCTCGGAGGATTATATTGTTCTTGCCCAGGCAAAAGGATTGTCCAGAGGAAGAATTCTCGGAAAATATGCCCTTAGAAATGCCCTTCTTCCCTCCTTTACCGGATTGATGCTGAGCCTTGGACAGGCGGTGGGAGGAGCGATTGCCACGGAGATGATATTCTCCTATCCTGGGATTGGGCTGACCATTATGAATGCCATATTAAGTCATGACTATCCGCTGATTCAGGGCTGCTTTGCCATTATTGCCGTATCGGTGGTCGGAATGAACTTTATTGCCGATCTGATCTATCCCCTGATCGATCCAAGAGTTTCACTCTCATAGAAAGGAGGAATATCGTTGAGACAACAGAAGAAGCAACAGCCTAAATCGGACGGTTACCTGCTCTTTGAGAAGTATATTCTGAGTAACCGGAAAGCAAAGATCGGCATCGGTATCCTTGCGATATTTACTCTGATCGCTATATTTGCACCGGTGATAGCCCCCTATAATCCTAAGGAGATCAATTTTATACCCTGGGAAAAGCCTTCCATTAAACATTTGCTGGGTGTCAACAGCTATGGTCAGGATGTTTTCTCTCAGGTGGTATATGGCACCAGAGTTACCCTGTCAGTCGGAATACTGGCCGGACTTTTAACCAGCTTTATCGGTGTTTTTGTAGGACTGCTGGCCGGCTATAAAGGAGGACGTACCGGAGAGATTCTGATGCGCGTGGTGGATGTATTCCTGGTAGTGCCCACTCTGGCATTTATGATTGTACTGGCAGCGTTCCTGCCAAGCATGGGCATTCTGAATTTGATTATTATAATCGGAGCTCTGAGCTGGCTTTGGATGGCCAGAAGTATCCGCTCCCAGACCCTTTCCGAAGCGAAGCGGGAGTATGTGGACGCAGCAAAGGCCCAGGGTATGGGATCTCTTGAGATTATGTTCAAGGAAATCCTGCCTAACATCATACCGGTCGTTACTGCCAATATGGTAATGGTAATTACAGCAGCCATGTTAACGGAAGCCACGCTTAGCTTCCTTGGCTTAGGTGATCCCTCATTAATAAGCTGGGGACAGATGCTGTCCATTTCCTTTGAGAACAACGCCATTATCTATAATGCCTGGTGGTGGATGCTGCCGCCGGGACTCTGTATCGCAACGCTGGGCTTCTCGTTTATGCTGATTGGGAATTCCTTCCTGGATATCTACGCTAATGACCGGGGAGGCGCCGTCAAGATATAAGACTGGCACAAAAAGCCGTTAATTGCATGAGAGCAGGTGTATTCATGCATACAGGGATATGATAAAAAAGGAAAGGAACGATGGTATGCCAGAAAAAGTTTTATTATCGGTTAAAAACCTAAGCATCCGCTATAAAGCGGACCGTGGAGAGGTTCAGGCGGTATCCGATGTTAATTTTGATATCGGGAAAGGCGAATTCTTTGGGCTGGCCGGTGAATCCGGCTGCGGAAAGTCAACGATTGCCTTTGCCATTATGAGATTGCTGAAAGGAGCCGCCAATGTTGCGGAAGGTACCATAGAATTTAACGGTAAGAATATATTGGCATTTAATCAGGGAGAGCTTAGAAGCTTTCGCTGGGAGAAATCCTCTATGGTATTGCAAAGTGCCATGAATAATCTGAATCCGGTGGTAACCATCGGAAGTCAATTAGCAGATGCCATAACGGCTCATGAAAAGGTGAGTGCAAAGGAAGCGGTTCAGCGTGCCAAAAAGCTGCTGGCATTGGTGAATATCGATGAAAACAGGATTAAAGCCTATCCCCATGAGCTCTCCGGCGGAATGAGACAGAGGGTAGTAATCGCAATGGCACTGGCGCTGAAGCCGGAGCTGGTAATTTTTGATGAGCCTACCACAGCGCTGGACGTGGTGGTTCAATATAATATTATTCGAAGAATCAAAGAACTAAAGGAAAATATGGGCTTCTCCGTATTGTTTATCACTCACGACCTGCCCTTAATGCTTGAGATGTGTGATCGGATTGCCATCATGTATGCGGGACGTATGGTGGAGATCTCACCGGTGAAAAACATGCTTGCTGGACCCGCACATCCCTATACCCACGGATTATTAAAGGCCTTTCCCTCTCTGATCGGTCCGAAGGAAAAGCTGAAGGGAATCGGAGGAAGCGTGCCGGATTTAATTACACCCCCCAAGGGCTGTCTCTTCTATGAGCGCTGCTTTGCCAGACAAAAGGATTGTATGGATGCTTCCCCTACGCTGAAAACCGTCGGTGCGGGACACTATTGTGCCTGCTATCATTTGCTGAATGGGAGGGCGGAAGTATGAAGACAGAAACAGCCGTAAAATTTGAACATATCAAGAAATTCTTCCCAAGAAAGGGCGGATTATTTCGTAAGGAATACCTGAGAGCGGTAAATGATGTCAGCTTTGATATTAAAAAGGGTGAAATTCTGGCGGTGGTGGGAGAATCCGGCTGCGGCAAATCTACCCTTGCAAAAATGCTCTGTAAGATATATGATGCCACTGAAGGGCATATTTATGTAAACGGGGAGGACATTGCGCGGCCCATGGGAAAGAAGGATGCAAACCGCTTCCGCAAAGAGGTGCAGATGATATTCCAGGACCCCTTCGGCTCGCTGAACCCCGCTCATAAAACCGGATATATTGTGGGCCGGGCAGTTGAGATCCACAATAAGGGAATTACAAAGGAAGAGGTAAGGAAAAGGGTAACGGAGTTATTTGAGACCGTAGGGCTGACGCCGGCTAAGGATTTTATGGAGAAGCACCCGAATCAGCTCTCCGGCGGACAGAGGCAGAGAATCGTTATTGCCCGTGCTCTTGCTGTGAATCCCTCTATTATTGTGGCGGATGAACCGACCTCCATGCTGGATGTGTCCATCGGGATAGAAATTATGAATCTGATGCTGGAGCTGCGGGACAAGAAGCAGCTGACCTATCTCTATATCACCCACAATCTTGCTTCCGCCAGATATATGGCAAACCGGATGGTGGTTATGTATGCGGGAACCTGTGTGGAGCAGGGAGATATCGATGAGATAATCCGACAGCCCCTCCATCCCTATACCATATTGCTGCTCTCCAGCACACCGGAGCCCTTCCGGGAAGAGAAACTGGTAATTCATGCGAGTGAAGAGCTTCCGGACCTGGCAGGGGATCAGGCAATGTGTCCTTTCGTGTCCAGGTGTCCCAAGGCGCAGGAACGCTGCGGCAGGGAGAACCCCGGGAACTATCAGGTCGGAGAACGCCAGGTTAGATGCTTCCTGTATGAAAACGCGAAATCGGAGACGGATCTTGTATTGACACCTGAAATCTATGCTTAGAAATTAGAAAGCGGTACGGGAGGATGTCTGGATAGATGTTTGATCCACCGGAGGGAGCTGCTTCGGAAGACAGATTTCTATCTGTGCGGTTTTTATAAGCATGGAGATGTTCTAAGTCATACGGATGAGTCATAGCACAGCGAGAAAATGCGAGGAACGAAAAAAATGATGAAAAGAAAACCGAATTTTATTGTAATTATGACGGATGACCAGGGATATGGGGATCTGTCCTGCATGGGAAGTACGGATTTTGTAACGCCGAATATTGATGCACTGGCAGGAGATGGGGTAAGGTTTACCAACTGGTATGCCGCAAGCCCGGTCTGCTCTCCTTCCAGGGCATCCCTGCTAACGGGGAGATACCCCGGGAATGCAGGAGTACGGGCAATTCTGGCGGGGCATCGGAAAGCCTCCGGGCTGACACCCAAGGTACCGACCATTGCCACAGCCTTGAAGGGATTGGGCTATCGTACCTCTCTGGTTGGAAAATGGCATCTGGGTCTTAAGGATTGCTGCAGGCCGGGTGCCAATGGATTTGACAATTTTTATGGATTTATGGCGGGCTGTGTGGATTATTACTCCCACATATTTTATTGGGGGATGGCGGACGGACATACGGATCCCACCCATGATCTGTGGGAGAATGATAAGGAGATCTACGAAAACGGCAAGTATATGACGGAGCTGATTACGGAAAAGGCAGTGGAGGAAATCAGAAACGGTGCGAAAGAGGAAGAACCTTTCTTTCTCTATGTGGCGTATAATGCGCCCCACTACCCCATGCATGCACCGGAAAAGTATACAAAGCGTTTTGCCCATCTGCCTTGGGACAGACAGATCATGGCAGCCATGATCTCGGCAGTGGACGACGGTGTCGGAGAAATCGTTAATGAGCTAAAGAGGACAGGGCAGTACGAGAACACCTGCATCTTCTTCCAAAGCGATAACGGACCCTCCAGAGAATCAAGGAACTGGCTGGATGGAACGCCGGACCCTTATTACGGAGGTCAGGCAGGGGGGCTGAAGGGCCATAAATACAGCTTGTTTGAAGGCGGCATCCGGGTTCCCGGCATTTTGAGCTATCCGGACAGAATCCCGGGAGGTCAGGTAATTGATGAGCCTTGCGGAGCAATTGACATATTCCCTACCTTTTATAAAGCAGCCGGAGGAAAGGAAGAGGAATTCCTTCTGGACGGAAAGGATATCATGGAAGTTGCCGCGGAGCAGGAGACATCACCCCATGACTTCCTGTTCTGGGAGATGGATGATCAAACCGCAATCCGGCATAAAAATTATAAGCTGGTATTAAACGGCCGCCTGGTGGAGGGAGAGGAAGTACAGGATCCCCTCTTTTTATCGGATTTATCCGTGGATCCTTCGGAAGCTGTGAACCTGGCTGAAAAAATGCCGGAGGTGGCGGAGGAGTTAAAAGAAAAAGCCCTTGCCTGGAGAAAAGAATTGGAGGCAAACTGGGATAGAAACTGGTTAAAGAATTACCAAAATCTCACCTAACAGAGATACTTTCCGCAGAAAACGCAGGCTATATGTCTGCTCTGGTTTCAACCGGAGCGAAAAGGAGGTTTCGATATTGAGAGCAATAATGGTTATGTTTGATTCCCTGAACCGGCATTTTTTAGAGCCTTATGGATGTGATTTTACCAAGACCCCCAACTTTAAGAGGCTGGCTAAGCGCAGCGTACAGTTTGAAACCTGCTATGCAGGGAGCCTTCCCTGCATGCCGGCCAGGAGAGAGCTTCACACGGGAAGGTATAATTTCCTTCACCGAAGCTGGGGACCCATAGAACCCTTTGATGATTCCATGCCCCAGCTGTTAAGGCAGAATAAGGTTCATACCCATCTGGCCAGCGATCATGGGCATTATTGGGAAGATGGGGGTGCGACCTACCACACCCGCTATAGCACCTGGGAGAACTTCAGGGGCCAGGAGGGAGATCCCTGGAAAGGAGTAGCCGGGGGGCCTGAAACGGAGGAGGAGAATGCAGTCCAGTTTACCGGATACCGGAAGCTTCTCTATGACCAGGACAGGATTAACCGGAATTATCTGTCGGAGATGAAAGACCATCCTCAGGTGAGGACCTTTGAAGCCGGACTGGAATTCATGGAGACCAATAAGGATAGGGACCGGTGGTTTTTACAGATTGAGTGCTTTGATCCCCATGAGCCATTTTTCTCCTATCAGAAATATAAGGATTTGTATCCTCATGACTATATGGGTAAGAAGTTTGACTGGCCGGAATATGCTCCGGTTAAGGAGAGCGAAGAGCAGGTACAGCACGTAAGATTGGAATATGCGGCGCTTTTATCCATGTGTGATGAGCAGCTGGGCAGAGTGCTGGATGCCATGGATGCCGGTGATATGTGGAAGGATACCATGCTGATCGTCAATACGGATCATGGCTTCTTGCTGGGCGAGCATGGCTACTGGGCCAAAAATTATATGCCCCTGTATGAAGAAATCTCTCATACTCCTCTGTTTATCTGGGATCCCAGATTTGGGATAAAAGGGGAGAAAAGAAAAAGCCTGGTGCAAACCATAGACCTTCCGGTCACGCTTTTGAACTTCTTTGAAGTAAAGGTGCCAAAGGATATGCTTGGAAAGGATCTGGCAGGGGTGATAAAGGATGACCTGATAGACCGGGAGGCGGTGTTGTTCGGTGTTCACGGAGGGCATATCTGCTGTACCGATGGCAGGTACGTTTATATGAAGGCTCCGTTGTCGGAGGAAAATGCTCCCCTGTATGAATATACAATGATGCCGGTCCACATGGTTGGATTTTTCAGTGAGGCTTCCCTCAAATCCATGAAGATCTCACAGGGATTTGAGTTTACAAAGGGAATGCCGCTGGCGCAATACGACAGTGACAGCAGGAGTATGTCACATCGGTTTGGGGATCTCTTATTTGATTTGCAGGAGGATAAGAGCCAGATGACTCCAATCAAAGACGATGAAACAGAGGATAGAATGAGAAGGCTGTTAGTGGAGCTGATGAAGCAAAATGATGCGCCGAAAGAACAGTATCTCCGCCTGGGGTTACAGGAATAATCCGGATACAGGCCGAAACAGTATAAAACCATGATATCGGTATAATAAAACAGCCTGACGGGCAGAGAAAACTGCATGTCAGGCTGTATATCGTTATTGCATGATTATGATTGCTATATGGCTTGCAATCCTAATGATCAAATAATAATTATCTCTGCGTTACATAGAAAGTTCAAATTTGCCGCAGCCCCGTAAATCCGGGCGGCAGTATCTCATCTTACTGTTGCTCCGAAGGGCATAAGGGATAGCTTTGCTATCTTAAAGCATTGCAGCCCAAAGGGAATTCCGATAATGGTGCAGCAGAAAATAACACCGTTCAAGGCAGCCGCCAAAGCCAGCGGTATTCCGCTGAATATGAGCCACAGCAGATTGGCAATGAAGGACACCGTACCTCCGCCGTATTGAACCTCTTTTCCAAAGGGAAAGAACGCCAGGCCGGCAAGCTTAAAGCATTGCTGTCCGATTGGTATCCCTATAATGGTAATGCTCCAAAGAACACCTGCCAGAAGCCATCCCAGGCCTTGCCAGACGCCTCCGAATACAAACCATAAAAAATTACCGAGACAACCCATGTGTTTCACCTCTTTCAATCGCTATTTACAACTTATCCATTACCTCGGATAAGGCCTTCATAACCCGGATATAGCGCTCATAGGCTTTTGCATTATTTTGCTTGGCATGCTCTATCAGGCCGATAATAACAGGATCACTGGAGGGGAGTGAATCCAGGAGAACATAATCCGTACTCAGATCCAGGGCGGAGCAGAGGGACACCAGGGTATCCAGAGAAAGTTTTCTTGTTCCCCGCTCGATATGGCCCAGATAAGAGGTGGATATATCGCATTTTTCCGATAGCTGTTCCTGTGATAATTTCAGCTTAAGCCGAGCCTGTTTTATTTTAAAGCCTATCTTGGTATAATCTACCGCTTCCATAATCAATCCTCATAATTCGTATAATATAAGCTATGAGAAGAAAGTACATCTCCTTCTCATACTTCGATTACAGGAACATAAATTTCGTTCCTGTAATATAAGTTATCGGAAGTTGTACCTTACTTCCGATAAAAGGCGCAGCCTTTGCGCCGTCCATCTCGATTACAGGAATACGTACTATATTCCTTAATATTATTATTTTATACAAGATATCTCTCTTGGATAACTGACTGTAAGAATTATATGTTGACTATTAGAATTATATGGTATATAATTTTACTATAGAAACATCAAATTGTTTCTATGAGAAAGAAGTCAACACCATAATAGTACTGTTAATCGTTATAATATTCCCTTACAGTTGACGCAACTTGATCCATTAAAATAGCCTTAAGCGAAAAAGCTTAGGGCTATTTTAATGGGATGAAATGAATCCTTGTAACTATTCCATCTCTGGGAATAATTACCTTGGGAAAGGCATATTCTGGACTATTGCCGGCACCTTCCGTTAATCCGGATAAGCCCGGCACACAGCCGGGTATACATCCCTGCGAATAGCCTGGATACTGATAAAACCCTTGTAAATACAGGAAAAAAAGGGTACAATAAAAGTGTAACAATAGGATTTTCCAGCATGATAGGAGGGATTCGAATGAAGAGACGATATGACATAATCCATGCGGTTATTTTAATCTCCTTTCTGATGATTGCAAATTTTGTGAACAATGATATCATCAAAGGGGTTCTGCTTCTTCTGTTTGCCTCTGTCTTATTCGGAAATACTGCCTTAAAGCTAAAATCAAAGAGGAAGGATAAGCTGAGTGAGCAGATCTTCTATTGGGTTTTGTTAATACTTGATATTATTCTTGCCATCGGAGCTATCGCTGTGATCATCATGAGCGTGAATTAAGCATGGCGGAACAAAAGGATAAAAAGCAGATACGACGGAGGTTATGGGGATGAAGCAATATATAATGGCCCTGGATCAGGGAACGACCAGCTCAAGATGCATTATTTTTGACAAAAAGGGAAAAATGGAAAGCGTTGCACAAAAGGAGTTTACGCAAATTTATCCCAAACCCGGATGGGTGGAGCATGATCCGATGGAAATCTGGTCCACCCAGATCTCCGTTGCAACCGAAGCGATGGCAAAGCTGGGAATTACTGCCGAAGAGATTGCAGCCATCGGTATTACAAATCAGAGAGAAACTACAATTGTATGGAATAAGAGGACGGGGCAGCCGGTTTATTCTGCGATTGTCTGGCAATGCAGAAGAACCTCGGATATGGTGGAAGAGCTGAAGGAAAGAGGGCTTGAGCCATATATTAAGGAGAAAACCGGATTAGTCCCGGATGCGTATTTTTCCGGAACCAAGATCAAATGGATTCTGGATCATGTGGAGGGGGCAAGAGAGCTGGCAAGGGCTGGAGAGCTTTTGTTTGGCACTGTCGATACCTGGATTATCTGGAATCTGACCAAGGGAAAGGTCCATGTAACGGATTATACCAATGCTTCCCGGACCATGCTCTTTGATATCAGAAAGCTGGTATGGGATGAGAGGATTCTTACGGAGCTGGATATACCGATCCAGATGCTTCCCGAGGTGAGGCCCTCCAGCTGTATCTACGGATATACCGACCACTCTCTGTTCGGTGATGAGATTGCCATTGCAGGCGCTGCGGGAGATCAGCAGGCGGCGCTGTTCGGCCAATGTTGTTTCAGCAAGGGAGAGGTGAAGAATACTTACGGTACCGGCTGCTTCCTTCTGATGAATACGGGAAAGGAAGCAATTGCCTCCCAGCATGGTCTGATAACAACAATTGCCGCCTCCACCGGAGGCGAGGTGAATTATGCCCTGGAGGGCAGCGTGTTTGTGGCCGGGGCAGCCGTTCAATGGCTGAGGGATGAGCTTCAGCTGATTCGCAGCGCTGCGGAGAGTGAGAAATGTGCCCTGCAGGTTCCCGATACCAATGGAGTATATGTGGTTCCGTCCTTTACCGGATTGGGAGCGCCTTATTGGGATCAGTATGCCAGAGGAGCCATCGTCGGTATCACCCGGGGCTGTAACCGGGATCATATTATTCGTGCGACCCTGGAGGCAATCGCTTACCAGACCCAGGATGTTCTTCGGGCGATGGAGGCAGATTCCGGACTGAATTTGCATGCCCTGAAGGTGGATGGAGGAGCCTGTGCCAACCGTTTTCTGATGCAGTTTCAGGCGGATATCCTGGGTACCGAGGTTCATAAGCCGGAATGTATCGAGACTACTGCTTTGGGAGCAGCTTATCTGGCCGGTCTTGCTGTCGGCTTTTGGAAGGATCAGGGAGAGATCAAGACCAACTGGGCGCTGGCGGAGACCTTTTATCCCCAGATGTCTGAAGAGAGAAGGAAAAGCCTGATCGCCGGCTGGAAGAAGGCGGTACAGCGTTCCTTTGCATGGGAAGACTAAAGCGGACAATCAGGCGGCATGATAATAACAGACAACAATAGAGTAACGGATTTAAGAAGGATGATGGCATGATAGAAGAACGACTGGAAACAACCTTAAGAAATATGGAATATCGGAAAGTGGCCTCCAATGCTCAGGGGATCTATCTGTTCTATCATACGGAAGGGGAGCGGCTTACGGTAATATCGGTTATCCGGGCCGTCTCCGGGAGTGAATTAGGCAAGGAGCAGTATAAGCATATCCTGGAGCAGGTCAAGAATAATTTTAAGGGCGCCGATCCTGATAAAATAAAACTTTTAAGTCTGATTTTCACCGCCTTTCCGGACCGGGTAAAGCATTTTTGCACCGATCCGGGGGAGGAGGACCACTGGATCGTCGATATCAATGCAGGAAGGCTGATCATCTATGAGACACAGTCCAATGAATTTTCTGCCCTGCAAAGACAGCTGGAAGAGCTTCTTATAGAAGAAGCGGCCGATCGGCAGCAGGTGATGCAGACAGGAGAAGCAGGGTATGATGGGGACTCGGGCTATGCTCCTATGACAGGACAGATGGGAAGACAAAGGTTTGGGTTCCGGTTTTTCACGCCGGTGAACACAGGGATCATGATAGCGAATGTTATAATATTTCTGATATCACAATTTACGCCGATCTTCGGAGACGAGAACCAGTGGTTTACCAAGGGAGCCTTATCCTGGTACTTTGTTATTCGAGAGAAGGAATATTACCGGATCCTGACCTCGATGTTCCTGCACCTGGACCTGCGCCATCTCTTTAATAATATGCTGGTGCTGCTTTTCATCGGGGACAAGCTGGAGCGGGCGGCAGGCAGAATTCGATATCTTTTCCTATATTTTGGGTCGGGAATTCTTGCAGGAGCGGCCTCCATCGGTTATAATATGTGGAAAGACAATGGACAGTTTTCCTATCAGGGGAGTGTATTCTCCATCGGAGCTTCCGGTGCCATCTTCGGGATTGTCGGAGCGATGTTGTTCATCGTAGCTGTAAACCGCGGAAGGCTGGAGGGGATCGGCACCCGGCAAATGGTGCTTTTTGTGATATTCAGCCTTTACGGAGGAATTACAAATACTCAGATTGATCAGGCGGCTCATGTCGGCGGTTTTCTGGCGGGGGTGATTCTCGCCGCGGCGGTCTACCGGCGGCGGGCGGGGAAGGCTGCTGTGCCGGAAGGAGTGTCACGGCAGGAACAGAAAGGTTAAGATCTCATTGATACTGCAGGAGGAGAGAGAATTGCATGAAGATTAATATATATTACGGCGGACGGGGTCTGATTGAGGATCCGACCCTCTATGTAATGAGTAAGTTGACCATGGTACTGGAGGAACTTCGGGTACAGGTTACCAGATATAATCTGTATGAAGAAAAGAATGGGATATCAATGCTTCCCAAGACCTTAAAGGAAGCGGACGGGGTAATATTGGCAACAACAGTGGAGTGGTTCGGGATTGGCGGCCTGATGCAGCAATTCCTGGATGCCTGCTGGCTCTATGCGGATAAGGACAGGCTGGCCAAACTGTATATGCTCCCTGTAGCCATGGCGAATACCTATGGAGAGCGGGATGCGGAGCTTTATATGATTCAAGCCTGGGAGACTCTTGGAGGACTTCCGGTCAGCGGTCTGGGCGCCTATGTTGAGGATCATGTGGACTTTGAGACGAATAAGGAATATGCACAGATTATAGAGAAAAAAGCAGAGAATTTCTACCGCACGATCCATCAGAAGACAAAGACCCTTCCGACCAGCAATGCGGTGGTTACGCAGAATGTTCTCCGCCGGAGTTCTATTACCCTCACTCCTCAGGAGAGCGAGCAGCTGTCTGTCTACGTGTCCGATGATACCTATGTGAAGAAGCAGAAGGAGGATATCGAGGAGCTTACCCAGCTGTTCAGGGAAATGCTGGACAGCAGTGCCGACGGCGAAGGAAATCAGGAGTTTCTTAAGAATCTTAAGGATAATTTTCATCCTGTCGAAGACTTTTCTGCCTCCTATTCGATTCAGCTTTCTGACACCAGGAAGAACCTTGTGGTGGAGATTAATAATAAGCGTATGAAATGCTACTACGGCGAAAAAGCAGATGCCGATGTTATCGCCAAAACAACCCATGCGGTGATGAATAAGCTGGTTCTTGGCAGAATCACCTTCCAGGGAGCCTTCATGTCTGGGGAATTAACGGCGAAAGGGAATTTTAAGACCCTCAGAACCTTTGACCAGGTATTTCAGTTCAATATTCTCTAGGGCATGGGATGGCCGGGCCGATACGGGGCAGAGGGCCTGACTGCTCCCGTATCAATAAGATGAAATATGTGCTGCTATAAGGGCAGAAGTATGGTGAAAGAGGTGAGAGCATCCTCTGAGGTGACGGATACGCTGCCATAATGCAGATCAATTACCTTTTTTACCAAAGCCAGGCCTACACCGGTGCCTCCCTTTTTGTAGGTGACGAAGGGCTGGAAGATTTTCTCGAGAGCATCCTGGGCAATGGGCTCACCGTTATTGTTTATGCGTATGGAAAGTTTCGCCGGCCTGTCTGCTTCTTCCGGAAGCCGGGAGAGTTCAATATGTATAAAGTTACCGGAACCGGTTGCCTCAAAGGCATTCTTGATCATGTTGATAAATACCTGCTTCAGCTTCTTGCCGTCACAGGAATATCTGCGAAAATAATCCTCGCTGCCCGGTGCAATATTCATAGCCAGGTCAATCTCCTGACTGATGGCCTGAGGCATAAAGCTGCTGATAATCTGGTTCATCAGGCTGATCAAATTGACCTCTTCCTTATTAAGCAGAGTGGTATTATTCAGCAGGGACGCGTCCTGCATGAGACGTTCCATATCATCGATCAGCTCCTGGACCTGGTCCCAGTACTTAAATTCCGCCACCTCAGGATGCTTTGTTTCGATGTATTGGACAGTACCCTTTAGCAGGGTCAGCGGATTACGAAGCTCATGCACAAGCATGGAGGTAGTGTTCTTGTTGGCTGTGGTAATGGTCTGGATAATATCCTCAAGTTCGGGATTAGCCTTAATCTTGCCGGCAAGGATGTCGTTATTCAGTTCATATAACATTGTTTCGCCCCCTTTAAGCAGTGAAATGATCAACCGGAAAGCGGTTGTATTATCTATGATGATATCAAATATTGGAAAATATTGCAATAAAAAGCTAAAATATCAATTAATATATGGTTACCACAGGCTGAACGGTAACATGGAGGTGTTATAATGGAAAGTAATTGTATCTTCTGTAAAATTATTGCCGGGGAAATCCCTTCGGCGACGGTGTATGAGGATGAGGATTTTAAGGCAATTATGGATATCTTTCCGGCTGCGAAGGGGCATGTGATTATTCTGCCCAAGAAGCACAGTGCAAATCTGTTTGAGCTGGATGATGCTACCGCTGCCAAAGCCCTGCCGGTGGCACGCAAAATTGCAGAAGCGATCCAGACCGAGCTGGGCTGTGACGGGATGAATCTGCTTCAGAACAATGGGGAAGCGGCAGGACAGACCGTGTTCCACTTTCATATGCATCTGATTCCCCGGTATAAGGGGGACCAGGTTAAAACAACCTGGGAGCAGGGAAAGTATGAGGACGGAGAAGCCTCCGCCCTTGCTGCGGCCATTGCTTCCAAGCTGAAGTGATAATTTGAATTTAGATAATTTAAGCGGGTAAAAAGGAAGAGCTCCTTCAAAGAATAAAGGTTTTTAACAGCAAAGACCTGTAACAAATCAGCCTGCGGTATCCTGGCACGCCCTTTTTATGCAGAGTGGCGGGGTGTTAGGATACCGCAGGCTGATTTGTTACATTCTTTGGAGGAGTTTTTTGGCTACCTTGCGGTTTCCTTAATCAATTTTATTATGGTATCAATGGCATTGTTTAAATTGCTCTTATTCATCGCATCAACATAGTTCTGCTTGTTTTCTATAACTGCTTTTATTGCTTCCAAAAGGCTGTGCGGGCTTAAATCCTCCTCCTTCAACAGATAGGAATAACCCTGGCGTTCAAAGGATTCTGCATTCAAAATCTGATCACCCCGGCTGGCCTTTGCCGAAAGAGGAATCAGAATATTCGGCTTGCGAAGGGCCAGAAGCTCACAGATGACATTGGCTCCGGCACGGGAGATCACAAGGTCCGATGCGGCGAACAAATCGTTTAGCTCGTCTTTGCTGTATTCCAACTGCACATAGCCCCCGGTACCGTAAAAACGTTCGTCCAGATTGCCTTTTCCGCAAAGATGGATTACCTGGAAATCACGAAGCAGTGTGGGAAGGATGCCCCGGATGACCTCG
Organism: Bacillota bacterium; assembly: GCA_023423045.1. GTDB lineage: Bacteria > Bacillota > Clostridia > Lachnospirales > Lachnospiraceae > Mobilitalea. The sequence goes on along the minus strand of JAFAGA010000078.1, from coordinate 22,590 downwards.
TTGATGGCTCTGGAGCCGGTGCTGCCGCCTATAATCAGCAGTACGGGTTTGTTGGCGGTAAAGCCGCAGAAATCAAGACCGCGCAGCTTATTGCCGGAAAACAGTTCCCGGCGGATGGGAGTGCCTGTCAGCACGGCTTTGCCCTGGGGAAGATGCTGCAAGGTTTCGGGAAAGTTCACGCATACCTTGGAAGCGGAGGGAAGGGCGAGCTTATTGGCCAGCCCGGGGGTCATATCGGATTCATGGATAATGACGGGGATTTTATAGCTTTTTGCCGCCATAACCACAGGAACCGTTACGAAACCGCCCTTGGAGAATACAATATCCGGCTTGAGATCTTTTAATAATTTACGCGCCTCCAGATATCCCTTGACTACCTTGAAGGGGTCGGAGAAATTCTTGGGATCAAAGTATCTTCTTAATTTTCCGGAGGATATGCCGTGATAGGAAATGCGGTACTCTTCGATCAGAGTACGCTCAATTCCCTGATAGGAACCGATGTACTGAATATCGTATCCTTCCTGCTCCAATTGGGGCAGCAGTGCAATGCAGGGAGTGACATGGCCCGCGGTTCCCCCTCCGGTCAAAACGATACGTTTCATTCTCCGGACCTCCATTCCTTTAATGCTTGCGCCAGCTGATCCGGACAAGAGGTGGATTTGAAATCACAGGTCACTCCTTCCAGTCTGCGGATCACGTCATCAACCTTCATACCAACTACAAGATTTGAGATGCCGCCTGTGTTACCGTTACATCCACCCTTGAATCGTAATGCTGTTATAGTGTCGGTTTCCTTATCTATTTCGAAGCTGATTTCCCGGCTGCATACGCCTGAAGTTTTATATACCATTGTTTTTTACCTCGCCTTTCCTAAATAATAATCTTCATTCCTGCTTTGATAAATCCCTTCGGGTATTTTCCAGGCTCCTTTGAAGGATTGCCTGATACACGAAGGTTCATTCCGTCGGTTGATTACAGCGGCTGGGATACTGCGGATTTTAGGCAGCAATTGTTGAGGATACTGTTGCGGATAGGGCAGTTTACCATTGGACAAAATTATCTGTATCATGCTTACTTTAAATATATGTAACAAATTAATATCCGCTACAGCCATAGGTAGTGCGGCTGATAATCGACTATATTGTATCTCAGTACATTATTTTTTGCAAATTAATTTTCAATAAAAAGTTTTTAAAAGCAGTATTTTTCCAGATGAAGAAAGGAAATAATACTGCTTTTTAGGCTTTTGTTTATAGCGTTCTATTAGGCGATTTATTTGGAGGAAGGCCTATCCTGTGCCTTATCGGCTTCCGCAGCATTTCTGCGGGCCTCTTCCTTGTTCTTTCGCATTTCTTGTACGGATTTTTCGGGTATCCGAATTCCTTTGTAGTCTTTGGCGGGAATTCGATTCTCAGAGGACAGCCTTTGCTTCGCAAGGCGGATATCCTCCTGATATTGGGGTAACCAGGCTTCGCCGGCAACCAGCATTTCATCCACCATCTGAAAAATCTCACCAGGGGTGCAGACGGCTCCGGTCAGAGGGTCCATCAGCATGGCCTGACGGAGCAGGGTGATATCCCCTGCCACAGCCGCTTCTACAGCCAGGCGCTGTACCCAGATGCTTTGAGAGCACATGGCGGCGCAGCCAAGGGGCAGATCTCCTACTTTGGGAATATTGATGCCGTTGGCATCCACATAGCCGGGGACCTCAACAACACTTTCATAGGGAAGATTGGTGATACAGCCCTCATTCATAACATTGAAATGGCCCCGATAGATCCGGCCGGTTTCCAGGCCCTCAATGATATAGGAGCCATGCTCCTGGCTTCGGTTCTCCGGAGCGTACTTCCTGGCCGGCTCCTTCATCCAGTTGGGAAAATCATCCTCAAACCAGTTACGGCCTTCACGACAAACCCGAAGGTAGCCGCCGGTTTCCCCATTAATCCAGACTCCTAAATCAATCCAGTTTTCCAGTTCTTCGGGGCGCTTGCGGTACCAGGAAACATATTCCGACAGATGGCCGTTGGATTCCGTTGAATAATATCCAAAATTCTTTAATACGTCAATTCTGACTTTTTCTGTTTTGGACAGCTCCTCGTTGGCCAGGTAAGCCGGCAGAATCTTGGGCAGCATATCCTCCCCTTTGTGCTTTACGGATATGTACCAGGTCTGGTGATTGATTCCGGCACAGATAATATCGACTTCTTCTTTTTTCAGACCAAGGGCTTTGGCTATTTGGGAATGCCCTCCCTGTACGCCATGACATAGACCAATGGTTTTTACATTTCCATATTTATTGGCGGCCCAGGTAAGCATCGCATTGGGGTTGGAATAGTTAAGCATAATAGCGCCGGGAGCTGACACCTCTTTAATATCCTTGCAGAAATCCAGTATTGCCGCCACGCCGCGCTGGCCGTACATAATTCCGCCGGCACACAGGGTATCCCCTACACATTGATCAATCCCATATTTCAGGGGTATATCAACATCTGTCTCAAAGGCTTCCAGCATACCGATGCGAACACAATTGATAATGTAGCGTGCATCCTGAAAAGCCTCTCTCCGGTTGGTGGTCGCATGGATTTTGATGGAAAGGCCGTTTTCGTCCAAATCTCTTTGGCAAAGGGCGGTTACCATATCCAGATTATGCTGATTGATATCCGTAAAGGCAACCTCAATCTGACGAAACTCCGGAACGGACATCAGATCAGAGAATAAGGTTCTTGTAAAGCCTACGCTTCCCGCGCCTATAAAAGCAATTTTAAATGACATAAATTATAACCTCCTGTCAGGTGATGTAATAATAGTTTCCATTGCAATAATGGTATAAGTATTATATTCTATAATAAAAACCAAGGCGGAAAGAATTCTGCACTCTTATACAGGATGTAAGATATTATGATATAATAAAAGCGGAATGAGGAAATGCAAGCTTGCTTGCAATTTCCGATTGGAGCTGAGGATCATGAACACGGTTTATGTTCATGATATAATAAAAGCGTAGTGAGCATGATGCGAGCTTGCTCGTAAGCATGCGACTGGAGCAAGAGATCATGAATACGGTTTATGTTCAAGATATATTAAAAGCGGAATGAGGTTTAAATGGAAAAGGATAAAAATAGCCATAAGAAGAATTTTGAGAGCCTTTACGACAGAGAGAGCAGGAATTGCTGGTTCCGGGTCAACCGATATTATGCCATGAATTTCGATTGCTTTGATATGGAACCCCATACACACAGGGAATTTGAGATTATGTATATAGCCAGCGGCAGCTGCAATATATTCAGCTGGACAGAAGAGTCAGAGGAAGCATGGCAAATGAAAGAGGGGGAATATGTAATCATTGACTGCAATGCAAAGCATCAGTTGGAGGTGGTAAGGGGAGTGGGCTGCAGGATATTGAATCTGGAAATCGCCCTCGAACCCCAGGAGAACGGAATGTGCATAGGGCGTCTTGAGGAGCAGTCAAAATCCCTGCAGGACTTCTTAAAAATTCCCGCACCCATATATAAGTGCTATGATGCGGAAGGCAATCTGCATACGATATTGACGGAAATCCATAAACAGCTTCAGAATAAAACGGACGAGACGGAGCACCGGGTAATGCAGAATCTTAACCTGGCCCGGCTGCTGATTGAATTGGGAAGGCAAAGGGCTAAAAAGTACCGTGCCGGCGGCGGAAGCAAATATGTACGAATGGCCCTCTCTTATCTGAACGAGCATTATGATAAGGACATAAGGATGGAGGAGATCGCTCAAAAAGTCGGGATCTCGGCAGCCTATCTGCAAAGACTGTTTAAGGAGCAGACCGGTATGACCCTGGTGGATAAAATGAATGAACTCCGGATTGAGAAAGCAAAGCTTCTTCTTGAAACCAGCAGGCTGCCCATAACGGATATTGCAGTCAGCGTAGGGTATAATAACCGTCAGCATTTCACTCATACCTTCCGAAAGCTTACCGGATGCTCCCCGTCTGTCTACTGCAAGCATAAGGGGGATTATCTTATCTGGATATGAAGAAAGAGACAAAAGGATAAAAGATAAAGAAACGGCCGAGGATGTATATAGCATGCAGTGCACTTTATATAGCGTGAAGGGGGATAATGTTAGAATTGAACAAAATTACCGTTAAAGCGATGCAAACACCATATAACTATGAGGAAGATTATATTGTGGTCGATGATGTTTCACTGCCTGAATATTTCGAAAAATGTGCAAAAGAAGCCGGGGATATGACCATTGGAAGTTTTGGTTCTTTACAGGGATTGTATCCTGCATGGGGAAATGAATTGCTGCACAAGGGTGAAAAACGTTTTATATGGAAGCTGATTGAACAGGACGAACCTGCAATTCTGCCTGTCTTAATTTGTGAAGATGATTTGGATTTAAGCTGCCTGGTTCTGGTTGCTTCTGTGCGAAAAGATAGCCAGGTTGTTTATTGGGACAAGCTTGGTTATGTCTCACATGCGAATGAGAATCTGCAGGAGGAACTGGAAAGCGGAATATTGTATTTAGAATCCTATACAGATGAGGATTGGGATGAATACGGTGATAATATTGCTACTGCAAAGTTATATAGCAAAGAGTGGGAAAGTTGGATTTCCGAGAACTGGGAGGAGGAACTATATAGGCGGCGTATAAATTATACATTACTCTATTATCAGAAAACTCACAATATAGTGTGGCTGAAAGAAATAAATTGGGTTTTCTCTAAAGAGGAATATGATCAGTGCATATTCTTCTATAAGCAAAAACTACTTCCAATATTTTGAACATGACAGACTATTGTCATATTGAATGTGCTATATTGATTCTAAAATCAACTGGGAGGAAAATAAAATGAATTCAGAAATAATCGTCAGAGCTGGAGAAATTGTTGCAAGTAAGACTGGTGGCGGAAATGAGGGATATTGCGTATTAGCGTTGATTGACAATGACGGCTTTCCAACAGCCTCAACAATATCTGCCTCAAAAGCGGACGGCATTAATTGGATTACGTTCTGTACCGGCCTCGGCAGCAACAAAGCCAAACGAATTGAGAAATGTAACCGCGCAAGTGTATGTTTTGACTCAATTGACCATAATATTACTTTGGTTGGTACAATAGAGGTATTAACCAATCCGGAAATAAAAAGAGAGATGTGGTATAAGGGGCTTGAAAATCATTTCAGCGGGCCGGAGGACCCGGACTACTGTGTTTTGCGTTTCAGAACAGAGCGCTACAATCTTCTTGTGGATTGGAAGGAGGCGATGGGCGATTTATGAAGCGATTACTGATGCAAATTTATACAAGGGACAGAGCCGAAGCCTTTGAATTTTACAAAAAGGCATTTCATGCCGAACTTGGCTGGTGTGATAGGGATGAAAATGGGAATATCGTACATGCAGAGCTTAACATATGCGGACAAAATATAGCAGTCGGTGAATTGTATTATGAGCCAAAAGAGATGATAGGCGGAAATACCATGCAGTTTTGTTTGCAGTTCGACAAAGGGGAAGAGCACATAATCAAGCAGGCGTATGAGGCTATGAAAGAGGAGGGAAATGTGCTTGCACCCCTTGGGCCTTGCTTTTTCAGCCCGTATATGACAGATATTATTGATAAATATGGCGTACATTGGTGCTTATTTATATAATGATGGTACTTCACAGGGAAGGTTATGAGTATAATCTGAAGTTTAGCGGGAGCCTGCCTTGGCAATTATAGTTTGTTTGTCCGGACGATGGTTCATTGACAGGGTGTGGATTATAAAATATAATCGAATTAATTTCATAAGGAATGAGGAAAGAATATAATGAAAAAAATCGGAATTATCGGTGCCATGGATGAGGAGGTTCACATCCTGAAGGGCCAGATGGAGGGGGTTCAGGTGAGAACCGTTGCCTCCATGGAGTTTTATGAGGGAGCTTTGCAGGGGCGTGATACGGTTGTGGTGCGCTGCGGGATCGGTAAGGTAAATGCGGCGGTGTGCACCCAGATACTGATCGATCTCTTTGGAGTGGACGGTGTAATTAACACCGGAGTAGCCGGTTCCCTGAGAAATGAAATTGATATTGCGGATATCGTACTATCCCTGGACACACAGCAGCATGATATGGATGCCACCGGTTTCGGTTATCCGGCCGGAGTCATCCCAAGAATGGAAACCTCGGTCTTCCCGGCGGACCAGCGTCTGATTGCTCTTGCGAAGCAGGTATGTACAGAAAGGCTGCCAAAGGTCGGTGTCCATACCGGAAGAATTGTAAGCGGGGACCAGTTTATCTCGGACCAGGAGAAGAAGACCTGGCTGGCGGAGCATTTTAGCGGCTATTGTACCGAGATGGAAGGGGCGGCCATCGCCCAGACAGCATTCTTGAATCAGGTTCCCTTCCTGATTATCCGGGCCATATCGGACAAGGCGGATCATAGTGCGGAGATGAGCTATAAGGAATTTGAAGAAATCGCCATTCGGAATACAGTGGAGCTGTTGAGTGGCTTAATTGAAAAAATCTAAATAAATATGCTCAGGATGCCGGACCTTTTGCACAAGCGATTGGTTCCGGCATTCCTTTTTGCATGAAGGGGGTTAACTTGCCAAAATCACAATAAAAATCACAAAAAGTAGTGCAATTCTTACCTTGATATGGATTCTGCAATTAAAGTATAATGGAAGTAATAATATTGAAAAAAGTTTACTAACCAGAGAAAGGAGAGGGAAACAGGATGGAGAATCAAAAGAAAATTGCTGAAATGATACATAATATGGAGAAAATCCTTGTAGGCAAGAGAGAAGTGATTGAGCATACTCTGGTGACGCTGCTTGCGGGAGGACATTTGCTTTTGGAGGATGTTCCGGGAGTCGGAAAGACTACGCTGGCTAAAACCGTGGCCCAGACCATTCATTGCGGCTTTACCCGGATTCAATTTACGCCGGATACTCTGCCCAGCGATGTGACAGGCCTGTCCATCTACAATATGCAGACCGGGACATTCGAGTATGCCCAGGGAGCGATTGTGAATAATATTATCCTTGCGGATGAAATCAACCGTACCTCACCCAAGACCCAGGCGAGCCTGCTGGAGGCGATGGAGGAGAGGCAGGTGACGGTGGACGGCATTACCTATCCGCTGCCCAGGCCATTCATGGTGATTGCCACCCAGAATCCCATCGACTATCTGGGAACCTATAATCTTCCTGAGGCCCAGCTGGACCGCTTTATGATGAAAATATCCATTGGCTATCCCCAGGGCGGGGATGAGAAGCTTATGGCGGAGCGCTTCCTGTCCCGTCAGCTGACCCAAAAGCTGGAGCCGGTGGTGGAGGAAGAAACTGTGTTAAAGATGCAGAAGGAAGTGGAAGAGGTTAAGGTGGGGCAGGATTTGATCTCCTATGTTACCAAAGTGGTCCAAGAAACCAGGAAGGACAGTAACATCACCCTGGGAGCCAGTCCCAGAGCGACGCTGGCATTGCTGCGCGCCTCTCAGGCATTGGCCTATCTGGAGGGAAGGAATTACTGTATACCCGACGATGTCCTGCGCTTGATCCATCCGGTCCTGGCTCACAGAATAATACTGGCCCCCGAAGCCAGACTGTCCCAGGCCAGGGTGGAGAAGATTCTAAAGAATCTTGTTGCCAAGGTGCCGGTACCGGTATTAGCAAATAACTGAGGCTGTATCTGATTGCATCCCCAGTGGAACGGAGGATTCCATGAGATTAAACCGGTTGATTTTTGCAGCAGCCATTCTCGGGAGCAGCATTTTTGCCTCTTATTATGGGGGCAATATCTCCTACGCCTTGTTTTATCTGACTATGTTTCTTCCGGTGATCGCATTTTTGTATACGGTGTATGTGTATTTCCGGTTTAAAATATACCAGTCCATGGATGCCTATCTGGTGGTGAAGGGGGACTGGACGACTTATTCCTTTGTAATTGCCAATGAGGATTATATTACTTTCCGTAATGTCAAGGTGAATTTTCTCAGCGATAAGTCCACGATTGAAGCGACCCATGCAATTACGGAATACAGCCTGCTTCCCAGCGAGAGTGAGCGTATGGAGACAAGAATCAGGTGCAACTACCGGGGAGAATATTATGTAGGGGTGGATTCCATAGAGGTAACGGACTTCCTCTATCTGTTCCGGATTACTTATCCCCTCGCTTCGAGGCTGAAGGCTGTGGTGCTTCCAAGAGTAGTGCCCCTGGAGCGGCTGGGGATCGCGCCGCCCCAGGCCGATGTCAAGAATCCTCTGCGCTTTAGCAATGCCGCCGAGGAGGAGCTGGATACGGAGGTCAGAAAATATTATCCTGGAGACAGCAGGAAACAGATTCACTGGAAGGCATCGGCAAGGATGCGGGAGCTGATTACCCGGAGGTACCAGCATATACCCAAGGCCCGGATTCTTCTGTTCATGGATCTTGAAAAAATAGAGGAAGAGGAACTTAAGGTGGTAATTGCGGAGGATAAGATTATTGAGAGCGTCCTGGCCATCGCTAATTTCTATGCACAGAGAAATGTTCCATCACAGATCATCTATGAAATGGAAGGAAGAAACCAGATTGAGATAGCCACAAGAGGGGATTTTGATACTTTCTATAAGGCCTGCGTGCGGATTCGTTTTGACAGCCGGGTTCCCCTCAGCGATTTGCTGCGGGAGAGGCTGTTGCGGAGAGAAGAAGGGATGTTCTGCGTCGCCGCCACTTACAGGCTGACAACGGAGCTTTATCTGGCGGCCATGAAGGCGGTATCCGGCGGAAACCGTGTCTGCATCCTGTTTATCAGTGATGATGTCTCGGAGGAAATAAGGAAGCGGAGAGAAGGAATGAAGGCTTCCGGCATTGAGGTGTATCAGATCATGTCAGGGGACGAAATTGCCGATATTCTTTCCCGGGAGACGGGCAATGGCTAATGCAGCCGGATATAGCTTATGCCGCTTGGAGTGGCAGGATGGGAGGACTTATGTTTCGAGATAAAGAAAGATTATATCAGATATATCATTCCCTGCTAAGCATGGCCCTCAGCTGGGCACTGTCTCTGACAATAAGCCATTACTTTGAGCTCAGGATACCGATATTTTTAACTGCACTCTTCTCCTTGCTGCCGGTCATCAGTATCTACTTAATTCATCTGGGCAGGAGGAATGCGATCACCTATCTTGTGATTGTCAGTATTATTCCTATTCTGGCATTGATGTTTTGGGTCAGGAATTTTAATCCGATTGACTGGATCGGGGATTATATGACATGGATAGCCCGCTATGATGGCTCGGCGGAGCTGCATCGGGCAGGCTTCTCGAATTTTACCGGCTTTCTGTCGGGGTTTCTCGGTGCTCTGCTATTCTTTTTGTTGACCAAGAGCCAGTTAAGCAAGATTATTCTGGCGGTGGCACTGGTTGGTGGAATGATTCTCCTGAGTGTGGGTAAAGTTGATATCCATAAGGCGGTGGTGGGGATCTGTGTATTCTATGTCCTCTCCATTCTTGTGGAATGCTATGGGATTATCTATACGCGTAAAGCAAGAAAGCAGGAGAAAAAAGAGAGCATTCTTTATCTGGCGCCGGTTTGTCTGCTTCTGGCGATCCTGTCCATTGCGATGCCCTCTAAGCCTGAACCTATAAAATGGACCATATTCCGCAACGCCTTTCGGAATGTCAGGGAACAAATCGAAGGCTGGAGCTATGATTTGAATTATTACTTCAGCAAGCAGCCGACGGAATTCTTCATCAGCCTCACCGGATATTCGGAGGACGGGGGAGAGCTGAGCAGCGAAAACGGCGGACTGCTTAAGGATGATAAGGTTGCTATGAGGTTTACCGGTTCGGCGGAAAACGAAGGTATTTATCTGATTGGTTCCGTAAGTGATATCTATACCGGTTACAGCTGGGAGAAGAGCGGAGAGGCATATCTTTCCGGAGAATCGGATTACCGGCTGGACTATACAGAACTGATATACGCCCTTTCGAGACAGGAACGCAGTGAGCTGGAGAATAATCGGTTTATTGAACGGGCCACATTGAAGCTGCAGTATAATTCCATTAAGACAAGGACCTTTTTCTATCCCCTGAAAATGAAATCCTTTGTTTTGCAGCCCAAAACTAAGGAGCCGGCTTCAGAGCTTCCGGGCATTACCTTTGAAAAGCCAAAGGGAAGGGGGACCTTCTATGAGGATAGCTTCTACGAGATGAATCTGCGGGGGGAAGCCTTTATCCGGATGCTGAGAGCTTCAGACACCTTCTCCTATGACAGGGCGCCGGAGATTAATCAGGACTCCCTGGATTGGCTGTTATCTAATTTTCTTTCCAGGGACTATGCCCAGAATCTGATATCCGGAGAGGATTTTCATGAATTGTTTGGAAGACGGGCAGAGCTTATCCGGGAAAAATACACCGGAGTGCCCCAGGAGCTTCCTTCCCGGGTCAGGGAGCTGGCACAGGAGATTACAGCCGGCTCCGATACCGATTATGATAAGCTTAAGGCCATTGAGCAATATCTGCGGACCTACACCTATAGCCTGGCACCCCAGGCGCCGCCGGAGGGCAGTGATTTTACCGATTATTTTCTGTTCGAGGGGAAAGAGGGCTACTGCACCTCCTATGCTACCGCCATGGCTGTGCTGGGCAGATGTGTCGGTATTCCGACCCGCTATGTGGAAGGGTTCGTTGCTAAATTTGAACACCGGGGTGAGGATAATATGTATCCCATCCGGAACAGCCAGGCACATGCCTGGGCGGAGGCTTATTTTGAGGGAGTGGGCTGGATTCCTTTTGAAGCTACCACACCTTTTTATGAGATGCGGTATGGCAGATGGGCTGACCCACAGAAGGAAAGCTCCGGGATGGGGTCTTATCCAGGACATTATGAGGGAGAGCTGGAGAAATCCGGCGATGCGCCCCCCGAAGGAGTCATGCTCCCGGACCTTGAGGAGAAGGAGAAAATAAATGAAGTTGCGGCAGGCCTGTTGATATCCGTAGGAGGAGTACTCATTTTGGTGCTGCTTCTTGCTGCTTATTATTATATTCTGGCTTACCGTTACCGCAAAAGATATGACAGGGCGGACGACAGCATGAGGATGTATCTGAGCTTTTTGAGAGTGCTGGAGCTGCTGAGAAGGGAGGGCTTTGTGCTGGGGCCCCAGGAGACCATATCCATGCTGGCCGGCAGGGTGAAGGACCACTTCCGGTACGACCAAATCATCTTTCGGGATGTGGCAAATGTATTCATGCGGTACCGCTATGGGGAGGAGGCCACCACGCAAGAGGAGTTGGAGATGGTAGTGGCTTACCGGGATGGTCTTGCGCGGAGGAACCGGGAGAAGCAGCCGAAGCTGAAACGATGGATGGAGGAATTCGCATTCCTGATGAAGATGCGCAATGTATGAGTGTGCATAGGCGCATTCCTGTACTTATGTATTCATGAATTCTGCCCGCAGGATTACTTGGAGAGGTTTGCAATCCTGACACCTGAATAATAGTATTGCAGTATATCCGAATAGGACGCGTCCTCTTCCGCCATGGCATTGGCGCCGTATTGGCTCATGCCGATGCCGTGACCGGAGCCGTTGCAGATGATGCGGGCTTTGCCCTCGTACTCTTCAAGATAAAAATGATTGGAGGATAATCCCAGAACCTTGGCAAATTCCTCGCCGGAGACGGTCAGGGTGCCAAGGTTCATTTGGGTTACATAACCGGCACTGTCCCGGGAGGTCACTGTTATCTGATTAAAGAATTCCTTTTCCGAGAGGGAGAGCCCGGGATAATATTTTTCCAATAAGTCAATAAGCTCAGGAAGCTTAAATTCGTCGATGGAAAGATAATTGGTCGAGGTAACATCGTGCTTGCTGGCTACGCTGACCAGGTAGGGAACGGAGACACCCCAGGCCTCGGAGGCATTGCGGGTATAGCCGGAACCGGTATCGAAGAACACTGGAAGGATGAGGTCCTTTTGATAGAGAAGAACCTCATCCTTTGTGCCGTAGACCGCATTTTCCAGCTTGGAGAAATAGGAGCTGTAATTCTCGTCCCCCCAGAGCTGCTTAAGGCTGCCCAGGCTGATATAGGAAAGTCCCAGCTCCGAGGTGGTGAAGGAGGTCTTTTCCGGGGCTTCCTCCGTCAGAAGAGCAATATTATACAGGGCATAGGTTCTGGCAATGACGGCCTGTGCCTTGAGGGCTTCCATATGATAACCGGTGGACATGTTTGCTGCCACCACTCCGATCAGATATTCGTCGAAGGTGAGCCTCTCCCGGGTGTCGTTTACCTCATAAAATATGGTGAAGTCCATAGCCTCCAGGGAGGCCGCACTCTCCTTGCGGGCAAAAAGCAGCGTGAGCAAAAAAGGGAGTACAAGGACGATCAGACTTACAATGCCGGTTTTTATCAATACCTTTCTCATAGAGCCTCCATTTCAGGACATATGTAACACGAATAAATCAATATCATTACATTATATTGGAGGAGGCAGTCATGTATGAAATATTTTTAGATTCGCCAGGCAGATCTTTTGATTTCTATAAGGAGACCGGGTTGTGGCGGCAATGAGGTTATGAGCAGATGGTAAAGCAGATTGCGAACATCCGTATATAGTGCAACGGCCTCCTGTTCTGTCAGACGGCGGTGTATCTGACCCGGAGGGAAGGTGGTTCCTTTTGCCGGGAACAAGCCGGAATTGATATTAAAGGTACATTTTAAGCCATGTCTGTTCAAAATTGAGATGAGACGGTGATCCTGCTGTACCCCGCCATCATAGCTCAGTGTCAGGGCCTTTGCCCTTCCTCCGGGAAATCTCATATAGATATTATTCATAAATAACCCCCTATAAAGAAATAAATTCAATCAAACGCAATTCATGAGGTGTGAGGCAGCGCTGCAAAAGATAGCTGCCTTTTATGTGTTCCACCGTCTCATGGTAATGAGGAACGGAGATGCTTTTTAGATACTCTGTATGTTCCGCGGTCATATCCTCGGGACAGCCCATGTCCACCCATGCATCGAAGGAACTACCATGGCTTCTGTTCAGGGTGCGCTCGATAATTCGGCAAGGACCTTGCGGCAATCCGCTCAGGCGAAGCTGCAGCGTATGATTGGCCGCATCCTTGAAGATGCTATACCGGTCGATATGGCTGATCCCGGAATGATCCATGCTGCAGTAAAGAGGGTCATAGTGAAAATAATTATATAGAAGAACCTGGCATCCGCCCCCGCCGGAGGTGATATAATAACCGGGCCCGGAAGCGATCTTTTTGGAGCCGAGACGCTCCAGGAAGAAAAAGGCGTAATATCCGGCTTTCTTAATGCCGCTCGCAGTGATAACCCCCATTCCGCCGTGAAAGCACTCTCTCGGGATCGGGAATTCCTCCAGAAAGTCGGAGATGGCCCAATAGCCAAAACTGTTGACCGAATCCATATTTTCCAAAATGTTTTTAACAAGAAACGAGGCCATAAAAAGAGTATCCCGGCTGAGATCCCTATGGGAGGGGCTTGCATTCCACTCGGTCATATAGAGCCTGTCGGAGCCATAGCCATAAGAGGATACCAGCGCCCTGATCTGAGATATCGCATTCCTCAGATAATCCGGGTCCGCGGATAAGGTAATCCGGTTGTTTTTAGAAAAAAAGGAACTATGGATTTCTGTCAGGTCGGCGAGGTGAATATAACAGTGGAAGGAAAAAAAATCGGGAAGACAATTCTCTGTATCACAATAGGCAAAGTAATCCCTGAGCCAGGAGGCTGCACCTGACAGGTCGCATATGGCAGGTCCGCCTAGCTGCAGCTTAGGGGAGATGCCTTTCACGACCCGGTAGGTTTCTTTATAAAAGAAATAATATTCGGCAGCAGAATCATACCAGAACATGTCCTGCAAATCCGGCTCATTCCAGAATTCAAAACGCCACTCTTCCACCTGCTCCTCCCCATAACGCTCAATGCAGTGGAGAAGAAGACCCCGAATCAGAAAGCACCATTTTTCCATGTCATCCGGCATGCTGATGTAGCTTGGGCGGTTATGAAATACGGTATGCTTCCTTCTGGCCAGTTTCTCCGGTATGAAGCTTAATTCAAGAAAAGGTTTTAATCCAATGCCGCACAGGAAATCAATTACCCGGTCAAGACAGGTAAAATCCAGCAAGGGCCTGCCGTCCTCATCCTCATGGTAAAGCTCCATCTCATCATCGAGGATTCCATGAAAACGGATATAGCGGAAGCCAATTTCTCTTTGGACCATTTTTAGCTGTTCCTGAATGGCTGGCTGAAGCACATCCCGGGCTTTACCGATGGTCATAAGATTTTTCCAGGTATGAAGGAGTCTGACGGGTGGGTCTGGGTCTGCCAGATCTATGCCTTCCGGCTTGAGCATGTTTGTGTGAGCCGCATCGTCAGAGGCTTCGTTACTCTGATTCCACACAAGATATTTGTAAAGGCTGGAAAATATATCAATATTGACCAGCTCAAGATAGTTGTTTGCTTTTGAAACCGGGCCGTACAGGTATTGATAATCGGCTTTTGCTTTTTTGCGGTAGAGACTGGGAGTCTCATGATAGGCCTCCTTGAACGCATAGAGAAAGGAGTTTGTGTTGGGAAAGCCATTATCAAAGGAGAGCTGGGCGATGGATTTATCAGTAAAGAGCAGATCCCTTACCGCATGCTCCAGCCTGAGCCGGATGATATATTCCTTGAAGGTGGTTCCGATGTATTTCTTAAAGAAACGGGATATATAGGAGGCGGACAGATACTCCTGTTCCGCCAGGTCCCCCAGGGTAATATCCTTATTATAATTCTCATGGAGATAGTGAATGATATTGGATAGCCGGGGCATATACTTATCTCCCGGATCGGTTGCCGGATTCACGCTATCATCCTTAAAATATACAAAAAGCTGATACAAAAGCTCAAACAGATAGCTTTGCAATTTAAGTTCAAAGCAGGAGGACTGGTTATTGTACACCCACATCATTTGGGCAAGAAGCTTGCGGATCTGGTTCATATGCAGGTGCTTTTTGCTGCTGCAGGAATTACAGGATAGGTGTAAGCCCCGGAACACAGGATATTTGTTAA
Source organism: Bacillota bacterium (assembly GCA_023423045.1). Taxonomy (GTDB): domain Bacteria; phylum Bacillota; class Clostridia; order Lachnospirales; family Lachnospiraceae; genus Mobilitalea. The sequence goes on along the minus strand of JAFAGA010000078.1, from coordinate 7,564 downwards.
GCCAATCGCTGGAAATCTGCAGCGCCAATACCAGATTTCCGCTGTGGGCGCTGGTGGTATGGATTTCATTGGGGTTTATGACGATGAGATCCTCCTTCTGCAGCTGGTGGACCGAATTACCGATACCGATATGGATGCTGCCTTCAAGAACAAACAGGATTTCAAGTGCATCGTGCCAGTGATTCTGAGTATAATTCAAGTTATGTACAAATATTTTGATCGGAATATCGCTGTTAAACTGGATGTTCTCGAATTCATAATCCATTAAGAAGGCTCCTTCCTTTTGGTGACCGTGCTGCTTTCATTATAGCAATTCTTTCCGGGCTTCACAATAATAAAAAGCATGGTGAATATGCCGCCAAGTTATAGGGCAGGCCATGCTATAACTCCCCTCCCTCATGATGACAAAAAATGAAGTGGTTTAGGTCAATTAAGAGGTCGAAGGCCTCATAGGAATCCGGTATAATTAGTATGATTAGAAATGGCACAGTTTGTACATCATTCACATGGAAAGGAGAGTTTTTCCAATGACTAATTTAAGGGAAAAGCCTTTTTATCTTAACGAAGAGGAGATAAAATGGGTGGAGAACACATTGGCGGGCATGAGCGAGGAAGAGAAGCTGGGGCAGCTTTTTTGCCTGATTGCGTATTCCGATGATCATGATTATCTGAAAAATCTGGCTGAAAAATATAAGCCCGGCGGATTAATGTGCAGACCGATGCCTGCAAGGGAGGTTATCAATACGGTTGGTATCCTTCAGGAGAATTCCAAGATACCGATGCTGATTTCCGCCAATCTGGAGAAGGGAAGCAACGGTATTGTCGAGGAAGGAACCTTTATCGGATCTCAGATGCAGGTTGCGGCTACCGACGATGACGAGATGGCCTACAAGCTGGGAGTCGTATGCGGCTCCGAGGGGTCTGCGGTGGGAGCCAACTGGTCCTTTGCACCCATCATTGATATTGACTATAACTTTAGAAATCCCATCACCAATACACGTACCCTGGGTTCCGATCCGGACAGAGTGAGGAGAATGGGGGTTCAATATGTAAAGGGCGTACAGGAATATGGAGTTGCTGCATCGATAAAGCATTTTCCCGGAGACGGTATGGATGAGCGGGATCAGCACCTGGTAGCTTCCATTAATTCCATGTCCTGTGAGGATTGGGACAAGACCTATGGAGCGGCTTATAAAGCCTGTATAGACGAGGGAGCGATGACTGTAATGGTCGGCCATATCCTGCAGCCGTCCTATACCAAAAAGCTGAATCCGGAGATCCAGGACAAGGATATCCTGCCGGCAACCCTGTCCTATGAGCTGGTGACAGGGCTCCTGAAGGAGCAGTTGGGCTTCAACGGCCTTGTTGTTACCGATGCATCCACAATGGCAGGTATGTTGATCCCCATGAGCCGGGAGAAGGCAGTACCTCAGGCCATTGCCGCCGGTTGTGACATGTTCCTGTTTACTAAGAATCTGGATGAAGATTATGAGTATATGAGAAAAGGAATCAGGGAAGGAATTGTCACAGAAGAGCGTCTGAACGATGCCTTAAGAAAGATTCTTGCCACAAAGGCAGCTTTAAAGCTTCCAAAGAAGAAGGAAGAGGGAGCCCTGGTTCCTTCCTACGAGGAGGCAATAACAAAGATTGGAACGCAGCAGCATAAGGACTGGGCAGCGGAATGTGCGGATAAGGCAATCACGCTGGTGAAAGAAGAGCCGGGCGTGCTTCCCATCTCTCCTAAGAGATACAAAAAGGTCCTGTTTTATGATATTGAGAGCCAGCAGGGTGTGGCCTACTCCGTCAGGGCGGGGGTAGCAGAGAAGGTAAAGGATCTGCTTGCGGCGGAAGGCTTTGATATCGATGTATTCCAGCCATCCGGAGGCTTCGAGGGTCTGGCTCGCAGGTATGGGGAGATACCGGAGCAATATGACTTGATTATCTATCTTGCCAATATGGCTACTAAGAGTAATCAGACCACCGTGAGAATTGAATGGGCACAGCCCATGGGTGCTAATGTTCCGGTCTATATGGAGGTAATTCCGACCATATTTATCTCTGTGGAAAATCCCTATCACCTGATTGATGTCCCCAGAGTTAAGACCTATATCAATACCTACAGCTCCAATGATTATGTGCTGGAGGCGTTGATTGATAAGCTGGTGGGAAGATCCGGGTTCAAGGGAGTCAGTCCTGTGGATGCCTTTTGCGGTATGTGGGATACCAGGCTGTAAATTGATGGAGTATATTGTTCCTCGGCGTTGTGATTTATAGATGCAATCCATGGGGCAATGCCGGAATCAGTGAAATAAAACCTAAGGGCACCTTGACAAGGGAGTATAGGATTAAATAAATTGCCGGAGCAATAAACCGGATATTCAGATAAGAAGAATGGAAGATTCATCTATTCAATAGGAGAAGGCAGGGACTGTGTTAAAATTGAAGTCCCTGCCTTCTTTGAAGCTTGTCTGTATTATAAGATAATGCGGCCGTAGCCTTCAAAAGGATAATCAATGGCTATTCTGCCTGTTGCGCAGCCGCCGATACCGCTGCATCATAAGGAAGCAGACCGTTTTCTCAAGCGGCTTTCTATGGAAGCAGACAGACCGGGAGACCGATTACAACATAATAATAATCACCCTCGATAAAGGTTCTCATCTCTCCGGAATGCAGCGTGATTATCTCCTGGCAGGTAATCATGCCGACACCATGGCTGTCCAGCCGGTTATTCTCAAGGATATAATTGCTTCCGGTAATATAGAGCATGCTGTTAACAAGAAAGGCCTTATAACTGATGGGCCTGTTTTTGTGGGCATACTTGATGAGATTGCCTTCCAGATTGTTGAATACTCTCTCTATCTGCATGACATCCACCTTAAGGAAGCATTCCTCCTTTAAATCCAATTCAATCTCTGCCAAATAGCCTTTATCCGTCAGACTTTCTCCCATGCTGTTAAGCAGATATCCGATGAATTCATTTCCGATGACCGTCTCAAAATTATAGGTATAATCCTTATTTTGATTTAAAAAATGAGAAAATAAATTATCTGATAAATCATTGATTAAGATGGATTTTTCCTTGATTTTGGTCAGGTAGCGGTCCAGTTCCCGGGAGTCGGAGTACTTTCGGTCCATGATCAGATCAATATAGCTGTTCACCGTTGTTAATGGTGTCCGGATATCATGAGAGATGGAAGTGACCAGGTCATAGTTTTTTTGCCGGAGCAGCTCTTCTTCCTTCTGCTGAAGATCCAGCTCCTTGCTCATCCGGTTGATGGAATTCACCAAATCAGTGATCTCATCCTTTCTTTCCGAATGGATCTCATAAGCCAGATTGCCGCCTTCCAGAATCTGAACTCCCTTTTTTATCTCCAGGATATCCTTTACCAGCTTCCGAAACTCATGCAGGATTGACAGAAAGAATAAAAATACGCAGAAAAGGCCGACGATATAGTCGATCCGCTGTTCCAGCTGCTGCTTGTAGAGGATGGTAACATACAGATTGGATTCGCCGTCCCGGAAAGTAATCACCAGGGCCGGCTCCTTGGAGGGTTCATAATAAATGTAGGGTACCTTCGGCATAATCCGGATAATATAATCCAGGGAATCGTAAATCACCTTACCGTTCTTCACCAGCTTGATATGCATCAGGTTCTGCTTCTTGTCCCAGGATTTAATCGCATTGATGTCTTTAATTGACAGGTCATTCTCTGTGACATAATTTTGTAATTCCTCGCTGGCGTTCAAAATCTGGTCATGGTATACCTGGGAATCCACGTCCATGTGATCCACATAGTCGACGGCGATGTTAACGAGAACCGTATAGATCAAAATACAGACTAAGGCCGAGGAGGCGACCTTGATCATCAGCTTTAATTCCAACTTGGAAGGCTTTATTCGTTTAACCCACATAGTACCCTCTCCCCCACATGCTTTTCAAATGCTGCGGATTCTTTGGATCTTTCTCGATTTTTTTCCTTAGATTGCTCACATGGACTACGATGGTATTATTGTCCAGGTAGGTATAATCCTGGTTCCATACGGATTCATAGAGATTCTGTACGGAAAAGACCTTATTGGGATACCGCATCATCAGGCATAGAATATCATACTCAATAGGGGTCAGTATGATGGGGATATGATCCACGGTCACACTTTTTGTGTTATCATCCAGAATGATATTGCCTGTCTGATAGATATTCTTTTTCTCCCGATGCATGGATTGATACTGGTAGCAGCGCCTCAGCAGGGCTTTTACCCGGTATACCAGCTCTGAATTAGAGAAGGGCTTCACCAGATAATCATCACCGCCTGCACTAAAGCCGATGGCTTTATCCGATTCCAGCGCCTTTGCAGTCAGGAATAAAACAGGAGCCATGGACACGGTGCGAAGCTCGTTGCACACTTGAAACCCATTCTTTTCAGGCATGGCGACATCCAGAATAATCAGATCAACGCTGTCATCCACCAAATCGAGGGCCTCTTTCCCGTCAGCGGCCATAATAACATCAAAACCTTCCGCTTTCAGAAGAATCTCAAGCACCTCGCGAATGTCGGCATCATCATCCGCCACTAATATTTTAATTTTATTTTCCTTCAAGGTAATTCCTCCATTCTTTCGCTGAGCCGCAAATTTGAGCGGCAGCATAAGCTTAAGCATCCAAAACAGAATGCCTGGAAGTTCTTATATGAGTAAAGAGATATAAGGCGAAGCAAAGGAGCAGGGGGAGATAAAAGCTGATGGTCCGGTGTATCAGCATAGCGCAGGTGAGCATATCCGGAGAAAAATACGCGTCAAAAACCTGCAGGAAGCCCACCTGGGAAACTCCTTCCGCACCTGGCAGCGGCACTCCGGAGACCGATACCGTCAGAAGGGACTGGCAGGTAATAAGATCCGGAATCCGCTCCGTATCATAACCCATACTACAGTATACCAGAGCAGGTATAGAATTAAAAGAGATCATCTGCAGGATGCTCACAAGCAATATCTTGATAAACAGCAGAGGATGCTTTTTCAAAACCATTGCTTTCTCATGATAGGATACCAGACTATGGTCTAATTTATTTTGAAGACGATCGCTTTGCTTTATTAACCTGAATTTTGTACCGAGTCTTAATCCCAGCCTGAGAAGGCCGGGAACAAATGTCTTTGAAAACATCAGTGAAAAAAACAGGAATATTGCGCCGGTATTGATAATGACACCGTAAAGCAATAACAAAGACAGCTTGCCGGCAAAATAGGAGGCTGCTGTAAATCGAAGGAAAGCAGTGACGGCCGCTACCAGGATCATTGCAATCTGATAGACAGATACGATAAAAAATATGGTAACAGAGGAGACTGCCAGAGGGAGCCTATCCCGTTTCATATAATAGATCTGAACCGGCTGCCCCCCGCTGGCGGAAGGAGTAATCGAACTGAAATAGAAACCGAGAGAAGAGTATTCAAAACACCGGAAGAAGGTTGTCCGGTATCCCAGAGCCTTCAGGATGAGATCGATATTAACCGCTTCACAAAAAATGAAGAGAAATATCATGCCCAGGCCGCCCAGGAGATAGCGGGCATCGGCATTGGCCAGGGCATATTGGAGCTCATGAAGGGTATAGCCCTTCATATAGATGTGAAAAGTAACTGCGATCAACACCAGCAGCAACAGGACACCGCCGACTTGCTTTTTTAGCTCCATACCCCGATCATGCATAATTGTAAAACTCCTCCACGGTTATAAAGTTATAACCCTCTTCCTTTAATCTGGGAATCACCAGCCTAAGGGCATCGATGGTATTAAAGGGTGCACCCTTGGCTCCTCCGTACTTTTCACAGCCGTCATGAAGACAGAGAATTGCTCCGTCATAGACCTTTTTAAGAATTCTATCCGCCAGTTTTTGCGGCGGAAAGTCAGCCTTCCAATCTCCGACCATCACATCCCAGAGGACCATTTTGAGATTATGTCTCTTTAGGAACATACGGGTCAGGAAGGTTCTTGCGCCCCAAGGGGGACGATAGAAGCTGATATTGCAGTTCATATTTTTCAGTATCTCCAGACTTCTTGAAAAATCATGCCTCATATACCGGTAGCTGCAGAGAAAAGCATGCCGGTGCTGGAGAGAATGGAGTGCGATACAATGCCCCTCTGCTTTCATACGGCTGATTAAGGCCGGATACAGGGCGGCGTTGTCAGCCACAACAAAGAAGGTGGCCTTTATGTTTTCATCCTTTAGGATGTCTAATATTTTCCGGGTATAAACAGCATCCGGACCATCATCAAATGTTAAAACTAATCGTTTCATCAATTGTACAATCCTCTCTATCGGAGCGGCTTCGATACCTGTAAGCGGCATTCTCTGAAGCGCTGGCTAAGGACAGCGCAATTTCCAATATTTCGGTCAGTTTATGCTGATTTAAATTGTTCTTAAGCCGTTCAACATTGTTTTTATAATTTGTGAGGCAGCAATCCTCCAGATTTCTCGTAATTTCCTTCAGACATTGTCTGACACTGCCAGGGATCACGGTACCTATCCCCATGTCCAGAATATACTGCGCATTATACCGCTCCTGCTGCAGGGAGGGTTTCAGGGCGAGAATGGGCACCCCGGCATAGATCGCTTCAAAGGTGGTGATTCCGCCGGGCTTGGTAATGATAATATCTGCCTGCTTCATATAGTCGCAGACATTGGGGACGTAGCCCAGGACTCTGATATTCTCATATCTGCCCTGAAGGCGCTGGTATAGTGCATGATTTTTGCCCGTGATAATGGTGACCCTGGCACCGGGAATATGATCCAGGTCAGAGTAAAAGCGCAGCGTCCGGGGAAGCATCCCCAGTCCTCCGCCCATAATCAGGATATGTCTGAAACAGCGGACCCCGGCATCTGCCTCCCCGGGGGTATGTTCCACAAAGCCTGGACGAACCGGTAAGCCGGTAACAAATACCTTGTCGGGAGGGACTCCCTTGGCCATGAACTTATCCGCCACCGACCGGGAGCCGACGAAATAATAATCCGTATTCCGGTTAATCCATTCGGAATGCCCGGTGATATCTGTAACGCAGGTGATCAGTGGCAGGGAGGAGCCGGTCCTTTCCTTGTACAGTGACATGATCTGTGAACAGGCAGGGAGCGTCGATATAACCAGATCCGGTTCCTTTTCTTCGATCAATCTTGCACAGCACCGGATAAAGAAGGCGCAGAGCTCCGGCTTTTGATCCGTTTTTCTGTTTTCTAAAAAACGATACCTGCTGTTATACAGCTTCTGTCCCTTGCTCACAAGGAGCTGAAAAAAAGCATAATACGGATCCGCCAACCTGGGCGAGGCATATTGCAGCCAATCAATTATTTCCGCTTCCGCCTTGGGATGGCTGAGTTCGATCTGCTGCTTCATCGCCAGAGCCGCCGTCATATGGCCCATTCCGAATCTTCCTGTCAATATGGCTATTTTCATCACTGTCACACTCCTCTGTCTGAACTGCTTTAGCAATAGTATAGGAGGACAATGTTTAGTATCCATGAAGTAATTATTAAGAATTATTAAGATTTCCTCCGAAAGAGGCAAAAGAGAGCATAAAAG
>JAFAGA010000054.1 GCA_023423045.1 Bacillota bacterium | reverse complement strand
GTATTAAACTTGTTCCATTTTCAAAAAGGGTCACTCGTGCTTTCCAGTCAGGATATTCACATATATATTTTAGGAATTCATTATTAAATCTGAGTTTATTTACAATAACCCCAAAATCATCCTCTGGTTGCTCTGCAATATCCCAGCTTAAATCAGCACAGCATGCAAAAACGACGGGTGCTGATGCTATCCACATTTGTCCGCCTGCAGCTCTAGCTAATTTTTCCTTTATTTCTTGATCTTTTATAACACCAAACACATAGCTCTGTGAATTTCCCGGCGAGGGAGCCAACCTTGCTGCCTCTAGCATTTCATTCAAAATTGTATCCGATATAGCTGTATCTTTAAATTTGCGTACGGATCTTCTAGCTTTCATGACATTTAAAATTTTCATAATTATACTCAGCCTTTCTTTTTAGCTACGGCACACATTAAGTTCCCGCCAGGTTTATACTCATCTCCGGCTACATCCCCGTAAAAATCGACGGTAGTAAAACCCGCCTTTTGAAGGTCTTCTTCTAATTCTGTCTTAGTAAAAGTATGATCCCAAAGATTATAGCACTTTATGGAATCCTCTGTAATAACCACCGTCCGCTCAAGCATTGTACCTCTATCATCATATCTGTAAAATGAATTTAAGCAAATATGTGCTTTTTCACTCCAAAAGCCACCTTCGCTATAGTACCAATCCTTAGTCTCCTTCCTGTCTTTATACTGGTTGGATGTGAAAACGTCTAGAATAAATTTACCACCAGGTTTGAGTGCTTGATATATGCTGTTCAATAATCTAGTCCGATCATGATTGGACATCACACTAAAATCGCAATAAATGAGTGAAATAACATCGAATTCTTCCTGGTATGTGATATCAAGGTAATTTTGATATTTGTAAGTAATTGCGAAGTAATTGATTTTCGCATTGTTAACGGCATATTCAATTGAGCGCATTGAATAGTCTATGCCGGTCACATGATACCCCTTTTTGTAAAACCTTTCTGCGTACAATCCCGGTCCGCATCCAAGATCCAGTAACTTTGGATATTGTACAGGATTAGCAATACTCGCAATCCATTCAACCGACTTAGTAATAAAATTATGATTACGTGTTGCAGCATCCCACTCTGGATCAAGATGAGCTTGCAGCATTCCTTTCGATATATGCTCGTCATCCCAGAATTTCGATGTACTTACTTCATAGATTTCTGGTTTGTTTGATACATATTCTAATAATTTTTCCAGCATTTTTTTAATCTCCTATTATTGATGTTTTTGTGATAACACGAATAAGATTTTCATTGTAGAAAATTCAAATATTGTTCCAGGTCATAAGCTCTCACAATACTAATCACTAATCTCAATAGATATCCGTCTTATGACACCCAAACCATATTTTTATACAAAAAAACTGTGGAATATTCCACAGCCTATTATTTCTTAGTATTGCAAGCGTGGAATATTAAATAAAAACCATAATTTGGGTAAAGAAAATAAAACTGCCTCTAAACAGCTGTCTCTTCTTATTAAGTTATGATTTTATTTAACTTTTCCACGTTCTCACTTATATTACTGATTATGCAATATCAAGTGTGCCGGATAGCGTTCACCTCTTTAATTCATGTTATCACAGGATTAAATTACCATATTAAATTATTATTGTCAATTAATTATTCTAAGCAACATATACTTGGAAGGTTAATTATTCCACATTCTTTTTTTGTTATGTAAAGTAATCCTTTATATCAACGAATTTAGTGGCAACTCTCTCTTCGGGTCAATGCTCAAACTTGAGTCAAAAGCCAATTAAGCTCTTGACATCCCTCATTTTCATGCTATACTTAAACCGTTGCAAATGCCCGAAAAACAAGGTCTTTATGGGCAGAACATAAGACGCGTGCATCCCTTGTCCGAGCTTATGTTTATTCAATCCGAGTGTTCGAGACCTTCCACTCGTAAAACAAAACATTCGGAAGTGTTCTTTTATCTGGTTTTATCAGCCTTTATCCTTTCCATGGATGAAGGCTTTTTTAAGAATTTAGGCTTTATCACTTTTTATCTGATTTCATCTGAAAAACACCGAGTTGAGTCAGAAAATTGTGTCAGAAAAAAGGACTGTTTTCAGTCCTCTCTTTATCCCTTAAATAATTACTTTTTACTCAAGGCACATAGTACCTATTATTTCAAGATGTTTTGCCAGTCAGCCCTGTTATACAGGATTCTGATAATATGTACTATATCTAAGTATTCATCGTAGATATAAAAAATATTATAGTTGTCATATCGAGTCATCCGAAAACCTAATTCAGCCAACAAAAAGTCATTTACAAGTTGATGCTCTTTTGGAAAAAGTCCTAGCTTTTCAGCAGTTTCAATGATCCCATCAACAACCTTTATAGACGATTGAGGATTATATAAAATGTCTCTTATATAATCCTCAATCCTTATTAAGTCATATTCTGCTGGCTGAGTAAACATAACTTTACTCATGCTCTTTTCTCCTTTGGCTGATTCTATCTTTCAAAGACTGGGTACTAATTTCTCGTCCTTCTTTCATTGCTTTGTATCCTTCTCCAAGCAAGGCATACAATTCCAATTTTGCTTCATTTGGATTTGATTTATTAATATCCTTTTGAGCTGATATCATAACAGTACACCTCCAATTCATTTCTATATAATGTAGTATATCACATAAATTCTATCTTAACAAATCTTTTTATACGCATACTTTTAAAACGTTAAATGAAAAACTAAATTCTACTTACCAAAATCAAATGTAGAATTTACTCTCACATAAATTCTATCAAGGCTATAATTACTTTCTTAATACATTTACAATGATAATGAATCCTCATCTGCAGTGAAAGGAGTTCATTATGTCTAAGTTAGTTCCTGGTAATCAAAAACACCTATCCCTTGACAACCGTGTCTACATCGAAAAAAGTCTTGACCTTGATGTTTCATTTAAAGACATTGCAAAATTCCTCTGTAAGGATCCATCCACCATATCCAAAGAAGTTCGAAAACATAGGTTTTTCAAAGCACGAAATGACTTTAACCATGAAAACTTCAACAAGTGTATCCACAGAAAATCGTGCAACAGAAAAAATGTATGCCGTCTCTCACCAGCATGCCAGAGGCGGTGCAGCAGCTGCAATAAATGCAATAGCTCCTGTCCTGAATTTGAACTTCAGGTTTGTAAACGTATTCTCCGTGCACCTTTTGTTTGCAATGGATGCCCGGACAAGGTTCAATGCAGATTGGATAAGTATTTTTATAAATCCACCAGCTCCCACCGGGATTACAAAACACTCCTAAAAGAATCAAGACAAGGAATCAACATGGATGAAAACGGGTTAAAACTGTTAGATGAGATAGTAACCCCTCTTATTACGCAGGGACAGTCTCCCTATCATATTTTGAATACCCATAAGGAAATCAGCTGCTCTGCTAAAACCATTTACACTTACATTGATCGAAATATCCTTAGTGTCAGAAATCTGGATCTTCCAAGAAAGGTCCGGTATAAGCTCCGCAGTCCACACAAATCAGAAATAGTTGATACTGGTATTTTTGAACATAGGACATACCACGACTTTACGGAATACATTTCCATGTACCCTGATATCAATGTCGTTGAAATGGACACGGTAGTTGGATGCGAGGGCAGCCGTAAAGTACTCCTTACCCTGTTCTTTAGGAACTGCAAATGCATGCTGGCATATTTAATGCCGGATAAAAAATCCGAGTCTGTAAAGGCTATATTCGACCAGTTAGAGGACAAACTCACAACCTTCGGGTTCTGTACGGTATTCCCTGTGATTCTTACAGACCGGGGCGGGGAGTTTAGTAAACCAGACAGCCTTGAAACGGGGAATGAGAACATAATACGCACTAGTATTTATTATTGCGATGAGTGGATATTATAATGGAATTGATGGTGATTCTTTATGGTATATGGCGGTCAATGCAATGTATCATACAATAAAGACATACTCAGGTATGGGATTGAATGTTATTGTTGACCATGTTGTTCTAAATCAAGAAGACGGGAAGGAGCAAAACCTTTTCAATTCTTGTAGAGATACATTAAAAAATTATCCAATCACCTTTGTGAAAGTGATATGTTCATTGGAAGAGCTAAAGAGACGAGAAGTCAGCAGAGGGGACAGAGATATTGAAAATGCAGAATGGCAAGTCAAGCAAGGATTGTATCCTCTTGATGGCTATGATGTTGTAGTTGATACCAATGAAATGTCATTGCAAGAATGTGCCAAAAAACATATATAAAACATTCGAGTAAAGTAAAACAAGTCTATATATAGAAATTTGGTTGATTCGCATGTTTTCACTAATGCAAATTAAATGAAAGATTTAATCGAGCAGAGCAAAATTTACGCTCTGCTCAAAATTATACTGAATATCAACAATATGTTGTGACAGAGCCATTTATTATAAAACCAGCTTCTTTCAGCATCCTTCTAACCGCCATATGACTTACCCCCTGTTTCCATGTAGTCTCCACAGATTATGAATACCTCCTTAGTTGCTCTCACTGTTAAACCACAGACCCCACATTGCCCCTACCTTCTATCTATTTTTATCTCCTTTTCCCCAAAATTGAGTCAAAAGTTGAGTCAACGCTTGACAACCTCCATTTTCATGATATACTAAAAAGGTCGCAAACGCCCTAAAAACAAGGTCTTTGGGCTATAAAAACCGAGTGTTCGAGACCTTCCACTCGTAAAACAAAACTAAAGGAGAATTAAATTATGAGAAGTAAAAAGACTCTGTTTATTACAGAGGCTGCTGTTATTGCAGCCATCTATACCGCTCTGGTGATGATATTTCAGCTTACCAGCTTCGGTCCGATCCAGTTTCGCGTTGCGGAAGCACTCACGATTCTGCCCTACTTTACCCCTGCTGCCATACCTGGAGTTACAATCGGCTGTTTTTTAAGTGCGATACTGACCGGTGCCCCGCTCCTTGACATGATCTTCGGTTCCTTAGCCACTCTGATCGCAGCGTTCCTGTCCTATAAGCTAAGACGTTGCAAATTCCTGGTTCCCGTTCCTCCGATCGTGGCAAATGCATTAATTATTCCGTGGATACTGCGTTATGCTTATGGAATTCCGGATGCAATTCCTTTCATGATGCTTACCGTTGGTATCAGCGAGTTTCTTGTAGTAGGAATTATAGGCATGGCTTTGCTGTTTGCACTGGATGCGATAAAGCATGTTGCTTTCAGAAACAGCATCGTATAATAAGCAGTAGCACGAAAGACAAAAGCAATAGAAATCAGAAGACAATAAGCACTAGCTTAGCATAAAACCAAGCTCGAAAAAAGGATATTACGGAGGCTTGCCGCTGTAATATCCTTTTATTTCACTCATTCCCTATGGTTTTGCCAGGCTGGGATCTTCTCTTCCTCATTTCCTTCTTTTAGTCAGTAGTCTCCATATCAATCATAACCTTCATGGCCCGATCCTTCTGTTCATCTATAATCTTATATGCTTCTTCATATTGCTCAAATGGTACATGATGTGTAATCAGGTCCTCGAGACGAATCTCATCCCTGCCTATCAGCTCGATTGCCTTAATGTAGTCCTCCTCCCGGTACATCGCGCTTCCGACCAGCTCCAGCTCATGGTCCTGGATTAATCCCATATCCATCTTGCCCGGGGCAGCAAATACTCCGACCACGACAATCCGGCTGCCCTTGCGTGCATACAGGATCGCCTGTCCGATTGTAATCTCACTTCCTACGCACTCAAAAATAATATCTGCGCGGTCCTTTCCGAAGACCTCTTCCATTTTGTGCGGCAACTCTTCCTCCTGGGGATTTACCGTATATAAGCCACATTTTTGTGCAACCTCCAACCGATAGGCGCTCAACTCGGAAACCATTACTTTTTCTGCCCCCATCGCCTTTGCCGCCTGCGCCACCAGATTGCCGATGGGGCCGCCGCCGAACACCAGAGCCTTCCGGCCTTTGATTTCTCCCGCTCTTCGCACTGCGTGCACCGCCACCGCCAGGGGTTCCACAAGGGCACCGTATTCATAGCTCATGTCTTCCGGCAGCTTTAAGGCTTTAGCTGAATCTACAACAAAGTATTCACTTGCCATTCCGGTTGTCTGAAAGCCCATTACCTTTAGAACCTCACAGTCATTGTACAATCCGTTCCTGCACGGATAACATTCACCGCAAACCACCTGCGGCTGAATGGTTACCTTATCACCTACGGAAAAATCCGTCACATCAGAGCCAACTTCAACCACCTGGGCAGCCACCTCGTGTCCCTGAACTACCGGATAGCTGGTATAAGGATGCTTGCCATGGTTCACATGAACATCCGAACCGCAAACCCCAATTTTCATCATCTTAACTTTGATCTGATTTTTCTCTGTTTTAGGACACTCAATATCCTGAAAAATTATTTCTCCGGGATGTATCATAACAGCCTGTTTCATCCTACCTCCATCTGCCGCTCCAGTGGCATACAAAGTCCGAGCAAAAAGTACGCCCCCTATATGGCATTTTCCTCTAATTATATCATGATCTCCAGCTCCGATCGCATGCTTACGAGCAAGCTCCCATCATGCTCACTATGCTTTTATTATATCATGAACGCAAACCATGCTCATGATCTTGTTGCTCCAATCGGAAATCACAAGCAAGCTTGCATTTCCTCATTCCGCTTTCATTATATCATAGAAATAAAACATTTGCACTATTGCTGAATCCGTAATAATTACAAAAGAGTTGCTGACATTCATAAAGCAGGACCTGATGTACATCACACCAGGTCCTGCCGGATATTACCGCTTATGATATTTAAATTAATTGTTTTGAAGGATTTGTATCCTATAGCTCACAGTTATTTACCGTTCTCGGGAAAGGAACAACATCTCTGATATTACCCATACCCGTCAGATACATAACACAGCGTTCAAAGCCAAGGCCAAAGCCGGCGTGTCTTGCGGAGCCGTATTTTCTAAGGTCGAGATAGAACTCATAATCCTCTTTCTCAAGCTTCAGTTCCTCCATCCGCTTCACAAGCTTGCCATAATCATCTTCTCTCTGGCTTCCTCCGATGATCTCACCAATTCCCGGAACAAGGAGATCCATCGCCGCCACAGTCTTGTTATCCTCGTTCAGCTTCATATAGAACGCCTTGATTTCCTTCGGATAATCGGTTACAAATACGGGCTTTTTAAATACCTGCTCCGTCAGATAGCGTTCATGCTCCGTCTGAAGATCACAGCCCCAGGATACCTTATAATCAAATTTATCATTATTCTTCTCCAGGATGGAGATCGCTTCGGTATAGGTAACATGTCCGAAATCAGAATTGGCTACATGGCTCAACCGCTCTAACAGACCCTGGTCCACAAACTGGTTAAAGAACTGCATCTCCATGGGCGCATGCTCCAGCACATAGCTTATGACATATTTCAGCATTCCTTCTGCCAGAGCCATATCATCCTTCAGATCGGCAAACGCGATCTCCGGCTCAATCATCCAGAACTCCGCCGCATGGCGGGTTGTATTGGAATTCTCCGCACGGAAGGTAGGTCCGAAGGTATAGATATTCTTAAACGCCATGGCATATGTCTCACCGTTTAACTGTCCGCTTACCGTCAGGTTCGTCTCCTTGCCGAAGAAGTCCTGGCTGGTATCAACGCTGCCATCCTTCGTCCTGGGAATATTGTCCAGATCAAGGGTCGTCACCCGGAACATCTCACCGGCACCCTCGGCATCACTGCCTGTAATGATGGGGGTATGCACATAGACGAAATCTCTGTCCTGAAAATACTGGTGAATCGCATAAGCAATCAGGGAGCGTACACGAAATACCGCCTGAAAGGTATTCGTTCTGGGCCTTAAATGGGTCATGGTCCGCAGATATTCCAGAGTATGTCTCTTCTTTTGCAAAGGATAATCAGCAGTTGACGCACCTTCCACGAGAACCTCTTCCGCTTGAATCTCAAAGGGCTGTTTTGCCTGCGGTGTCGCAACCAGCTCACCTCTTACAATAATTGCGGAACCAACATTTAATTTGGAAACTAGCGCAAAATTCTCCATTTTATCATGATATACCACCTGTAAAGGTTCAAAGTAGGTGCCGTCGTTTAATACAACAAAACCAAAGGTCTTGGAATCTCTGACACTTCGAATCCAACCGCCCACCGATACCTGCTTTCCGATATATTGCTCTTTGTTACGGTACAATTCTCTTATATCAATTAAATCCATACTCATATACTCCTTTGCAGTGAAATTGCCTATCTTGAATATTATAGCATAAGATTGGGAGATTTCAATAGTTTCTGACGGCAATTAAACCCCAATTAAAACAGCAGGTTTAAATGGTACATTACCAAACAGAACCCTATCCCGGCGATATGATTAACCATCAGCCCAAGCTTTAACACACTCCCTTTCAAGGACTTCCGGTATACCGCAGAGATCACCATCCCCATGGCTGCAGCTGCTGCCACCGCCCCGGCTGCTATACCAATCTCTGTAAGGTAGTTCAAAATACAGTATTCCACCGCTCCTCTATAAAGAAAGACTCCCAAAACAATCAAGGCTATGAACTGGACAAATGAAATTATTACCGCCGGAAACATCTCCTTTTTCCTGATAAAATGTGTTATACCCATAATCATCAAAATTATGGTGCTAAGGAAATAAAGCAACGTCAAGACCAGAGTAACTTCCCGGCTTTCCCATCCTCCGATTCTCCGGTAGCTCTGGGAATAATCCGTAGCCATATACGTGCTTCCGCTGTCCTCATAAAATTTGACCACACCGATAGAGGTCTCATAAGTATTATTCCCCAGATGCGTCATTTTCTCTCCCTCATAATAAAACCCTCGGGACAGTGAGCCTGTTATCTCGATTATCTTGCCGGGAATAAGGTATCTTAAGAGCTTTTCCGCCGTAGTAAAGCTGGACCAGGTATTGACATAGCAGCCGTCAATATCGATTGTTGCCCCTGCCTGCGAAGTCGGAGCCTCCTTTTCTCCCAGCAGCAGGTCCGTCACCTTACCGATAATCTCATTAATCTCTTTCTCCGGCACATAAGTATTGAAGGAGAGAAACAGGCCTGCCTGCTTCGACGGAAACAGCGCTATTCTGGAATAGAAGTTTACAGTTTCTCCCTTCTTCGTATAATACAGACTGCCATTTCGCTGGTTTCTATTCCATACATAGCCGATACCGGCAAGCTCATCTGCCATTTTGTATTGGCATTGGAAGAGTCTTTCCTTATTCTCCCGGCTGAGAATGGTTTCATCTTCTCCCAGGAGCCATCTGATATAAGTTGCCATGTCCTCTGCGGTAGCTACAGCTGCTCCTTCCGGATACAGATTCATATAGGGCTCCAAAGTCTCATTCCCGCCGGGCAGGTATGCGTGGGACACCATCACAGCATCCTGCATATGGGCAAAGGTCGTATGCTTCATTCCAAGCGGCTCAAATATCCTTTTGGTACAGTACTCTGAAAAATCCTCTCCAACTGCACATTCGATTACATAGGCAGCGAGAGCGATACCATAATTGGAATAGGAGGCAAGTTCCCCCGGGGCATAGATTTGTTTCGGTACATATTTTCCCACCGTAACTGAGAGAGGCTCCGTATCACTGATATTCTTTACCGCCATTCCTGTAACCATATCTTCAAAGCCTGCCGTATGTGTCAGCAAATGCTGCATCGTAACCGGATAGCTCAGCTTTGGTGAATTCTCCATATTGCCCAGGTAATCCATGATATCCCGGTTCATATCCAGCATTCCGTCTTCCTCCGCAATCAGAGCTGCCAGCGCCACAAAGGTCTTTGATACGGATCCCAGACGAAATCCGGAATAGGCACCGTCCGCCGGAAGCTTCCTTGCCGCATCCGAATAACCATAGCCTTTTGCCATGATCTGAGTTCCGTTCTGAACAAAGGCTGCACAGGCCCCCTTCGCTTTTCCGGAACGAATTATATCCTCCATGGCAAGATCAAACTCCCTCCCTGCAGGCATATCGTCTGCAGCCGGATTCCAGTCTGCATATGCGCTGCCGGCATAATGTATATTTGCCAGTACCGTTGCAATTATAATTAGATAAACCATTCTTTTTTTCATACTTCTCCGTCTTTGCATCTTCTCCCCCCTCTATCTGCTCAAGCGCTTCACATAAGCGCACCATTCATTATAAATCTCTGTCTCCGACCTGCCAAACACCTCTTCATATCCTCCGTCTCCCGAAGCATATTGCATTACCTTATTCCAGCCATACGCCTTATCCAGGTATTCAATGTATAGATAGGAGAATGCATAGCCTCCCATATTGCCGAAATTTAACCCGTTTTCCGTATGCATATCCAGCATCGACGGTATCTTGCGCGACTGGTAATCCCTTTCGGCAGGTATTTGATCAGCCAGATAGGTTGCCAGCCCATTATCCCAGAAATAGGACAGCTTCGGATTAACATGATAGACGACGGAATGAACCAGCTCGTGCAAAGCTGCTGTCAGTATTGTATCATGAGTGTGTCCCTTCACCGGGGTATTGGGAGATACCATAATGATTTTCCCTCTATGGCTGTCTCCGATGTGCCAGGAAGGTGCAAAGGTAAGCGTTATGAAACCCGCCTCCCGGATTGCCAGCTGCTTCTGGGTGCTGTACAGGTAAACTTCTATCGCTTCCTTCTGCTCATAATTCATCTTCTGACAGATACCTTTTGATTTTTCAGCCAGAAGCTCAAATACTTCGTTAGCTCCCTTTTCCTCTCCGGGCTGATAGTACAGCTGAATCAAATCATTGCTCAAAGTCTTACTTCCCCAGGGCTTCATCAAGAAAACGGGCAGTGTCTGCATCACCAGCAGCAGCAAGAGGACTGTGGTGATGATGATTACCTTCTTTCCTTTTTTTGTTTTCATTGTCATATCTCCTTAATTCAAAATTAAACACAGTAAAAAGCTGCTGTTCTATCATCATCATAGAACAACAGCTTAAAATAGCCCTTATCATCATCTTAAATAATCCTTAAATCCCGGGAATATCTTAATCATTCCTTAGGCAGCCTGATCCTGAAAACACTTCCTTCTCCCGTATCGGAGACTAAACTGATTTCTCCCCCATGAAGCCGGATAATCTGTGCTGTGATCGCAAGTCCGAGTCCGCTGCCTCCTGTCCGGGAATTTCTGGATTCATCCGCTCTTACAAAGGGGAGGAAGATATCCTTTGTGAGCTGCGCCGGTATCCCCTTTCCATTATCAGATAATATGATCTCACAATCACTCTCTCCATCCCTTAGTTCAATCATCACTTTGGTTCCCGCCTCGTTATAGCGGATCGCATTTTGAATGAGATTATCTATCGCCCGGTTCATTTCCTGCTCATCCAGCCTGACTGCTATCTCCTCCTCCGGAACACAAAATTCATACCCAAAGCCCGCCGCCTCCAGGGTATCAATATACTCCGCCCCTCTCAGCCTCAGATACTCCGGTAAATCCGTTTTTTGCAAATTCAGCCGGTAATCAGGACTTTCTATTTTGGACAGCTCAAATAACCCGGTGATCAGTTCATTAGCCCGCCGGCTGTTCTGATATATTAGCTTCAGATAGTTCTCACCGTCCTGCTCCGGATGCTTGAGACAGAATTCTGCATATCCCATAATCACCGCCAGAGGATTTTTTAAGTCATGGGCTATATCCAGGGTCAACTGCTTCCGAATATGCTCCGATTTTATCCTCCGCTCCATTTCCTCCTGAATTTGCTGCGCCATGGCATTAAATACCTGTCCCAGCTCCCCGAATTCATTGCAGGGATGTAATTCCACCCTTGCCGTATAGTCGCCGCCTTTTAGCCGCTTAGCACTTTCGCCCAGCTTTGCCAGGGGTATAGTAAAGCTTGCTGCCGTTATTCTGGCGTAGATTCCGGTACTAATCATCAGAATGAGAATATACAGGGTAACTCCCGTCACAAAAACAACCGCTACCAGGCCGATATCGGAAGAGCTGTAATAATCATTATGTGTAACAGACAGATCAATCCGGATGGAAGTAGGAAAAGTCACAATCAGCCAAAAATCCTCTGTCTCATTATAGGCAACGCTGTAGCTGTATTTACGATGAACATTCTGTGTCTCCGTCAGGAATTTAGTGAATTCCGCAGCTGTCAGCTTTTGCTTCGTAAAGTTATTCAGCCCCCTCGACAGTATGATTTTATAGTTAGAATCCACCACCTGGATCCCTCCGTTATTCTCCACAACGCCCTCATAGGCAATATCCTCCGCTTTATCCTCCATCAATCCGGCTGCCGTGTACCTGCTCTTGACCAGCCGGCCCTCCATCCGCCCGGATACAACACTGAAGACAGTCAGAGCTGCCAAAGCAATGACTGAGGTAATCAGAAACATTAATATATAATTGATCAGGATGCGGTTCTTTATCTTCATTTATTTTCCGTTCCCCCTGCAGAATTTGTAGCCGATTCCCTTCATTGTCCTGATATAAGCCGGCTCTCTGGGATTATCCTCTATCTTGCTTCTCAAATGGCTGATATGGACCATAATGGTGTTATCATCATAATAATAATCATCCTCCCAAACCGCCTGGTAGAGCTGCTTCTTTGTATATACCCGCTCCGGATTCTCCATGAAGAACTTCAGAAGCTGCAGCTCCTTCGCATTCAGCTCAATTGCTGTTCCCCTCTTATAAACACTCCAGGAGGCCGTATCCAAGGTAATCTCTCCGATTGTCAAAGTGGAAGAATATCTTCTCATGGAATTCTCCCTGCTTCTTCGAAGCCTGGCTGCTACTCTGACAATCAGCTCCGCCATACTAAAGGGTTTAACCAGGTAATCGTCCGCTCCCAGGCCAAAGCCCAGGACCTTGTCCATCTCTTCTCCCCTGGCAGTAAGTAATATAACGGGAACGTCACTGGTTTCCCTCAATTGCCGAAGCAGGTTAAAACCATCCAGCACCGGCATCATGATATCGAAGATACCAAGACTGATGTTATGAGATGCAAGAAGCTGCAGGGCTTCCCTTCCATTTCCTGCACAAATAACATGATAGCCTTCCTTTTCGAGATTTAGCTTAAGAAGTTCTCTTAAATCCTTTTCATCCTCTGCGATTAATATATTCACATCTTCCATCTCATCCCTCCCCATATCTTTTTCTATATTACTCTATCATACACCATCCGTACCTGGTATAAAATATCCTTTTTATCATTATCACCGTGCCATATCACTGAAGTTGGGCGTGGGTATACAGCTGTAAATAGCAGCTCTTTCTTTCCTCCGGAAAGCAGGAACACAAAAAGGACGTACTGCATCTCAGAAATAATCCGTCATGCACTGCGCCCGGTAATAATTGCTTTTATGATATCCTGTCTGGAACGGCTTTCACAGGTTATAAAATTCATCGCCTCCTGAATTCTTCCCAGTTCATGGGCATCTGAATCCGTTATAATATTGCATTGCTTCAAGTGTGGGTTCTTATTGCTGATTTCTTCATATTTCGTCAGATTGGCAAATTCCGCCGCCGTAAAATCAGCCTCCGGTGCAATAAAACCAAGGTTGGATAGTAAACTGTTGGAACCCTTGTCAATATGGGCGGGAAGGTACACTCCGCGATACTCTTTCATCAGGGCTCCCAGATCATCAAAGGAAATCTCCGTTGCATTAATCAAAAGATAGGGCTCATTGTTAATCACCCTGTCCTCCTCATCGCAAATCTCCTGTTTGCCAAAAACCTTCTCATCATTGGGTATTTTTATCAACTTTGAATAGACATATTCATCAAAGCGGAGGGCATCCGCAAGCTCAGCAAAAAAGCACAGAACATGGACCTCCTCCAGGGTGGTCAGCTCCATCCCGGGTATGGCAACCATATTGTATTCCTGTGCAAGCTTTAATACCGCCGGGCAATTCCTGCAGGAATTATGATCCGTGACAGCGATCACATCCAGCCCCTTCAATGCAGACATACCTACAATATTGCCGGGTGTCATATCCTCATCCCCGCAGGGAGACAGGCAGGAATGGATATGCAGATCATAGAATAACTTATGCATGAAGCCTTTGATAGACCAGCAGGGCCGCTTCAAAGATGGGCAGCTCTGTCTCGAAGACCGTGATCTCCTGCTGCTTCGCCTTGCCCAGAGCCATCTCGTCCAGATGGCTTCCCTCTGCCAGAATAATGCAGGCAGCATCGGCCAATGCGGCAACTGCCAGCGTATTCACATTTCCCATCACCGTGACCCAGGCTGAATCCGCAGGCATTCTGCCCATGGCAACACTCAGCAGATCACAGCAATAGGGTACAGAAATCTCCCGTTCTGCATTGTTTCCCTCGTTCAACAATCTCAGGCCTTCTTCGTTAAATAAATCACAAACCTTCATCCTCTCTACCTTCCATTTTCTTATATTCTGCGGCTGAAACAGGTATTATTTCATTCTGTCCAGCTTGAGCATCTCCTCCGAAAGCTTATGGATATAATCTCTCAGGATATGGATACAATCTTCTTCCTTCGCCACTCCTCTGACAATATCCTCCGCCAGCGCCTTACAGGTCGGCGCTCCGCAGGAACCGCAGTCCAGCCCCGGAAATCTCCCGCACAGCTCTTCCACCCTTGCCATGTTGGCGATGCTTTCCTTCATATCCTTTCCCAACTTAAATACCGGCTGATACTTCACTTCCCCGGTCCAGAAATTATCCTCATTGCTCCCGCTCACCAGATGGGAGCAGGACACCGGAAGGTACTTTCTCAGCCGTTTCAGCTTGACCTTGGCAAGATAGGGATTCTCCACGGTCAATACTCCTCCGACACAGCCCCCGGCACAGGCGTTCAGCTCAATGAATTCCAACTGGTCAAATTTCTGGTCCTCCAGGTCCTCCAAAATCTTAATCACGTTCTCTATTCCATCCGCCGCCAGATAATTATCCGTAAGCAGACTCGCAGATTCTCCTCCGGTGCTGCCCCAGCCGATTCCGATCCTCCCCGAGATACTCAGCTCCTCCACATCGTCGATACTCTCCTTCATTAATGGGAGTAGAATCGGATACACCTCCTTGATCGCAAGAACACCGTCGATTTCGCTATGGTCAATGCCGATGGGTGCCTTTACGGCAGTCATCTTCGCCGGACAGGGGGAAATAAAAATAATTCCGATCTTCTCCCTGGGAAGACCGGTTTTCTCCATGGCACTATCCCTTGCCATGGAAGCAGCCAGGTCCACCGGCGCATTGATGGGCAGCAGATGTTCAATCAAATTCGGAAAACGTACCTGGATCAGGCGCACCACGGAAGGGCAGGCGGTACTGATTACCGGCCACTTCTCCTTATGTTCGGCCACATATTTCCTGGACATCTCAGAGACAAGCTCGGCGGCCCCGCTTACTTCATGCACATCGTCAAATCCCATCCTCTTCAGGGCGGTCAGAACAATATTGACATCCTCCAGATGATTGAACTGCCCGTAAAGGGACGGCGCCGGCAGCGCTACGGTATACTCGAATTTCTTCATAATCTCAGGGGAGTCATAAGTGGCTTCCTTGGCATGATGGGGACAGATCCGGATGCATTCCCCGCAATCAATACAAAATTCCTTGGTTATAACCGCTTTTTTGTTCCTTACCCGGATGGCCTGCGTAGGGCAGCGTTTTATACAATTGATACATCCCATGCATAAGTCTTCCTTCAAACGAACCGAAGTAAAAAATTCTCCCATTGTCTTTCCCCCTTGAAATGTCCCTAAGCAGATTACATGGCGACCTTCATCGTAACCGTAGTTCCGACCCCAACCGCGCTTTCAATATTGAATTCATCACTGTACTTTTTCATATTGGGCAGCCCCATGCCCGCTCCGAATCCGAGAGAACGGATATTGTCCGGTGCCGTGGAATAGCCCGCCTGCATTGCAAGCTCGACATTGCTAATCCCCGGCCCCTGATCCTTAAGGACCATCACTATCTCCTCCGGAGAAATCACCACATCAATGGTGCCCCCGGTGGCGTGAATTACCATGTTGATTTCGCCTTCATACATGGCGATTGCCACCTTGCGCACGATTTCCGGAGCCACCCCCATCTTCTTGAGGCTGCTCTTCAGACTGCTGGAGGCCTCTCCTGCCCGGGTGAAATCCCCCGCCGGAACCACATAGGACATGTGTATTGTATCACTCATTTATAATCAGGACCTCCCCGCAAACCTTTTTCATAAAGCATCCCACAGGCCGCAAACATCCGGTGCCCCGTTGACAGAATAGCAATCTCCTTTTCCCTTGCCATTTCAATCATTGCTTCATCCGGTACCTTGCCCCTGACAAATACGATACAGATAATGTCCATCATCTCGCAGGTACGAATCACCTGAAGATTGCATAATCCGGTCAGTAGTACCGACTGATCCTTCATAAATGCCAGAACATCGCTCATCATATCGGAGCCGCAGGCAGTATGGACCTCTCTGTCCTTCCATTCCTCACCGACGATGTATTGCGCTCCCAGTATCGCTCTAATATCCTCAATATTCATATAGCCCTCCATTTATTCTTAAGAATTTATGACTGAACTCTTTTTTAAACTGTAGCCGCTCCGCAAACCACCTCAAAGGAGCTGGCAGGAAGCTTCTTCGCCATAACAAGTGCCGTATTGGCATTGGCGAACACTGACTGGAATTCCTGAATCCCCCTCTGAAGGGTAATTCCTATGCTGATCACCAGACTGTTCTTTGTATGCTCATAAGAATGCAATGAATCCAGGACGCTGCATAGCTCTTCCGCCTTATTATAAACTACGGTATCCGTCGGGATGTCCTTGATAAATATAACAAATTCACTCAAACCGACCCTCCCGATAATATCGGTGGTACGAAAATTCTTTTTTAAGAGAGTGCCAATGGAGGTCAGAATGTTTTCCCCCTGAACGGCACGTCTGATTTCATTGATATTTTTGTAGTTGCGGACATCCACCAGCATCATGGCGGAAAGGCTGTCCTCCCCCTGCTTGCTAAGGGCCTCCCGGATCATAAGCTCTGCGGATTCCTTGGTACAGACACCAGTCAAGGTATCCCGGGAAGGCTGGTATGGCTCCTTCTCCGGCTCCTTCTCCACCGTGTTAATCAGAGACAGCTTACCGACCACCTTGTAGGGATTGCGATTTTCTCCATATATAATAGAGGCATAGCAGATATACCAGCAAGGCTTGCCATCCTTGGGAATCAGGCGAAGCTCAAACCTGACCTGCTTCCTCCCGCTCATCACGCTGTTAAATATTCCCACTACCGCAGGCAATTCCTCCGGATGAATGATCTTGGTTTTCTCCAGCCGCTTACGAAAGCCGGTTATCTCCGAGTCCTTTCCGAACAGCTCCCGGAAAAACTCCGAGAAGCTTAAGGTATCCGTGGCAATCTCATATTCAAAATACAGTTCCCTGGACAACTCCGTAATTGCCCTGTTATATTCCACCGCCTGCTCCAGCACCTTATACTGTATCATCGTGCTTGTGGCATCCATTGCCATGCAGGCATATACAGGTACGGACTTCATTCTTGACGTATAAGTTTCCTCCGTCCGCCTGCCCGTAACCATAATCCATTTGAAGCTTCCATCCTGTTGAAGGCTGCGAAAATGAAAGCTGATCATATTGTCTTTTCTAAGCCTCTGGGAAGCTATCTGCTGGGTCACAGAGATCACATCCGCAGAATATACCATACGGAGAAGCGGCTGCGGTCCTTCTGTCATCTTTTCCGTTACATTTTTCACAAGCGAGTAAAAAGTGTCGGATGCAAATAGAATGGTCAGCATGTCATCCATTGCTATTTTTACGACTCCGCCTGGTGCTGACGTTAACAAATTATCCATTTGTAATTTATCTAATTCATCCATTGGTTCGCCTTTCCTGTTTCATTTGCAGTGTTTGTAGCATTATGTCGAAATAGATGCTCCATAAGAGCATAAGATGAGTATAATTATACTACAATATGCTGTTATTTACAATCCATGAATATGCCTGTCCAGGGCGATCCGTTACAGTTTGGCCCGCGGTATTTTGGCAGCCTTTTTACCAAAAAACTCCTTAGGTACAATGTATACTTAAAATTCATTAATAATGCTTGTAGTTGTTAATAATTTTTGTAGATTTTTTAACATACTTATGTTATAATGTCAATGTTTGTGGCGACACAATTTATTTTAAGGAGGTTTAAAAATGGGATCGCAAATTAACACAGTACCATTTGCAGGAACAAAAGAGCAGGAAGCCGCACTCCTAAAGATCATCGCGGATCATAAGGAGGAACGAGGCGCCTTAATGCCCATCCTGCAGGAGGCACAGGATATCTACGGCTATCTTCCGATTGAAGTTCAGACCATTATATCCAATGAAATGGATGTTCCGTTAGAAAAAGTCTATGGTATCGTAACATTCTATTCTCAATTCTCACTGAGTCCGAAGGGCAAATTCAACGTCTCCGTATGCTTGGGAACTGCCTGCTACGTTAAGGGCTCCGGAGACATCTTTAACAAGCTTCAGGAATTGCTCGGCGTAGAAGACGGAGGATGCACCGAAGACGGTAAGTTTTCCCTGGAGTCCTGCCGCTGCATCGGCGCTTGCGGACTTGCACCTGTATTAACCATCAACGAGGATGTATATGGTAAATTAACTGTTGATGACTTGGAAGGTGTTTTAGCAAAATACGAATAATATGATGACAGAAATCTCTCTGAATGTATTGGATATCGCAAATAATTCAATTCGGGCAGAGGCAAGCCTGATTGAAATAATAATACAAATACAAAGAGACTTGGATATACTTACGATTACAATAGCCGATGATGGCTGCGGAATGACCGGAGAGCAGATCCGTCAGGTGGAAGATCCCTTCTTCACAACCCGTTCTACAAGAAAGGTCGGGCTCGGGGTGCCGTTTTTCAAGATGGCGGCCGAGAGCAGCGGGGGAAGCTTCCGCATCGAATCAACGCCCGGGGCCGGGACCAGAGTTGTCGCGAACTTTGGACTATCCCATATTGACCGTATGCCCCTCGGTGATATGAACAGTACAATTCATACATTAATCACTTTGAATACGCAGATTGATTTCCTCTACCGGTATCAGTTCGATGACAGGGAATTCACCCTGGACACGAGAGAATTCCGTCAAATTCTCGGCGGCGTACCGCTTAATACCCCCGAGGTTTCTGCTTACATCAAAGAATACCTAGCTGAGAATCAACAGGAGACAGATGGCGGTTATCTTGTTTAGAATCTCATGGCAAATCGTTTTGCCGCATATAATAAACTCTAATTCAGGAGGATGCTTTCTCCTGACAAAAGCATATACATTCATCATTTATTGCAAATAGCAATACCTGTCACTCGTCTCCCTTGCAAGCGCGTGGATTGTGGATTGAAATAATAAAGCCAGGGAGACAAACAGAGTTGAATTGCCGCACTCCTGATGGGTGCGTGGAAGGAAATGGAGGATATCACATGAAATCTCTAGAAGAGCTGAAAGCAATCAGAGAAAAGATGCAGGGCCAGATTGGAATCCGCAGTGAATCCAGCGAGCAGACCCGCGTTGTTGTGGGAATGGCTACCTGTGGCATCGCAAGCGGCGCAAGACCGGTTCTTACCGCTCTCTCTGATGCGGTTCAATCAAAGGGCCTTACCAATGTTGCCGTTACACAGACCGGATGCATCGGATTATGCCAATATGAGCCTATTGTAGAAGTATTGGAGCCCGGTAAAGATAAAGTTACTTATGTCAAGATGACCCCCGAAAAAGCACTCGAGGTTATTGAGCATCACTTGATCCACGGTGAGGTTATTAAAAAATATACGATTGCCGAGGTACTCGGCTAATCCGAAGGAGGACACATTATGTATCGTTCACACGTATTGGTTTGCGGTGGTACCGGGTGTACTTCCTCGGGAAGTCTCAAGATTATCGAGTCACTGCAGACTGAAATTCAAAACAATGGCCTGAAGGAAGAGGTTGCCGTAGTACAGACTGGCTGTCACGGACTTTGCGCCTTGGGCCCCATCATTATTATATATCCGGAAGCAACCTTCTATGCCATGGTGAAAGAAGAGGATATTCCGGAAATCGTATCCGAGCATCTATTGAAGGGACGTATTGTAACCCGTCTCCTTTATAAGGAAATGGTAACCGAAGACGGTCTCAAGTCTCTGAATGATACCGATTTCTATAAGAAGCAGCACAGAATCGCACTGCGCAACTGCGGTGTAATCAATCCTGAGAACATCGATGAATATATCGGTACCGGCGGTTACGAAGCCCTCGGAAAGGTTTTAACCGAATATTCCCCGGACCAGGTAATCCAGACGATTCTGGACAGCGGTCTCAGAGGCCGCGGCGGCGGCGGTTTCCCCACCGGCTTAAAGTGGAAGCTGGCAAAAGGAAATGATGCCGACCAGAAATATGTATGCTGTAATGCGGACGAGGGTGACCCGGGCGCGTTCATGGATCGTTCCGTATTAGAGGGTGATCCCCATGTATTGCTGGAGGCAATGGCCATCGCCGGTTATGCAATCGGCGCAACCCAGGGCTATGTCTATGTACGTGCGGAATACCCCATCGCCGTAGACCGCCTGGAAATTGCCATCGGCCAGGCCAGAGAATACGGCTTATTAGGCAAAGATATCTTTGGCAGCGGATTTGATTTTGATATTGAATTAAGACTTGGTGCCGGAGCATTCGTGTGCGGTGAAGAGACTGCGCTTATGACCTCAATTGAAGGCAATCGCGGCGAACCCCGCCCCCGTCCTCCGTTCCCTGCACAAAAGGGCCTGTTCCAGAAGCCCACAATCCTGAACAACGTGGAAACTTACGCCAATATTCCCCAGATCATTCTGCATGGTCCGGAATGGTTTGCTTCCATGGGCACCGAGAAGTCCAAGGGTACCAAGGTATTCGCTCTTGGCGGCAAGATCAATAATACCGGTCTTGTGGAAATCCCCATGGGAACACCGCTTCGCGAAGTAATCGATGAGATCGGCGGCGGTATCCCCGGCGGCAAGAAATTTAAAGCAGCTCAAACAGGCGGTCCCTCCGGCGGATGTATCCCTGCAGAGCATTTTGATATTCCGATCGACTATGACAACCTGCTCAGCATCGGTTCCATGATGGGCTCCGGCGGTCTGATCGTAATGGACGAAGACAACTGTATGGTGGATATCGCTAAGTTCTTCCTGGAGTTCACAGTGGATGAATCCTGCGGTAAATGTACTCCCTGCCGTATCGGTACCAAACGCCTTTACGAGATTTTAGATAAGATCACCAATGGCCAGGGTACGATGGAGGACCTCACGAAGCTTGAGGATCTTTGCTACTATATCAAGGAGAATGCCCTCTGTGGTCTTGGTCAGACTGCTCCTAACCCGGTATTATCGACCCTGCGTTATTTCAAGGATGAATATATTGCCCATGTAGTTGATAAAAAATGTCCTTCCGGCGTATGTAAGGCTCTTCTTTCTTACATTATCGATGGCGACAAGTGCAAGGGCTGTACTCTGTGCGCAAGAATCTGCCCCAATGGTGCAATTATCGGTAAGGTGAAGGAAGTACACCTCATCGACCAGAGCAAATGTATTAAATGCGGTGCTTGTATGGAGAAATGTAAATTTGATGCCATCTCTAAGAAATAACAGCATTATGCGCAAAGATCATGCGCAGAAACGGAGGATTTAAATGGAAACGCTTAATATTAAAATAAACGGCATGCCTATGCAAGCCCCCAAGGGCTCTACCATACTAGAAGCGGCAAAGCTTGCCTGCATCGATATCCCCACCCTTTGTTTCTTAAAGGATATCAATGAAATCGGTGCCTGCCGTATCTGTGTCGTAGAAGTCAAGGGTGCAAGAAGCCTGGTTGCAGCCTGCATGTACCCCATTTCAGAGGGCATGGAAATCATCACCAACTCACCCAAGGTGCTTGCTTCCCGCAAGAAGACCCTGGAGCTTATCCTTTCCGATCATGACAGAAAGTGCCTTTCCTGCGTACGCAGCGGTAACTGCGAGCTTCAAAAGCTTTGCAATGACCTGAATGTAAAAGATGAGTACCTGTATGACGGAGAACGCACCCATTATACACTGGACGATACCTCTGCCCACATGGTTCGTGATAACAACAAATGTATTCTCTGCAGACGCTGTTCCGCAGTTTGTGATACCATTCAGGGTATCGGTGTCATCGGTGCCAATTCACGCGGTTTTGACACCAATATCTCCTGTGCTTTTGACATGGGCCTGGGTGATACCAGCTGCGTATCCTGCGGTCAATGTATCGCCGTATGTCCCACCGGTGCACTGCTGGAGAAGGATTATACGGATGAAGTATTTGCCGCTCTTGCAGATCCCGACAAATATGTCATCGTTCAGTCCGCTCCTTCGGTTCGTGCCGCTCTTGGTGAGTCCTTCGGCCTTCCCATCGGAACGAATGTGGAAGGTAAGATGGTGGCAGCCCTTCGCCGCTTAGGCTTTGATAAGGTATTTGATACCGATTTTGCTGCCGACCTTACCATTATGGAGGAGGCAAACGAACTGATTGAAAGAATCAGTAACGGCGGTAAGTTACCTTTAATTACATCCTGCTCTCCCGGCTGGGTTAAATTCTGCGAACATTACTATCCGGATATGCTTGATAATGTATCAAGCTGCAAATCCCCTCAGCAGATGTTCGGTGCCATCACCAAGACCTATTATGCCGAGAAGAATAATATTGATCCGGAAAAGATTTTTATGGTCAGCGTAATGCCTTGTACCGCAAAGAAGTTTGAGATTGGCAGAGAAGACCAAAGCGCTGCAGGTGTTCCGGACGTGGATATCTCCATCACCACCCGTGAGCTTGCAAGAATGATCGAGCGCGTAGGCATCAATTTCCTTTCCCTTCCGGATGAGAACTTCGATGATCCGTTGGGCAGATCCACCGGTGCCGGAGTAATCTTCGGTGCAACCGGCGGTGTTATGGAAGCAGCTCTTAGAACAGCCATAGAGACCATCACCGGTGAAGAGTTGTCCAGCCCGGATTTCAAGGAAGTGCGTGGAACCATGGGTATTAAGGAAGCAACTTACCATGCAGCCGGCCTGGATGTCAATGTAGCCGTTGCCTCCGGTCTTGCCAATGCGCGGAAGCTTCTGGATGATGTTAGATCCGGCAAGGCAAATTACCACTTTATCGAGATCATGGGATGCCCCGGCGGTTGTGTAAATGGCGGCGGGCAGCCTCAGCAGCCCGGTATCGTGAGAAACTTCACCGATATCAGAACTCTTCGCGCGAAAGCATTATATGATCAGGACGCTAAGATGGAAGTCAGAAAGTCTCATGAAAATGAGGCAGTCAAGACCCTTTACAATGATTATCTCGGTAAACCGGGCAGCCATAAGGCCCATGATATTCTTCATACAACCTATGTAAGGAGAACCGTTAACAAGGTTTAATCATTGATTCTACTCTGACGTTTAATACGATTACAATAAAAGATGAATGACGGATTTATAGGAGCGCCGGCGCTAATCATGCCGGGAGCCAGCCCAATCTGTCATTCATCTTTTTATACTTCTCGAGGAGGTCACAGCCAGCCCTCAAAGTCATTAAGTTAAGCCCTTCCCTTATTGACAAATATCCGCTATAACCATATACTGAAAATAGGAAATGAAGGAAACTATTACATCTCTTGTCCCCACGGGCAAGTGACCTCAGGAAGGAGCAATGCATATGGCTGTAAAGAAGCTTGAGAATCCATTACTGCTGCTTGATAATAGCAATATGAACACTTTATTTAACGAAGGCGAATTCAAATGCACCAACATGACCTTTGAAGAAGCCCGGGAAATCATCGGCATGTACGGCGAGGATGATATTCTTCTTTGTTTTTCACATCCGGATACCTATGATATAATCTTTAATTATATCGGTATTCCAAAGCGTGACTATAACTACAAGCAAATCCGCAATATGAGGGTAAATCAGGATGGTATTATATTCAAGATCTATGTGACTCCTTCCGAAACGCAGCCGGTCATCCATGTGGACGGTGTAGAGGCTAAGAAGATACAAAACACCTATGTATATTGTGTACATATCACCAGAGTTAAATAATAATAAATCAACGGGGATATTGTAAAATAATATGTTGCATCATATTATTTTACAATATCCCCGTATTATTAACATAAGAGAAGCGGTTTGCCGCTTCTTGTCGTTTATACCGTCGGATTCCAAACTTCCAAATTGGCGGGGCTTTTCATAACCAGCTGTCGTATCTAATTCATAAAATTAGCGCTATATTTGGCTGCCAGCAGGATCGCTTCCGACATACTGATCTCACTGGCAATTCCCTTCCCTGCGATATCCATTGCCGTACCATGATCCACCGAGGTACGAAGAATCGGCATCCCTCCGGTTATCGCAATTGTTCTCTCAAAATCCAGGGTTTTAGTAGCGATATGCCCCTGATCATGGTATAGAGAAAGCACACTATTGTACCGACCTTGTAAAGCCAGGTGGAATACGGAGTCGGCACCAATGGGCCCCTCCACATCATACCCCTCATTCTTTAGCTCTTCTACCGCCGGAATTACATGTTCCACCTCTTCTGTTCCAAACAGCCCATGCTCTCCACTATGAGGATTTAGACCGGCAATCGCCATTGTTCCCCCGGTAACCCCCAGCTTCTCCAGCACTTCCTTACATCGCTTCACATAGTCCTTAATCCTGTCCTTTGTAACCAATTCACAGGCTTTCTTAAGGGATACATGCCTTGTCAAAAAGAACACTCTCATTCCCCTCACCTCAAACATCGTCAAAGGATCCTTTGTCCCGGTTAGTTCCCCAAAGATCTCTGTATGCCCTATGAAGTTGACATTGCCTGCCTTCAGGGATTCCTTGTTAATCGGCGTGGTCGCTACTGCGGCTACCTCCTTGCGGTTCGCCAGCTCAATGCTTTTGGCAATGTATTCATAGGCAGCCCTTCCACACATTCCACTGATCTGTCCTATCTTAAACCTGGCAGGATCAACATTATCCAGATCCATGAGATTTAGCACACCCTCGGCGTATTTCCCTTCACCGACGGATTTAACTATCTTTACCTCTAAATTCATGCCTGTAAACCGGATCGCATCCTCAATAATCTTTCTATCCCCGATAACGATACAATCAGCCGCTTCCACCACTTCCTTGCAGGCCAAGGCTTTTACTACAATCTCCGGCCCAATACCTGCCGGATCTCCCATCGGGATCGCTATAATCGGTTTCATCTGATTTTCCTCCCTTTCCATGATGCTACATTCACTTAAAGTTTTCGTTTATTCTATGTTTTCATTTATTTCATTTTCAATTATCAAAATTTTATTCTCTTTTACAAGTATTGTATTACTTACAGGCAGGATAATTCAAGTCCTTTCCGAAAAATATTATATCATGAACGCAAACCCGTATTCATGATCTTGTTGCTCCAGTCGCATGATTCAAGCAAGCTTGATCATGCTCGTTCCGCTTTCATTATATTAGAACAAAGAATGTGCCTTAGCACATTCTCGCGCCGAGCGCGGTCGGCCCAGCCGACATAATACCCTGCGCATTTATGCGCATGCGTGCAGAGTGCGCATCCTGCCCGGAGGGCTTTTTAATTCAT
>JAFAGA010000049.1 GCA_023423045.1 Bacillota bacterium | reverse complement strand
TGACCGCATCCATAATTCCGACCTTTTTGTTCAGCATAGACCAGAACTTCCTGCCCGGAAAGGAAGCCTCAATTTCTTCCTGCTTTTCTGTGATGCTTCCGCCCAGATCCATGAAATCCTTCGATATGAGTATGGAATTGGCATCATCATATACATAGAGCGCTATCTCCCTGTCTCCGGTATTGCGTTTCATGACATCCTTATATATCATACCCATATCAATATTGACGCTTAAGACATATCTGATATTGGTTTCATCGGGCTTTAACTGAACTATGAGGGAGTATACCAATACGTCTCCCTTAATTACATGGGGCTGAACCGAGGTCAGATATTTGGCTTCCATCGCATTGGAGACCTCCTGATCAAAAAACCGCTCTTTCACAAAGGAATTGCCCCGCTTGGAATCAAAAAAGATTTCCTCCTCCTCCGAGTATAGATAAACAGAGTGGATATATCGGTTTCCCATTACGATTTGCTTCAATTCATCATACAGATCAATATAATTCGCTATTTTCAGCTTACGTTCCCTTACCATGCTGCCTAACTCGCTATCATAAATTGCAAACTTATTCACCTGTTCTGAAATCTGCTGCAGAATCAGCTCAAAGGAAGAGCTGATCTGGCCGGCCAGGTTTTTATTCGCCTCCTCCATCTGATTCATATATACGGTCTGCATCGTACTGTAGAATAGAATAATACCCGATAGCAATATGACTGACAAAATTCCCGTAATTAATGTAATAAAACATTTACGAATTCTTTTCTCCATAGCCCTCTCCTCCACTCTCCTTCAATGCGGCAAAACTAAAAACCCGCTGAGTTGTTTGTTCCCAGTATAAAATCCGACGGGACATTATACAATGACATTATTACCGCGGATAACACTTTTGCATTCCCTATGTTTTCTTCTCCCCTGATCAGGATATTGCCGGAAGCGCTCTATGATTCTGTTATTTCCAGGCATTATTATTATTTACTTCTATTTTTCCCCTGCCTATAATGAGGAGGAATTGCAATTCAGAAAGGATGGTTTATGGATATGTGGAATTATATCATTCGGAAGCGGTATCTTTACCTTATGCTAATACCGGCTTTGCTTTACTTTTTGGTGTTCAATTATGCGCCAATGTATGGCGTTCTCATCGCTTTTAAGGATTTCAGCTTTAAAAAAGGGATATGGGGCAGTGATTGGATCGGCTTCGAGAACTTCATCTATATGTTTCAATTGGACAATTTCTATTCGGTATTTGTAAATTCCATTCTGCTGAGCTTCTTAAGAATTGTATTTACCTTTCCAATCCCGATCCTGTTAGCCCTGCTGCTTAACGACATAAAGAGTTCAAAATACCGGAAAACAATGCAGACCCTGTTCTACCTTCCCCACTTTGTCTCTTGGGTGGTCATCGGCGGAATTCTGGTTAATTTTCTATCACCGGTCAACGGTGTTGTCAATACCGTAATCAAATCCCTGGGCGGAGAAGCGATTTTTTTCCTGGCAGAGGATAAGTATTTTAAACCCATTGTTATTTTAACCAGTATCTGGAAGGATTCGGGATGGGGCACCATAATTTATCTTGCCGCAATTACCGGAATTTCCGGCGATTTATATGAAGCGGCGAGAATTGACGGAGCCAATAAGCTGCAATGCCTCCGCTATATTACCCTTCCCAGTATTAAATCCACTGTTGTGATTATGCTGATCCTGAGGCTGGGCAGTATTATGAATAACGGCTTTGAACAGATCTTCATTCTTCAGAACGACAAAAACCTTAGAGTGTCGGAGGTATTTGAAACCTATACCTACCGTCTTGGTCTCCTGGGCGGAAGATACTCCTTTGCGACGACGGTAGGCTTGTTTACCTCGGTGATAGGAATCATCTTCCTGCTGGCAAGCAACAAGATTGCCAATAAAATGGGAGAGGAGGGAATCTGGTAATGAAAAAAGAAAGGATAACAATAAAACAAAGGCACAGTATGCTCGTTAAGCTCAAGAATATGTCTCCTGTGGATATTTTATATCAGGCCTTCGTCTATCTTCTGGTGACGGTCTTTGCATTAATCTGCCTATATCCCTTATTCTATGTATTTGTAATATCCATCACTCCATATGCACAATATCTGGAAAATCCTCTCCGGTTCCTTCCCCGCAGCTTCGATTTTTCAGCCTATGATAAATTGCTGCATCTGCCCTTAATCTATTCCGGTTATCGGGTATCCATATTCATCACCGCCGTGGGAACCCTTTTAAACATTACGCTGTTATGCATTACCGCATATCCCCTGTCTAAAAAGGATTTAAAGGGCAGAAATATGATATTGGCTCTGATTACCTTTACCATGTTTTTTAACGGCGGTCTGATCCCCAACTTTTATGTCATCCGCAGCCTCCGTTTGTATGATACCATCTGGGCTTTAATCCTGCCCGGATGTCTCGGGGCCTATAATCTGATTTTAATGAAAAACTTCATAAGCAATCTGCCTCCCAGCCTGGAGGAGTCTGCTTATATAGACGGTGCCAATGAACTCCAGGTTTTATGGAAAATCATCATACCCCTGTCCAAGCCGGCACTTGCCACCTTTGTAATATTCCATGTGGTGAGCCAATGGAATTCCTACTTTAATGCAATCATATATACCTCGAAGCGGAGCTTGTGGCCGTTGATGCTGGTGCTGCGTGAGATGGTAGTGGATGACGGCATGGCGCTGGTCAATCAGTCCACCTCACCGGATTCCCTGACCAATCCCTATACCCTGAAGATGGCTACCATCATTGTTTGTGTTCTTCCCATATTATGCATTTATCCTTTTATGCAGCGTTATTTTACCAAGGGATTATTGGTCGGTTCTGTAAAAGGATGAAATACTAACAGGTAACAGGATCAAGGTTGAAAGAAATAAAATATATTGATGAAGGGGAGACCGGGTCCATGCCAGCATTTTCATGGCGATTTGTGCGGTAAAAGGCATGGACAAAAATATGAAAAAGAGAAAGGATCGCCGCAGAAACCGAGAGAATTTCAAGGTATGGCGATACGGGCGGCTGCCCGTCAGGTGTATCGAAATGAGTATATTATTACCGGAGCTGACGTCAAGCTCCATAATTAAGCGGGTCCATGCCGGTGAACCGGTTTTAAGTGCGAAGGATATGCCCTATGAAGCAGAGTGTATCTTTAATGCAGGAGTAGCCAAATACAACAACAAGTATGTCATGGCCTTCCGCAATGATTATGATTATAATGGGAAGGGCGGTTTCCATAAGTGTTTTATCGGATTGGCCTTCAGTGATGACGGTATCAAGTGGGAGGTAAACAAGGACCCCTTCCTTACACCGGAGGATCTGGGGGATCCGGATGTTACCAGAGTCTATGATCCCAGATTAACTGTAATTGACGGCAGATGCTATCTTTGCTTCGCCGTAGATACCCGGCATGGCGTCCGGGGCGGGATTGCTGTTACAAAAGACTTAAAGAACATAGAAGTGCTGTCCTTAACCGCTCCGGATAACCGGAATATGGTCCTCTTTCCGGAAAAAATAAATGGTAAATACGTGCGCTTAGAGCGGCCTTTTCCCGTTTATTCAAGGGGAGGAATCGACCGTTTTGATACCTGGATTTCTTTCTCACCGGATCTTCGTTATTGGGGCGATACGAAACTTCTGTTAGCGGTTGAAGATGTCCCCTATGCCAATGATAAAATCGGTCCGGGAGCACCGCCAGTCAAGACAAAAGCCGGATGGCTCACCCTATTCCATGCCGTAGATATCGACAGAACAAGGGGGAAAAACGGCTGGGAGAAGAAGTGGCAGAAACGGTATTGTGCAGGAATTATGCTGTTGGATCTTAATAATCCCGCTAAAATAATCGGTTTGTACAAAAAACCGTTAATTGCCCCGGAAACCCGATATGAAACCGAGGAAGGTTACCGAACAAATGTTATATTTCCGGGAGGCATGATCTTGGAGGATAACGGTGAAGTCAAAATTTATTATGGTGCATCCGACACTGTGGAATGCCTGGCAGTTGCTAATGTCGAAGATTTGATTGCTCTCTGCCTTTCTTAAAGCCTTTATTGAAAATATTTTGGAAATCGATTTGGAAATAAGCCGGGTATATTCCTGGCTTATTTTTACTTTATTTCACTTTCAGGACACTAATTCTAATTTTTATTTTCATTAATTAATTTTTTCCTCATTTAGCTTCAATAACTTTGAAGCATCTTTGTTTGTTCTCAACTTTTATTTAAGGTAATATGATAATTATGGGAATTTTATTGAAACCTGAAGGTATGTTGTGGTATAATATAATATATCATATCGTAATCAAAACCATTTGATTGCTCCAAACTATGACCAAGAGAAGATGAATGAGAAAGGAACGGTGCAGTACAATGAATCAGTATATCATCACTACCGATACCACCAGCGATTTACCAGAGGATTATCTGAAGCAGAATAATATTTTGCTGCTGCCTTTATACTATAATTTTGAAGGAACCATATATGGGGACAAGGTATTTTTAGAGCCTAAGGAATTCTATGATAAGATGAGAAAAGGAGCGATGCCGACCACGATGGCCGTGAATCCCGAGATCGCACGAGATATCTTTACCGGTCTTTTAGATCAGGGCTACGACATCCTTCATATCGCCTTTTCCTCCGCCCTGAGCGGCAGCTGTTCTGTTGCTGCAACCGTTGCCCGGGAATTGATGGATGAGCGTCCCGGAACCCGTATTACTGTGATCGATTCCCTCTGTGCCTCCCTCGGCGAAGGCTTATTGGTGCATAAAGCCGCACAGCTTAAGGACGGCGGACATTCCATCGACGAGACTGCCGGCTGGCTGGAAGAACACAAATTAAATCTATGCCATATGTTTACCGTGGATGATCTCCATCATCTGCACCGCGGGGGACGGGTATCCAAGGCTACCGCAATTATCGGAACCCTGATTAATGTAAAGCCGGTACTTCATGTCGACAACGAAGGGCGGCTCATTCCTCTGAATAATGTAAGAGGCCGCAAGAAGGCTCTGATTTCCCTTGTGGACCAGATGGAAGCCAGCCTGCTGGAGGACCGCGGACAAAATGATACCATATTTATCAGCCATGGAGATTGCCTTGAAGATGCACAGTATGTTGCAGATCTGGTGAAGGACCGCTTCGGCATCCAGAATATCATGATCAATTACGTCAGTCCGACCATAGGGGCCCATTCCGGACCCGGTACGGTGGCTCTGTTCTTCATGGGCAAGGCAAGATGAGGAAGGCTCTCACCGAATTGATATCAATAGAATATTAAGGGAGAACATACCCGGGAGCGTTGATATAACGCTCCTTTTCTTCTTTACATAAGAAAATGCATCCTGCCCGTGAGGTATTATGTCGGCCAGGCCGACCGAGCCCGGCGCGAGAATGTGCCAAGGCACATTCTTTGTTCAAGATAAGAGTCGTTTTTGAAGAAAATATACGGACAAGGACGTTCCTAAAATTAGAGCAGGGAATCGATCCGAGGAGATTGTCTTTCGGTTCCCGTGAATCGGTGTTCTCCTTGGAGGCTTAAGATGAACGCATTTTAGAAGATGCAGGGATGGAGGAAAATATGCTTGAAAAAATATTGGTGATTGAGGATGATGCGGATATCAACCGCATTTTATGTAAGTTTCTGAGCCGGGAGCAATATCAGGCCGTCTCTGCCTATTCCGGTACCGAGGCCAGACTCCAGCTGAAGCTGGATCATTTTGATTTAATTCTTCTTGATCTGATGCTTCCCGGGGTGGCAGGAGAAGAATTAATCCGGGAGATCCGGGAACAATCACAGGTACCGATTATCGTGATATCAGCCAAAACCGGCCTTGAGGACAAGGTGAATGCATTAAAGGACGGTGCCGATGATTACATTACAAAGCCCTTTGAACGGGAAGAGGTGCTGGCCAGAGTCCTGGCTACGCTAAGAAGAAGTCAGAGGAATTCCGGGGCGGATGCAGCTTCCAAGGAGGAACAACATCAATTTAAGCAGCTCACCCTCTGGCCCCTGGCAAGGAAGGTAACGGTTATGGGACATCCCATCGCTCTGACCGCCCATGAATATGATATTCTTTTATTAATGATCCAATCGCCGGAGCGGGTGTTTACAAAGGAACAGCTGTATCGGAATATCTGGAAAACCGGGTATTATGGAGAAGATAATACCATCAATGTTCATATCAGCAATATACGTAAGAAAATCAAGGAATATGATGAGGCCTCCTATATCAAAACCGTGTGGGGAATCGGCTTTAAGTTGGATACAATATAGATATCTTTATACTTTCTTTAAAGTTTATTAAGTACTTATTAAAATTCCATCGCTATAATTACAGTCATAAAACAGCAAACAGCGGGTTGCACGCCTTGCGGGCACTCTTATGTTAATTAAAGCGAATTGAAAGGAGTACAAAAGTGCGAGAGGTTATCTTATCCACAACAAATCTGACGAAAAAGTACAGCAGTACCACCGCGGTCAACAACATCAACCTGGAAGTAAAGCAGGGAGAGATCTACGGCCTCGTCGGTAAAAACGGCGCAGGCAAGACGACTCTGCTGCGAATAGTCAGCAATCAGGCTTTTCCCACAGAAGGCGAGGTGTCCCTCTTTGGCGCCTCCACACCTGAGGGCTTAAGCAAGGGAAGAAGGCGTATCGGGTCCATTATTGAGGTTCCCAGTTTCTACAGCAGCATGACGGCGGAGCAGAATCTGGAATATTACCGGATACAGCGAGGAATTCCCGGGAAGGAATGTGTCATGGAGGCCCTGGAGGAGGTTGGCCTCTCCCATGTGGGCCGGAAAAAGTACAAGAGCTTTTCTCTGGGAATGAAGCAGCGTCTTGGCCTTGCTCTTGCTCTAATGAATAAACCGGAGCTTCTTCTGCTGGACGAACCGATTAACGGACTGGACCCCTTTGGTATTGTTGAGATTCGTAATCTGCTGATCCGTCTGAACCAGGAAAAAAACATAACCATTCTGATCTCCAGCCATATCTTATCGGAATTATCCAATCTGGTAACCTATTATGGCTTTATTGATCAGGGCAAATTAGTCAGACAGCTTTCCGCAGAGGCCCTCTCCAGGGAATGCGGCCGTTATCTTGAACTTAAGGTGGACCGGGTGGAGCTCATGACCGCTCTTCTGGAAAAGGAATTGAACTGCACCTCCTACCAGGTGGCACCCGACCATACCCTTCAAATTTTTGAATACCTGGATCAGCCCTCCAGAATCAGCGAGCTGGCTGTAAAGCATGGCATCGGTATTAATTCCATCACTACCCGGGAAATCAATCTGGAAAATTACTTTATTCAATTAGTAGGAGGGGTTAGCAATGATTAGTTATATAAAAAGTGAACTTTATCGTATCCTTCATAACAAGGGAAGCTATCTGTTCATCCTGATCTGTTCCGCCCTGCTCATCAGCGTCAATGTTATACTTGCGCTGGTCGGCCACGGTGATGAAACCTTTCGTTATGACAATACCGGCTTTTCCCTGCCCCTGCTTTATACCAGCTTCTCTATGATATTTATTCTATGTATATCGGTCACCTCCATTGTGTTCGGGAACGAGCATAACCATCATACCATGAAAAATACGGTCTCCTATGGCATCTCCAGGGGAAGCATTTATTTTGGCAAGCTCATTACAACTTTTATATATGCATTATCGGCCTTCCTGATTATCGTGGGGCTATTCATTCTCAGCTCCTATGCATTATTAGAAAATTCCCAATCCCAGGATCTGGTACGGCTTTTTAAGGTTTGCCTTGTCGCTCTCCCGCTCCTGCTGTTTGCCGTAGCCGCTTCGAACTGTTTTTTCTTCCTGATAGAGAGCACCGGAGGCGCCATTACCACAATCGTTATCACATTAGTAGCTTTCCCCGAGATCAGTAATTATCTGGCCATGAAATTCAAATTCTTTCAGATGCTGGCCAAGATCCTGCCCTGGAATCTCATCAACAATATAAGCTTCGACTTTCAGACTGATTCCCCAAATTTGCTTCTTCCCTGGGAGGGCATGTCCGGCTACTATAATTATTGGCTTTTCGGAATACTGCAATTAGTCCTGTTTGCTCTTCTGGGCTACGTTGTATTCCGCAGAAAAGAGATTAAATAAAGAATTTTCCTGAAGCGGAGGTGGCATATTAATGAAATATATATGTATTGTCCTAATTCTAATATCAGTGTTTCTTGCTGTGCGCCTCTGCCTGCTTCATAAGGCAATCCGCCGGACTGCCGGTGATATGGAGGAAATCGAAGAACAGCCCGAAAGCAACCGGCAGCTGAAAAGCTTGTCCATCGACGGCAGTCTGGAGAGGCTTCTGGCACAGATTAATTCCCTCTACCAGGCAAGACAGAAGGAACGAATTCGTTATCAGAGGAGAGAACTTCAGATCCGCCAGGAGATCGAGAATATCTCCCATGATCTGCGTACTCCCCTTACCTCAATTCTGGGTTATCTGGATTTGACCCAGGATGAAGAGACGAGTTTAGCGGAGAAGGAGGAATACCTGGGCATCATCCGCCAAAGAGCCAAGGTATTGCAGGGCTTTATTCAGGATTTTTATGAAATTTCACGCATCCAGACAGAGGATTACCCTATGAAGCTGACTTCGGTGCCGATACAGAGCCTGGTAAAGGATGTAGTTGTTGCTTATTACCATGCCTTCGAGCAGCGCGGGATTCAGGTCGAGATCTCCCTGGAGGAACCGCCTTGCTACCTCATCGCAGATCAAAACCAGTTGGAGCGTATTTTTAATAATCTCATTCAGAATGCCTTAAAATATGCCCGGCAGCATTTTTTCATAAAGCAGTTTATGACCGCAGACAGCTGCATTCTCCAATTTATAAATGATGCGGAGGATATCCCCGAAGAGGAGCTTGAACGAATCTTCGAGCGCTTCTATACAATTGACCACTCAAGAAACAGCCAGGGCAGCGGGCTGGGTCTAACCATCACCAGAGCGCTGGTAGAGAAGATGAAGGGAAGCATTGAGGCTAGAATGGAACAGGATTTGTTCCTCATTGAAGTAAAAATGCCATTATCATAGTGGCATTTTTTTATTACTCATTTACAACTTTCCTATACGAGAACAAAGAGTCAGCTTGCTGATTCTTCGCGCCCGAGCGGATTGCATAGCAATAAAATTCCTCTTCGCGAGGTGCGCATCCTGCATGGAGTGCTTTTGTATATAGGCGCACTTTCCTGTGATAGAACAAAGAATGTGCCTTAGCACATTCTCGCGCCGAGCGCGGTCGGCCCAGCCGACATAATACCCTGCGCATTTATGCGCATGCGTGCAGAGTGCGCATCCTGCCCGGAGGGCTTTTTAATTCAT
>JAFAGA010000024.1 GCA_023423045.1 Bacillota bacterium | reverse complement strand
TTTTTATTGCACTCAAGGTTGGCGTAGCCTGCCACTGCATAAATTTCTGGTCATAATATTTGCTTTTTCAATGTTCAAAGGGTCATATTTTTTTACATCAGTTTTTCATACCAAACTTTACACTACCGCTCTTTATAACTCTTAAATACATTTTCTCGCTAAATTCTAAATTTTTCATTCCAACAACCAGGAAGTTGTCAGTAAGATTTCAGATATTTTTCTGCTTTTCTTTTAGTGCCAGCCTGCCATTCGCTGTCTAAATCCAAGTCATTAGCAGCCGCAATCTCAAAAAGAAGATATATCATATCATATAGTTGATGCTGCACCTTAGGCATATCCACGACTTCAATGGCATCCTCTAGTAGTGTAAATTCTTCTTTTAACCATTCGATTTTCTGTTGATTGTTCTCATTATCTGAATTTACTTTCCGTAGAAAATCTCGGACTTCCTCTATATATCTGTTCAATGACATAATAATTTCCCCCTACAAATTTTGGTTTGTTTAATTATATCATAGCACATAAAAAAACAGAAGTGATAGAACGTTTTCGGGTTTCACCTGTCAGCCGATTTTCACTGCTGATGGGAAATGTACTGAGGATAATGTTACATTTTTGCTGCCGGAGCCCATGTCATCGTTGTTTCAAACTTTACGGACTTTCATATCCATGCAGGGGGACTTACAGCTTATTCATCCTGCTTTGTATATTGACTGCGGTGGCGTCTGCTGCAAACAGCAGCCTGGGGCTTGTATCAAAAGATATCGGTACGATCGCCGCTGTTGTCACTGGATTGCAGCTTCCGATCACCTTACTGACGGGGAGTTCTTCTCCCTATCTCTCTTGGGCCGGCCTGACTGCAGGTTCTCGCCCATCTGCCCCCCCTTATATTATGTTGTGGAGGCCTCCCGGGTATTGGCAGCGGAGTTATTTGGGATGGAAAGGTTCTTTTGGCATTTGCCGTCATGCTTCCTCTGCTTGCAGTTACACTTAACCGGGCGGTTGCTGTTTATCAGAAAGCGGTCGCATAGAGGCTAAGGGTAGTGCTTCAAGGATACTATGAACTGCGGCATTTGCATAGGAAACTGATACCATCAAAAATCAATCAGGAAGAATTCATAAGGAAAGTACAATAAATCAGATGAATTTATATCAAAGGATTATGAAATAGTAGCCGATATTCCAGATGTCTGTGTTGCCACCTATGGGCAGATTGCTCTGATGGCCGGGGTACCGCATGCACCTAGGGTGGTTGGTTATGTCATGAGTAAAGTACCTGCAGGGCGAAGCTTTCCCTGTCACAGGGTAGTTAACAGGATGGGGGATATAGCACCAAACCATGTCTTTGGCGGAGAGCAGCCGCAACGTACTTTGCTGGAGGAAGAGTGAGTGGCTTTTCTGAAAAATGGCCGTATAGACATGAAAAAGTGCCAATGGAAGACTTGGTAACCGTACTGGAAAAGCTGATATTTTAAATAAGGCATGACAAGTGCACCTCGGAGGTACTTTATCGTAGCCTTCGGGGTGCATTTCAACATGAGGCAGATATTTCAATCACTCAGAATAAAAGCTCACGCTTTGAGAAAATCACATAGCTGATCTTGTACATAAGCAGATTCCAGACCAGTGCAATCACCGGGGAGGAGCACAGCAGGATAAATATTAAGAGATCTGTAAAAGTAATGCCAAAGAAGCGTAAAAGCTCGTAGGTACCAAAGCAGACGACAGCGGGAACAATAAAAGAAATCAGTGAAAGTATGCGGGCTTTCTCTGCACCGAATTTAAATAAAAGAGGGATGGAGACACTTCCGAAGATCTCCGCAACCACCAAACCCACCAAAGTGACAAACGGTAAAGTGAGAAGGCTACTGACATTACTGTAATCAATTTTGTGGACAAGGATACCTCCGATGCAGCCAATTACCAGGCCGAAGACAACACCGACAGCAGAGAAAATCAGAAGAACAATAAATTTGCTTGCCACCAGGTCCTTTTTGGAAATCGGGGTAACCATAGCATATTTCATCCACTTGGAATGATCATCAAAGCTGAAGGTAGTAATAACCATCATACTGCATAGGACACCGCTGGTGATAATATAGGCTTCCGGTCCGCTGTAAGGAATAAAAACAAAGGCAAAAACCAGCAGCATAAATAACATGGATTTCGCATTATGTCCAATGTTATACAGATCTTTAATAATTAAGCTTTTCATCTTATCTGTTCCCCCTTTACATAAAGTAGAAGTATATCGTCAATAGAAGCATCGTCGATTACCGCTGTCTTATAGGTGCGTTGTGCTTTTTCTTTATCGGCAACCAGCACATCCCACTGGTAGTCTTGCTTGCGGCAGGCAAG
Organism: Bacillota bacterium; assembly: GCA_023423045.1. Taxonomy (GTDB): domain Bacteria; phylum Bacillota; class Clostridia; order Lachnospirales; family Lachnospiraceae; genus Mobilitalea. The sequence continues at coordinate 147,733 of JAFAGA010000024.1, read as the reverse complement.
AATCTCGGATTTGTCAATTGTGTCAAACAGCGTTGATCCGCACCGCAAAATGCCGTATTTATAACGGAGTTCGTCCTTTGACTTGCAGAATAAAACCTTTCCCTCGTGAATAAAGGTAATGTAATCAGCCACTTTCTCAAGATCTGCTGTAATATGGGAAGATATGAGGATAGAGTGGTTTTCATCCTGCACAAATTCCAGGAAAACATCTAATATATCATCACGCATAATCGGATCGAGTCCTCCGGTGGCTTCATCTAGAATTAACAGCTTTGGTTTGTGGGAGAGTGCGACAGCAATACAAAGCTTCATCTTCATGCCCTTGGAAAATGTCTTGATTTCTTTACCGGACGGGAGCTGGAACTTATTTAAATAATCGCAGTAAACAGTGTGATCCCACTGTTTATAAGCAGCGGCCGAAATCTTGCCCACCTTGGCCGGGGTGAGTGTTTCATAGAAATTGATGCCGTCAAATACAACCCCAATGTCCTCCTTGATTTGCCTGGAGTCAGCGGAAAGTTTCTCTCCCCAAAAGGTGACGGTTCCCTCATCCCGCTGGATGAGATTAAGAATGGCGTTGATGGTGGTACTTTTACCGGCTCCATTTTCCCCGATCAGGCCCATGATTGTGCCTTTCGGAATGGAAAATGAAACATGGTCCAGCTTAAAATCAGGATATTGTTTCGTCAGGTTCTCAACCTGTAAAATTGCTTCCATAATCAGTTACTCCTCCTCGTTGTAAAACATAGTCAAAAGCTCAACCAGCTTATCCAGCGGTATATTACTGGTACGCGCAAGGTCTGCAGCCTCCTGCAAATGCTCCTCTGCTTTTCTCTGCTGCTCTTCCTGAAAGAAATCTTTGTTCTGTGCAGACACAAAACTGCCTCGTCCAACAGTCGTTTCAATAAAACCATCCCGCTGCAAATCTTCATAGGCCTTTTGTACAGTAATAACACTAACATGAATGGATTTTGCCAATGAACGCATGGATGGAATCGAATCACCTGTCTGTAATTCACCGCTCATAATCATTGCCTTAATCTGTGATGTGATTTGTTCATAGATCGGTTTACTCGTATTACTGCTGATGATAATCTCCACATGGCCCCTCCTTTGTACTATAATGTACTTATATAATAAGTACATTATAGTTAGGTGTATCTACTTTGTCAACAGTGTTTTGGGAAAAGCTTATGAAAGCGATATTATGACAAGAATACAATAACTATATGGTACGGAGTATCATTGGATGAAATTATGCTAAAAGTCATATAAAGCCTCCCCTTTTTACCGAGGGCGTTAAATCTTTCCATTCTATCCTTCGGAACGACCTGTACCAATAAGGATCGCCCATAGCGGACAAACCTAAGACACAATTATTTGTATTAAAAATCCATTTGAGTAGGTGATATCACCCAAATCGTTCTTTGTCATCTATATAAACGGTAAAAAAATGGGCCGAAACTTGCACTTTTCATGCCCATTTTCGGTCCATTTTCGTTCTCAAAACCACAACATCTTGTGGTCATACCCCTCTATTTTTCGCTTTTATCACAATTCGTCATCAATATTATCACTTCAACATGTGTCGTCCAAGGAAACATATCTACCGGTATAACATCCTTTACCTTATACCCCTTCTTCGTCAGCTGCTCCAAATCCCGCGCCAGAGTCACCGGATTACAGGAGATATACACCACCTTTTTTGGCTCAAGAGCCGCTACCGCTTCCAAAAACTCTGGGGTACTTCCTGCTCTCGGAGGATCCATAAATACAACATCTGCCGTTTCACCCTTACCCACCATCTGCTTCATAAAGACCCCTGCATCATTCTGGTAGAATTCAATATTCTTTGCATTATTACGCTTCGCATTTACTACCGCATCCCGGACCGCGTCTTTATTTAACTCAACTCCAATCACTCTTTTGGCATAATCTGCTGCAATCAATCCAATGGTTCCGGTACCGCAATAGGCATCTATAACTGTCTCGTTACCGGTTAAGCCCGCCAGATCAATTGCCTTCTTATACAATATCTCGGTCTGGCTGGGATTTACCTGATAGAAGGATTTCGGTGAAATTCGAAAGACCTTTCCGCAAAGACTGTCTTCTATGAAGCCTTTGCCATAGATCACCTGCTCCTTCTCTCCCAGCACCATGCTGGTCTGCTTATCATTCACATTAAGAACAATTGTAGTTATCTCCGGGTGCTCCTTGCGAAGAGCCTTTACAAAATTATTTTTTGAGGGCATAATCGGAGATGCAAGAACCAGCACTACCATAATCTCTCCGCTGTGGTACCCGCTGCGAATCAGCACATGACGAAGCAGGCCATAGCCTGAATCCTCGTCATAAGTCAGAATTTTAAAGGACTTCAACATGCCCCGGATCGTGGCTATGATAGCATCTGCTTTCTCATTATGAATGAGGCAGCGCTCTATCGCTATCACACGATGAGTTCCCTCCTCATATACCCCTGAAATAGGATTTCCTTTCCTGTCATGATCAAATACTACATGTACCTTATGCCGGTAGTGGTCAGGACGCTCCATTCCTACAATAGGCTCCACTTTGCCATATCCTTTTAACAGCTTTTCAACTTCTTTTTGCTTCTCCGCCAGATGCTCCTCATAACTCACATGCTGAATATTGCAGCCGCCGCAGGTTCTCTGATAAATGCAGGTTCCCTTCTTCCCTCTGGCTGTCATCGGTTGTCCACTCGTATGGGATTGCTTTTGTGCTCCTCCGCGGTCAGCCCTTTTCCTTGTATGCGCACCTTGCTCCTGAAGGGTCTGTTTCTTCCCAAACCGCTGATCGGTCTTCTCCCGTTTGCCTCCCTGATTTTTTCCTGCCGGTTTCAATCCGTTTTCTCCGGCTCTCAACTGAACTCCCTGTACCCCAGTTTTCGAAGGTACCTTTCTTGTCTGAGACTTTTGACGGTTCCTGTCCCCTATATTATCAGGTGTCTTGCTGGCGGATTTTTTCCATCCTGTCGCTTTTGCAAAAGCGTTGAAATCCTCGAAATCCTCATAATTCTCATATTCATCTCTTCGTCTGTTTGCTTTTTGATAATCCGTCCTGCTCACTGCAGTGCTCTCTTTTATCTTACTTCCTTCTGCTGCTTTTGCACCGTTATGTTTCTTTGATCTATTTCCCTTTTGCATTCAGTTATACTCCTTCTCCATTGAACTCCGGTATAAAGCTTTCGGATGCGGTTTCACCCTCCTGGATGAAGCCATTTTCAACACCCAAATCAATTGCATAATCAACTAATTCCTCGTACTCCTCCTCCGCAACACGACGGTTTATCTCAGGATATTCAGACATCGCCGATAATGGCGTATATTGATTCATGATACTGATGTATATTGTATTTCCATAGGTATGGTATAAATATTCTATTATCTTTTTGGAATCAGCAATATGCCCCGGCAGCAGAAGATGTCTTACAATCACTCCGCGCTTCATGATCCCCCTTTCATCAAATTCCGGGAAACCTACTTGGCGCACCATCTCAGCAATCGCTTCAGAGGCATGGGTAAAATAATCCCCGCAATTGGAATATCTGGCTGCGGACCGGGAATCATAATATTTCATGTCCGGCAGATAGATATCAATATATCCCTCCAGCAAGCGTATTGTCTCTGCCTTCTCATATGCACTGCTGTTATAAACTACAGGAAGGGAGAACCCCTTTGACCGTGCCTTCAATATCGCATCCATAATCTGAGGAATGTAGTGGCTGGGCGTGACCAGATTTACATTATTCGCACCCTTTTGCGAGAGCTCCAAAAATATTTCGGATAGCCGCTCCACCGTTATTATTTTTCCTGCCACTCCCCTGGCTATATTCACGTTCTGGCAGTAGACGCAGCCCAGCGAACAGCCGGAGAAGAATACGGTCCCTGAGCCCTCTTCACCGGAGATACACGGTTCCTCCCACAGATGGAGAGCCGCTCTCGCGACAATTAGCTCCTCACCCACTCTGCAATAACCCCTCTGCCCCCTTGTCCGATCCACATGGCATTCTCTTGGACACAGGATGCAATCCTTTAATAACTCCCACGACATAATTCTTCCTTCGACATAACCTTTCTTCGATATAACCTTTAATTTCAATTTATTGTACATTACATAGTGCAGAATTACAACGGATAAAAAGAAGAACTCTTTAATAAATAGGACTTTAATAGATAGAACTTTGATAGATAGAACCTTGATGGATAGAGAGAATATCCAGTCTTTTCCTATGACCCTCTCTGGTGTGATCCAGCAGAATTCATAAATTCATATAAATAGAATGCTCATCTCATATGACAGAAATCTCATCTTATTTCACCGGATCATTGTTTATAGAAAAGGCTGCAGCAATATAGTATAATATCGATAGATATCATTCGACTTTTAATCTTGAATTAAGGAGAAGTTTTCTATGAATACCAGATCATTATCGATAGAAATAATAGATCCCTCGCTTGCGGATAATCATATTTGGAAAAAAGTAATTACATCCTTCGCTGTAATTGGCCAAACCTTCGAAATCCATTGCTGGAGGGAAGAAACAGAAGAAATCAATGCCGCACTACAATACGGCAGAAAAAAACAGGCTGACTGGGAATATGGAACCATCATCGAAGGTACAATAGATGATCGCTTCCTCAACATGCTGCATCATACACAAAAACCAGTGAATGCCAGGGTGGCCAATAAAATGACACCCTTTTTCTCGATCTTTCTGGAAAATGTTTTTTCTTCCGAGCATTACGGGACGGAACTGCACATTCTCACTGCTCCTGTCAACGACTCCGGCTTTACGATGCTGTTGGAGCAATTGCAGGAATATGCTATTATCCATGAAATATAAAGCGGATCATTTTCTTATGTATATATTGCATCCCTGGTTCCGATACTCAATTAGTATATTTTCGCCTTATGTATAACACTTTTCACCGTATCCAGGATCAGCGACGCATATTCGATGGTGTCCGGAGCGACCATGTAATCTTCCACCAGTATCTGGCGAATCGGCCAGCCTATCTGCTGGGACTTACCAATTGCCCACTCAGCCTCTGCACGGGTAATATAATGCGCTTCCGTGAGCAACTCCATCAAATCCGGAATCACCTTTTTATTACGCTGGCTTTTATCCTGGGAAGCGCTGATTCGTTCAAAGGTCTTAATTAAGTTGGCGATCTGACCGTTAATAAAGCCCTTTCCGGTGAGCCAGCTGATAATAATCTCCTTATTGGGAACCTGGATCAGCTGAATCGGATCCACTAAACCGCAAGCCTTGACAAATAGACTGGTATCCATTCTCCCGTCATAATATGCTGCGACAAACTGTTCCCATTCCCTTTCCGACAGGCGTTCATAAGCTTCGACCCTATGCTCTTTTCGAAGCTGGGCAAGTCCGCTGTTTTCTTTCGCCTGCATATCCATTTTATCAAGAATTTCATGTATTTTTAATGGTCTTGCCGCGATGATATAGATCTCCTCACCAAAGATTTCCCGCAGTACCTGAGAAACTCCTGGCTTAGAGACATCTCCGCATGCAATAACCAGCATTCCGTCGGAACGATATCCCAAGGGCAGCACCTGCAGTGCTCTGGCCTTATAGATGTTCAGCTTGGAAGTCCAGCCGGTATCCTTATATTCCTTTTTCGAATCCAGCTCATAATAAGCTATATTCTGCTGAGCTGCAAGGGTACTATAGAGTATGCTCTCATCGATAAATCCTAATGCCAGCAGACTTTCCCCTAATTTGCAGCCGATTTTTTTCTGGTAATACAATCCGGTCTCCAGCTCATCAGCCTGGAGCAAGCCTTGTTCGATCAGGATTCTCCCCAACTGCTGTTTATCATCCAGCATAGAATTTACCAGGCTCGGATCATGGATATAGGTCATATCCTCTGTCAGAACAAAATACTTACCCAGCTTTGAATCATGAATTACCCTCGTATCAAGATCAATTGCCAGACGAACCAAATCCTGCAGAGATTTGATGCTTACGCTGAGCCTGCTGCAATTATCTATATTGCCGTCCGTAATCCATTCCATATAATTGCTGTGATCTACAGCCATCTTAATTTTATTGTTCTTATGAAGCAACAAACTGACAAGTAGAAGGATGATTAATGTGTTGACTAAATAAGTAATCATAGCGGAATTAGTTTTGAAACTCTGATATGTCCATATCAAACTAACAACTAAAGAAAACAGACCAATAAAAATATAAATTGTCCTCTGCCGATTCTTCTTCATGATTCCCACCTATACCCTACGGTATTTCTCCTATGTAATTTTTCGTAACTAATGATACTTGGCCTGAACACAAAACAAGTTTCCATATTACTTTTCATTATAACATAATTACAGGTGGCTCTGCTATACAGCACTTCGTTCCAAAGCTCTAAATCTACTGCATCAGTATCAGTATAGTTCCAAAATACTAGATATCAGTGTAGGTTGTATATTACAGGAACGAAATTCATGTTCCTGTAATCGAGATGCACGGCGCAAGTACGGCACCTTTTATCAGCAGTTGAAGTACAACTTCTGATAACTTATATTACAGGAACGAAATTCATGTTCCTGTAATCGAGATGCACGGCTCAAGAACAGCACCTTTTATCAGAAGATAAAGTACAACTCTGATAATTTCTATACCCTCATCATCCTCCTGGCAATCTTAACAAAAGGGTTAAACAGAATGCCTTCCATTTCCTTCTTGACCACCTTTAATTCCTGACGGATCGGAATATTCTGAGGGCAATGGCGCTCGCACTTCCCGCATTCCGTACAAAGGGACGCATAGGCAGGCTTCTTCGAAGTGACTCCCAGGACCTGCAGATACTTCCACCGGTAATTCCTTATATTCAGCAGATATTTATCATTGTAGACAGAAAAACATCCCGGAATATTAACACCATAAGGACAGGGCATACAATAAGCACAGCCGGTGCACGGAACCTTTGTCTTCTCCAGCATAACTTTCTTCACCCGTTCAAATACTTCCAACTCTTCGAAAGAAAAGGAATTCGCTCTTGCCGTAGAAGCAATATGCATGTTCTCGGCCAGCTGCTGTTCATCGCTCATACCTGACAAAACCACTGTTACCTGGGGGTGATTCCATATCCAGCGCAGAGCCCAGTCCACGGGAGTTCGCTTCTCATCGTAATCCCGGAAAGTCTTGACCACCTGCTCCGGAAGATTATTTACCAGCTTCCCGCCGCGCAGCGGCTCCATAATAATAACCGGTATTCCCATGGAACCGGCCAGTTCAAGGCCTGACTTTGTTGCCTGGTTGTTCTCATCCAGATAGTTATATTGAATCTGGCAAAAGTCCCAAGGATATGCAGTCAGAAGCTGTTCAAAATCTGCTTTTCCTCCGTGAAAGGAAAATCCGATATTGAGGATACTGCCTTCCTCCTTCAGCTTCTCCAGCCATTCCATAACGCCGATTTGGACCATCCGGTCCAGTGTCGCCTTATCGGACATCATATGAAGCAGATAATAATCAATATAATCCGTCTTCAGCTTGGTACGCTGTGTTTCGAATATTTTCTTGGCCCCCTCCAGCTTGCTGACCATAAAGGGCGGCAGTTTGGTAGCAATCTTCACCTTACTGCGATAGCCTCCGGTCAATGCCTCACCCAGAAGGGATTCACTCTTTCCCCCGTGATAGAAATAGGCAGTATCAAAATAATTAACTCCCTGATCAATGGCGGATCGGATTAAGGCGATGGACCTTGGTTCATCAATTCCCGTTCCCTTCATGGGAAAACGCATGCATCCAAAACCCAGGATGGATAATTCATCTCCGTTTTTCTGATTTCTCCTAGTCAACATTCCATATTCTCCTAATGTTTAGTTAAAATGCCATAAAATCCACAGAACACATTCTGTTACAAAAAATCCTTTGGAAAACAAGCCCTTCAATCTCCTGCGACAGAATATCAGTCCGATATCTTTGTCATCTTAATCAATATTCTCAAAAAATCCGATCAGCTTGTCCACATTGCTCTCCGGAGTTGCCCAGGAGGTAACCAGGCGGATTACACTATGTCCCTCATCCAATACTTCCTGCACCAAAAAACCGAATTCCTGCGCCATCCTGTCAATCAGCTCATCCGGCAGAACAGGAAATAACTGATTTGAGCATACCGGAGTATAGAAGGAAAAGCCCTGTTTTGCAATGGCTGCTGCCAGCTTTTCCGCCATGCGGTTGGCATGGGCTCCCAATTCAAAGAATAGCTGTTCCCGGAAGAGAACCTCAAACTGCAGCCCGAGAACAAAACCCTTAGCTGTCATCGCTCCCCGCTGTTTTATGAAATAGCGGAAATCCTCCTTTAACTCCTGTCGGCAGATAACCAGCGCTTCTCCCAGGAGTGCTCCGTTCTTAGTGCCTCCGATATAGAACGCATCTGTCAGCTCAGCAATGTCTTTCAATGTGAGATCATTATCCTTACTGGTCAGGGCACTTCCCAGACGTGCTCCATCCAAAAACAGCAGCAGCTTCTCTTCCTGGCACAGTTCGCGGATTGCCATCAGCTCCTGCTTCGTGTAAATGGTACCAAGCTCGGTAGTATCGGAGAGATACACCAGCTTCGGCTGTACCATATGCTCTCCGGCATGGCTCTTCAGTACTTCCTTAATCCCTTCCGGGGTCAGTTTTCCATCCCTGTGAGGCACGGTTACCACCTTATGGCCGGTTGCTTCAATTGCTCCGGTTTCATGAACATTCACATGTCCTGTATCTGCTGCAATGACACACTGGTGAGGTCTCAGAAAGGAAGAAACCGCCAGGAGATTGGTCTGTGTCCCTCCCGGAATGAAGTGGATATCTACTTCCTCCTTTTGCAGCTCTCTTTTAATATAGGCTCTTGCCCGGTCACTGTGTACATCCATTCCATAACCGGTATTCTGCTCCAGATTTGCTTCCATCATCTTCTCTAATATTTTGGGGTGCGCTCCCTCACTATAGTCATTGGTAAAATATATCATTGTTCTTCCTCCTGTTAAGTATCAACCTCTATTATAAGAGGTTGTACTCTTATGTAATCAACCCTTGTCCTTTTTCATGCTTCCCAATCCAAACAGGCTGCCCAGCAATCCCAACGCGGCACTGACGGCCAGTAAAAATGTATTAACGGTCTCCTGCAGCAGCTTCTTTTCCGGCAGGGGGATGAACGGAATCGCACTGCCAAGCTGCCGGTATCCCTCCTGCAATAGCAGATACAATGCAAGGCTCGCAAACAATCCTCCGAGGAATGTCATAAAGGTCCCCGCAATAATGAAGGGAAAACCGATAAATCCTCCGGGTGCACCAAGAAGACGGAGTGTCCTGATCTGTTCACGGTTATTGTAGATACCCTGGCGTATCATATGGGAGATGATAATCAGTGTCGTTATGCCGACGGCAAGTATAATAAATGCTCCACCCAGCTTCAGCCCTTCCGTAATCCTTCGTATCTGCTCCAAAACCTCACGGTTATCTCTTACATAATCAATTCCCGGGAGCTGCTTCAAGCTGGTAATCACTTCATCCATGCGTTCCAGTTGAATCCTGATTTCCAGGAATTCCTCAAAGGGATTCTCATCAAACAGCTCCAATATCCCCGCCTCATCTCCCAGGAGCCTCTCCATCTGGGATTTCGCCTGCTCCTTCGGGATAAATGTGACCTCCAATACTCCGTTAATTTCGCTGATTCTCTCCTTCATCCTCTCGATCAATGCAGAATCAGCGGCATCCGTAACGTAGGCACTGACTTCTGCTTCCTGCTCCAGTGTCTGCACGATTTTATCTCCCACGGACCAGCCAATCAATACAATTCCAAGAAGAAACAGTATCAGTCCGGTTCCGATTACGGAAAAGAAATTAGACAGAGCACTGAAGCGAATCGTCCGTAATGCCTCAAGGATAAAGTATCCTATATTATAGAAAAATGTCTTCATCGTTACCTCCATAGTGCCCGCGGCGTATCAATACCATACTGCATGGCTACTCCTCCTGCTTTCCCTTCCGAACTTCTATCTCTCCATTATCGACGGATACAAAGGTTGCATCCTTATAATCCTCAATCAGATGTGTCGCATGAGTTGTGATAATTACCGTAGTACGGCTATCCTTAAAGGCTGTTAACAGCTCCAATATATTGACTGCATTTTCATGATCCAGATTACCCGTAGGCTCATCGGCCAGAATCAGCGCCGGCTTTCTTGCAACTGCCCGGGCTATGGCAACCCGCTGCGCCTGGCCCCAGGACAGATTTTCCACCTGGTTATGTATCTTATTCTCCAGTCCAACCCTTATTAGAGCATTCTTTGCCTCTTCTTTGACCTTGCGCGGAGAGATCCCCAGAAAACGCATTCCCATCATGACATTCTCCAGGGCTGTCCTTCCTTCAATCAGCTTAAACTCCTGAAACACCGGCCCCATCATTTTACGCAGCCTGCGAATCCTGGCTTCCTTTCCCCTCGTCATCTCCTGCTTCAAAACCTTTAACTCTCCCTGGCTGGAATGCTCCATGCCGATCAGAAGCTTTAACAAGCTGGTCTTCCCGGAGCCGCTGGGCCCTGTGACAAATACCAGCTCTCCCGGCTCTATCTTCAAATTGATATTATTCAATGCTCTGGTACCATCTGGATAGACTAATGATACATTTCGTGCCTCTATCATGTTTACCTCCAATCCTGCTGCTTTTAATCCTGCACAAGCTCCGTATATGCAAGTCATTACCTGGATACTGCAGGCAGCCGTATCGCAATGGGCGCTCCCATATCTCCCAAGCTTCCCGTTCCTACCACTTCAACTTAATAATAAATGCCAGGCTTCCCTCCCTGCTTTCTACCTCCTGAAGGGCAAAATCAATCGTCCCCATATCACCGGCAATCGCATTAAAATCCATGACTAACGACCCCTTTTCAAACAGTCTTGCAATGGATACCTCATCCAGGGGCAATTCATAAAAGGTTCCGGAAGTCACCTCGTACTGTATCGCGTACTCTCCGGCTATGAAGAAATTGCCCTGCAATACCAATTGCAGCTCCGGTACCTCAATCGTAACCTCACCATCATGAAAATAGAAATAGGTCTCCGTCATATCCGAATTATCATTTAACACCCGATTAAAGGTATCTTCCCGGATTGAACCGGGCAATGCAAACAGCCCCATACCAAGATTCAGGTCCTCGGCGGTAAAATAGCCTTCTCCTATGATTCTGGTTGTTTCGGCAACAATATTCTGAAACAGCTCCTTGCAGTTCTCCCATAACAGTTCCAGCCGTTGAAGCTGTTCCTCATAATACACCCGCTTCTCTTTCAGTCCGGACAGATAATCCTCCTGCTTTATCTTTGCCTGCTCCCGCTCCATCCACTTTCGCTCCAGCTCCTCCTGCTTCTCCCGGAGCATCGCCATTTTCTCATCCATCTGCCGTTTCTCTTCCTGTAACGCAATTCTTCCCTCCTCAAGAGAGGTCAGTAATTCGCCCACATTATGGGAGATATCCTTAAGAACGTTCAGACTTTTAAGAAATTGAGTAAAGCTCTCCGCATTCAGCAATATTTCAAGATAGGTTGCCGGACCTCCCCGCTGATAATAGATCAGCACCTGCTCCAACACCCCAAGCTTCACATCATAATCCGACTGCATCTTCCGGATGGTTTCCTCCAGGCTTGCAATCTGCTCCATAATCCCGGCAATCTCTTCCTTTATCCTGTCTTCCTCCTGCCGGATGGCATCCATTTCCTTGGAGATCATAAAGAGCTTCTCCAGAACCTCCATCTCCTCCTGAGAAATGTTCTCAATCTCCTCCTGGGCTTCCTCAATCGGTGCCACCTCACCGGAGGCGCGAATCGGAATAAAAGCCAGTACCAGCATCATCAGAATTGCAGTTATTCTCTTCAATTTAAACTTTCTATGATTAAGCATCGCTTCTTCTCCTGAATATTCATGTTGCTTCCAGTTTATTTGATCATAACAAAGACCGTGTTTCGTAACCTTGTTGCTCCAATCACGTACTCACGAGCAGGCTTGCAGCACTCACTACACTTTCATTACATCATGAACATACACCGCGTTCATGATCTTGTTGCTCCAATCGAAAATCGCAGGCAAGCTTCCATTTCCTCATTCCGCTTTCATTATATCATATCCCCCTATACTTTCCACTAGGCAAAAATAAAAATATAGATTTTTGCCCTGCTCCAACATGACCGGATAGCGGCCATGTAACGGCTTATTAATACCTGTCCCTATAATCTATGCCGATGACAGAAGTATCCGAACCATAACTTCTTTCTTGGCGCATAAATAATATCCCCTGAAGTTCTCCTGTATATCAATTATGTCTGTATGCGCTGCACTGCCAATTAGCTGAACTCCATACAGATATAATTATCATATAGAAAATCCTCAAGGGACACTATCATAAAATTTTATTGAAGGATATTATTTGAAAATAAAGTTATCATTTGAAGATACTCTATTTAAAGATATTGCTTTTACTTTTATTACTTTTCTAAAAAATCATCTCCCATGCCTATATGTCAATGCCTGTATTAAAAGCAGTCAAGCAGTGCAATAGCAGATAACGTTCAGCATCCATACGGCTTTATCCCTTATTATGTATCCAATAATGTTCCCGCTCGGCATTTGGCCAACGAAAAGGCTCAAAATCCAATTCCTCCAGTGCGGAGATACGTTCCTTCGCTGAAGGGATCGCCAATATAACAATATGCTTTACACTCCAAAGTCCATAAAATGAAGAAATACCAAGTTCCAGTATTTTTTCAATGTATGTCTGTTTTTCATACTGCGGAGCAAGGTCAAGGCGAAGGATTCCCAAAGTATCACTGCCGGCAAGATGCCCCGATGCATTGAACATTTCAATTGTCCCAATCGCGCGATTTGTTTTCTTACAAAGAATAGAAAACCTGATGTATACCCGATTGTGGTATTCCTCAAGCCAAAAGCGAATGCATTCCTTCATATCTTCAAGCTTTTGATATCGGAAATCACGTATGTATTTGTCTGCGGTAAAAATCTCCGTCCTTCGCAGGTCCGAATAACATTCAAATAAATCTTCCGCATCCTCCATCTGCACAAGCTGAAAAGTGAAAAGCTCCGTTTCCAATATAGGGCATTTATCATAAGGGTCGTGAGTGCCGAAATGAATTAGACGTAGAATCTCTTCTTCGGTTTCAGGTAAGTCGTAATCACCTTTTAATCCATCCGGCTTGTGATATATAATCCCGTTGCGATTATTGATTTCCAGCCGATTGAGCAATGCTTCCTTCCCATATTGCTTTGCGTATCGGTTAAACGCCCTGTTTCTTAATCCTTGCAGCATCCTCTCGTCACAGGGAAAATCACTGCATTGATAACAACCGTCCAGCCCTCTTGTCGTAGTACATCGATAGACGGAGCAATCACTTTCTTCTTTACATCCGCGTGCTTTACAGCCGGGGCAATCCTCGCTGCTGCACAAAACACAAGCCAATCCGCATAATGCCAAATCTTTTTCCGTATAAAATTTCATAATTGTCATCCCCTTTCATAAAAAGGATAACACAGCAATGGCGACATCAGTATGTCACCATTCAATAGATCTCTAAAACTTCCTGTGCCTTTTGCCTGAGCATTGTTTTCAATTCCTGGGGCTCAACCACCTCGATCTGATTTCCAAAGCCTAACAACAGCGAAAACCACATACGTTCAAACGGCACATGAAGCTGGAGCAAAAAATCACCGTTGTCATATTCCTCAATAATATCAGAACTTAAATATTCCACTGCCTGCCGGCGGATTTCTTTTTTACAGTGTAATTTAATATTGTAATATTTCCTTTTATCCTGCTCCAAGGTACTTTTCATCAATGTCTCTACCTGATTATGTTTTTTTGAAAATGAACCGCCGGCAGGCCGGCAACCGGATATTCTCGACAGCTTAAATAATCTATAATCCTGCCGGACCGGACAATACGCGAACACATACCACGCATACCATTGGTAAGAAAGCGCTAATGGTTCAATAATCCGCTCTGACCGTATATTTTCAGCATTGGTATATTCCATAAGTAAGGGTGCCTGATCGTAGATTGCCTTTTCAATCGTCTTGAGGTACTCGTTTACCCCTGCTCTTTCCCGTGCAACGGTAAAGTCAATAAATATCCGCTGCTCACCGCCCTGCATGGCCGTAAGGGCTTTCTCCAGGGTTTGATTAATCTTTTCGTTATCATACGCCGAACTCAATCCTTTAAGAGCAATGATGATATTCAGATAATCATCCACTCCGGCAATTTGCTTGGTGAGCTTGAAGCCGTCCATTATTTCGTAACCTCCGTCAGAGCCGTAAGTTGAAACAATGGGAATTCCTGCTTGATTGAGCGTTTCTATATCCCTTTGAATCGTGCGCTTTGAAACCTCAAACCGCTCAGCAAGGGCGGATGCGCTTACAGTCTCTCGGTTCAGCAAGTACATTGTTATGGCGATCAGCCGATCTATTTTCATACAATTATTACCCCCATAGATATTATGTTAGCATTTTACCACGGATATGGTTTGAAAGATAGCATGCGGTGGACATCCCTTCAACTAAGATTGAATATCCACTAATTTTCTGGTAGAATCAAAGAAACTTATGGGTGAGATAATTCCGTTATTTTATAGGAGTAAACTCTCACATTTGTGTGATATATGAGAGGACATAGCTCTGAACTCCTCTTATAATTGTTAATGAAGGGAGGGAGCTGGATGGATTGGAATACAAGATTGAACCGGGCACTTGACTATATTGAGGCACATTTGAGTGATGAGATCGACTTTAATTATGCTGCGAAATTAGCGTTCTGCAGCCGCAATGATTTATCGAATATGTTCTTCGTTATAACGGGAGTTCCATTAAGCGAATACATCAGGCGCCGGCGTCTTTCGCTTGCAGCATTGGAATTGCAAAACAGCAATGAAAAGATTATTGACATTGCAATAAAGTATGGATATTCTTCACCGACAGCATTTAACAGAGCATTTCAAAATCAGCATAAGGTATCTCCTCAATATGCAAGAAGCCGCGGCATCTTTATTTCCTCATATCCACGTATCTCCTTTCAAATCACATTAAAAGGAGAGAACCGTATGAAATGCAGAATTGAGAAAAAACCGGCATTCAAAATCATGGGTGCGAAAAAAGTGTTTTATAACAGTGCCCAGGAGAATCTTATCCCTATGTTTTGGCGTGACCTGCCTAAAGAAACCTATGATAAAATCATCAGGCAGGCCACCGGTGAACCAAAAGGGCTGTTGGGGGTATGTGCAAACTTTGATGGCGAACATCAATTTGACTATTACATCGCCGTATCCACTGCAAATTCCCAGGTGCCTGGACTAGATGAACTTCCGGTGCCGGAAGCCACATGGGCAGTATTTGAAGGGGAAGGAGCCCTCATGGACCTTGTTAATCGGATATGGCAGGAGTGGTTTCCCTCTTCCGGATACAGGCGTGCGGACAATTCTATTCCGGATGTGGAAGTATATTTTGACTATGATTTTCCAAAAGAGGATTACACCTATGAACTATGGTTCCCGGTTGTAAAAGAATAAGGAAGTAATACTGACAGAAGCGGCGTACCTCTTCGTGAGTGAACGCCGCTCCCTGTTCTGATCCTTATGCTTACTTCTTATGCTTTACTTCTTATGCTTTAACTTCTTATTCTTCCTTTCTTATGTTTTGATCGCCGCTCCACCAATCCTGATAGTCTACCGGCCCACGGATCAGATAAACAGGTTAATGTTTGAATCCTCCGCTTCCCCAAGATAATAACCTACACCGCCGATTTTTACTCCGTCGATCAATTCCTCCTTCTTGAGCCCCATGACATCCATGGACATCTGGCAGGCTACAATCTCAATTCCGCTGTCAATTGCCGATTGGATTAATTCCTCCAGGGAGGATATATTCTTATTCTTCATAACCATGCGGATCATCTTGCCGCCCATGCCCATCATATTCATCTTGGACAGCTTCAGCTTCCTGCTGCCCCGCGGCATCATTACTCCGAACATGCGATCCATCATGCCTTTCTTTACTCTGGCCTTCTCCGGCTTGCGCAGAATGTTAAGTCCCCAGAAGGTAAAGAACATCGTTACCTTTTTCCCCATGGACGCCGCACCATTGGCAATGATAAAGGATGCAATGGCTTTATCCAGATCACCGCTGAAGACTACCATGGTCTTGTTATCCTTGACCTCTGAAAGCAGATTGTGCTGGTTCACTGTTTCATCCCGCCTGCATTTCCTGATCAATGCGGTAATATTACCTCCTGCCTTCGTCACCTCCAATAACTCATGGTTGGTACGCTTGCACCAGGCTTTGATATCCTCATAAAAACCCGGATCCGTGGCGTTGACCTTAAGTATCTGCCCTTCTTCCATATCCGCCAGGGAAGCCTTTACCTGCATCAACGGTCCCGGGCAGCATAAGCCGCAGGCATCCAGAACTTTATCAAAGCCTGCACTCTGACCCGTTTCCACCTTTACTGCCTGGGTATCCGGATCAATTACCGTATGCCTCACTCCTGCCGCAGCGGACGGCTTGCTCACATCCTCTGTTTTATCGGGATCAAACCGAAGTGCGGCTGCCGTCCTGTATCCGCCGGTAACATTGAGAACACGGTATCCGTTCTGGCTTAAGATTCGGTCCGCAACATAGCCGCGAAGCCCTACCTGGCAGTATTCCACAATTGTTTTATCCTTATCCAGCTCAGACAGACGCTCTCTCAGGCTGTCCACCGGGATATTTATGGCACCCTCCACATGACCGCTTCCGTATTCTTCCTCGCTGCGGACATCCACCAGGATATAATCTTCCTCGGGCAGCTCTCTTACCTCACTCCAGGTCGCCGTATGGCTTCTGCCCTCCAGTATATTCTGGGCAACAAAGCCTGCCATGTTCACCGGATCCTTTGCTGAGGAGAAGGGAGGTGCATAGGACAGCTCCAACTCTGTCAGATCCTGGACGGTACCGTTCAGGCGGATAACCGTCGCAATGACGTCAATTCGTTTATCCACACCATCATAGCCCACCCCCTGAGCTCCAAGAACTCTTCCGTCCTCATGGAAGATCAGCTTCAGGGTCATGGGCATGGCTCCGGGATAATAGGAGGCATGGGATACCGGGTGTATGGTAATTGCTTTATAGTCTATATTTAATCTTTGAAGTGTTCTTTCATTTGAACCGGTACTGGCTGCCGTCAGCCCGAAGACCTTAAGGATGGAGGTGCCCTGGGAGCCCTTGAAGGAGGATTTCAACCCTGCCACATTATCTGCCGCTATTCTGCCCTGCTTATTGGCAGGCCCTGCAAGCGGTATCGCAGTCTTTGCCTTGGTCACATAGTCCACCACCTCGATGGCATCTCCTACCGCATAGATGCCGTCTACATTGGTCTGCATCCGGTCATTGACAAGAATATGTCCCCTGGGCCCGAGCTCGATTCCGCTGTCCTTAAGAAATGCCGTATCCGGGGCAACACCGATGGCCAGTACGATCATATCCGCACTTAAGGCAGTGCCGCTGTTCAAGGTAACCTCCACCTGGTTACCGATTTCACGAAAGCTCTTCACACCGTCATTCAGATGAAGGCCAATTCCGTTCTCCACCAGCTCCTTCTCAGGAAGGACCACCATATCCGAATCAAAGGGGGCAAGAATATGGGGTGCCGCTTCAACCAGTGCTACCCCAAGCCCGCGCTCTCTCAGGTTTTCCGCCATCTCTACACCCACAAAACCGCCGCCGATTACTATGGCGCTCTCCACTCCTTTTTTATCCACATAGGCTTTCATTTTATCTGTATCCGGGATATTTCTCAGAGTAAAGATCCTGTCGCTCTCAATCCCTGGAATGTTCGGTCTCAATGCTCTTGCTCCGGGAGAGAGTATGAGATAATCATAGGCTTCTTCATAGCTTCCCCTTGCCTTGGAATTGACCGTAACCGTCTTATTTGCCGGGTTGATCCCCGTTACCTCACTGTTGTTTCGCACATCAATATTGAATCTCGCCTTCATGGCTTCCGGTGTCTGAACCAGGAGCTTTTCCCTTTCCTTAATGCTCTCACCGATATAATAGGGCAGGCCGCAATTCGCAAAGGAGATATATTCATCCCGTTCAAACATGATGATCTGGGCTGTCTCATCCAACCTTCTCAACCTGGCTGCCGCAGATGCTCCGCCAGCCACACCGCCTACAATCAATACTTTTTTACTCATTCCTTATCCCTCCATCATTATCACTGGGGTCATCCTCGCCCCGCATAATTATATTATTCTGCTTTTGTTTCTCCATTCTCAGAAAACATCAGCCGCATCAGCGCTGCTACCTTATCGCTCTTCACCCTGTAATAGATCTCCAGCCCGCTCCTGCGTCCCTCAATAATTCCGGCCGCTTTCAGCTTCTGGATATGCTGCGATACCGTTGATTGCGGTGTACCCAGACAGGACTGCATATAGGTTACATTGCACTCCCCCTTCTCCAGCAGGCCTTTAATAATGCACAATCTGACCGGATGGGCTATTGTCTTAAGTAATTCCGCTGTTTTATTATATTCGTTAAAATTCATCTCCATATCATCCCTGCTCTCCTCAGAATATTTAATCATAGCTAAGATATCAAAAATGCGCATCGGAGCGGCACCTTTGTCGCTTTGGCATCCAATCAATATTACTATATTCAAATATTACGATATTATGATATTAATGTCAAGGGCAACTCTGTTATTTTTTAGTCAATCTTTGTGACATTGTTACATAAGATAAAATTATAGCACACCATTTTTTGTTAAACTGCACATCTTTAGTTGAAATATTTTCTTTCATTTGATATAATTGTATAAACAATGATACGGCTTAAGCATCAAAAGGTGTGAAGCACATGCTTTAATACCGGGTATTGATTAAAAACTTGCTTACAAAGCAATATCTTGTAGAACCTATGAATTAAAAATAGCACAGAAAGTACTTTTGATGCTCAAATCTTATCATCCCACCCAGGAATGGAGACTAAAATATGAAGGTACTTGTGGTCGATGACAGTCAACTCAACCTTGCCATAGCCAGGGACTACTTGGAGGATATCCCGGATATCACACAAATCTTTCTATGCAGTGACCCTGCCCAGGTTGAAACCCTGCTGACAGAGAACCAGATTGACATACTGATACTAGACATTCTTATGCCAGCGATCAACGGTATGGATTTACTCTCCCACTTAAAGTCAGATTCCAGGTATGACGATATGCCAATCATCATGCTCACCTCCCTGGATGATCTGGAAAGCTACAAGAAATGCTTTGAGCTGGGTGCTTTTGACTACATTAATAAACCCATCAATGTGATTGAACTGAATGCCCGCCTCAAGGTAGCCATTGAATCAAAGAATAGCTCCAACCATCTGAAAGCCCTGATTGAGACAACACGAAAGCAGAACGAAGAATTAAAAGAGATGAATGCGGAACTTACGGAAGCCAAGTTCAGCCTGGTCCAGTCGGAAAAGATGGCCGCCATCGGGCAGCTGGCCGCCGGGATCGCCCATGAAATCAACAATCCCATGGGTTTTGTCAGCAGTAATTTTGATATTCTCCGAAAATATTTCAACCGTGTTATAGAATTTCTTACTTTTGTACAAGATAGAATAAATGACAGGGAAACTTCGGAGCAGCCGGATTTACACAGGTACAAAACCGAATTACGCGACAAATATAAGGCTCTGAAGATTGACTTAATCCTGAGCGACCTGGAGGATATCTTCACTGATTCCATGGGCGGTATGCATAGGATTACGGAGATTGTTCAATCCTTAAGGATGTTTACCCGTTCCTCCCGGGATAATGAGAAAAATAACAATGTGTTGTTGGATTTGCTTTCCCAAATCATCCTCATCACCCGCAACGAAGTAAAATATGTGGCTGATGTCGATCTGGATGTGCCGGATGACATCGTACTCTACTGTAACCGAATCCAGCTGGGGCAGGTATTTGTCAACATCCTCCTCAACGCCGCACAGGCAATCCGGTCGCAAGAACGCTCAGAGCTTGGCTTAATCAAGGTAATTGCCAGAAGGGTGGATCAGCAGATTCTTATCTGGTTCATCGATGACGGTCCGGGAATCCCGGAGGAGAATATTCTTAAGCTGTTTGAGCCCTTCTTTACCACCAAAGAAATCGGCAAGGGAACAGGGCTCGGCCTGAGCATATCCTATGATATTATTGTTAATAAACATAACGGCTCCATTGATGTAAAAAGTGAATTTGGCAAGGGCGCAACCTTTCTGATCACCCTGCCCATCCTACCGACAGCATAAGCATTAGTTGTTAAAAAACAAAATATATGACCTATACTTTATTACACTCAAGATACTAGACAAGGACGGCAATCTTGTAATTAGTTTTTCCTTCGAAGGACAGTGACTTCACAAAAATGAAAGGATGAAGAGGGTATGAAGAAAATTTTAATTGTTGACGACGAAGTGCAGATCTTAAAGGCTCTGTCGAGAATGTTTTTAGAGACGGATTATGAAATCTATACGGCGGAAAATGGCATGGAAGCATTGAAGCTGATTGAAGCTACGGATATTGATATGGTAATCAGCGACATGCGTATGCCATTACTCGATGGCTATCAGCTTTTAAGCTCCATCAAAGAGAAATACCCGAAAATTATCCGTGTCATCCTAAGCGGCTATGCCGAAGAGAAATCCATGTTCCGGGCTTTACTCCATAATGTAGCCAAGCTATATGTATTTAAGCCCTGGAATAATAACGAGCTGCTGGAGAATATCAACCGGCTTTTTGCAGACGATTTCCTGCTTAATTCCAAGGATTTGATGGATATGATAGACCAAATGGGCTGCAGCAGCTGCATGCCTGCAAATTATGAGAAAATGATTTCCTTAATCGAAGAAGAGAATATGGAAGCTTTGATCGGCGAGATGGAACAGGATCCCAGTCTCTCCTCCCTTCTCCTCCAAGTCGGAAAATCCGCCGTATACGGAGTAATGCCTAATACGGTCCGGCAGATGTCAAATTATATCGGGCTGCATAATCTGAAAAGCTTCCTGCACTGTGCCTGTATTATCAACTCTGACAAAAAGGATGGGGATGAAACAGACGAACCGGAGATACTCTGGAAGCATGCATACCTGACGAATCGTATTTTCCTCTTCCTCTATGAGGCCTTCTTCCACAAACAGCCTCCCGAGGCCTCCATGTTCGCCGGATTGATGCATAATATCGGGTTGATCCTCATGATCAAAGGATTACAGAATCAGGGATTATTGGATGAAGATCTGACTATGGTGGATTATGTCCAGCTTGACCAAAATGAATATCAGATGCAGCATCAGGAAATCGGAGGTCATTTCATTGATTTATGGGATCTTCCCTTCCCAATGTACGAGATAGCCGCCTATCATCACCGGCCGGAAGACCGCTGCATTATCAATCATGAGCTGGTTTCCTGCATTCATATCGCACAGCACTATGCCTGGAGATGCATGGGTGCCCCGGTGGCGGACACAGTGGAGGAGCAAATTTTCGATCTAATTGATGTAGAGTTACTGGATTTTGAAAAGCGTTTGAGCAGATACCTCAAATGTGATTTATGCTCCAGTGTTAAGACGGTATAATTCAGAAAGATGAATTATGTTCCCGTATAATAAGTTATCAGAAAATTCATTTATCCAATAAGACGGGTAACCTTCCCTTGGCTCTGGCACAGAGTAAAGTACTGTACATAGCCAAGGGAGCAGGTTACCCGTCATTTTTACTGTTATTTATGTTCTGAAGCTCTCAGCTCTGGCATGATGTTTCTTTTTCCAGCTTCGTGAGATATTCCATTGCTGCCCGGTCATCTTCCCCGCACATCTCCGGGGAAGGCTTTAGACTGGCACAGACCCGGGGGCGCCGCGGAGAACTAAAAATCCTGCATAGATTATCCTCCGACAGCTGAATGCAGCGTACCCCTGCGGGTTTTCCCTCCGGCATGCCCGGTATGGGTGAAGAGATGGATGGAGCGATGCAGCAGGCACCGCATCCCAGCCGGCACCCCATGATCCCCATCCTATTCTGGTTTGACGGGGACGGAACCTCTGCCGGTGTTATAATATCATATTGGGACATAACCTGCCAACTCCTTTACCTTTTCAATTCAATTCAAATACCTAAGAAGTTCTACGCTTTTTCCCTCCGCTTGTGCCCTTACGGGTAATCTTACGGGCACTCTTACGAGTAATCCTGCGTATTATCAACACGGACAGTATAACCAGCAATACCACTATGCCGTAGACAGCGATTCCGATCTGGTTGGGATTTCTTAATACGGCCATGATATTGCGGCTCGGATCAATTATCTTTCTCCCCTGGGCCGCCCCGTAAGATGCCGGTATCCGTGCTGCACCATCCTCTTTGTCAAAGGACTGCAGGTACTGCACCACCGCATACCATTCTTTCAGCTCGGTCTTTTCTTTTCCCGAAGTATGATATATAATCTGCTTTTCAAAATCAGTAATGGTATTCCCCTCCTGATCCTTGGGAACGATGGACATCAGTCCATAGGATTTATCACCTACAATGGAGAGCATCTGGGCCGAATAAAGATTGCAGACCACGCGGTACAGCTTATTATCATCAATTTCTTCCGTCGTCTGATCTTCCTTCATCAGCTCAGCCTTAATAACCTTATTGAATATAAGCCGATTCGGGTTAAAAGTAAATTTGATACCGGACATGTACAGCTGGGCTTCCGGCATCAATGGCGTAATGGAAGCATCCACCTCGCAGGCGGTCTTAAGCTCTTTTCCCGTCAAATAGACACTGATCAGCGGATAGCCCGGTTTTTTGTCCGCCCCAATTCCCAGGGAACTGATGCTGAAGGCATTGGATGTCGTAACCTCTCCCTTAAAGATTGTATCCCGTATGGTTCCGCAAGGTACTATGGCCGCATCCACAGGAACATAAGCCTCACCCTCCGCCTGCTTCACAGCGTACCGGTAGGCATCGCTGATCAGATTCCCAATCGTCGCTTCCCCATGAAGCACGGACAGCTCATCCGGGGTTTGGAATTGAATGGTTGAAGCAGCTACTACCTGGTCATATTCCAGATCAAAATCATCAAAATAATTTGTCTGAACCTTTTTCTTATATTCTTCCACCAATTCTGCAATCTCTTCATTCTCCGCCAGGCTCTGTTCAATGGGAATCAGCTCATATTGCACAAGCTCCCAGATACCTTCCGTATTTTGGGTCATCATAGCGCGCCCCAAATATTTACCGTAGCTTCCGGCACTGCCGATTACCGTATTTTCTGATATAATCGGCTGCTTCAAAATAGTATGGGTATGTGCGCTGACAATCAGATTGATCTCCGGGACCTCCCTCGCCAGGATTTCATCCTCTGATTCCTTAGGGTTCGCCTTGGTTCCGGAATGGGACAGGCACAGGATAAAATCCACCTTCTCCTTTTCCTTCAGTTCCTTTACCACTCTTTTGGCCTGTTCCACTTCATCTGTGAATATCACCTCACTCATCGGCGCCATGGAAGCTGACTCCTCACCCATTACGCCAAAGATACCCACCTTAATTCCATTTCGCTCCACTACGGTATAATCATATACACCATATTCCTCCATCGCTTCCTTAAGCTGAACCAGGTTTTCGGCCATATTGCCGGTTTCATCCACGGGAAAACCAAGGTTGGACTCCACGATGGAAGGCGTCTCCATGCCGCTTTGAGCCGCCGAGATCAGGCTGGCTGTCAGGCCGGCAGGCCGGTAATCAAATTCATGATTCCCGAAGGTTGTGGCATCATAGCCCATGGCGCCCAACAAAAGGAGCCCGGGGGAATCGGTATCGAATATGGTCTGAAAGGGGGTTCCCATGGAGAAATCCCCTCCATCCACAAGCACCGCCTCCGGATCAATCTCCCGCTGGGCATCGATTGCCGTCTTTAGCCTTGCATAGCCCCCGTACTTTGCCACCCTGCCATCACTGACGGACTGGAAGGGCAGCAGATTATCGTGCAGATCATGGGTAAACAGTATGGTTAATGTCTTTTTTTGCTCCTTCTCATCGGCGGCTGCCGTTTTCGGCAACATAAGGAACAGCATAAGTAATGCCATCCCCATGAGAAGTATCCTTTTTCCAAAACGGTATCCAAAATTATTCCATTGAGTCCTCATTAATCTTCTCCCCTATTTTCTGTATTTTCCACCGCTTCCAGCCTAATCTTAAAGCTGATGTTCCTGGTTGTCTCCATCGAATCGAATTGAACAAGATAACAGGAAGCCTCCTCATTCAAGGCCAATATCAGCCCGGTTCCGAATACGCTGTGCCGTATCCTGGTTCCAGCCGGATGGCGGAGGGAGCCTCCTGCCAGCTTCCTTTCACTCTGCTCGATATAAAAGCCCGTCTCTTCGGCCAACCGCCCCTCAAGCTCCACGGTATAATTCAAATATTCCTTTTCAATATTAAAGATGAAACGGGAAGGGTATCGAAAGGAGCTGTCATAATTGATTCCCTCCGCATCACTTAGAAAGAGCGCCCGCTCCGCCCTGGTAAATGCCACATAGGCAAGCCTTCTCTCCTCCTCCATCTTATCCTGCGTATCCACATGCTTGCTCGGAAATATTCCCTCATTCAGCCCGCAGACAAATACATAAGGAAACTCCAGTCCCTTGGCATTATGTATGGTCATCATCTGAATCGCATCGGCCTTCTCTGTCTGATCCAAATTCGTATATAATGCAATCCGGTTCAGATAGTCGGGCAGAGAACACTCCTCACCCGAATCCCTCTCGTATTCATAGATGGACTGCTTCAGCTCCGCCAGATTATCCAGGCGTTCCTGCTCGCCGCCGGTCCTTAACAGGGCTTCGTATCCGCTTTCATTTAACACATCGGACAGCAGCTCGGAAAGCTTCCGATGCTCATAGAGCGTCCGGTACTTCTCCACCAGGGCCACAAACTCCTTCGCCCTTGTCTTTGCAATCAGATCCTCCTCCAGGTTTTGCTGCAGCGCATAATACAGGGTACAGTTATGCTCACCGGCATAATTCTTAAGAAATGCCATCCGGCGCTCTCCAATATTACGCTTTGGCAGGTTCACTACTCTGATGAAGGAGATATCATCTGCGTTCACCAGCATCCTCAGATAGCATAACACATCCTTAATCTCCCTGCGCCGGTAGAATTCGATGCCGCTGTAAATGGTATAGGGGATGCCCTGCTTAATGAACATCTCTTCCAGGCTTCTGGACAGAAAATGGGACCGGTACAATATTGCAATATCCCTCAATTTTATGCCCTCATCCTTAAGGGATGCAATCTGTTTCGCAATCCAGTCAGCCTCCATCGCAGTTGTTTTTGAATGATGATAGAGCACCGGAATATCGGTCTGTTTCATCGCAATCAGCTTCTTATCCATCCTCTTTTTATTCTTCGTAATAAGAGAATTAGAGGCCTGAATGATGTTCGGGGTGGACCGGTAATTCTTATCCATAAGAATTGTTTTGACACGGGGAAATTCCTGATCAAAATTCAGAATATGCTCCACACCGGCTCCCCGCCAGGAGTATATGGTTTGATCCGGGTCGCCGACAATGAACAGATTATGATGATAGCCGCTGAGTATCCGGGCCAACCCGTACTGTTTGATATTCACATCCTGGAACTCATCCACCATGATATATTCCAGACGCTGCTGCCATCTTTGGCGGATTTCCTCATGCTGTTCAAACAGATAGAGTACAAAGTTAATTAAGTCCTCAAAATCCAGAGCAAAGCATTTTTTCTGCTCATACAAATACCGGTAGAACAAGGCATCCTCCTGCTTTTCTGCCTGCAGAAACTTTTCCTTCAACACCTCATGGTCCGTGGCCAGCATATCCTCAATGTACGGCTCCTTATCCTTACGCTGCGCGAATTTCTCCATGAGTGTGGGAAAGGTATAATTCTTCGAGTTCAATCCCATGTCCTCAAAGATCATATGCAGAATGGAATTGATATCCTCCGTATCTATAATAATGAAGTTCTTAGGATAATGCAGCGCATGTATCTCCTCCTTCAGAACCTGAAGGCAAAATCCATGAAAAGTACTGATATACCCTCCGTCATTATCGCCGATCATGCTTCGGATACGGCGTTTCATCTCACCTGCGGCTTTATTGGTAAAAGTTGCACAAAGAATATTCGAGGCCGATATTCCAAGCTCATTCACCAGATACGCAAACCGGTGAGTAAGGGCCCTTGTCTTCCCGGATCCGGCCCCGGCAATCACTCTTACATACCCTTCGGTTGATGTAACTGCCTGTCTTTGTTCTTCATTTAGTCCCTGTAACAGATCCATTCCGGCGCCTCCTGACCTACTCGTTTCATTCCACAATTTCTTCCTCCCATTCTACCATACGTACGTTCGTGCATCAAGACTTATATGGACAATTCCTTTTTTGTGAACCCTTTTCCGCCGCTCCCGATATAGGAATAGCGACGTACGGATACCGGCGGTATCGGCACAACAAAATGAACTGGTAATTATAGCTCATTTATATTATAATTGTGCAATAACGAATGCGAAATAGCAAGAAAACAACGGAGGCCGTTATGAAAGAAAACAAATATGATAATTCAGACTTTTTCAGCAAATACAGTAATATGGACCGCTCCAGGCACGGACTTGAGGGTGCCGGCGAATGGCATGAACTAAGGAAAATGTTTCCTGACTTTCACCGGAAGAATGTACTGGACCTAGGCTGCGGCTTTGGATGGCATTGCCGGTATGCCGTGGAAAACGGTGCAAGTTCGGTAACCGGTATCGATATCTCCGCCAAGATGCTAATGGAGGCCAAAAATAAAACTGTATCGGAGAATATCCGGTATCTGTGCATGCCCATCGAAGATATTGATTTCCCCGATCATTCTTTTGATATTGTAATCAGCTCCCTGGCATTCCACTACATCCTCTCCTTCGAGGATGTCCTTCGCAAAATCGGCAAATGCCTCGTTCCCGGCGGCAGCTTTGTATTTTCCGTGGAGCATCCGGTCTTTACCGCCCAAGGCAGGCAGGACTGGTTTTATGACGAGCAGGGCAGCCCTTTACACTGGCCTGTGGATCAATATTTTATCGAAGGAAAGCGGGAGGCCGTATTCCTGGGAGAAGAAGTGGTTAAGTACCATAAAACACTGACCACCTATATTAACAGCCTGATCCGGGAGGGCTTCGAGATCACCGGTTTAATCGAACCCAAGCCGGAGGAGCATCTGCTCCGCACCGTTGAAGGAATGGAGAATGAGCTGCGAAGACCCATGATGCTGCTTATCTCCGCACGCAAAAAGTAATAGCATGCGATGGTCGGTCCCGATCATCTCAACAGGCCCTGTCCGAAGAGAGGAAAAACACTCTCCCCGGACAGGGCCTGTAATTTACAAATTATCTGCTACCTTCTCAATAAACAGAGATACCAGCACGGGGTCGAATTGGGTTCCTGAATTGCGCTGCAGCTCCTCCAGCGCCTGCCGCTTACTGAGTGCTTTGCGGTAGGGCCTGTCGTTAACCATTGCATGGTAAGAGTCCGCAATTGAGATAATACGCGCTTTTAGTGGTATCTCTTCTCCCTTCAGCCTTCCCGGATATCCGGTTCCATCCCATCTCTCATGGTGTGCCAGAACATATTCCGCCAGCTTTGCAAAATCAGTGATTGACCGCAAGATTTGATACCCCTGCTCCGGATGGCGCTCAATCTCAATGCGCTCGGAAATGTTTAGCATATCCGGCTTATCAAGAATACTCAAATCAATGGCTATCTTACCGATATCATGCATCAGCCCTGCTGTCCCCAGCTCCCGGATATCCTCCAGACTAAAGCCCATGGCAGCTCCTATGGCCTCGCTGATCATTTTTACTCCCTCCGAATGGAGTTTTTCCCGCTCACTTTTCTCATGAAGCGTCTTTAAGATGATTTCCACGGTCTTATATCTCATGCTCTTGCTTTCGGAGAGCTTGCGCCGATACATATGGTCTTCGGCCATCTTTAGGATATCTCCCATCTCCTGTGTCTCATCCTGCTTGGTACTGCAGCCGCCGGAGACGGATATTGCCACACTGCCCACACTTTCCTTCTGAAAGTGCTCTGTCATGCGCTGCAGGAGCAGATCCACTTCATCATAACTCATCTTCGGCAGCATTATCACAAATTCATCTCCACCATAACGGGCGATGATATCCTGGGATCGGCAAAGCTTCTGAAGGATTTGCGTTGCCCTCTTTAAAACCCGGTCTCCCATGGCATGTCCGAAGGCATCGTTGATCAATTTCAGACCATTTACATCCAGCATGACAACGGACAGGGGATAATGATCCGGATGGTCAAGCTTCTGAAGCTGTTCTTCCAAATAGCGCCGATTATATACTCCCGTCAGCTGATCATGAAAGCTTAGGAACTCTATTCGCTCCTGCTTCTCCTTCTTCTCTGTAAAATCGCGAAAGATTAAAACTGCTCCGGTTACATTTCCGTTATCATCCCGGACCGGCGCCGCACTATCTTCTATGGGTATCTCTCTTCCGCTTTTGGTCACCAGTACGGTGTAGTCCCCTAATTCATAGTTTGCTCCGGTATCCAGCACCTTACGAATCGGACTTTCACAGGGCATTTTTGTATACTCGTGAACAATATGGAATACCTCTTCAAAGGCTCTGCCATAAGCCTCCTCCTGGGTCCAGCCGGTCAACCACTGCGCCTGCTCATTGACAATCTCTATTCTTCCCTGGATATCTGTTGTAATAACTCCGTCGCCGATGGACAGCAAGGTAGCCCTCAACAGCTCCCTTTCCTCATTCAGGGCCTTTTCCAGTCTCTTAAGACCGCTGATATTGATCTGTTTTCCGATAATCTGAATCGGCTGGTTATCCTTATCCCACTCCACTACATGCCCGGAGGTGATTACCCATATGATGGAGCCGTCCTTATGCTTAAACCGAATTTGATTGTATAAGGGCTCCGCACCGTGACTGGCAATGTGCCTGTCTAAGGCGGTCATCAGGCTCGGAATGTCTTCTGCCAGTACAATACTCTCCCATATATCCGGAGTGTTTTCCATCTCTTCCTCTTCATATCCAAGCATTTTCTTATAGCCGGGACTGAAATATACCTTATTATCCTTCATATGATAATCCCAGTAGCCGGATATATTGTCATCGAGGATATGCTCCAGAAGTTTCTTTTCCTTTCGAATCTCCTCCCGGGAGATTACCTGGGCCGTAATATCGGAAAACAGGGTGGCAAAGGTTCCGGCAGCAATGCTAAATACATTAATGGTATAATACCTGCCATCCCCATCCGTATAATTATCCACACAATATGCTTCTCCGGTTTGCGCCGCCCGGGCACAGGCTGTAAACCATTGGGTGCTTGCTGCATTATCAAGCTCTCTCCATGTCTTGCCGGTAATTCCGGCAGACTTGGTGATCGCTTCAAAAGCCGGATTGGCATCTACAATAAGATAATCATATGGCTCCCTTTTGTCGTCATAGATGATTTCATGAATGGCAAACCCCTCCTGCATCTTATGAAACAGGCTTTCGAACTTGAAATTGCTCTCGGACAAAAGTGCCTGACTTTCCTTGCTCTTTGCCAGTGCCTGCCGCAGCTCCCTGGTTCTGTCACTCACCATCTGCTCCAGATTCCGGTTATAAGATTCCAGCTGTTCCCTCTGCTTCTCAATCTTATCAAAGTCATCCTTAATCTTATCCACCATGGTATTGAAGGCTTCCGTCAGGCTGCGAATCTCTCCAATTCCTGAGAGCAATGCCACCTCCCTGTATTCTCCGCCGGCCACCTGGCCGGCGGCTTTTGCCAATTGGGTGATTGGCCTGGTAATTCTGCTGCTCAGGAACACCAGGGCTCCGGCAATGAGGATAACCACCAGGAGACTGACCATATTGATGTAATAGGACAGCTCTGACAACATACGATGGATCGGGGCTTTATCATAAGTTATTTCAATGATTTTACTGCTGTCTGCAATTTCATCCCAGTTCTCGCTTAAATCCACATAGATATAGCGCTTATCTTCCTCTTCACTCTGGATTTCGTAATCTCTTTCCTTCATCGCCCTGGATACGATGGCCTGGCTTTCCTTCGTCGGACCGTAGGTCTCCCCGCTGCTTTCCAATTGGTAGCCGAAGATATCAAAGATGCGAATATCCGATACCACCGTATTGATTTTGATCAGCTCCTGCACCACCCTGGCAGTATCCAGTTCTTTCACCAGTTCTTTTAAATCTCCCTTTTTATAGGCAATCTCCAGGACATATTGGTCATCCTCCGTTGCCATATAGGAAAACTTGCTGAAATATCCGGTTACAACGTCCGTTCTTATGCGCTCATGGTATATCTCATCCAGAAGTCTGATCTGACTGATCTTATTCCCCAACTTCTCGTTAAATTTTGAAAAATTAAAATTCACCGTATCCGGCACCGTCGATTTAATAATGGTGGTATTGATATCAATAACCATAAGCTCATAGTCAAAACTTAGTTGTTTTTTCAGCTTCTCCAGAGATATGGTCCGGGCATCCCCACCCGCTGCTTCAAAAGCCTCCTTGTATTCCCTTATGGCTTTCTCCATCTCAGCCGCAAGGCTCTGATCCAGCATACGGTAACCGGAATCAATTAACTCCATGGATTTTCTCACATTTTGTGCCACAGCTTCCTTTTGCTCAGAATACCGCTCCAGAATTAGTCTCTTGGCATAACCGGATGCCAATACCGATATGGTTCCCAGAGCAATAATGATAGCCGGAAGTATGCTGGCTAATATTCTGTTCTTGAGCTTAAAACTGAAGTTTCTCATTCGTATCATCCCCTCCGGGAAAATCTCTTATGTAATGAATGCACCTGTTTCCTGGCCTGACTTCCGGCCTTTATTTACTTCAGCAGCAATAATCAACGCTCTATCCCAGGATACCGGCGGGCTTGTAAAATTCCAGTTCAAACACCTGATCGCCCAATCTACCGCTCTGCTCCTCCAGGGAAAAAGCCACTACCTGATCGGAGTTCTGGTTACAGATAATCAGCCGGTTTCCATCCTCCGACAGGATCATATGCCTGGGATGTCTGCCGCCGCAGGGGTAATCTTCTACCCAGGTCAGCGTTCCATCCCCATTTACTTCAAACTGAACAATCGTCTCGGCTCCCCGGTTCGCCCCATAAAGGAATCTGCCATCCCTTGAGAAGCAGAGGGTTGAGCAGTAGCTCTCCCCCCGGTAGCTCTCCGGCAGGGTTGACACCCTCTGGAGCAGCAGCCGATCCTCCGTGCGGTATATAAAAATTTCATTGGAATACTCCGTAATCACATACAAATATTTTTCATCTTCAGAATAGATGGCATGTCTCGGTCCGGTCCCTGACGGCAAAGAAATACAAGAAGACAGGGATGGGTATCCTCCGTCCAGTTTATAGACAATAATTTGATCCAGGGCAATATTCACCGTAAGCAGCTCATCCTCCCTGTGACCCAGCAGCACGCAGTGGGCACGGGTCAGCCCTTTCTCATCCTCCGCCTTCTGAATCTCGTTATATAATATCTCTCCAAAGCAGTTTTCCTCAACCCGGATGGAGAAAACAGAGCCTGTACCATAGCAGGCACCAAAGAGAGCTTTGTTCTTCGCGGAATAGGCAATATGGCATAATGCTCCGCCTTGAAGCCTTTTCTCGTCAAGCAGTCTGCATTCACCGCCTTCCGGCTTCAGCATATATACTGCGGCATAATCATCATGTTCTGTTACGGCAAACAGATATCCCTTTCCCCGGCACAAAAAGCTGGCATTCTCAATAGATGCCTCCCACAGCTTCTGATATCCGCCAAGCTCGTCCGCATGATAGCCGGCTATAGTTTCCCGGGGAGAACTGCCATAGCCTGAGACAATAATACTTTGCATCATCCTTTATTTCCTCCTGCTTTATTAAAGTCTTTCCCTAGAAAAGCTCATAGAGCTCCTGCAAGCTGCGAATCTCATAATCGATCCGGATACCGGCATGATTCTCAAGCTGTCCCGGATTATACCAACAGGTATGAATTCCCGCATTATTTCCGCCCTTCATATCCGAGGAGAGGGAATCACCGATGATGATGGTCCTGCTGGGCTCCAATTCAGGAATACGCTCAAAGCAGTAGTCAAAGTATTCCTTCATCGGCTTCTGATATCCGGTTTCCTCCGACACGAATACTTTCTTCATATACCGGTCCAACCCGGAGTCCCTCAGCCTGCGAAGCTGTGTTGCCGTAACACCGTTGGTCACAATATACAAATCATACTTGGGACTGAGATAGTCAATCACCTCCAGCGCTCCGGGTATCACAGCATGCTGCTGTCCCAAAAGCTCCTGATATATATCCTCAAAACGAATTCCATCATCTTCAATTCCGATTTGATCAAATAATAATCCAAACCGGGAGTAAATCACGGTCTTACGATCCATGATTCCCTGCTCATATTTCTTCCACAATTCCACATTTATTTCTTCATAAAGCCTTCGTATCTCATCATTCAAAGGATAGCCAAATTGCCGAAATGCCAGATTAAGCGCTTCTTTCTCACCGGCATCAAAATCAAATAAAGTGTTATCCGCATCAAAAA
This sequence comes from Bacillota bacterium, assembly GCA_023423045.1. GTDB lineage: Bacteria > Bacillota > Clostridia > Lachnospirales > Lachnospiraceae > Mobilitalea. The sequence goes on along the minus strand of JAFAGA010000024.1, from coordinate 115,059 downwards.
GTAAGGTCTGAAACTTTTGCATTTTTTGTCCTTTCTTAATCATAGTATAGTTAATTTAAGTATAACTGCAAGCTCTGCTTTCGTAAAGGATATTTATTTTTATCTCTACGTTTTCCCCTGTTATTCTCCAGATTATGCTTGAAAATCTGAATCAATGGAGCTATAATAATGAATACAGTTATGATGAAAGCTGCGATTTATAAATTTCTTCAGAGAGCCGGTGGCTGGTGTGAACCGGTGAGAGGTTAAATCTTTCCACTTTCGGAGCTGTCGGTGATGAACCGAAGGCCGGTACCCTTTATCGTACCTTAGAGTGGTTGAATATCATTATTCAGCAATTTGGGTGGCAACGCGGATTCCTTCCGTCCCATGATATATGATTAAAATGTCAGGAATAGCAATCTTTTGCACTTTCGGCAATTTAGTCATATGTATGGGACGGAAGTTTTTTATTTGTTAGGAAACCTGTCCTATACAACATTTTACCTTTTAATTAAAACAGCCGTAAAGATCGGCAGAACGGAGGCAATGATGCTGGATTTAAAATTTGTAAGAGAAAATCCTGAAGTGGTAAAACAAAATATCCGTAATAAATTTCAGGATAATAAGCTTCCCCTGGTGGATGAGGTAATGGCGCTGGATGTGGAAAGCAGAACGGTGAAGCAGGAAGCGGATAATCTGAGGTTTGAAAGAAATAAGATATCAAAAGAAATCGGTGCCCTGATGGGACAGGGAAAGAGGGCTGAGGCGGAGGAAATGAAGAAAAAGGTTACCGCCGATTCCCAGCGTCTGACTGAGCTGGAAGCCATGGAAGCCCAGCTGGAGGAACAGATCAGGAAAATCATGATGACCATTCCCAATATCATCGATCCCAGTGTGCCCATCGGTAAAGATGACAGTGAAAATGTAGAGGTAAAGCGTTACGGCGAGCCCCTTGTACCGGATTATGATATCCCTTACCACACAGATATCATGGAGAAATTAAGCGGCATTGATCTCGACAGCGCAAGAAAGGTTGCAGGTAACGGCTTCTATTATCTCATGGGCAATATTGCCAGACTGCATTCCGCAGTGATCTCTTATGCCAGAGATTTCATGATAGAACGCGGCTTCACCTACTGTATCCCGCCTTACATGATCCGCAGCGAAGTTGTTACCGGCGTTATGAGCTTTGCCGAAATGGATGCCATGATGTATAAGATTGAAGGAGAAGACCTCTATCTTATCGGCACCAGTGAGCATTCCATGATTGGTAAATATATTGATACCATCGTGCAGGAGGACACTCTTCCCCATGCTCTAACCAGCTATTCACCCTGCTTCCGTAAGGAAAAGGGAGCTCACGGGCTTGAGGAACGCGGAGTGTACCGTATCCATCAATTCGAGAAGCAGGAAATGATCGTGGTGTGCAAGCCCGAGGATAGCATGTACTGGTTTGACAAGCTCTGGCAGAATACCGTGGATCTGTTCCGTACCCTGGATATCCCGGTACGTACCCTGGAATGCTGCTCCGGCGACCTGGCAGACTTAAAGGTAAAATCCATCGATGTGGAGGCATGGTCCCCCAGACAGCAGAAATACTTTGAGGTGGGCAGCTGCTCCAATCTGGGCGACGCGCAGGCCCGCCGCCTCAAGATCCGTGTTGTGGGCGAAGACGGCAAATACTTTGCCCATACGCTGAATAACACGGTGGTGGCTCCTCCCCGTATGCTCATCGCTTTTCTGGAGAACAATTTGAATGAAGACGGCTCCGTCAATATCCCTGAGGCTTTGCAGCCGTATATGGGCGGTCTTAAAGTGATTAAATAGTATGAAAAAAGATTGCAGGCCATCCCGTCAAACTTTCGGGTCGGCCTGCAATCTTTCTTCATCTTATAATTTAAATTGTCCAACCAATTTCTCCAGCTCGTCTGCAATCTCCTGCAGCTGTGCAGCTGAATGGGAGGCATATTCAATCGAGGTCAGCTGCTCCTCCAGGGAGGAAGCAATCTCCTGGGTTGAGGAAGTGGTCTCCTGGGCAATTGCCGACACACTTTCAATGGTCTCTACCACCTCATTCTTGTTCAGATTCACTTTCTCAACACTTCCAACAATTACTTCTATCTCATCAATCATCTGTCCTATGGATTGGTCGATCCGTCCGAATGCAGCCCTGGTATCCCGGGAGACCGTGGTCGTCCTGGTAATCACCTCAGCACCCTGAGTCACATAATCCTGGACCTCGGCTATGGCTGTACTTACCTCATCAACTATCTCCTCAATTCCGGCAATGGAATTCGCCGTCTGTTCGGACAGCTTGCTGATTTCCTTTGCCACCACCGCAAAGCCCTTACCACTCTCTCCTGCCCTTGCACTTTCTATCATCGCATTCAGGGCCAATAAGCTGGTCTGATCCGATATATTCCTAATCACATTGGTGATCTCTGTAATCGCCTCTGATTTATTCCCCAAGACCTCTACCGTATCCCTGATCTTTCCGGTTACCTGCTCGTTATCGGATACCGCCTCCATCAGATTGCGGATATGCATCAGCCCCGTTTCGTTGGCTTCCTTTGTCTCCGTTATGCTTGATTGCATACCGTCTGCCCGCTGGGATATCATATCTATATTATCCGCCAGACCATTGACACGTTCACAGCCTCCCACGGAATTTTCCGCCAGGGAGCCGGAGGCCATAGCCAGCTCTCCCGAGGCCTTGGAGATTCCCTCCGCCATCTTGGCAGCCTCGCCGCATACCTCATTGAGCAAATGGGAGCTTTCATATACCCTGTCCGCATTTTTACTGATTCCGCCCACCATTTCACGCAGGGTCTGCTGCATATGCTTCAAAGAATTTCCCATTTCGCCGATCTCGTCCTTCCGGGTGTAATTAAAACCGACGGTAAAATCTCCCCGGGCGAAGCTCTTTAAGCTTCCGGACATCATCCTGATTGGCTGGATAATCATTCTTGAGGTAATGATACCCGCCACAATAGCGATCAGCATGATAAACAAAGAGAGCATCACAGTCCTGATAAGCGCCTCCTCAATCTGTTGGTACATGCTCTCCAGTGAAATTCCAAGATTCAGCGCACCGGAGAGTTGCTCCGACAGCTTGAAATCCGTAGAAACATTATAGACCTTCTCTCCTCCGTCAATGGTTATAATCTGTCCCAAGGTAGTCTGCTGTGCCAACACCTCGGTAACATCTCCTTCCGAGGTAGCGGAGGAAACCGCATCCACCCCTGCTCCCGAGATATCTTCCAATACTTTATCGGATACTATCACCCGGGCATTCTCGTCGGAAAGGGAAGCATACACTATATTTCCTTCACTTTCCCCTACGATTTTCTGAAATATTTCCTGGAGCTGTGCCAGATTTGTGAGCCGTTCTTCCTCAATCTCCCTCTTGAGGTTATGTATCAGAGTGGTGCCATCGCTTTTCATCTGATTGGTCACCGCCTGACGGATCACATAATATGACACTCCCATCAAGGATGCACAGCATATGGCAATAAGCAGAATGATTACTGTCAGCATCCTTCCCATTAATGATTTAAACATAGTAACCCCCCAAATATTGTATTAATCTTTACCATTTCACACATTTTAACATTATATATGATTTATATAAGATAGTAAAGCTTAACATTAACGAAAACAAGAAAATTCTGTATTTTCATTGTTTTTCGACATAATTTTCTAGGTCTATAGGCCCAATTTCCTATAATATTTTATATGGGTCATTATGCCCATGCATTTTGGACAAAAAAACAGTATTCCCATATTATCTATGCAGAATACTGTCTTTTCATCGATTAATATTGACCTATGCCGCCCTCTCCGGCTGATGCCTGCCGGATTGCATTATTCGCTGCGCAGCGCATCAATGGGATTTAACTTGGCTGCCTTATTGGCAGGCATATAGCCAAAGGCGACGCCGATGGCTGCCGATACCCCGAAAGCCAGCAATATGGCATCCATGGTAGGCGCTGCTTTAATACCAAAGGCATTGCCCAGAAGATTGGTTGCCGTACTTCCTATAATAATACCGATGATACCGCCCGTGGTACTGATTGAAATTGCTTCAATTACAAACTGAGACATAATATCTCTCTTTTTGGCACCAAGGGATTTGCGTATACCGATCTCCTTGGTTCTTTCAACCACGGATACCAGCATAATATTCATAATGCCAATTCCGGCAACCAGAAGCGAAATCCCTGCAATCCCTCCCAGTACCGCGGACAGCATGGAGGTCATCTCGTTGATGGCATCCAGAAGCTGCGTCATACTGGTAACGGAATAGAGGTCCTCATTTTTCATAATGTCGTACAGATAATTATCCAGCAGCTCCTCCGCCGCATCTGTATAGTCTGTATTTATGGTAGCAAAGGTAAAGCTGGAGATTGAATTGGACTTCATCAGCCTGGACGCGGTGGAATAGGGAATGTAGATCCAGTCATCCGCCGTATTCGCCTCCGACTCCGCCTTTTCCTCCTGAATTCCCACAATCCGGAATACCTTACCGCTAATCTTAACGGTGTCACCAATGTTAACCTTTCCGCCGAACAGCTCTTCCGCCACATAGGTCCCGATGACACAGGCCTCATAGCGGTTTGCAATATCTCCATAGTGAATAAAGCGTCCCGCAGACAGCTCCAGAGAATTGATTTCCATATAATCCTCACCCACTCCCATTACCGAGGTGGTCATGGAGGCATTCCCATTCTTTACCTTGTAACTGGAGGACAGGTTCGGGGTAACGCCGATAAAGATATCATCGTGTTCCCTGGCAAAATCATAGATCCCGTCCACGTCCACCTTGCGGGTATCCGTGTTGCTCACATTCACGGATATGATATTGGTTCCCATATCGGCGAAGGTATCTACAATATAATTCGTGACGCCCGTCACCAGACCCAGAAGCGTAATTACCGAGGCAACTCCGATGATCATTCCCAGCATCGTAAGAAAGGAGCGCATTTTACTGCTTAAAATACTTTTAAATGCTAATTTGAATGCCTGACCGAATTTCATCCCTGCACCTGCTTCCTGTACTGATCTACCGAGCCGTCGAAGGTTATCTTCCCGTCCTTCAAGGTTACAATCCGTTCGGCTTCTTCTGCCACAGACCGGTCATGAGTAATCAGTACAATCGTGTTTCCTTCCTCATTCAGCTGCTTTAAGAAATCCAGCAGCTCCCGGCTGGTTTTGGAATCCAGCGCTCCGGTCGGCTCATCGGCAAGGATGAGGGAAGGATTTCCAACCAAAGCCCGGGCTACGGCACCTCTTTGCTGCTGTCCGCCGGAGAGCTGATTGGGAAGGTTTCTCCATTTATCCTCAATTCCAACTCGTTTCAAGGCTTCCATTGCCAGCTGCTTTCGCTGCTTCCGGCCAACTCCCGCATACAATAGGGGAAGCTCCACATTTTCGATCAGTGACTGCTTTGCCAGAAGATTATACTGCTGAAAGATAAAGCCGATGGTCTTATTCCGGATCTCGGCCAGCGCATCACTCTTCATCCTGCTCACATCCTGCCCTTTCAGGATATACTGGCCGGAGGTGGGCACATCCAGGGCTCCGATAATATTCATGATGGTTGACTTGCCGCTTCCGGACTTACCCACAATGGCAACAAATTCCCCCTCCATAATCTTAAGGCTGATCCCGTCATTGGCCCGGACCTCCGTGCTGCCCATCTGATATATTTTATAGACATCAATCAACTGGATCAAAGGCACTTTCGTTTTGTCATATATCTCGCTATTCATGAAAATCTCCATTCTACCACCAATCGGCGGCACAAAACTAATATTCACACGCCGTCGCTGCCTTGCTCCAGTTATTGTCCGCTCGGCATTCCTCCGCCCGACCTTGCGGGTCCGGAATTACCCCTCATGGCTGCTCCGCCCTCAGGTCCTCCGCTGGTCTGCATCCTAAAGCTCGCTCCGCCTCCCGGCATCATAAAATCAGTAACCGCCTGGGCAACTCTCCGCACATAAACCGTCTCATCCCCGGTAAGGCCTTTGGTCACCTCAACATAATCTCCGTCGGTGATTCCCGTCTCAACCGGAACCTCCCGGAAACCTGCCGGAACCTCTCCTGCTGCCTCGGTCACAGTGGAATCCTGAACATATACCACATTGCCGCGCATCAGCGCGTCGCTGGGAATTGCAATTACTTTCTCTGCCTTTTCGATTATGATTTCTCCGGTTACATTCATTCCCGGAAGAAGCTCTCCGGCTTCCTCTATCCTCACGGTAACGGGATATTCCGTAACCCCCTGGCTGGTGGTGCTAAGCAGGCTGATATTGGTCACCACTCCATGAAAGGTCATCCCCTCATAGGCATCGGCTTCCACATTTACCTCCTGGCCAACTTTAACATCTTTTACATCCAGCTCATCCACACTCATCTCAAAGGTAACCGCCGACAGATCATAAATAGTGCAGAGGGTACTGTTTACGCTGTTGGACCTTATCGTATCTCCTACCAGTGCGTCTTTACTGACAATCTTACCGGAAATCGGAGCTGTAACGCTGTAATCCGTTCTCGTATCAATGACATCCTGCAGCTTTTTCTCGGTATCCTCAATATTTTCCTGGGCCGTCTCCACATTTTCCTTTGCATTATCAACCGCATTCAGGGCATTTTCCATCTTGCTCTTGTAATTCTCCAATTGATCTTCGATGGACTCCTTAGTCAGGCTGTACACAATGTCCCCGGCCTTCACCTTACTGCCCTCTTCTATGTTCAGCTTCCCAATCTCACCGGAAGCCTTCGCCTTTATGACCGTATCGGTTAACACCTGGAAGTTTCCCTCTGCAATGCTGTAAATACTTCCAATCACCGCAGTCGCAGCAGTGTCCTGGCTTAACCCTCCCGGGTTCTCAACCCGGATGGTGACATGCTTCACCAGCCGGTTGCCGCTCAACACCTCATCGATGTTGCTTACCTTGGTAACAACACCCGTTAATGTTTCATCGGTAGCCTCAATGGTTATCTTTGCTTTCATGCCGATCAGGGATGAATTCGCCTCGGCAGCAGAAAAGGGAATGACCAGAAGCATGGAACTATTATCATAAATCTGGGCAATCTGGGCACCTGCCTGTACCGTATCCCCTTCCTTCACGTACAAGGTCTTCACAATACCGGTCTCCTCGGAGATCATATCGGGATCGCCGTATTTATTCCTGGCGTTGTTATATTCGTCTGTGGCATCCTTATAGTCTGCCTGGGCATCAGCATAATTTTTTTCTGCCTTGGTCAGGTTCTTTCTGGCTCTGTCCACCGAAGTCTGAGACGTATCAATCTCTGAATCCAGATTATCGGTAGCCACCTGATAGAGCACCTGGCCTTCCTCCACAACATCCCCTTCTTCGAAATTGGCGGCAATGATCTCGCCTTGTACAAGCGTATTAACCTCATAGGTATTCAGAGGCTTAATTATTCCTGAGGAAGAAAGCACCTTTTGAATATCGCGGACTTCCACCTGCGCCGTATTAACCACTTCCTGGGACGCCATACTCTGGACAAAACCGGATCTCATCCTCTGCAAGCCGATACTTACGGCTGTAATAAGAACCGCCAGCACAATTACCCATATAATTAACTTTTTCCATTTAATTTTTTTGATTATCTGCTTCACTTTGTCTCCTTTACTCTATTTAACATAAGAGGAGCGGCCTGCCGCTACTCGTTGTTTGTCTTGCTTTCAGCGACAATCACACGGATTCTTCCGCCCAGAGTGACCGCCTGATCAGCGTATGCCTTAACCGTATACTTGGATAAATCTTTAATCTTATCCAGGGTGGTTGCGACATACTCTCCCTTTGACAGATAATAGACTCCCAGCTTCTCAGCCATCTGATATTTTGTGGATTTTGAAGTGACGGTTGTGGAGGTGATGGCATCCACCGAGAATTCCAGCAGCTCATAGGAGGAAGCGATGCTGCCCTCTTCATAGCGAAATCCTGTTGGACCTTTTGTCATCGAGAAATCGCTGTAAGAGGCTTTGCTCACTTTGCCCGGGGCTCCGTCGATAATATATTCGTAGGAACCGGAGCTTCCCGCATAGGAGAGTTCGGTAAATATTCCATAGGAATTCAGATCCCCGGTGGAATTATCAAGGATCAAATTCTTAATCTCACCGTTCGCATTAGTATCATAGTAATGAATCCTGCTATCCAGTAAAATGGAGTTGGCAAGCCTTACGGGATACAGGGAGATGTATTTTCCTTTGCTGTAATCCAGAATTTTTACATCCGGGGCCAGTCTCTTTCCTCCGATGGAGGTGCCGTCACTGCTGAAGGTGGCTTCGTTCAGAGAGCTGTAGGACTTATTATACTTACTTACGGTCACATTACCGCCTTCATAGGTTACCCGGATAATATCCTCCTCATAGAAGGTCAGGCTATCGCCGTCATAGTCCTGGGTGTAGGTATTGCCGGCGGCATCCACAAAGGTTGCATAATTTGTATTCTCGTATATTCCATCTTTATTCTCGACGCTATGTATGCCCAGACTCATGACCAGTCCTGTGATGGCATTACTGTACTCCTCCTGGGTTAAAACTCCGGCAACCGTCTTATTCTTGCCCAGCAGCAGGGTGACGATGTCTCCCTTTGAAATGGTTCCCACAGAAGAGAATGCCAGAGCGGTGGTACTGCTTTCAAAATTATAATCCGCACCTGCCACGGTTACCGAGGTCGGGTTGATCCGGTCCGGATTGACTGCGCTAAGAATTCCGGTAACCTTTGTATCATAAGCCCATACGGTTTTGGCACTTTCCGAATAATACAAAACATCGTATTTGCTGATCGCTGCATAGCTGGACTTTAAATCATTCTTATAGAAGGAGGCTGTAAGGACGGAGAAGGGAATGGAATTCGTCCAATTATCACCGGCAACAATGGGGCCTTCTGTCTTTGTATTTACTACAGACAGATAATCCAGCTCACCTTTGGTGTCCAAAGAATAACCTAGTGTCTCGGCATAAACCCTGCCGTCCTTTGTTGTTGCATTCAGCACATTATAGAATAAATTCACACAGTCATCATAGCTGAGATAGGCTGTTTTCTTCGTTGCAGTGATATTTTTGTTTAGTTTCTTGGAGGCATACAGCGCCATCTTATTGGCAGCTGCGTTGGTTCCGAAATCACTGTCGGAATAGCCCAGCAGCTTAAGTACTCCGTGAATAGCTTCCATTAAGGTAACACCACGGTCCGGTTGAAAGGAGCCATCCAGATAACCATACATCCACCCACCGGAGAGCGATGTCTTTATATATCCCGCCGCCCAATGCTTCCTGGATACGTCGCTGAATAAGGATACATTACTGGAAGTGGCCGCGGTATCCTTTAAGGAAGACATATTCACAAGAAGCTGTGAATACTGAGCCCGGGTAATCCTCGCTGCATCGGGGCTGATCACCCCTTTGTCCGTCTTCATAATTCCCAGGGCATCGATTACCCTTTGTGCGTTACCGGCCGCCAGCACCTGCTCTGTTCCCATTGCCGGCAGGGTGATGGGCAGCAGCATGACAGCAGCCATAATAAAAGCTAATAATTTTCGCATTTTTATTCTCCTTCTTATCATTTTGGCAAGTTCTAAATACCTTCCATATAATACTAATCGAAAATCATGAACATTCTGTGTTCGAAATGTGAGAATATTGAGAGATATCTAAAATTTCTATAAAAAATCGGTATGAAATAAAAAAGGAGTATGAAGCTCTGCCCATGCATCCCCTCCTGAAAGACCGGAATATTTCCTGTCTCTCAGCCCGTATGCATGGGCAGGTCCATAAACCCCTGATATTTATTCTTATCTTACATTAGTAGGATACCGAAAAGCTGCTTATTGCAGACGGCAGTGCCAACACCGTATTCTTCGCTGCGTTTTCCTCTGTTCCCTTCTTTCTGACATACACCTTGCAACCGCGCGGCGCCAATGAATTGGAGATCGTCATAAGTGAGGAAGAAGTTACCGCCTTCCAGCCCGAAGCGGTGGGGTTGAAGGTCGCCCCCTCTTTCACAATCATATATTCATAGGGGCTGGAAGCGGATGCCTTGTTAAATTGCATCACCAGCTTGGAATTCACGTAATAGTAGGTAACATCACTGCTGCTTCCTCCAATACTTGGAGCTGCCGATTGCCCGGGTATGGTCAGCTTCTGGATTTTGGAGTTGGGCGCCGAGCTGGTGGCCGCCTTACGCAGCTGCAGGGAAACCGCCTTCCCTCCATTCTCATAGAGAGCCTTCGGCGCAATATCCTCAATGGACATAGAGCTGTCACATTCCACCCACAGGTCGGTAGCCGCATCATAATATTCCAGAGCAGTGGTGGTATTCAAGGTAAGCTTGCTCAGATTCACCTTTACTGACGGTGCTGCAGCTCTGGCAGGAATGGTAACTGTAATCTCCGAACTGGGACGCATCCCGGGATTACCTGCGCCCGTTCCGGTCTCCTGCGGAGTACGGATGATAATCTTCGCACCCTTGGTACGCATGCTCTCCATGGTTTCCATAAAGTTTTGGAATTCGGCTGAGCTTTCATTCAGGCTCACACGGTTCCAGTAATAATCTGATAACTTTCTCCATTCAAAATAATTAGCTTCATCCACATCACTAAAGGTAAATTCTCCTTCTACCCTGTCATATATTACACTGATGGAGGAGTTGGCCGCCGGAAGCGTAATCGTCTTCACGGTCTTAATGATATCTCCCCTGAAATACAGGGTAACATCCGCAGAAGCAGATATCCAGGAGATATCCATAATATAAGCCTTCGACGCGCCGTCATATCCGCTTTCAATCTCCGACCAGGTGCTGCCGTCGGTAGAGTAATATACCACTGTATTATTGTTGCCGAAAACCTGCATGGTTAAGGCTTCGTAATCAATCTCCCCAAAGGAAATTGCCGTGGCCCCCTCCGCATATGCCCTGCCGTGAGGCACAAGCAAAAGCAGAAGGACGGCGATTGCACATATCGTTAGTATTTGATATCTATTCTTTTTCATAAGCCCTCCAATCAACTTAAGTTAATCCCTGCTTCTCTCCCGAAAAACATGCTTTCATACTCAGGAAGCATTCAGGATGGTCAGCTTGCATCCGGTCTTGATTGCAAAGCCATTGCTCAGAGTGATCACAACATTATTTGTTGTGGTACTATCGGTTGTAAGCTTGTTAATCTTCGCATTGGACAGAGATATGGTCGCTTTCCCGCCGGATATTTTGGCTGATCCGAAGATGGAGATCCCGCCCCAGGTTACATCTGCCACGCTTACCCCATAGGAATTGCTGAATATATTCAATTCCAGAGTATAGTTGATTACCTCTTCGGTTACCGTTGTCGTGGTATTGTCCGGATTCGTTACCGTGGAGGTTTTGGTCTCCTTGAGGCTACCCTCGGTAATGGACCAGGCAATGGGCATATCCTTTAAGGATGCTGTGTTCGTTAAGGTGATATAAATATCCTCGTCCAACATCTCATTATTGTTCAAATAGATCTCAAGAGGAGCCGCCGTGTCTGTGATATCAATCAGTGAAGAGGTTTCAAAGCTTGCCACATTTACCGTCACCGTAGCGGTCGCCACAGTAATATCCTCCTCATTGATATAGGAGCCGTATTCCACGGTATAGTCCGCTCCTGAACTCAGGGTATACCCATCAAATTTCATGGAGCTGATAGCGGTATTTGTATCGGTATATTTGTTAACAGCGGAAGGATCAATCACTTTCACAGTTCCCAGATCCAGCCGGAATTTGAAGCTCTTATCATCCTGCGTATCCGTGGACAGATAAACCCTCTTAAAGCTTGTGGCATATTCCTTGGTATTATTACCTGTCGGATTGTTCACTTTGGTCTTGGGATACAGATACATATGAACCCCTGCGGCTGCTGTACTTGTTATTATATCAGAATTAGCCAGCGTAATCCGTGCATATAATAATTCCTCTGTCACAGAGTCAATACTCTGCGTTGAGGTAATCTTGGTTGTAATGATGTATCTGTCCGAATCTCCGGTGCTGTTAGAATTCTTTGCCACCGTACTCTTACTGGCGACGGTTCCTTTGGTAACTCCGTAGATATCCGTAAAGCTGATGGAGGATACGGTAGTGGAGGAAGCGCTGTATAGGGTAAAGGACAGGTGGCTGGAGGTTTTATCAGTTTTGCACACTCCTGCCGTCGTTATCAGCGTAGTCAGGTTGGAGGCAGTCGGAGGAGCCGGATATTCCACACCGCCGCTTCCGGTAACATCCAACTCAGCGGATGCCAGCGCATAATCCTCACTGCCGCTGGAACCGACCGACTTTTTGCGAATGTAGATATGGCTGCCTTTTTTTGCCTTAGTACTATCCAGGGAAACTGCCGTGCCCGTATTGATCTCCGTCCAGGCCGCAGTCTGATAATTCAACTCAAGATGCTCTCCTACTATGGTATATTCAAAGGGAGTCTTGCTGCTTGCTGCCTTCACCTGCATGGACAGGGAGGAAGAACTTGTATAATTTAAAGAAATTCCATAAGTCTCCGCATCCGGAGGACCCTCCTGCACCGGTACCGTCACCGTAGCCGTCTTAGAGATCAGGGCCGAACTGGAGGCATTGGTCCGAAACTGGAGATTCACTGCTGCCTGCGTCGCGGAACCGGATCTGTATAATGCTCCGGGGGCAACATTCTTCAGCAGCAGATCGGAATTGCTGTTGATATTAATCCAATCCGTGGCTGTTCCGTCGGGACCCATCGTACGATATGCCATTCCCTTCTTCACAGCGATGGAAAATTTGGAACCATTAATAGAGACTGCGGGTGCCGCCGCTTTCTTCGGGATCGTTATCGCGACCTCCTTGCTGGGGCGAAAACCTACATTGGTGATACCGGAACCGTTCACCGGGGCAAGCCGGAAGTATACCGTTGCTCCGTTGGAATAGAGATTCGTCATTTCCTGGGATATCGTAGCTGTGTTCACTGTATTCCAGGTGGTGCTTCCCTTTTTGCGCCACTCAATGATACGGTTTCCCGCATTGCTGAAGGTTACCGTTCCTTTCACTTTATTAAAGGTTGCCTTAAAATTGGTGGCCTGCTTCGGAATTGTCACCGAAACCACCGACGTGGATTGATCTCCCTTAAAGGTCATTACATAATTCTTGGATGCACTCACCCATGAGATATCCATTGTAATTGTTTTGCTGCCGCTGATGGTTCCCGGCACCTCATCCCAGATTTTCTTTGAAGAATCCGAGAAGTATACCGCCGTATCACCGGAATTTAATTGCAGTGTAATGGTACTGTTCTGATAATTAATCTCCTTTACCGCAATACTGCCTGCAGCCTGAACCGGCCGGGAGAATAAAAAGCCCAGCACCAACATCAATAAAAGAGTTGAAGTTAATCCCAAAATTCTGCGGCCTTTTGTCCGGTTTCTTTTGTCTTCACGCATATTTCTTCCTTTAACCTTTCTTTTTATTAACATATGGCAAGTGGCTTACCGCCTGTCGGCATCCCAAGGACATGGAAAAGGATGTCATAACTGTTATCGGCACTTTTTCCAAAACATATGACATCCTTTTCCTATATTTTTTATTAATTTGCCGAATATCTGAAGCATCCTGTCTCACAAAATTTAAGCGTCAAAAGATGCCAAAACTACACCGAAGATGCCCTTCCATGGTATGCACCTATAATTCCACCAAATAATACATGATTTGTCAATCCTTCTTTTGCCTCAGAAGAATTATACGCATATGAAAATAATAATAGAATTAAAAAAGCATCGGATCCGATCCAATGCCTGCCATATCCCATATATTTAATTTTGACAACAGAATAGAAAACCCTGATGTTTTTCCTTCAAATCATATTTATATCATACCCTTAAAATGCCAGGTTGTCAAGAAAAAATCAGCAAAATCAAGAAATAATGAGCCCTGACTTTATAAGGCTGCCGCCATATCACCCTGCGCTTCTTCTTGAATTTTACAAATACGCTCCCATCCTGTAAAATTAGCAGGCGTCTAAAAAATAATCCCTACCGGAGGAAATCCCATGTTAATCTCAAAGCTTTCCCGCCTTGACTCGCCGGCTAAGGCTTACCTGACTATTTTCCGCATGAAGGCCGCGGAAGGGCTCCAATACCGGATTGCCGCACTCGCCGGAGCCTCCATCAGTATTTTCTGGGTATTGATCGAAATCGTTGTGTATTCCGTCTTCTACCTTCATTCCGACAATCCATCCGCCGGTCTGATGGCAGGACTTAACCTGGAACAGCTGGTCACCTATATTTGGCTGGCCCAGTTTCTGTTCCTGATGCAGCCTATGAATATCGATAGCGATATCCTGGCCAAGATTCAAAATGGGGACGTATCTCTGGATCTGTGCCGCCCTCTGAATCTTTACCATCATTGGTTCGCCAAGGTGGCCGCGGGCAGATTAATCCCCCTCCTCTGGAGAGGCTCCTTCATCCTGATCGCAGGTCTTTTAGCTCCCCGCGCCTATCGCCTGGGCCCTCCTGCCTCTCTTGCCGGACTCCTGTGCGCTATTCTGTCCGCTTCCAGCGCTTTTTGGCTGTGCAGTGCTTACGGCACCCTGGTATGCGGCATCCGGTTAAACATCCGATGGGGTGATGGCCCCACTTATATTATCATGCTGATCGGCGGTATCTTATCCGGCAGCTATTTACCGCTTCAGCTATGGCCGGATGTTCTTCAGCCTTTTCTCCTGCTGCAGCCCTTTGCCGGATACCTGGATCTCCCCCTTCGCTTTTATGTGGGAACCATGGCACCGGACCGTATTCTCTGGGCGCTGAGCCTTCAATTATCCTGGAGCGCCCTGTTCATCCTCCTTGGCAAATCCCTTATGAAGAAAAAGATAAACCGGCTGATCATCCAGGGAGGATGATCGCCGGTTATAGAAAGGAGCTCATATGACTGCTGATATCCAATTATATTTTAAGTATATAAAAATGCACTTTCTCTCGGGCCTGCAATATAAGGGCTGGCCTTTGATGATATTGCAGGTATTCCTCGTCGTGATTTTTGATCCCATCAGCCTGATCTTTATGTTCTCACGCTTTGGCAGTATCGGCCCCTGGACAATGGAACGTATTCTTTTGATCTACGCCATCGCCCTGACCAGTTTCGGCTTAGCAGAAACCTTCTTTCGGGGCTTCGACTATTTCCCCTGGAAGATGGTGCGCACCGGGGATTTTGACCGGCTCTTATTAAGACCCAGGTCCCTGGTGGTCCAGGTTTCCGCCAGCTATTTTCATCTCCATCGGTTAGCCAGAGTGGTCAGCGGAATTTGTGCCATTTTCTGGTGCCTGAACAAAATGCAGCAGCGCTTAAGTCCCATGGACTCACTCATTCTGCTTCTTGCTCTGGCAGGCGGCTTTCTGACCTACATCGGTGTGTTCATCTTCACCTCCGGAATTGCCTTCTTTACAATAAAGGCCCTGGATTGGATTTATATCTTCACCAATGCAAGCTATCAGATTACCCACTGTCCCATAGAATACATGCCAAAAGCCCTGCGCAATCTCTTCACCTATTTCATGCCGATGCTTCTGGTCTCCTATTATCCTGCCGCAGTAATCTGCGATTGGGGAGAACCCTATCCTCTTGCCTTCTTATCCTTGCCCGCCGGGGTAATCTTCCTCGTGTTTTCTTTGATTGTGTGGCGTATCGGAGTGCGTCACTACACCAGCACAGGAAGCTAAAGTTACCCCAGGCGCACTCCCTTTACCTGCTCCGGCTGCGGCTCACTAAAGCCAACATTCGTTTTCAGCTCCAGGGTAAGCTCCTGTTCTGTGAAATGAATTCGCAGCTGAAGGCCAAAGGGGGTGGAGGTAAGACGGCATTGGATTAACAGAGTATCCTCCTTCTCCCAGATGCCGGTAAAGGCAGCCGGTTCCATATTTCCCTGAAAGAATATCTCATCCGAGGTCCACCGCTCTATCCCCACCGAATAGCTGTGCTGCGACTGCGCTGTGTCCAACCTCAAAGATAGCACTCCTTCCCTGAACTCAAAGCTTATCCGTTTGAAATGGAAAGAATTCTCATCCAGCTCATAGCGGAGGCTGGCGATTGTCTCCTCCATCCCGGAGGCGGGGCTGCCCTTCGGAAGCAGCAGCTTCAAATTGGCAAGCTTGTCCTTCAGTTCCTCATAATCGCTGCTCTCAGGCAACGCATGCGCCCCGGCTCCGGGCAGCAGTTTCTCCCACAGAATCTCCAGGGGTTTTTGCATGTCCCGCATTCCTCCGGTGATTGCCAGCACCATATCCTGCTCCGGCATTACCACACAATATTGACCAAAGGCGCCGTCTCCCCGGAACGCCTGATGCCTGCAGCGCCAGAACTGATATCCATAGCCCTGCCCCCAGTCCTTGTCATCGTTCCTGGAATTATCACTGTGGGCGGCAGTCGCTTCCTTCACCCATTCCTCCGAAAGTAATTGCTCTTCGCCCAGCTTTCCCTTATTAAGATAGAATTGTCCGAATTTTGCAATATCCTCCGTCTTAACTCTTAAGCCAAATCCGCCGGTGTTATACCCCTTGGGACAGCATTCCCAGGCAGCGCCCTCAATACCCAGGGGCTTAAATAACCGGGGCTGCAAATAATCAATTAATTTCGTCCCTGTAAGCTTCTGGAGGATAACGGATAATATGTAGGTTGCTCCGGTATTATATAGAAAATACGTTCCCGGCTCCTTCTCCACCGGAACCTCCAGGAATCCCCGAACCCAGTCTCCATCACTTCTTTCTACCATATAGGAAGTAGTGTCTTCAATATGTCCGGTGGACATGGACAGCAGATCCTTCACCCTCATTGCGGCAAGCTTTTCGCCAGGCTCCGGGCACTCCTCCCTGAAATAGGAAACAACCTTGTCCTCCACCGTGAGCAGGCCTTCCTGAACGGCAAAGCCAATTGCTGTAGAGGTAAAGCTTTTGCTCAGGGAAAACAGCATATGGGGCATGTTCCTGCTGTAAGGCTCCCACCAGCCCTCTGCAATTACATAACCATGGCGCAGAAGCATAAAGCTGTGAAAATCCTGGCTCATATCCTCTTTTCTAATCCTCTCGGCTTCCTCCAGGAACGCCAGGATCGCCCGGGAGGGCACCCCTTGCTTCTCCGGTGTGCTTCTCGGTAATTCATAAATGCTACTCATACATGAAACCCTCCTCCGCTATTTTATATTTATTTATATTTATTTACTTTTTTGTTTAAAAAAGCTTTTTTCTTACTTTCCCCCATACATAATTCTGAAAATAACGGTATGCCATATCATATACCAGGAGCACCACCTGTCCGACCAGGAACATAACTGCAAGAAGAATACTGTTCCTTTCTCCCTGATAGATTAATCCAGGCAGGAAGATAATGATCGGCAGATACATGATATTAAAGGCTGTGTATTTAATCACCCAATACAGCTTCTGCCGATTGATCTTCTGCTTCATGCGGGTCAAGCGATCAAAGGAGTATTCGATAACAATCAGATACATTCCCATGACAGCAAAGGTGATACAATAAAATTTATTTGGTGCCAGGATCAGCCCCAGAAGGATAGCCGCCAGATAAAAGCCCGCCCCGTAGCGGAGGCTGCTTTCCCGAATTGCTATTCCCACACCAAAGGAGGCGGCTCCTAACAAAAACAGGGTATTGAATTCAAGAACACCGCTTAGAGCAATAAGTAATACGGTCACTGCGAGCAGCAAACCCAAAAAAGCCATCTTTTTCGCGTTTAGCAGCATGAAATCAGATCTCCTCCCATACATTCGCACAGGGTGTCAGCACACCACAGATCACAGCACAGATTACCGACATCATAACCGCCTTTTCCCGAATTATAGCGGCCGCTGCTGTATCTCTGGTTCTGCCATTGCAGCTGGTTATATAGATTGGTATATTCGGGATTATTCGGTTCCATTCTCATCGCCTGGGTAATGTGATCATGTGCGGTCACATTATTGCCGATCCCCGCATTGGCAATCGCACTGAAATAGTACCATCTTGCATTGCGCAGACCAATTCCGGACAATACATTGAGTGCCTCCCGGTAACGACCCGCATTCAGATAGCTGGCAGCGGCACCAAGCTCCGCCTCGCCGCCTCCTTCGGAATAGCCGGTCTGTCCGTAGGCTGATGTATTACCATAGGAATATCCGCCCTCTCGCTCCTTCATAATCTGTTCATAAGCCTCCTGAACCTCCTTGAATTTCTCTTCGGCAAGGCTGGCCAGCGGATTATCTACATAGGAATCCGGATGATATTTGCGGCTGAGCTCACGGTAAGCTTTTTTTATTTCTTCATTGGATGCATTAGGCGATATTTCAAGTACTTTATAGGGATTCGATATCATGATCCTGTTCCTTCCTTATTCGTTCTCTCTTTTTGTATTTCATCAAATTTAGTCCATACTCCGTCATATAAAATATTGCGGAGTATGTCAATATCCAGCAGGCATGGGAGCTTTTCAAACTCCTTCGTGCATTCGGCCATCATCATTGTTAGAATCCGGCGGCATTCTTCATGCAGATTTTCATCAAAGAGGGGGATTGTTTGCATATGCCCCTCGTTCTTCTTTCTTTTCTGCAGTAATGGATTATAGCTGTTATGCTTCCTATCCTTTTCAATATCATCATATGCGTCAAGAATATAGATATACTTGCCAAGGTAAAAACCCATCCTGCGAAGCCCTTCCTCCCATCTGTCCCGGCGATATACAAATAGCTCCGACATCAATTCTCCGAAGCAGCGCGCCACAAGATCAATATTGGTTTCCCGGCGCTTCTCGCACTGGGCAAGCGCGGCAAGGCTTTCCTCTATCGCCTTGCATTGCCTCGGATATTGACGGCTGATCTTCTTATAATATCTTTTTAGCATCCCGGCTCCTGCCAGTCCTGCCGGCTTCTTCTCATCCATCCAGTCATCTCTCAGATGATGGTAACTAAGTGCAATATTCATTGCCGCCACATAGGCAGTCATCTCATTCACCAAAGTATCATGCTTCCTGACCGGATGCACCAGACACCGGTTCTGAAGCTTCACTGTATCACTTTCATAGAGAGAGGTCAGCAGCAGAATAAGAAAGGTCATATCATAGGACAGAGTCATCTGCCCCAATCGCCCGTAGTTATCCTTTAAGGTTTTACATAAACCGCAATAATATGCCTTATATTTATAAAAATCCTTCATCTTCAATTCCGGTTTATATACATTGACATAACCAAACATGGCTCACTCCACTCCCAGTGTTTTATTAACATAAGAGCGGTTCACAAAATATGCCACTCGTTGTTTCGACTTATAACGGGATTTGGGTAATCTCCCGGATTTTTTCATTATATCATGAATATAAACCGTATCCATGATCTTGTTGCTCCAATCGGAAATTGCAGGCAAGCATGCAATTTTCTCATTCCGCTTTCATTATATCATAAGCACAAGTGCTTATGGTATGCCGCTTTGCGGCAGAATGCGCACTACGCTTCGCTTCGGCGCACGCGCATGTATGCGCTGGTATAATGTCTGCCGACATTATACCATAAGCACAAGTGCTTATGGTATGCCGCTTTACGGTGGAATGCGCACTACGCTTCGCTTCGGCGCACGCGCATGTATGCGCTGGTATAATGTCTGCCGACATTATACCATGGTTTCCTCCCAAGTAAAATGGTTCCGGAATAAAATCACAGAATTTTAATAAACGCTTAATCTTATCTATAGAATTATCATTTTCATGCCAATTCTTCTTTTTGTCTTTTTTTATTCTGTATTTAACGCTTCCTTAGTTCATCCTTTAACTCTTCCTTTCGTTCTTCCTCTAACTCTTCCTTCTCTTCACCAGTAAAAATCCAAAAACAGCACCGCATAAGCCCCCTGTGATATGAGCCATATGGGCTATGCCATCGGCCGCCCCCAGACTGCCCGTTATCTCTCCTCCAAGATAGATGATTACAACAAGAATCAGAGTGATGGGAACCTTTCCTTGATTCATTCCTGCCGCAGAGGAAAGGACAATCATCATAAATACGATGCCGCTGGCGCCAAGAAGGGCACTCTGCGGATAGAATACCATATAAATCAATCCGGAAACCACCGCGGTAAATACAAACATCTTAAGAAGAGCTGCAGATCCATACTTTTCCTCCAGCAATGGCCCCAGTACCAAAAACAGCACCATATTGCCGGCATAGTGCTTCCAATCAGCGTGTCCCAGCACATGTCCCAACAGCCGAACATAGGTGAGAGGATCTGTAAGCGGAGCCGGATAGGTGCAAAACAGCAGGGAGGTAGAAACACTCCGGGTCAGATAGCCTAATAACACCACAAAAAAAGAAAGGATAACAAAGGTCAATGTTACCGGTGCATTATATTGAAATATTCCAATGGATTTATTTGCTGAAAATTGCTTCATGATTTCTCCTCCGGCCATTAATTTTCATACATACAGCAAGTCTCATCATGCTCACTACGCTTTCATTATATCATGAACATAAACCGTATTCATGATCTCCAGCTCCGATCGCATGCTTACGAGCAAGCTCACATCATGCTCACTACGCTTTCATTATATCATGATATTAAAATTCATCAAAGCTGCTTTTTATAGTGTTACCGGAATATGCCATTGTTTAATCTATCTAATTTTTATTCGATTTTTATCTGTTTTACCCAGTATCACTCCACGGGTATATATGGTAAAATAAGGTTGGGCTTGTATTTCTAATACCATCTGTTCCTTCCCTCAATGAAAGGGAGGATCTTATGTCAAGAATCAGTAAATTCCTATTATTAATTCTAATTTGTACCACCCTATTTTCCATATCCCCTATCATTCCAGCCAAGCATGTCAAAGCAAATACTATCCATTTCGTAATACTTTCCCAATATAAAGCAACAATGGATATTGCTGAGGAGCTCTATGTAATCGCCATTACCACAAACGGTGCGATGCCCACCTGGAAGAGCAGCTCCTCTGCCATCGCCTCCGTCAATACCTACGGAAAGATTACCGCCAAGAAACCCGGTACCGCAACCATTACTGCAAAGATCAAGGGAGGTGAGGCCTCCTGCAAGGTAACCGTGCGGGATACCAAACTTACCCTCAGTAACACAGTGATTTCTTTGGAACGGGGCGATACCTGTCAGCTCACCGCCAAGTCCTCTACCCGGACACCGATAACCTGGAAAAGCAACAAAAAGAGCGTGGCAACCGTTGATGAAAACGGCAAAATCACCGCGATAAAACCGGGAGAAGCGATTATTACCGTCACTGCTGACACAAGCACTCAGACCTGCCGGGTTAATGTAAAGACTCCAACCGTGAAGCTGAGCCAGACAAAGCTGAAGCTATTCCGGGGCCAGAGCGTAAAGCTGTCCGCAACAGTATCCTCGTCGGTTCCTCCACGATGGAAGACCAACAAGAAAAGTGTCGCTACTGTGGACGAATCCGGTACCATCACAGCCGTAAAGCACGGAACAGCTCTGATAACGGCTACTGTGGACGGAATCTCCCGCAGCTGTGAGGTTACGGTAGAAGCCCCTTCAATTCAATTAAGCGATAATGAGCTTCATCTAAAGGTTGGAGAAACTGCCAATTTAACTGCTCTGGTTTCCTCAGGGAATCCGGCCGCCTGGTCTTCAAGCAATGAAAATATCGTCACCGTAAGCCAGAAGGGTACCATTACCGCCTGGCAGAAGGGGCGAGCCTACGTCTATGCCAGTGAAGATGGAACCAAAGCCCGATGCATCATATATGTAACCGAAGCTAAATAAGATAAGGGGAGGAATAGATGGACAGGCTTACAAAAAGGCGGCTGTCGGCTTCTGTTACCGATAGCCAAAAGACCACATCTCTTAGGAAGCGATGTGGTCTTATTAAACTAAAACAAGAAGATAAAAGCAAGAATCAATGCAGCCACCACGCTAACCGCAGCCAGCCCCATGCTAAGCAGACGCTTTCTTATCATTCTCTTTTCCAGACGTTTGCTCATAGTATCACATTCCATCGCCATATCGTCTGCATCCTTATAGCCGCTGACTTTACGAAATTCCTCCGCCGCAGCCATATAATCTTCCGATTTCCTTGCCCCGTTCTTTTTCTTCAGGGCATTTTTATAGATCTTTCTCCTGATTTTCTTCTTAGTCTCTTTCGCCAGCAGCCTGCATTCCTCGGCAAGCTGCCCGGCCTCCTTATATTCTCCAAGGGCCTTGAACTGCTTTGCTACCTTTTTGTACATATCCAACTTCTCATTGCAGGTAGTCATGCAGCGGATCGCCTTTTTAAGCTTCACCAACTGCTGATACTTTTGCTCCTTCGTCATGTCCAGAGTTTCTTCCTCTTCCGGTGACTCCCCATCGGCTTCCTCACTGACTACCGGCTCGCTTTCTGATATCTCCTCCATCAGATTCATAAAATCTTTTGGGATAAAACGGTGATAGCTGGCATGTCCATAATCAAATTTGATGCAGTACCGGTAATTATCGGCAGCATTATTCTTAAAGTAAATTACATAATCAAATTCATCCGAGGCACTTTTCTCACATTCCACCTGGTCGGAGAAGGAGTGAAACACCTTCAATATCTGCTCCAGCGTACACTCATGCCTTCTGACCGTATCAATGAGCGCGGTTAAAAAAGGATTATCCTCATAAACCTCATGTACGTATACCGCTCCTGCGGGCGGTACAAGAATACAATACCGGTCTGCATTACGGCTGATTTCCAAGCTGCCTAATTTATTCTCCACCATACGGGCAAAGCTTTTCAGCGCTTCATCCATTCTGACGGGATCCTCCAACTCCTCCTCCAGAATATTTGCCAATGATCTCATCGGATAATATAACCGGATGGTCTCCTTCTCATATCCCAGCTTGATCTGCTCCTCCTTAATGGTATCGCAGATTACTTTTTCCAGCATGTCATAATTCATGGTAAAATGTCCTTTCTATTTATACATAAAGCTCCGCACAGTTATTTTTTGGGGATGCCCTTTTATCGACTCCGAAGCATTACTAATTTCTTCATTTCAATAATTTTACCATTAATGCCGCAGGGAGACAACCAGATTCTGAAGCTTCCATCTTCTCCCCAACCTCTGCATGCCCTGCAAAACTTCTATTCATAAACCGATATAACAAGCCGGATAACCGGCTTAATCAATCCAGCATTGATTTTCCCCGACTTCCAGTGCAAATATTCTGCCCTGATCACTATCATTCTTTGCTTCATGGAATTTAAAAAGCATTTTGCTATCTTCAATCCTTCCCAGTATCTCTATCTTGCCTCTCGTATTCGACATGACATACCGAAAGCTCTTACCCAATCCATTCATTCTGGCCTTTGCCGCTTCAATAATTTCATATCCCCGGTGTAACGGAACCTGAAACTGATTTTTAACTCCGCTGACCGGTCGGCATTGGAAGATATAATACGGTCCAATTCCCCACCTGGTTAACCGGTTGACCAATTCTGCCAATATCTCCGGCTCATCATTGATTCCCCGAAGAAGTACGGATTGATTTTTCACAACAATACCGCAATCAATTAAAGCTTGTACTGCTTGCAACGCTTCTTCGGTCATCTCCCTTGGATGGTTGAAATGTGTCATGACATAGATGCGCTTCTTCCGGTTGAATTCCTTCAGCAGCTTAAGTAAATCCGGATCCTCATAAATACGTATGGGTAAGGTAACCAAAACCCTGGTACCAAAACGGATGAAATCAAGATGCTCCAGGTCGGAGAGCTTCTCCAGATATGTTTGGATGGTATCATTACTATTCAGGAAGGAATCACCTCCTGAGATCAGAACATTATTGATTTCCTCATGCTCCTTGATATAAGAAAGGATACTGTCCATATGGCGGCTGATCTCTTGGCTGCTCAGCCCCACAAGCCGCTTGCGAAAGCAATGCCTGCAGTACATCGCACATTGATTCGTGGACAAAATCATCCCCGTCTGCTTATATTTATGCTGTAAACCTGCCGTAACAGTATTATCCGCCTCTCCGCTGGTGTCAAGGCTTCCCATACGATCCGTCTCCTTCACTGACGGAATGCTCATTTTCCTAATCGGATCCTCCTCATCCGATGCATCGATCAGCGATAAATAATATCGAGACACTGACATCGGATATGTGTCAATCAATTGTTTCAGCAATAGCCGTTCTTCCTCGCTATAGCTAATTTGTAATATTTCTTCAAGCTCTTCGATTGTTGTCGTATTCCTTGCGAGTTCACTTTCCCAATTCATTCATTACCTCCTTAAGAAAATACTGCAGATATATACAGCAACTATGAGTTTCATATATATTTTAACAAGATCATACAGCTATGTCAATTTTTTACCACATTTTAACATATGGATATAAATAGTATCATTTATATTCCCTCGCTCCATAGAATAAATTAAATCCATATTATTTGGCATTGTATTTATTTATATTTTATTCAATATAATTAATACCAATATTAATATTTTTAATTATATTATTAACATTATTAATTTTAATATTGACAATGAAAATTAGAGGTGAAAATTAGAAGGTGTATATTAATGGCATAAAATATCAGGAAGGTGAGACAAATGAAATATAAAGCACCGGGTAAATGTCCCGTATGCGGAGAGAAGCTCTCCATTACAAAACTGGGCTGCCCAAAATGTTCAACCTCAATTGAAGGAGATTTCCACCCCTGCGAGTTCTGTCGCCTGCCGGAGGAGGATTTGGATTTTGTAAAGGTATTCATCAAGTGCCGTGGCAGTATAAAGGATGTGGAGAAGGAATTGGGCATCTCCTACCCCACCGTCCGTGGTAAGCTGGATTCCGTCATCCGAAGCCTGGGGTATGAGGTTCCCTCCAAGGAAGATCTCAAAGACCGTGAAATGAAAGAGACCGCAAAAAACGAAATTCTGGAGCAGCTTTCCAGAGGAGAGATTAGCGCCAAGGAAGCGGCGGACCGAATAAAAAATCTATAATTTAAAAGGAATATATGGAGGTAAGAGTATGAACGAACAATTAAAAATTTTAGAAATGATCGAAAAAGGACAAATCACAGCAAACGAAGGAATGGAATTACTGGATGCACTAAAACTGACCAACGGGGAAGATAACCGGCCGAATGCTCCGGACCTGCCCCAAACAGTAAAAGGAATCAGCCGATATAAATTCCTGAAGGTTAAAGTCTCCTCCGACAACAGTTCCGTCAATGTAAATGTGAATGTCCCCCTGCGCTTACTGACCACTCTCGGCGAAATAGCCACCCGGATGAGCGCCGTTATTCCGGACGATGCCAGACGGGAGATGGAAAGCAAGGGTATTGATATTACCAGTATTGATTTTGCCAAAATTATTGAGGAGATCATTAACGGTACTCTGGAGGATCCAAGTATTGTAGATGTTGAGGCATGGTCCGATGAGCAAAACTCTATGATTAAGGTAAAAATATATGTGGAATAGGGGATTTAGAATCATATGGGTCAAGATCCATCTTACCGGCGCAAAGCATTTCTATCTTAATCTTCCGGTCAGCCTCTATGCCCTGGAAGAGCTTCTGCAATGCGCCGCAGATCTCACGAAGCTGGCCTGTTTATTTATTCCGAATAAGCTCCCCTCCTATTCCGGCAGCCCTTCGCCCGTCAGAGCGGCAAATGAACTGCTGGAGGCATCGGATTTACTGCTTCGTTCCCTCACGGCCCAGGGCCCTTATGAGCTTGTGGAAGTAAATACAGAACATGTTAGCGTATCGATTAAAATAAGATGAATTCCTGGAGGTGTCCATGTCAAAACTTTTTTTGAAATATATATCAACAGTGGGAGCCATTTTTCTTCTATCTAAGTTGATTCCCTCAATTACGATAAAGAGTATTCCTGCCCTGCTGATCATGGGCTTGATCCTGTTCGTCGTTAATCTGCTGGTGAAACCGATCCTGCTTTTACTGACCCTGCCCTTCAATCTCATTACTTTCGGCCTATTCAGCTTTATTGTCAATGCCTGGACAATTATGCTGGCTGATTCTTTCGTAAAGGATATCCATATGAACGGCTTTTGGAATTCCCTCCTTGCAGCCTTTGTCATTGCAATTCTCCATCATCTGCTCCGGGATGCTGCAAAGTAGGTGTCGGGTATCAGCCTGGCGCCTGCTTCAAACTGCCGCAGGTCAAACTGTAACAAATGTTCTTCTAAAGTCAGCTTCCCAACAATAATTTTTCTTGAATATCTTAACATGATGCAATATACTGTTTACGAATGAAACATCCAGTCAGGGTATAAGATATAAGAATATAGGAGGTATGATTTATGCAGATGGAACAATTACAGAAGGATATGATTGCAGCAATGAAGGCTCATGATAAGGTCCGAAAGGACACTCTTTCCTCTCTGATATCAGCAGTTAAGAAAATCGCAATCGACGAAGGCTGCCGTGATAATATCCAGGAGGAATTGGTTGACCGTGCTGTTCTCAGGGAAATGAAGCTGGTAAAGGAGCAATTGGAAACCTGTCCCGCAGACCGGTCCGATTTGAAGGAAGGCTATCAGGCAACCTATAATATCATCCAGGAATATGCTCCTTCGATGATGTCAGAGGAAGAAATCAGAGCATTTATTACAGAGAAATATGCCGATTTGGTGGCTACCAAGAATAAGGGCATGATAATGAAGGGTGTTATGGCGGAATTGAAGGGAAAAGCGGACGGCAAGCTGATCAATGAAGTCGTAGGAAAGCTGTGCTGATGAAACTTTAAATCCCTGGCCTTCCAGTGTGATATACTTTTCCTTAGAAAAAACATATCACATGGAAGCCAGGGATTTTTATTATATCATGAACAAAAATCATATTCATGATCTTCAGCTCCGATCGCATGCTTACGAGCAAGCTCGCATCATGCTCACTACGCTTTATTATATCATGAACAAAAATCTACTTTACAACAATGTTAAGAATTCTTCCGGGGACGTAGATGACCTTAACTACAGTCTTGCCCTCCAGTAAAGCTTTTATCCCAGGCAATTCCATCGCTTTGGACTGAACCTCTTCCTGTTTCTCATCCAGAGCAATGCTCAGATTTGCTTTAACCTTACCGTTAATCTGAACCGCGATTTCCACCGTATCTTCAATGGTCTTCTGCTCATCGAATACAGGCCAGCTCTGCTGGTATACTCTCTTCTCTTCCCCTAACATCTGCCACAGCTCCTCTGTAATGTGAGGAGCAACCGGATTAAGAAGGACTAATAAGGTCTTGAATTCACCCTTTGTTACAGAGCCCTGTTTATAGAATTCATTCACCAGAGACATCATTGCGGCAATCGCTGTATTGTACTTCATGTTCTCATAATCCTGGCTAACCTTTTTGATGGTCTGGTGCATCTTGGTTTCCATAACGGCCCGGTAATCCTCTTCCCCGGTAACCATGTCCTTCAGCTTCCACACACGATCCATGAAGCGGCGGCAGCCCTTAACACCTTCATTGGACCAGGCCGCGCTCAGATCAAAGGCACCGATAAACATCTCATAGGTACGCAGGGTATCCGCACCATACTCATTAATGATTTCGTCCGGATTCACCACATTTCCCCGGGACTTGGACATCTTCTCCCCATTTTCTCCAAGGATCATACCATGGGAAGTTCTCTTGGCGTAAGGCTCCGGAGTGCTCACCAGCCCCTGATCATAAAGGAATTTATGCCAGAAACGGGAGTACAGCAAATGAAGTGTGGTATGCTCCATTCCGCCGTTATACCAATCCACAGGCATCCAATAATCCAGCTCTTCCTTCGCAGCAAAAGCATCCTTGTTGTGAGGATCAATGTATCTTAAGAAATACCAGGAGGAGCCGGCCCATTGAGGCATAGTGTCGGTCTCTCTGTGGGCTTTTCCTCCGCAGCAGGGACAAGTGGTTGTAACCCACTCCGTCATTGCCGCCAGAGGGGACTCACCGTTATCCGTAGGCTCATAGCTCTCAACCTCGGGAAGCATCAGCGGAAGCTCACTTTCCGGAAGAGGCACATAACCGCAGTGATCACAGTGTACCAACGGAATAGGCTCTCCCCAGTACCTTTGACGGGAGAATACCCAGTCCCTGAGCTTAAAGTTTATCTTCTTTTCTCCGATTCCTTTTTCCTGCAGCCATTCCAGGATCCTCTGCTTGGCGTCCGCAACCTCAAGGCCGTCTAAGAAATCCGAATTTACTAATTTACCGGTGCCGGTATTGGTGTAAGCGGCTTCCTCTACATTTCCGCCGGCTACCACTTCAATAATGGGAAGCTCGAACTTCCTGGCAAATTCCCAGTCACGCTCATCATGTCCGGGCACCGCCATGATTGCACCGGTTCCATAAGTCATGAGCACATAATCGGAAATCCAGATAGGAATCTCCTTTTGGTTCACCGGATTAACGGCCTTCAATCCCTGGATCTCAACACCGGTCTTTTCCTTCACCAGCTCCGTTCTCTCAAAATCAGATTTTTTGGCTGCCTGCTCCCGGTAGTCGATTAACTCCTGATAGTTTGCCACTTCATCCTTATATTTGTCAATCAGAGGATGCTCCGGAGAGATAACCATGTAGGTTGCTCCGAAGAGGGTATCCGGCCTGGTGGTAAATATTTTTAATTTCTCATTCTTGCCGGCAATCCGGAAGTCCACCTCCGCACCTACGGAGCGGCCAATCCAGTTAATCTGAGAAACCTTTACTTTATCAATGTAATTTACCAACTCCAGATCATTGATCAGTTTATCCGCATACTCTGTTATCTTCAGCATCCACTGGCTCTTAACCTTACGGACCACTTCTCCGCCGCAGCGCTCGCAGGCACCGCCGACCACCTCTTCATTCGCAAGGCCTACCTTACAAGAGGTGCACCAGTTAATCGGCATCTCTGACTTGTATGCCAGCCCTTTTTTAAAGAGCTGCAAGAAGATCCACTGGGTCCATTTGTAATAATCCGGATCGGTGGTATTGATTTCTCTGTCCCAGTCAAAGGAATAACCGAGTGCTTTAAGCTGCTCTGTAAACCGCTCCACATTCTTCTTGGTAACCAGCTTGGGATGAATATGATTCTTAATGGCATAGTTTTCCGTCGGAAGTCCGAAGGCATCCCAGCCCATGGGATATAACACATTATATCCTTCCAGCCTTCTCTTTCTCGCAATTACGTCCAGGGCGGTATAAGGTCTCGGATGTCCCACATGCAAGCCCTGACCTGAGGGATAGGGGAACTCTACCAATGCATAAAACTTAGGCTTTGTCTTATCGGTTCCTACCCGGAAGGCCTGTTCCTTCTCCCATATTCCCTGCCACTTTTTTTCCACATCATTTGGTGAATAATGTTCACTCATTCGATAACTGCCTCCTTAACAAGTTAGTATAAACCAATTCAAGAATAAAACGAAATTTCTTTACGAAAGAAAAACCTCTTCATCTCATAATCTAGAGACGAAGAGGTTCAATATACTTGAACTGCTATCCGCGGTACCACTCTAGTCCATTGAGCCGGTGACCGGTCAATGTACTCCTGCAATCTGTAACGGGATTTCCCGCTTTGCCTACTTCATTTCAGCGAAAGAGCTCCAAGGCGAGTTCAAAGTTCTTATCTGCCACGTTCCACCACCCGTGACTCTCTGTAAGACAGGATCCTTTTACTACTCCTCTTCATAGCTATATTAGAATATATAATCTAAATTAAGATTATTCTATCATTTTTGTTCCTCTTGTCAAGCAAAAAGTGATAAATACCTGCGAAAAGTCGTAGCATTCTCCGTTCATTCATGGCTGCCACGCCGAAATTAACACAATTCGGCATAAGTCATCCCACAGACACCTTGTTCTTACCCCCATTTTTGCTCTGATACATGATATCATCGGCCTTTTTAATCACCTCATTCAGAGTCAGCATCTCATTATGCTTGATGTATACACCGATGCTTACGGTCACTGATATGGAGACCGTATCATGGGTAATGACCGAACGCTCAATCGCTTCCCGGATCTCCTCCATCCTCTGTCTAACCTTATTCCGATCCGTCAGATTTTGCAGGAAAATAATAATTTCATCGCCGCCATAGCGGGCTACGATATCATTGGATCTGGTTGCTCCCTGAATTAATTTTGCAACCTTCTTCAGAACCGCATCTCCCATCGGATGCCCATAGGTGTCATTGATGCTCTTAAAATTGTCCAGATCTACGATCGCCACACAATAATTTTGTTCCACCAGATTAGCAACCGGCTCCAGAGTCTCAAAGAAATACCGTTTATTGAAAATATCGGTTAATCCGTCACGGAAAGCACTATCCCTGATCTGCTTGTACAAAAAGTTATTCTCAATGGCCACACCAATATGGTTACCAATCAGGGATAAAAATACTGCATGATCCTTCGTAAAATAATCTTTCTCTTTATGCTGAATCAAGAGAAAGCCGATCAGCCGGTTCTCCACCTCCACCGGCACCCCAAGGCAGGAATGAATTCTCGCTTCCACTGCCGGAATATCAAAAATAGAAGTATCGCTGTTAAGAATAAATTCCTTTTCATGCTGCCGGAAGATGAGCTTTTTCTCCTCCTCACTTCTCTTGTCTGGTATATTCTGTGAAACCGCCTCATAAAACTCATGATCCATACGGATATAGATGGTCGAATACTCCGCGCCAAAGACTCCCACCAGCATATCATTGATGATATTAAACAGATTTGGGTCCTTAATATACTGATTTATGTATCTGCTTATTTCAAGAAGATTCGTAAACATGTCCAGTTTCTTTTCCAGTATCGTGACCTTCTGGGACATATTATAAATAATATTCTCAGTAAATTCCTGATACCTTTCAAAATGGTTAGTTTCCATACGTTCTCTCCCCCTGCATACTTTTGCTCAATTACTATCGAAATGTAAATAGTAAAATTGTACTATCCATCTTTCTATTGTAGCATTAATAGCCCGTATATTCCAGTATATATTTATAAAAAATTCTACATATCTTTATCGAAAGCACCTAATCGGACAGATTATGGCCCGGTTCAGGCTGACCCGGGCTTACTGCACTGACGATATTGTATACTGTTCCGGCTAATATAACAATTGCTGCTCCCAGAACGGCTATGGGGGTAATCATCTCACCGCAGAAAACCGCTACCAGGAGCGGATTTAAGATCGGCTCAATGGTTGAGGTCAGAGATGCGCTGAGGGGGGTGACTCTTTCCAGACCTTTGGCAAGAAATACATATCCCAGCCCCATCTGAACCACTCCTAAAATGATTACAAAAAGAAAATTCAAGGGTGCCGGATCATTTTCCTTAAAATAAAAGGGTAAAAACAGAATAAAACTCGCAATCTGAGATATCAGAATCGAGGATTCAAAATCCGCATCCTTCACCTTCTTCATCAGAAAGACTATGGCATATAAAATCCCTGAAATAACAGCTATGATATTGCCGGCCACTCCGTCCGGAGTCAGCTGGTCAAAAAAGAAGCACAGGATACCCCCAAATACCAGAATACAGGCTGCAACCGCCTTCCAATCGGGTTTATGCTTCCATAATATCCATAGGAACAGAATTAAAAAGATCGGCTCCGTAAACTGCAGCACAATCGCATTTGCCGCAGAGGTTAACTTCGTGGCCATTACAAAGGTGAGATTCATAAGCAGATTGCATACAGCCCCCAGGATTACGGGCTTATTGATCACCAGCCTGTGCCCGATCTTTTTTAAATACAGAGCCATAACCAGGAAGGCAAAGAGATTCCTGACTCCGTTTATCGTAAGGGGAGACCAGGTTATCATTTTGATCAATACTCCTGCGAGGCTGAAGCAAACTGCCGATATAAGAACATAGATCGTGCCTATACTTATTTTCTTTTGCATCCTTATTTCTTCCGTTGTATTTATTTTCTTTATCATATTTATCCGTCCGTTTTCTTCGCCGAACTTATAGGTTAAGAAAGTTCTATGCATAATCAACCTATCTTCTGCTGTATAATTAATCTGTATTCTACCACTATTCCATGCCCTATTTCAATCCTAATTTGTAATTAGTTATTCTGCAATATCCTCCAGGGAACCAAAGGTGTATCCCATTTCCTCCCATTTGGTCAGCAGTTCATCCAGTATCTCGGAATTGGTCCTGGAGGTGCTGTGAAGCAGCACAATCGCTCCGGGATGAATTCTTCCCAGCAGCTTCTGGAAGGCTGCTTCCCTGGTAGGCTGCTTATCATTATACCAGTCCACATAGGCAAGGCTCCAGAAAAAGGTAGAATAGCCCATATCCTTCGCCATCTTTAGATTATTGGTGCTATACTTCCCCTGGGGAGGACGATAGTATTTGACCATTTTCTGCCCGGTAACATCCTCAAAGGCCGTCTCCAGCGTCTCCAGCTCCTTTCGGAAAGAATCCTCTGAGGAAATACTCGACATATTAGGATGGGAATAGGTATGGTTGGCCACCTGATGCCCTTCCGCCAGCATCTGCTTGACCAGCTCCGGTTGCGTCGTTATGTAATTGCCCACCAGAAAAAAGGTCGCCTTCACATTATGCTTCTTCAATGCTTCTAAAATCGCAGGCGTGTATCCGTTCTCATATCCGGCATCAAAAGTCAGATAGATTACATTTTTACTTGTGTCCCCGATATAGTATGCATTATGCTTTTTTAGCTCATCCGGTGTGGCATTGCCTGTTGGAGGCTGTCCCTTTGTTCCGAAGCCAAGTCCCCAGTTGTCCCCGGCACTCTCTTTCAATTTTTCCTGGGCATAGGCATTTTTCAACATCGCAATTCCTCCGCCGAGAAAATACAAGAGAACAAATATCAGGGACAAAATAATGATTTTTTTGCGTCTCAATATCTCCATAAAATAAACTCCGGTAAATATACGTTACTACAGTATATTTACCGGAGCCGGTCACAATACCAACAACTTGCAGGAAAGCCTCCTGCCGCTCTATGTTATGCCTTAATCATCTCCATGATTTCAGCCTTAGGCTTGACACCGATTGACTTGGATACTACCTCTCCTTTTTTGAATACCAACAGGGAAGGGATGGTCATAATTTTATACTGCTCCGCCAGTTCGCCTTCTTCATCGATATTCACCTTACATATCTTAACATCCTCCAGCTCTCCCGCCAATTCTTCTATCGTAGGCATCAGCATCCTGCATGGACCGCACCAGGGTGCCCAAAAATCAACTAAAACAGGAATCTCCGATTGCATCACTTCCTGTTCAAACTCATTGGTAGTTATATGTTTTGCTCCCATATTTATTCTCCTTTTCTCGGTTGTTATTTGATAAGTTACTTAATATGTTCTGTGAAATATCTTGTCGCATTATATTAATTGCTTCCAATTTAATTTTACACTATTATTAATAAATGTCAAGTACTTTCCAGCAGATCCAGCCCATATGAAAATACATAAGGATAGATCCGAATATTACCGCTGCGGTGCAAAGAGATAGCTGGTCATGGACAGGGAGCCAAGGATGCAGGCTTCGTTCCATACAGATATTTCATCCCCCGAATCAGAAGCGCCCAGGATATAGAGCAGCGGGTAATAATGCTCCGGTGTGTAGAATGCAGACTCAGAGATCTTTCCCGCATTTTCATAGTTAACAGCCTCCTTGTGGCTGCCTCCGAAAATTGCAGATTTAATATATCCATCAAACTCCTCAGCCCAGGAATATCCTCCTTCCAGATGCCAATCGATTTTAGAAAGATTATGAACAATGTTCCCGCTTCCAAGAATCAATACACCTTGCTCTCTTAAATCCCGAAGCTCCTGTCCCAACCGGTAATGAACCTCTGCTCCCGATCCTTTATCAATGCTCAGCTGGAATACAGGAATATCCGCCTCCGGATACATACGGCATAATACCGACCAGGTCCCATGGTCTATTCCCCAGCTGTTATCCACCGCCGTATCTCTGCCGATGAGTTTCATCGTTCTTTGCGCCATATCAGGCTCACCTTTTACCGGGTACTTTAATTGGTATAATTCTTTGGGAAAGCCGTACATATCATAGATCTGCCGCGGATATCCCGCATCGCAGATTCTGGTACCATCGGTATACCAATGTGCGGATACAGATAAAACAGCTCTTGGCCGCTGCAGCTTTTTTCCAAGTTCGAACCAGGTATCAGTGAATTCATTTTCTTCAATGGCATTCATCGGTGAACCGTGACCAATAAATAATACAGGCATTTTATTCATACTATCCTCTCCTTTCATAGTTAAAACATTCCAGCCGCAGCTTGATTTAATAACCTGACAAATTGTTATTACCTTCTCTTTTCATTATAAAATATTCTTCCTGACAATCCAATCCCCTTTATTTGATCGTATCGCACTCGAATCACACTTGATCGGACCAGCCTGACCCGATTAGCTTGACTCGATTGTACTGTTGACAGCCTCAGCTCTATACTTCGGGATTGTATCCGGTATTGCTTCCCCGCTTCCTCTTAAAATCCAGGAATAAAAGCAGCAGCTGAATCACTCCCAGAAGCAGGAATACCAGATGCAAGTCGGTAGCATCCGCCAGGAGACCGCAAATCGGAAACATTACTACCATGAACAATGAAAAAGCCATGCTGCTTACCGAAAGGATCGTTGCCCGCTGCCTTGAGGGTATGATCTCATTGATGGCAAGAGACTGTATGGGATACAGCACCGAATTTGCATAGCTGATCACCGCGAATGCCAATATGGACAGAAGCAGACTATGCCTGCTCATGAAAATAATTCCTGCTCCCATAAGAGCGGAAGCCGCATATTTTGCCTTCCGCCCCAACCGCTTCAGAACCAGCTCGCTGCTCATTGCCCCAAAAATGGATATTATTCCTGCAAACAGCATAACCATACTGATTTCAATCTTATTCATTCCCAGCACGCGAAAGAACTCCTGCCCATAAAAGAAAACAATGGTATGGAAGGTGAACACCATCGGATAATATATCAGAATCCTGCGCAGCTTGGGTGTACTCTTAATAATTCCGGCACTGGTAATAAAATGATGTTTTACTAATCCAAGGGAGTATCCCTTCCCGGGCTTTCCCTCCGGGTCAGATTTGCCTGCTCCAGGCAGATGTTCCCCTCCGGTATCCGGTTCCACAAAAAGCAGAGCCGGCAGCAGTGCGGTTATGCCAAGAATTACTGAGATAACATAACACCAGGCAAAGGAATATTCCGCAACAATGCCTCCGATCACCGTTGCCATCCCCTGGGCTATTTCAATAATTACATTTAACCGGCTGTTCACCTTGATGTATCTGCCCTCCTGGCCGAGCTGCTTCATACTGTCATAAACCAGGGCTTCCTCTGATCCTGAATTTAAATTTTGTCCGATGGCAGAAACCGCAAATGCTATGGCAAAATGCCACATCTGAAATCCAAACAGGCATAAAAAGGAAGAGATCACACTGCAAATCCGACCAACCAGGATTGCTTTCTTTCGTCCCAGTAGGTCTGCAACAGCTCCTGTAGGAATTTCAAACAGGAAGCTGGTCAGGTGATACACTCCTTCCACCACTCCCACCTGCCAGAGGGACATCCCCTTAAATACCATGTATAGTACCCAGATAGAACTGGATATGTCAAAATTCTTAATGAAGCAATAGATATAATCCATTTTAATGTTACGGTATATTTTATTATCAATGTTATTCGCTTTCCCTGTTTTTAATTTCATACTTATTTCGCTCCTTCTTACGGCATTTTGCCCGACGTCTACTTTTCTGCATAAAAAAGGAACATATCCCTGTTTCCAGATTCTATGTTCCAAAGGAGCTGCTGCAAATGTTCGAAATCACCATGAACTTCCCTAAAAAAGGGCGCAGTAGTCCCGTAAAGGCATTTTTATAAATGCTTTTATCAACGAACTGCTACTGCAAATTGGTGTGTAACCAAAGTTGTTCATCAATGATCTCCTTTCGTGCTAATCTGTTGCCATATTATCATAATGCTATAGAATATGCAAGGATAAATTCTTATATTTCGGCAATCTTCTCCTTCTCATTCTTCTGCGAGAGAAGCCGCTAATGCCTGCAACACACCGATAATATTCACATAAACCCTCACTTTGGCAATCCTATTCCAAAAATAATTCGGATACCGCCAAATCATACTCAAAAAGTTTCTCGGCCTTTTTAATTCTCTTCCCAAGCTTGTCACTGTCGGGAAACAACTGGATGAAATAAGTCCAGAACTCTTTCATCTTGAATAATACATTCCGGTCTCCTGAGATTATGCTCCGATATCCCTGATAGATCTCATCATGGAATGCCTTCATCCTGCTTCGTTTTGGAGCCCCGCTTCCGGTTATCTCACTGAGGAGCCCCGGATTCGCCAGCAGTCCTCGCCCGATCATCACGGCCTTTAATCCGGGATATGCTTCCACAAGCTGCCGATAGCCTGCTTCCGTTACAATATCCCCGTTATAGCAGAGAGGATTCTTGCTCAGCCTTACCGCATCCTCAAAGACAGCCATATTGGGAGTATTCTTATAGTAGTCCTTCCGAAGCCTTGGATGAATAATTAACTCCGTGACAGGATATTTATTAAAAATCTCTATCAATTCATAAAATTCATCCGGCTCCTCCTTACCGATCCTTGTCTTTATTGATATTCGTGTGACCGAGGCTTCGAATACTTCCTCCAGGAAGGCATCCAGCTGTTCTCGTTTTGCAAGAAAGCCGGAGCCTTTGTTCTTTGATACAACCGTGCCGGAAGGGCATCCGAGATTCAGATTGATTTCCTCATAGCCAAGCCGCTTTATCGTCTCCGAGGTATGGATAAAATCCCTGGCTTGATTCGTCAGCAATTGCGGTACCAATGTTATTCCCTTATTATGCTCCGGAAGAATATCCCTCATATCCCTGGTTTTTAATCCCTCCTGTTGATTTGCTACAATGAAGGGAGAAAAATATTTATCAATCCCCGGAAAATACTTTTGGAACGCATTGCGGTAAACATATCCCGTCAGCCCCTCCAGGGGTGCAAAGTATAAATTCATATTATTTTTTTCCTTCCTCACGCAAGTCATTGAACTTGTGGCGCAGCACCATGGGAAGGATACCTCCGTGTCTGTAATAATCAATATCAACCTGGGAATCAAAGCGTGCCGCTGCAAAAAATTCTGTCATCTTTCCATCTTTCGAGACCGCAATTATTTTAACTTTATCCCGGGGTTTCACTTCTTCATCCAGCCGAATCTCAAAGATCTCCTCTCCGGTTAATCCCAAACTTTCTGCTGTCTGTCCGTCATCATATTGAAGCGGAAGAATTCCCATCATAACCAGATTGGACCGGTGAATTCGCTCAAAGCTTTCCGCCAGTACTGCCCTTACCCCTAACAAGCTGGGCCCTTTGGCAGCCCAGTCCCTGGAAGATCCCATTCCATAATCCTTACCTGCCATTACCAGCAGTCCGGTGCCCGCTTCTTTATAACGCAGACTCGCATCATAGATGGACATCAGCTCACCTGTCGGCAGGTAGGTGGTAAACCCTCCTTCCGTTCCCGGTGCAAGCTGGTTGCTGATACGGACATTGGCAAAGGTACCTCTCATCATCACCTCATGATTTCCTCTTCTGGAACCATAGGTGTTAAACTGCTTTACTTCAACCCCCTGCTCCTGAAGGTATTGCCCCGCCGGCGTATTCTTCCCGATGGCACCTGCCGGGGAAATATGATCTGTGGTAATAGAATCACCGAATTTTGCAATTGCTCTCAGTCCGGTGAGCTTTGTAACCTTTCCCGGCTCCGTAGTGAAGTCTTCAAAATAAGGCGGGTTCTTGATGTAGGTGGAACCATCCATGTAGTCATAAAGCTTTCCGTCTGCTCCTGAGATCTCGTTCCACAAGTCATTCTCAAAGATGGACTGATACACCTCGGAGAACAGTTTTGGATTTACATGGTCCGCAACCGCACTGGAGATTTCTTCCGGGGACGGCCAGATATCCTTCAGATACACTTCCTTACCGTCGGTTCCTACTCCCAGGGGCTCGTTTAATAAATCAATATTCACTGTGCCTGCAAGAGCATAGGCAATCACCAGGGGCGGTGATGCCAGATAATTTGCTTTCACCTGGGCATGAATTCTGCCTTCAAAATTACGATTGCCGGATAATACGGAGGCAACCAACAGATCCTCCTCCTTCACCACCTCCCCAATCTCCGGAAGCAGCGGTCCGGAATTGCCGATACAGGTTGCACAGCCATAGCCCACAATCTGAAATCCCAGCTGATCCAGATAATCCTGCAATCCTGCCGCCTGCAGGTATCCGGTAACCACCTTTGAACCGGGTGCAAGGGAGGTCTTTACATGGGCCGGTACCCGAAGGCCGTGCTCTACCGCCTTCCGTGCAAGGATCCCCGCTCCAAGCATAACGCTGGGATTGGAGGTATTGGTACAGGAGGTGATGGATGCAATCACAACAGATCCGGTCTCCATTACCGAGCTTCTCCCGTCCTTCAGCCGAAGCTCCGCTCTTTTCTCAAATACGCTCTCCGGCAAACCATGTCCCTGGTTTCCTTTGGGTGCGGTGACGGATTCCTGGAACTTAGCCTTCATCTGCTCCAATAGGATAAGATCCTGGGGACGTTTAGGTCCGGCCAGCGCAGCCGTTACCGATGACAGATCCAGGATCAGCACCTCAGAGTAATGCGGTTCTTCCCTATAATCATTGAACATACCGTTCTCTTTCAGATAGGCCCTGGTCAGCGCAACCTGCTCCTCATCTCTGCCCGTCAGCCTCATATAGGCTATCGCCGTATCATCTACCGGAAAGAAGCCGCAGGTAGCACCGTATTCCGGAGCCATATTAGCAATCGTTGCCCGATCCGCCAGGGAGAGATGTCTTACACCTTCTCCGAAATATTCAACAAATTTATCGACAACTCCCCGCTCGCGCAGCATCTTGGTTAATCT
Source organism: Bacillota bacterium (assembly GCA_023423045.1). Lineage (GTDB taxonomy): Bacteria > Bacillota > Clostridia > Lachnospirales > Lachnospiraceae > Mobilitalea. Next base: position 76,165 of record JAFAGA010000024.1, on the reverse strand, counting down.
CAGCGTCAAATCCGTTGCGGTCACACCGGCGGGCAATTCACCAATCAGACGTACTCCAATGACCTCAGGCATGGGAAGGTAGGAAGGCTGCCCCAGCATTCCGGCTTCCGCCTCTATCCCGCCGACACCCCAGCCCAGGACTCCCAGTCCGTTAATCATCGTCGTATGGGAATCGGTCCCTACCAGAGTATCCGGGTATACATAGGTTCTATTCTCAACCGTTTTCTCAAGCACCACTTTAGCCAGATACTCCAGGTTTACCTGATGAACGATTCCATTGGCCGGAGGCACCACCGAAAAATGATCAAAGGCTTTCTTCGCCCAGCTTAAGAACTGGTACCTTTCTCTGTTACGCTCAAACTCCAGCCTGCTATTCTCATACAGAGCTTCGGAAGTACCATAGCAGTCAACCTGCACCGAATGATCTATCACAAGATCCACCGCTACCTCCGGATTAATCTGCCGGATATAAGAAGCTCTCTCCGCCGCTGTCTTTCCCTCTCCTCCTGCCAGTTCATCCATGGCCGCCCGCATAGCAGCCAGATCCAGTACAGCCGGAACTCCGGTAAAATCCTGCAAAATCACCCTGGCCGGCTTAAAGGGAACTTCCTTCGGACTGCTGCCTCCCTGTGTCCGTTCCTTTTCCCAGTCTGCAAGCCCTCGCACATGCTCTTCTTTTATGACATATTCATCCTGTTGTCTCAGCACTGATTCTAACAGTACCTTAATGGAATAGGGCAAATGACTGATCTTATAGCCTTCCTCTTCCAGAGATTGCAGGGAATAGTAGTAATAGGTTTTTTGATTGATTTTAAGCTGTCTTAAAGCGTTGTCCTTCAAGTTTTTCATAATTACCTCCATTCTTGCTGAATAGCCGGTTGCGTCTCTTCTTTTATAAATACCATATGCTCATCATCCGATTCCTCCGGCCGATAACAAAAACCCAGCCGGTCAAAAGCTTTTATTCCGTCAATCTCTTTGATACCATTCTCTGCCATAAAACGAACCATCTCTCCCCGTGCCATCTTTGCATAGGTTCCCTTGGTGACGATCCTCCCTTTTTGGTATTCGCCGAAGATACAGGTTACCAGTTTCTTATCTTTCCCGAGATGTTCTTCAATACATCGGCTGTATTCCTTTGAAGCAAGATTTAATACGATATCCGTATCCTCATATACCTTGCGGTAAATACTGTCTCCCCAGTACTCATATAAATTCCTGAAGCCGGAACACTTTACCGCCGCCTGCATCTCAAGACGGTACGGAACAACGCCGTCCAAGGGCCTCAGCAAACCATAAAAGCCGGATAGAATATACAGGTGCTTGTCCACATAATCCCAATGCCCGCTCTCAAATACCTTTGGGGCCATATATTGAAATTGAATTCCTTCGTATGAAACTAAAGCCGGAGTCAAACCTTTGGTCAGCTCCATCTTGGAAAACCGCTCGTAATTTATCGATGCTATCTTCTCATTGCATTTCCAAAGCTCCTTCAGCTCTCTAAACTCAAGTCCGCGCAGATATTCCATCAATTCCACAGCCCTATTAAGAAAACATGGCAGCTGTGCTGTCTCGTATTCCAAGTCGATGTTCATCTTCTTTGCCGGTGATATTACAATGTTCAAAACTTCTCCTCCGCAGTAATCTTGTATCCTTCCTCTAAACTAACAGCAATATATCATGAACATAGGCCGTGTTCATGATCTTGTCTCCAATCGGAAATCACAAGTAAGCTTGCCGTGCCAGGGTCCTTCTCGCACTATGCTCACTACGCTTTCATTATATCATGAACTAAAACCGCGTTCATGATCTTGTTGCTCCAATCGGAAATCACAAGCAAGCTTGCATTTCCTCATTCCGCTTTCATTATATCATGAACGCAAACCGTGTCCATGATCTCCAGCTCCGATCGTATGCTCGCAAGTAAACTTGCAGCATACTCACTACGCTTTCATTATATCACAAGCTCTGATATTAAGGAAGTTATCACGAAGGATAACCCTTTATGATTTTATACAACCACTGATTATTGTTTACCTCCGGCCTTATCCTATAGAACATTATTCCCTCTTATCTCCGGTTCCTTCCTTCTCTTTCTTATAAGATAAAATATCAGCTCTTTATGAGCCCTGAAAGGACTTCACAAAAAGCTGACATCATAAATACTTATTCTGTAATTAACTCCGACTGTTCTTCCAGGCTATTATACTTCTCTAGGTCAAGCTCTTTTTCACTTTTTGCAACAATTAATGCGCCTGCGGCTGCTGCACTGACATTGGTGGCTGTTCTGGCCATATCAACAATGGAACTGATGGGTGATAGAATAACAATAATCTCGATCGGCAAGCCTGCGGCTGCAAATACTGCTGTAGCTGTTATGGTTGCTGTTCCAGGTACTCCGACGGTTCCAATGCTGACCATGGTTGTAATTATAATCAGAAGCAGATACTGACCGATAGAATAATCCAGCTGCAAGCCCTGGATTGCAAATACTGCCATAATTGCCGGCCATATCCCCGCACATCCTGGCATCCCGACATTGGCACCGAGCGGAACTGCAAAGGAGGTAATACTACCGGATACTCCTGCTTTCTTGAGGCATTTTTCGGTTGCCGGAATGGTACCGATGCTGCTCTGGGTAGTGAAGGCAATCACCTGGGCAGGCCATATATGCTTGAAAAATTTGATAGGATTTAGTCTTGCCAATAATCCGATCAGAATGGAATTCACGCCAAAGGTCTGAATTGCGCACAACAGGTAGGATACTGCCAACACGGATAACAGAGGTAATAATTTATCAGCACCGTTATTGGATACCGCACTGGCCACCAATGCCAATACTGCATATGGAGTAAATTTAATAATATAGGATATGGCTTTATTAATCACTTTGGAGGCAGAATTAACAAAGTCCAGAAAAGGCTTAACTCCTTCCGGATCCTTCGAGGATAGTGCAACCACAGCAATACCGATGACCAAAGCAAAAAGAATGACCGGCACCACCGTATTGGTAGAAGCTTGTGCAAAAAAGTTCTTTGGAAATAGATCAACAATTACCTGGGATACCGTAGGAATCTCTTTTGCTTCATAATCCGTCGGAAGTACAATCTGGGCTCCCTTACCAATACCGAAGGCCAGTGCAATGATAATTGTTATGGCTGATGCGATCAGTGTCATGGAAGTGAGCAACCCAACACTTTTTACACCGATGGTTCTTAGTCGGTTAATATTCTCCAGCTTTGTAACACTGGTAATGACGCTGAAGAATAAGAGCGGTACAACAAAAGCGGATATGGCATTGGCATAAATGGAGCCGATTGGCTTCACATAACCGGTGTGCCCTTGAAATACAATACCCAGCAGGATACCGAACACCATTGCAATGATGGTTCTAAGACCGAAATTAACATGCTTCTTATGCAGGAATACCAATACTCCAATTAAGAGAAGAGCAACCACCAATGCTCCAATTGCTAAATAATCTATATTCATATGAAATCTCCTTTTAATATTGTATGTTTTGATTGATTATATATCGTTAAAATACGCTCCTTCTATCTGCAGCAACAGAAGCAGCAACAGACAATCTCAACCTCTCCTGTATTTTTTCTTATTTCTTTGATTTTACCACTCATAGCTGCTTCCCCTTTCAATATTCATAGTATTCATACATGTTTTATATGAATTGATATTATTATATGTTAGACCTTTTATTTTGTCAATGCATAAATATCAAAATAAGAAATAAACCAATAAGAAATAAAGGCAAAGGAAAATAACTATTTACAGTCATCAATAGCTTATGTATGAGAAAGGCAGCCTTCTCATACATAACTGTAACAAGAGGGCTGCGAATAGTAACAAAACAAAAGATTCCCAAGGAGGAATCCGTTTTTCCTTCTCGGGAATCTTAATTTTCATTTTATTTTTGACCTTAGTTTTCTTATATCTTGAATCTTTATTTTCCTATAACTAATTTTTATATTATGATTTCTAATTACGATACATTCTTTTCATACTCTGCTGTCTGTACCGTCTTCTCAATATCTCTAAATGCCAGAAGATAATTTGCTCCAGATACAATGATTCCCCCTCCGATAAAATTACCAAGGGCCGCTACGCATAGATTATAAAATATCTGGGACAGGCTGATTTCTGCTCCGCCAAAATACGCCGCAAACAGATAATACATATTGGCAACCACGTGCTCGGTTCCGGTGAGAACAAAGACGGTAATCGCAAGCCAGACTACCACCACCTTACTGATCTCCTCACGGCAGCTATATGCAAGACAGACTCCCGTGGACACGATGATGTTACATAGAATGCTGCTCACAAACAGCCTTCCCAATGGAAGATGCACCTTATGAACCGCCTTGTTCATCACCAATGCCAAAGTTTTGTCATCAAGAACCCCGGCATTTCCTGCCATCCATGCTATGATAATAGCACCAATCAGGTTCGCAATCAAAATCAAAATGAGGATTTTTATAATTTTAATAATTTTAGTATGTCCGGTATAAACCGCCAACATCACCATGCTATCACTGGTATATAGCTCTGCCTGCATCAAAAGAATTGCAATAATTCCCACAGGAAAGACCAGCGCTCCAAGAAAGTTGCCAAGCCCGGGGTCACTTAAGCCTGCTGCCAGCTTCAAATATCCAATCGCTCCAATTGATATGTACATTCCCGCCAGGATTCCCTGTACAAGAAGGATAGGAAATGTCTTATTTGCCTTATGTCTGCTTTGATACAATATGTATTCAGTTAATGCCTTGGGTCCGGAATAGATTTTCATACGGTGTTTTCCTTTCATAGCGCCTTATTGTAAGCCATCCTGATAGCTTGGGCTACAAGATTATATCATATATGATTTTAAAAAGATATGATTCAAATCAAATTATTTGTCTTCCATTTTGCCCCAAAGCGGGATTTCTTTAAGCATACTTTTCTTAAGCAATTTCTCCACCACTGAAAAGGAGCATGAAATACATGCTCCTTTTCAGTAATTTATATGTTATGTAAGAATATTAATACTGCTTTTCCACATTATACTGACTTGCTTTTTTCTCCATGGTTTCTGTTTTCTTCCCGCCAAGTCCTGCATCAACTGTTGTATCCACCGTAATCCATTTCTTCTCAAGATATACCTCGTTCCAGGCATGATACCCTTCCACATTCTTAGTGGTTCCCATGGATACCTTGGCAGGAATTCCTACGCTTCTAAGCATTGATGCAAACAATACGGAATAATCATAACAGATTCCTTTCTTGCTTCTAAATACATCTTCTACGGAGGGGATATATCCGCTCTCCACTGTTCTTGCCTTCTCATTATCATACTTATAGTTGCTGATAATATAAGAATAAATAGCTGCAACCTTTTCGGAATCGCTCTTCAGGCCTTTCGTTAACTCGGCTGCTTTTTTAATCGCCTTCATGTCCGCATTCCAATTCACCTGATAATTACTCTGTAAATATACCGTCACTCCGTCGGCATCGCTGTAGTCCACTGTTTCTATTGCTACCTGCTTGTACTTATTATCAGTCACATGGGATAGGAGCAGTACCTGATAAGCGCCTTTCCCTGATTGCAGCGGAATTCTCATGAAATCCTCATAATCATAGGTATAAGTAACCTTGTCCTTAATAACTCTTACCTTATCTACCTTTAAATCTGCGAGTTGGCCATTAACAATAACAATCCCATTCTCCACTTCACTGGTATCTACAATAGCTTCAGTTTCCTTGGCAAAAGCAATCGAACTATTTCCTAATGCTCCTGTCAAGACAGCTGCAGCAAGGAGCTGCAACAGGCCTCTCCTTATATTTTTGTACATAAAAAACTCCCCTTTCGGTAACTGGCTGCCATGTTAATTGGATTAACGAAGGCCCTCTAGCTTTGCGTCGACAGTTTTCACTGGCTTTGCTATTATCGGTGGAAAGCACCTTGATTACTATGAAATTAATATTCTTTTTTACAAGCCCATTGTATCATACAGCTTTACTTTTTAAAATAGTAATTTTAAACCATTTTTATATTCCTTTTTTTGCTCTATTTATTTGCTTTGTACTAATTGTGAATTTATTTGTTAATTTTCAGACATATCCGCATTACTATTCCGATAAATGAGAAGCCGCAACACATCATCAATAGCTTATGCGCTGCGGCCTTCATTAATTAATATACGATATCATAATATTAGCTTCGTATTGATACTAACTGGTATTAGCTTCGTTTCTTCCTGCTGCGAAGAGTCATTACTCCGATTCCGGTGAGACATACTGCAATTCCAATCAGGAAATAGCTCCAATGCAGCTGTTCTCCTGTCTTTGGCAAGCCCTGTCCCTTTCCTTTTCCTCCATCGGTGGTACCAAGCGGTACTCTCTCCACATCAATTTCTATTAATATCTCTTCTTCCTCGCCGTCCGGTCCTGTTACAATGACTGTGAATTTATCCTTTCCTACAAATCCGGGATCGGGCTTGTAGGTCCATTTACCATCCTTATCAACCGTAACAGTTCCATGCTTCGGTTCCTCACCTTTGGTTACAGTTCCGCCCTCAGGTACGGGTACTTCTCCGCCCTTCGGTGTATTCTCATCGGTGATCTCTGTGATCGGTTTCGGTGTAGGAGTCGGACTTACAGGTCTCGGTGTAGGTGTAGGCGCTCCGGGGCTTGGTGTAGGGGTCGGTGTCCCAGGTCCGGGTGTGGGTATAGGTGTAGGTGTTCCAGGACCTGGGGTAGGGGTAGGTGTCGGGTTTCCGGTTCCCGGATTTCCCGGGCCTGGATCTACCGGCGGTGCAACCCACTTTTCATTTTCGACCTCATAGATACTTGCCTCCACCTTTTCAGCATGGTTTGTAATAGTGGCTGTGATTGGAGTTGCAGGATTGATTGCAACATACCCTGATGGTGAAGTTGTTTCTTTGATGTAATAAGTACCATACTCTACATCATTAAATAAAACGATACCATCTTTATCACTGGTTACTCTCTGATTAGGTACAGGATTAATCATTGCCGCATCATAATACAATGTGAACACAGCTCCAGCCAAGCCTGCTTTTGTCGTCTTATCAACCTTTTTCAGTTCGATACTGCCTCTAATCTTCTCATTTTTAATAATTCCGTCTTCAATGGTATTGTCTTCACTGTCTTTATATACAGCGGATAAGGTTTGATTATCCTCATTCAATGTTACAATGGCAGTGATAACCTCATTGGATGACAGATAATTATTAGGCGTCTTTGTTTCTTTGATGTAATATGTGCCTTGGGTTAGATCGGTAAATTCTACCATGCCGTTGCCATTACTCTCTGCCACTCTAAACGGTTCATCTAACATTCCATTCTCGTATTTCTTATATAAAGTAAATTCAACGCCTTCTATTCTAAGGTTAACATCTCTACTATCTGCTTTATATAAAAGAATACTGTTGGTTACTTCTTCATTTACAACCTTTGTAAAAAGAATATTGCCTACATGTGCAACCAATTCATTTCCAATCGATTTAAATGTAATCGTAATCGGCTCTCCTGCCTTATATCCGTTTGGAGATTTTATTTCTTTTAAAGTATAAGTTCCAAAAGGAAGAGAAGTAAATTCTACCTTTCCATCTATACCAGATGTAATTGGTCCTCTAAAAACTTCCTCCTTCCCTTGCTCATGTAAGGTAAATTCTGCTCCTGCTAACGGCTGCTCATTTACATTTACTTTAGTAAAGGAAAGATTAACTACATCTTTTGTATTGGTAAAGTTACCATAATCTACTGTTTGTAAATGGTTATCCCTTGTAATTGTTACTGTCTTTGTGTCAGATGATAGCACATAGCCTTCCGGTGCTTTTTCTTCTTTTACAATATAAGTTCCATATGGAACATCGGTAAATTTAACAATACCGCTTCCATTACTCACAGCTGTATAAGATGTAGCTACTCCTTCTTTATATAATCTAAACTCTGCACCTTGTAGAATTTGTGCAGCTTCATTTACTTTTGTAAATTGAATATTGCCTTTTACTAACTTATTGGTAATTTCTATATTTACCTTTCTGCCCTCTAATAATGTAACCTGCTCCCCGTCTACATAAGTTGGATTGGTTCCTTCTCCAATTACAACAGGAATAATTCTGGTATCTAACACATATTTATCCGGTGCAGATTCTTCTTGCAAGAAATATGTTCCAGGTCTTACATTGATAAAGGATAGCAGACCATCTTCATTTGTAATACGTGATTTGTTCACTGTACCGATTGTTCCATCCGGCTGGTCATTAATTGTATTGAAAAGTCGGAATGTAACACCTTGAATTGGAGTTGCAGAGCTTCCCTCCTCTTTTTTGAGTACCTGTATATCAAATCTTCCTGTACCCGAAGCACCGTGACTTCCATGCTGTGTTACACTTTGCCCCGTTGAATTAGAATTATGTCCATCTTGACTATATCCTCTTAAACTTATTGTATTGCTGAAGGTTGTAGATGTCTGACCAAGAGAAGTATCATTATCCACATCCGTCTTAAATACTAATTTATAAGGTGTATTAATAACCCGGTCCGTCTGTGTTTTATCCCCTATCCTGAATATAATGGTTCTTTCCTGCTCCGTGCTATATATTACCTCTAAATGTGTACCGGCAATATTCCCTGTTTTGTTCGTTAAGGTTCCATCAACGGCAAGATTCAATTCATATAATTCAACGGAGCCTGGAACAAACTCAAGTCCCGGAGATAACTTATCCACTAATTCCGGATTAGGAATTTCAGCTCCATTTTGGTTAATAATAACCGTCCAGGTAAAAGTTCTTTCTGTAGTATCATAAGCCCTGGCTTTATGAACGACCTTATTCTTTATACTTATGTCAGCATAATCGCTTATTCCGTTAGTTGTCGGTGTTTCATCAGCAAAAAGAGTTGCCGTATTTCTATGGGTTATGGCCGGATCATTACTCGCCGTAAATTGCTTAAAATATTCGTCACTGGTAATCTGCGTTTGAAAGTGAAAGGTTATTGTATCCGATATAGAACTTGGTGTATGAATGGTCAATTTCATCCTGTTAGGGTCTGATGTGCTCGCTTCATACGTATAATAATATCCATCACTGTCCGCTATATCCTCTGGCAAGGTTACAAAAGATCCACCGCTTCCAATCCTATAAGTAATCCCTGTTAACTCCTCATATTGTTTCAGTATATCTTCAACCCTTGCATTGGTCATAGTCATCTCATTTTGATTGATAACCACTTGCCATGATAAAGTACGTGTTTGATAATTATACGCACTTTGCTGTGTTTTTTCTATTACCTCGCTTTTTGTTGTTGCAGTCGCATTATCACTAATTTTAAAGTTAATATCCGTTAATGGGTTTTTTCCTGTTAAAGTCGCCGTATTGGTAACGGAACCATTCCCATTAATTCCATATAAGCCCTTATTTGTTACAATCGTTACATAGGTAATTTCATAAGTTTCTCCATCTGTAATATTAGGAAGCTCATAGGTAAACTTAGGTCTATTACCTGCAGTTTCGTCTATACCTACTGTCAATGTTCCCTCTGTAACTACCGTATTATTTTTCTTAAGCACAAAAGAACTGCTGTCATTATTCTTAAATATCAATCCGGCCGGCAATGTATCCGTAACAACAGGATTCGTAATATTCTTTTTGTGTCCATTTACAATGACTTTCCATTCAATCTCCCTGGTAGAAGGATTATAGTCCTCGTTGTCATGCTTCACAACCGATTTATCAATAACACTGGTAGGAACATTTACTCCAACACCAGTTTTACCATATTCTCTGTCGTTTCCGCCTGCACCTTCTCCACGAAGTTCTACATTATTGGTAAACTTCTTATTATTTGCATTATAAGCATTAGCATCTGTTACCCTTGTGCTATATTTAATAACGTATGTGTCACTTGTAGTGCCTGCCGGGTTAGTAAGCTGATACGTCAGGGTTTGAGTTTGATTGGCAGAGGGAGTCCCCGGAACTACCGTAAGAATAACTCCATCAACTGATACATCAGAAAATCCACCGCCATTCTTTGATACCTGTATCTTGCTTCCTTCCAAGGCTAATCCTGCCGGAATCGTATCCACCAAATAAGGCTTATTTAATACTAATCTGTCATGGTTAACCTTTACTTCCCAATTGATTATTTCATTGCCTGAAAATTCACCCTTCTTTTCAATAATTGTTGCTTGTACAGTCTTAGATGGTCTGTTTGAAGTTTTTGTACTTGTATTCTCAGGATCGTGAAGGATGTTAAACCTTGCACTTGCTTCATTATAGAAGGTAAGCGTCTTTACGGTATTCCCTGCTTGATTCACTAAATCGTCTGTATTAGGAATTGTGTTAAATGTCAATGTCTGTGCTGTCTTGATTGTTCCTGCAAAGGCATAAGTAAGCACCCCATTCTCATAGTGAAAGTTCGTTCCGTCAAGCGTTGTTGTTGTGTCCACTTTGGTCAAAGGGCTTCCTGTCCCATTCAGATATACAGAATTGATATCTAAGTCATGTTTTCCTGCCCCTCCTACTACTGTGGCCATTGCAGCCAAGTCATCTGTAATAACGACTCCACTTACTCCTTCCGATGCCGGTGTACTATCAGGAGTTACGGTAATTGTCCATGGAATGCCGCTTCCGGCAGTATAATTTCCAACACTTTTTGAAATATTAAGATTTGTACTCTTTTCAGCCGGTACGAAGTCAACAGGTAAAGTAAATATTACTTCACCATTCATCTCAAACTTAAGCTCCCTTGTACCTTCGCCTTCATATTCATTTTCTGCAAATGTGCTTGTTAACCTCATGAACCCTTTCTTGTCAAAAACATTATGGCTACTCGTTAACATTGCATCTGTAAATTCATATACAAGTTTTCCGTCTATTGTAAAACTATAAGTTAATACATCGACTCCCTCTAATGCAATTGTATAAGGTCCTACCAGGCTGGTTACCGGAATTTCAGCGGGCAGATTTATAGTATAAGGGCCCTTAGAAGATACTGTTCCGGCCAGATCATCACCATCTTCTCCACCATCTATGTCAGGTATCTCAAATTCAAAGGTGACGATAACCTCATCCCCTGATTCTACAGTCCCTTCGCATGGCACATAAGTATCCGGCCCCGTTTGTTTCTCCAACCTCACTTCCTTTATGTACCCTGCTATGGAAGAACCCGTAGCACTATATGGTATAGGTGCCCCCAGCCCTGTACCATACATAGACTGTTTTGGTGTCAAATCCCCAGGGAAAGCCTTCTCTTCCTCTTCTACACTCTCTGATGATACCTCAGTTTCTTCGGAAACTTCAGTTTTCTCTTCTTGCAATATTGTCGTATCTTCACTTCCCACTGTAGTTTCATCACTCGATGCCAATACTTGAAGAGACGGCACAATGATCTGTAACAGCATTGCTAGTATCAGCAAGAAAGCGAGACTTTTCTTTCTCTTATACATAAATTATCCTCCTTTTCATTTTTCCATACCATACACTGTCTTACAACATATATTGACAATAATGATAACGATTACTATTAATTATATAGTATCAGAATATCGTACTCTTCTGAACAAATTCTAAACAAACCCTGTAGAATTAATAGGAAAAGGAGGATTTACAAATATTTTATTTATTATTTACAAAGTCCCTGTAGAATTCCACCACTTTACGGGAGGGGTTGATGCCGAGTTCTTCTCTCATATTCTTGTAATATTCTTCATATATCTTAACCACTCCCTTTACATTCCCCTCCTCCGCATAATAAGTCAACAGCAGATAAATGTATTCTTCATTGTACTGATCCATCTGTATCATTTTCTGCAGGCAGCTTTCCAGCAAAATACTCCTGGACCTTTGATTCATGTTCTTTTCCGTATATTGCTTCAGGCATTTCAGGTAAGCATTCCTGACCGTCTGCTGCCGGTAGATGCTCCAGGAATATTCCTCCTGCTCCAGATAATCCCCCTCGTATAACTCCAGCAGCCGGCTGATCTTCATTGCGCTGGGCTCTTCTGACTCCAGCAATCCCTGCAGCTCCTCCAGATCGCTTTTTACCGGTATTTCCAACCGGTATTGATCATTTCTAAACTGTATTCCGTTCTCGTAGCCCAGCTCCTTCAATACCTTTCTCAATTGATACACAGTGGTATGCAGCAGGGCCCCGCCCCTGTCTGTCTCTATCTCCGGCCACAATTCTTCCATAATCACATATTTATTGATTGGCCGTTCGTTGTTCTGCCAGAGATAGCAGAACAGCTCCTTTACTTTCTTTGTCCTCCATTTGATAGGAACTAACGCTTCACCCTCCCTGGCATATACCAGTAATGTTCCGAAGGAACGGATCAGAAGGTTACCTGTCCCGGTGTCATCCTGGCTTTCACCCGGTCTTTTAAGCTCCATCCTCTCCTTCAGTCTTTTTATCGTTTTCGACAACCTATCTAATGACACCGGTTTGAGCAGATAGTCAACGGCATCAAATTCGAAAGCATCAATGGCGTATTGGGAATATGCAGTAACAAACACAATCTCCGTAGAAATATTTCTGCTCAGAAGCTCCTCTGCAAATTGAAGCCCATGAATCCCTCCCATCTCCAAATCGAGGAATACGACATCGATATCATTATCCTCCAGCCGCACCAGCGCCTGCTCCGCATCCGTGTATTTACCACAGATATAAATACCGCTGATTTTCACCAGCATTCGCTCCAGGACCTCCAGCGCAAGCGCTTCATCATCCACCAATATTACCTTCATCCCTCTTTCCTCTCCCTTCCAACCAAAGCCATGTCCATTCTGGCTTCTGTATATTTTGCCCTCTTAGGGAATATCCCCTCCGGTGCTCAAATTTCAGGATCTCTATACTGATACTCCTTCGAAATATAGATCGTAATACAAGTTCCGGAGCTCTCACTGCTCTCCAGCCAGATACCGGAGGACCTCAGGAGCCTTACCTTCTTTACAACATTGGAGAAGCCGATCCGGTGGTACTCTCCGGTTAGGAGCTCTTGTTGCTTCTCCTCCGGAATTCCAGGACCATTATCCGATATTTTAATAATATATCCGCCGTCCGTGTCCCTCTGTATGCTGCTTCGAATGGTTACCTTGTTATTTTTGCCGGTAATTCCATGCTGTACGGCGTTTTCCACCAGAGGCTGCAGTGTCAGGGTCGGAATCATAAAGTGGATGGATTCATCAATATCATAAATCACTTCCAGACGGTCATTGTAACGCATCTTCTCGATTGCCAGGTATGCCTTCATCAGTTCAATCTCTCTGTCCAAGGGAACAAAGGAATTATAACTGGAAAAATCCAGCTTGGCCCGGAAGTAGGTGGATAAATGCTGCAAAGCCTCGCAGGTCTTTTCCGTATCCTTATAACTTAAGCCGATAATGGTATTCAAGGTATTGTACAGAAAATGAGGCATGATTTGGGCATGCAGGTTCTTCAGCTCCTTCATCACCGCTCCCTCTGCCGATTTCTTGGCCAAAAGCCGTGCCTCAATTCTTGCTTTCAGTTCCTCCGGAACAACAGGCTTCATCAAAAAATCACTGGCTCCTGATTGAAAGGACCTCTGCATATCCTTTGCACGGCCCTTTTCATCCAGAATGATGATGGGCAGCTCCGAGATATTGTATGTCTCCCGAAGCTCCTGACAAAGCTCATAGCCTGACATGTCGCTGAGTATCAAATCTGTAAGCACCAGATCCACAGGATTCCTCTTAATATATTCCAGGGCTTCTCCGCCGCTTTCGACTGTTTCAACAGGATACCCCAAGGTCTCCGCCAGCCTCCCTGGTTCCTCTTGGGCAGAAAGCACTCCCTCAACTGCAAGAATTACTTCTTTGCCAGACACCAGAGGCTTGTTCTGTTCTTTCTGTATCGGCTTTCTCTTCTTTAATGCCGAAGCTGCTACCCCGCCCTCCTCTACAGTAAGGCTGCCGCCCCGAGCAATTGTCTCTTGTTCCTTCTCCGCCAAAGGAAGGCTGAAGGTGAAAGCAGACCCTTTGCCGGGTTCCGATACAACCCATATTTCTCCTCCCTGCAATTCAACCAGCTTCTTAACTATGGTTAGCCCAAGACCAAGCCCCTCTGACTCTTCCTCCCTGTTTTTCCCCTGGTAGAAGGCAGTAAATATTGCGTTTAACTGCACTCGATCAATTCCTATCCCCGTATCCCTCACTGTGATGTGCGCCTTTTCCCAAGCCGCTTCAATCCGTATCTCAATCTCTCCCCAATGGGTAAATTTAACGGCATTATGCAGCAAATAGTAGAGAATTTCCTTCAATTTTCTCCTATCCGCAAGAAAGACCGGAAACTCCTCGGGCAGTTGTCTTTTCATATCAACCGATCCCCTGATAGGAAGCAGCAGATTGACCTCGTCTAAAAGTTCTGTAAAACCAGCTTCATCCACGGGTTCAGGAAAACATTCCATATTCTTCGGCTGTTCTCCAAAGGTCTCCATCAGTTCCTCCAGGATACTGTCAATATGCCAGCTTTCCAGATTGACCTTCAGAAGCTCCTCCTTCCGGATCAGGGCTGCCGGACTCTCAGCCTCCGCCAAAAGCTCCTCTGAAATAGTAATGGTATCATTCACCAGTTTTTTCATCTCCCAGGACGTTCTGGCTAAAAGCTGGTCCTTATCCCGATCCTTTTGCATCAGTTGATAGGATAAATGGTCAACCTGTGTCAGAGTAACCTGGAGACGGTAATTGATATACAGAGTCATGCAGATCACCATAATCAGAAACAAAAACGCCGGTATCTTCTGAATATTGATTCCGAACAGAAAATTAAGAGTCTGTGTCAGTGCATAGTACAGTAAGGCGGCGGTGAATATCATGACATACTCCGCCCCCTCTACCCCCTTAATCAGCGATTTCACCATAACCCATAGAATATAGAAGTTGGCTGATATTAGAATCACAATTATAATTAGTTTGTGATGCTGAAGGGTCATTCCGTATATCCGGCTGATCCCGAACAGCCCCCAAAGGAACAACGGGCCAATCACCAATAGAAGGATACTAAAAAAGATAACCATCCTTTTCGCCACATAGGCTCGAAGCAGATAATAAACAGCCATCATAAGAAAAAACACTGATAAATAGACCAGTTGAACCTGGAATCGATAAAAAAGCGGCATGTTCCTTGGAGGAGGCATTATCAGGAAAAACAGCCTTTCACTTTCCGTTAAGGTATGAAGAGACTGTAATAATAAAAATAGACTAAGAAATAGGCCGTATTTTTGCTTTTTATTATAAAAATAGCTCCATAAGAAAAGAATTCCCAGGACAAAAAATCCGGCGAACATAAGGGCATCAATACCGATATATAAATCATGTAATCTCATAATGCTGTCCGCTCTTCCAAAATCCATGGGCGGAATTTTCTCCTGCCCTGGCCCAACACCATGAAACTGGATTACCAGCTCAATCTTTCGGTCTTTTGACTGCCCAATGCCTTCCGGCGACAGATAGAGATACGAGTCGTCCGATCCCTTCTGTTTCTTTGCACCGTTATTACAGACCCTTGTTCCGTTCATATAGATTGCGGTGCTTCGCTGAAGCCCCCTGGCATTAATCCCATAGAGGCCATCCTCTCCCAATTGAATTACCATACGGAAGGTCCCCTTATCTATGGGCAATCCGGCAGCGATTTCCTCGTAATGCTTATTTAAAATAACCGTCATCCTTCTTTGGTCGGAATATTCTGCAAATACATCCTTTCCTTGTTCAGGGGTAATGATGATGCCGGGATAGAACTCCCATTCTCCGCCTAAGATGATATTCCCTTTTTCACCCATATTCCATTCTTCCAGGGATAGAACACCTTCTTGTGCCTTCACTACCCTCTTCTCCGGCAATGTGTTCAGCAAATAGATGCCCACGGAATTAATTATTCCGATAAAAAGGCATAGGATAACCGCTATTTTTACTTTCATCTTCTTCCGTCCTTTCCGTTCATTCCGCAAAAGAAATCGGCCTTTCCCTCACTCCCCGGTTTAGAAAAGCAGCCTCAGCGCAGCGGCTGCCGTCATGGCAATTACCAGGTAGCGGAAGTATTTCTCATTAATTTTCTTTAAAATTAAAAAGCCCAGTATGGCACCTATGGTAATTATGGGGAACATCATCAGTGTGATCTTGAAAGATTTCATCCCGATATTATTCCATAGAAATATCTGAAGCGGCAGCTTTGTAAGATTGATGGCAAAGAAGAACCAGGCGTTGGTTCCCATGAGATTATTTTTCTTAAAGCCCAGAGCCAGCAGATAGATGCTGAAGATCGGTCCGGCTGCATTGCCGATCATGGAAGCAAAACCGCTGAGAATTCCCACCATAATATAGAACCAGGCGGAGTTCGGCACCCGGAAGTCCTTGCCCTTTCGCTCTGTATAGATCAATATGCCAAGACAAAGTAAAACGATAATGCCGATCAGCGTCACAAAGGTCCTGTCGTTCAGATAATTCCCCAGGAATACCCCCACAATCAGACCGACAAAGGCCCAGGGCAGCGGGGCAATTACTTTCTTCCATTCCACATCGTGCCGGTAATACCAGATTGCGAACAGATCGCCGACCAATAGCATGGGAAGCATGATCCCTGTAGAATCCTTCCCTCCGAAGGTACCTGCCAGCAGCGGGATTGCAAGCATCACCACTCCGTTAATCCCTGTTTTTGAAAAACCTACAAAAAAAGCTGTAATTATCACTGTGATCCATTGTACGGAATTTAATTCCGGCATTAGTAAAAATGAGTCCATCGTAATTCTCCTGTAATCTAGCGTATTTTTTATTTATATTTTAAAATCATTATTACCACAATAAATCATCATTCCTGATTATGTCAAGATAATCCGGAGCCTTTTTCAAGGAAATAGCCCCAGGCATGCACATGTTGTCATCCTGGGGCTGTAAAAAGCATATTAGGAAATGTATTTATCCAGACGATGGGTTGTATCGATAACTTCTCCCAGCAGTTTTATGGCCTCCCGGGATATCTGCAGGTTTTTCTCGCTGATGGCGGTAGCCTCCTGTGTGCTTGCGGTGACCTCTTCCGTCGTAGCTGATATCTGGCCGATGTTCTCCACAATGGTGTGGTTAGAACCGGCAAGCTCCTGCAGCATATGATCAATTCCGTCAATATCGTCGGACAGCAGATGCACATTGCCGCTGATTTTATCGAATTGCTCCAACGCATCGGAGATTAGCGTTCCCTGATCATTGGATGCATTAATTGTCTCATCCACGGTAAGATTGACCTGGTCCACGTTTTGCTTTAATTCTTCAAGAATATTGGCTATGTTCTCCGTTGATTTTTTTGTCTGCTCCGCCAGCTTGCGTATCTGGTCAGCAACAACCGCAAAGCCCTTGCCGGCTTCCCCTGCTCTCGCACTCTCAATAGATGCATTCAAGGCCAGCAGATTGGTCTGGTTGGAAATACCGAAGATAATCGCAGCGATATCCCGGACCTCCTGCATCCGCAGGCTCAACTCATTGATGCATTGAACCATGCTTTGATTCGTCCCGGCGATGCTCTCCGTTTTCGTTCTCAGCTCATCCATAACCTTCCTGCTGCCATCGATGGAAACACTGGATTCATCGGCGATATCAACCATCCTTCTTGACCGCTGTACCGTATCATTGATAGCTTCCTGGATTGCCCGGGTCATGATATTCTGCTCCTGAATATTTTCAGCAGTCAGCTGAGTGCTTGCCGCAATCTGTCCTATGGCGGTATTCACTATACTTGTGGAACCTCCCAACTCATCAACAATTCTACTTGATTTTGCTGTATTCTCCCTGATGTTCCCGGCGATCTCCAAAACCGCCTCCAGCATCTCCTGCTGTCCCTGTTTCTGATCCGTCACTGTTCCTACCATATCCTCATTAAACAATTTACCGCGGTCCGTAGAGCGGATTGCAGTATAAAGAACACAGAGCAGGAATACCAGCTTGGCAAAGGCAGCCCAGACGATAAGCTGCTCTCCGGCTGAAAGTTCACTAAAGGTGTCCATTTCACTGTCCCTGATGGTATCATGATAAAGCATTATAAAATATATAATATTAACCCCTGCCGTGGCAGCGATATAGAGACGCATTTCCTTATCCCGATAAAAAAGCACGGTCATAATATAGATCCCCAATATCGAATACTGAAGATATTCAAACTTACAGAAAAGCATACCTAAGGTATAAAGCATCAAATAGGTTATAATCACAAAACGGTGATAGTTCAGGGATGCCTTATTGCTAAGATAGAACACCCAATTGGCTATAACCAGCAGAACGCTTGCGGCTACAACAATCCGGTTAAGGCCTCCTGCTGTTTCTGTAAACAACAGTCTGGTGAACAGAATAATCACAGTAAGGAAGATGGTATATCCAATCACAATTGTCCGGTTAATTACCGCCGTTCTCTCCCTTTCATCATTGAATCTTCTTGTCCCGGATTGTATTTTTTTGCTGTTTGACGACTTCATACCCATCCCATTCTCTCCTTTTGTACTTATCTTAATCCATCATTGCTTATCATAAGGTTTACAAACACCAATATCCATCTTTTTCTCTTCCTTCAATATTCTTTAATTATACTAGAACCATACATATTATTCCAGTATTTATTTCTCAGCAATATCAAGAATTTATACCTATAATAAAATGTCTGCTTGCCGGCCCTCACGCCGAGGAATAAAGAATGTGCCTTGGCACATTCTAGCGCCGAGCGCGGTCGGCCCAGCCGACATAATACCCTGCGCATTTATGCGCAGGCATGCAGAGTGCGCATCCTGCCCGGAGGGCTTTTTAATTCATAGGACGCAATTTCCCAATGAATTAAAAAACCGATGGCTGCGCTCTGACACGCTCCATCGGTTTTATCAAACACTCCTACAAATCCGGCATATTCTCAAAGATCACCGCACGCTGCTCCGGTGTCGCGGGATGATTGCAAGCAATCTCCAGCGCCCAGATAATGGCTCCCGCCGCAGGAATAACCTGCAACACCTGGGGTTCCACCCATTGCTGCGTATATTGGAAGATACATTCCTTAAAATGAGATAACAATAGCGGACATTTTGCCTTCGTCCATATGGAGCCTGCCAGCACCACCTCCGGCACACCGGAAAAATGCAGGCGACGGATGCACCCTGATACGGATTTGGCCAGCTCTCTGGCGATATCCTTCACAATTTCCTGTGCAACGGCATCCCCGGAATTGGCCGCATCAAACAGAATTGTTATGATTTCTTTATCATATTCCCTGCTGAAAGAGAACTTTTCGCTGATGACATTCAGCAAGTCCTCCGGACCGGTGATTTGAAAAAGCTTCATTAAATGCTCCGACATCACCGTTGCATCTCCGCATCGGAAATAATAATCGTATACCGCCCTGATTGCCCGGGAAGCAATAATTGACCCTCCGGCAGAATCACCGGTAGCAAAACCGATTCCTCCCACCTGGAGCACCTCTCCGTTCTCATCAATTCCGGAAGCCACCGTCCCTGTTCCGTTAATCGAGCATATTCCTACTCCGGACGGGCATCCGACTTTTATTCCCAGGATAGAATCGTTGGCAACAACATAGCTGCGCAGGGAAGCCTTATTCAATATCTCCTTGATTCTCCTCAGCTGTGCAGGGGTATCTATCCCCGCAAGTCCGAAGGCCGCTGCCGCAACATGGTCCTTGTCTATCTTATTCTTCTTTAGCAAATGCTCCAGATCAGCCAGAAGGAGCTCTTCCACTTCTTCAAAGCTGCCCTCCAATACCTCATGGCTTCTGGTTCCCAGATGCAGGGCATCTACCAGTTTCCCCTCCGTTGTAAAGAGAAGATAATCCGTTTTGGTTGCTCCTCCATCCACTCCAATGATATACTCTGTTCCCATGGGACATCTCCTTTGTCAAAAGTATTATTTTCTCACATTTACTTGCTTCCAAACTGAGGAAGATACTCCTTATGAACTTCCTTCATCTCCTCATAGCAAAGCTTCGCCTTATTATAGTCACCTACCAACGGATGAATCAGCAACGCCCGGATTGCCTCTTTGTCATCTCCGTCCATGGCCGCTTTTACCGTATGCCGCTCATATGCCTTCACCGTCTGCATAATTTCAACCACATGCCGGTTAGTGAAATTACGGATAGGAACCGGCTTGGCCCCGTCCTTTCCTATGATTGCCGCAATCTCTACGGTATCATCCTCCGCCATAAACTCCAAAGCCCCTTGGTTCAAGACATTGACCACATGGGGCTCCTGCTTGTCATTATAGATGGCATCCACCAGGGAGATTGCCGCCTCGGAATAACGGGCTCCGCCACGCTTTTCCAGCTCCTTCGGCTTCTCTGCCAGGTCCTCCTGCTGATACTGCTCCAGAAGGCGCTCTTCAATCTCCACACATACCTCTCCGCGGCTCTTCTCTTCTTCCAGGAGATGCTTCAGTTTATCATCCCGGAAATAAAAATATTCCAGGTAAGAAGAAGGTATCGCGCCAACAGTTTGAATCAGTTCCGGGGAGAAGCCCTCCAGCGGGATATTCTTCATTCCGCGGCCGTTAACTCCCTGAGCAAGCGCCTCCTGCAGCATATCCTTGCCATCGCCTCTAATTCCTGTAATAAAACTCAGATGATTTAAGCCCACATATTCAATCTCCAGATCACTTCTTCCCAACGCTTCCTCCACACCGGCAAACATATTGATGGGCGCATTGCATAAGCCGAGTGTCTTAATCCTGGTATGATTTTGCAAAGCCTGGGCCAGAATACCGGAGGGGTTGGAGAAATTAATCAGCCATGCGTCAGGGCAGAGCTCTTCCATCTTCCTTGTTATCTCAAGCATCACCGGAATCGTACGCAGAGCTTTAAAAAATCCGCCGATTCCCGTAGTCTCCTGGCCGATCAATCCATACTTTAGCGGTATCTTCTCGTCCAGAATTCTGCAGGGCAATTTGCCGACTCTGATCTGGGCCAGAACAAAATCAGCCTCTGTCAGCGCCTCAGTTAAGTCCATGGTCAGTTGGAACTTCAGCTTAAGTCCGGCTTTCTCCACCATCCTCCTGCATAATCCGCCAACGATCCCCAATTTTCTTTCATCAATATCCATCAATGCCAGTTCCGTCACGGGAAGAACATCGCTGCGGTTAATGATCCCCTCAATCAACTCCGGGGTGTAGGTGCTTCCTGCACCAATAATAGCAATTTTAAATTTTTTCATATGGTTCTCCTTTCATGATTGGTTGTGAACTGAAGTGGAAGCTTTTATCACCAGCCTGGGTGGAAATCTCATGGCATAGGATGCAGCCTCCTGGTGATCGATTAGTGCCAGCAGCCGGCTGACAGCACTGAGCGCCATCTCTTCGGACGCCTGACGCACTGAAGTTATCGGAGGCATATAATCCCTGGACAACTGGCTGTCATCGTAGCCGCATACCGAAATATCCTTCGGCACATTCAGCCCGAGATCCTTTATCGCATTGATTGCTCCGACCGCAATGTGGTCATCAAAGGCAAATACTGCACTGGGCAGTCCCTTCTCCCTGTTCCATTCCATCATGGTCCGATACCCCGTTAGCTGGTCATAGCCTCCGTTCACTATGCCAAAGGGGGTCAGGGAGGCTTCCGCTAAAGCCTTATTGGCCCCAAGCTGTCTCTCCATAGTGGATAGGCTGTCTGCACCCGCTCCGATGAAGCCGATGCTTTTATGTCCCATATCAATCAAATGCTTTGTCGCCATATACCCTCCGGCAATATTATCCGACAACACGGAGGTGATATCCTCATTGATGGTCTGGTTATCAATTACTACAAAAGGGATCTTCTTGGATTTAAATATGTCGATAAAATATTTCTCCCGGTTCGGAACCAGCAATATCGCTCCATCCACCCGATTCTCACTGAGAAAGGAGGTATTGGCCGGGCTATCCTCCTCGTCATACATGGATAAGGTCAGCAAATAACCCCTGCTTAACAGCTGCTCGTTGACTTCCTTCACAATGCTGTTCATATAATCGTCACCCAGACTCGAGATAAACATGGCAATTACATAGGTTTTGCCTGTAGCAAGCGTTCTTGCGGCGGCACTTGGAATATATCCCAGCTCTTCAATAGCCTCCAGCACTTTCCTGCGATTGCTTTCTCTGACATTGGGAGCATTGCTTATCACCCTTGATACCGTCACATAGGACAGCCCGCACTTTTTAACAACATCATCAATTGTTACTTTCATATGCCTCTCCAAAAATATATACGCATTAACTTTCTGTCTATATAAGAATACACCTGATGATTACCTATTGTCAATAGTTAATAAAAATAGATATATTTTTATTACTGCAGCTTTTATTTTTATTTTTTAATATAGCCCTTCTAAAAACCACAAACTTTTTGGCATAATAATATATGCGCTTTAATCTTTCTTTTTTCCTATTACATAATTAATACAATACATTTGTCTTTTGTACAAGGACATATATACAAAAAGTGTTCGCCAGTCAAAGAATTTTGCTTGCAAAATTCCTGTTTCCGGTATATTATTATACTAAAATACGAAAATCATTAATAATTTATTATGTAAAGGAGAGATGCTGATGGGCGAAAATGAGAGCAAAACAATGTGGGCTTTAGTAAAGGAAAAAGCGGAGCCTGGCTTATGGATGAAGCGCGTACCAATTCCGGCAACCGGCAAGAATGAGGTGAAAATCAAGATTCACAAGACTTCCATCTGCGGTACCGATGTACATATTTATAATTGGGACGAATGGTCTCAGAAAACAATACCGGTTCCTATGACAATCGGTCATGAATTTGTTGGAGAGATTGTGGAGGTAGGAGATAATGTGGAAGGTTATCAGGTTGGAGAACTGGTCTCCGGTGAGGGCCATATCGTCTGCGGCAAATGCCGTAATTGCCTTGCAGGACACCGTCATCTATGCAGGGATACCCAGGGCGTGGGCGTCAACCGCAACGGCGCCTTTGCCGAATACCTGGTGATCCCCAGTACCAATGTCTGGCGTTGTGAATCCACCATATCGGAAGAACTCTATTCTTGCTTTGATCCCTTCGGTAATGCCGTACACACAGCACTATCCTTTGATCTGGCAGGGGAAGACGTGCTTATCACAGGGGCCGGACCCATCGGCATGATGGCTGCGGCGGTCTGCCGCCATGTAGGTGCCAGGCATGTTGTTGTAACCGACGTCAATGATTACCGCCTGGATCTTGCCAAGAAATTAGGCGCCACCAGCGTGATCAATGTGAGCAGGGAAAAGGTCACTGACGTAATGAGAGCACTTGGAATGCGCGAGGGCTTTGATGTGGGCCTTGAGATGTCCGGGAACCAGTCCGGCTTTAATGACATGGTTGATAATATGAAGCACGGCGGCAAAATCGCGCTCCTTGGCTTGCAAAAATCTGATACCAGAATAAACTGGGATAAGGTCATCTTCAACGGACTCACCATCAAAGGGATCTATGGCAGAGAAATGTATGAAACCTGGTATAAGATGTCCACCATGCTGCAAAGCGGATTGTCCATCGATGATGTGATTACCCACCGTTTTGATATCAGGGACTATGAGAAAGGCTTTCAGGTAATGAAATCAGGGCTTAGCGGAAAAGTAATCCTGGACTGGAGCCGCATCAACGATTAACGAAAGGATGGTTCAACCAAATGGTACAGAAGGAAGATATCTTAAACATTTATGCACAACAGGTTAACAAAATCAAAGAAGCGGGCCTGTTTAAGGGTGAGAGCCCCATCACCTCTCCCCAGGGTGCAAGAGTTACTACGACAGACAACCGAACGGTTATTAACATGTGTGCCAATAACTATCTGGGACTTGCCAATGACCGCCGAGTGATCGATGCCGCACTCCAATCATATGAGAAAAAAGGTTATGGTTTGTCCTCCGTCCGCTTTATCTGCGGAACCCAGGACATTCACAAGGACTTGGAGCAGAGCATCAGCCGTTTCCTTGGCACCGACGACACCATATTGTACTCTTCCTGCTTTGACGCAAACGGAGGTTTATTTGAAACCATTCTTACGGAAGAGGATGCCGTAATCAGCGATGAATTGAACCACGCCAGCATTATTGACGGGATCCGTCTCAGCAAGGCAAAACGCTACCGCTATAAGAATAATAATATGGAGGACCTGCGTGACAGACTGAAGGAAGCAGATGCAGCCGATGCCAGAATTAAGCTGATCGCTACCGACGGCGTTTTTTCTATGGATGGAACCATTGCCGATTTAAAGAGCATCTGTGATCTTGCCGACGAATTTCATGCTCTTGTTATGGTCGATGACAGCCACGCTGTGGGCTTCGTCGGAAGCACCGGACGCGGCAGCGCAGAATATTGCGGGGTAACCGGACGTGTTGATATTATTACCGGTACCTTGGGGAAAGCCCTTGGCGGTGCCTCCGGCGGATATACCAGCGCCAGAAAGGAAATCATTGATTTGCTCCGGCAAAGAAGCCGCCCCTATCTATTCTCCAATACCCTGGCCCCCTCCATTGTCAGCGCCAGCCTTGAGGTTTTCTCCATATTGGAACATGACACCGCACTTCGCGACCGACTGGAGGATACCACTGCCTATTATCGTAAACAGTTGGTAAATGCCGGTTATGATATCATTGACGGAGTACATCCCATTGTGCCGATCATGCTGTATGACGAAAAAACTGCCGTTGAGGCAGCAAAGCGCATGATGGAAAAAGGAGTTTATGTGGTTGCCTTCTCTTATCCGGTAGTCCCGAAAGGAAAGGCAAGGATCAGAACTCAGGTATCCGCCTCCCATACCAAAGAAGACATTGATTATATTGTAAAATGCTTTATAGAAGTAAAAGAGGAAATGGGGCTATAATCCTCGTCCATCCTTTTCTTCATTTTAAAAGGGCCGCTGCAAATCACCGTCTGATTCGCAACGGCCCTGCTCCATACGAGATAGCGCCATATTTAATCCTCATGCAGGCAATCGTATTGATTCAACCACCGGCCAATCCGCTCAGCAATCTCGGCAAACCGTCTCCCCACAAGCAATCCGGTATGTGTTGTATTCTCAAATACAGCATACTCTGCTCCAAAGTAACCGGCCTCTGCTTCTGCACGTCTGCGGTCCTCCTCATTGTTCACTGCCCTGATCGTCAATACCGGACATTCAATCCGCCGGCAGTCCACCGAAACGCCTTCCACTCCTTCAATCCAGCAGCCGCATTCATAAAATGCTTTTGTTGACTCCATAGATAAGTATTTTCTCTGGAACATAATATCTTCTTCTGATTCATCCACGCTCACCGTCTCCTCTCGTTCCGGGGCAGGCACAATAAGACCAAGATTCGGTTTTGCCAGGTCTTTATAAGGGACAATTTGGTTTACCTCCCTGCATATACTGGAATCAATCAGAATCAGGCCTGCATAAGAGATTTTCTCGGCCAGCTTCTGGCCTATGATTCCTCCCATGCTAAAGCCAATCACAATGGGTGCTTCTCCAATTTCGGCGATCACATCCTCCACATCCTTCAAATAATCTCCGAAGGTAACCCGGCTCAAGTCCATTCCCCGGCTTTTGTAGTGCCCCCTCAGATTCATCGCATAGCATCTCCAGCCCTCCCTTACAAAATACGGAATATACTTGCTCCACATCCAGCTTCCGGTAAAAGCACCATGAACAAAGAGAAGCGGAGGCCGCTTGCCTTCATTCCCTTTTTCCCTCTCTCCTTCATAAACCTCCAAAAACAGGTCGTTCACTCCCACATACCCCTCCCTGTGGGACGGTAACTCCTTGGAATAATCTCTCATACTTATTTCTCCCTTCTTCATTCATTTGATATCAAACTATATGTTTAAAAACAATAGAAAGCAAATTGCGCTTTCTATTGTGACAGCCTATCATCGCCGAATCTTTCTCCCAGGTTATTCCGGTTTCTCAAAATTATTCTCAATCTTACTTAATATCCGAATCAGCTCTTCTTTTTCCTCTTGGGAAATGTTGTTGTAAAACATATCCAATACCTGGTTCGATATCTCCTCAAAAACCGGCTGTAATTCTCTTCCTTTCAATGTAAGGCTTGCATATACGACTCTTGCATCCATATAGTCCCGTTCCTTCGTTACATATCCCATGGAAATCAATTTATTGACCAATGCGGTAACGGTTGATTTATCCTTGGCAATCTGATCCGCAATTTCTGCCATCGTCATTCGATGTTTGTGAAAAAGAGCATACAAAACATCCCCGTGGGATACAGCGATACCATCGATCCCATGCCTGGAGATCTCAGTAAGTATGGCTCCATTGACCCTCTGCCTTACCCTTGCCATTAATGATATTGCATCTCGTGTACTCATATGCATATTATAGTTTGACAACAAACTAATGTCAAGCTATAATGATTCACCTCCCCGTCGGGCTCTTTCGAATGCGGCCAGATCAAACTTCTTCATCTGTAAAAGCGCTTTCGTCACCCGCTTTATCTCATCCTCACTGCCATGAAACATGATCTCATCCATACCGGAAGAAACAATCTGCCAGGATAACCCAAATTGGTCCTTCGCCCATCCGCATTGCTCCGCTTCCGGCACATGGGACAGCTTTTCCCAGTAATAATCAATTTCCTCCTGATTATCACATAAAACCATGAAGGAGAAAGCCTCATTAAATATAAAATCTCCTCCAAAGCCATGATCCATAATAACGAACTGCGTTCCAAAGATATCTAATTCTCCATAGTTAATCCTTGCCCTGGAATCCGCTGCCTCACCGGCGCCGTAACAGTTTACAAATCCCTTATGAGCTTCCTTAAATACCTGGGTATAATAGTCAGCCGCCTCCTCCGCCTGACCGCATACCGTATCGCTAAATAGCAGACAGGGCCTGATTCGCGGTTTCTCCCGGCTGCTCACTGCCTGCATGAGCTGCCAGCCCAGGCCATATTTATCCTCAATCCATGCATACCATTTGCTGAACGGATATTCTCCCAGGGGCATAAGCTCTTTTCCACCCTCCGACAGGGCGTTGTATAACCGGTCAACCTCTTCCTTTGTTTCACAGGAGACCATCAGGGTTATAGACGGATTCAGCCTAAAATAAGGACCGGCACTAATTGCCGAGAACCGGAGGCCTGCCAGAAGGAAATCCAGCTGTTCCACATCCCCGGACGGAGTATCATATAACTTAGTAATGTTCAGTATCCTTGAGTCTTCAAACAAGCTAACATACCAATTGGCAGCCTCTGCCGCCTCCGTGTCATACCATAAATGCGGAACAATTTTCTGCATAAATTTCTCTCCTTTCAAACCTCTAAGGTTTAAAATCAGACCTTCCCTTGATCAGCAATGACCCTTCCCGTCCAAAGAGCAGGAAGTTGCCGAAACCCCGGAGCCATACTCTGCAACAATATCGGATAACTCGAAGGTCTCTGTTCCGTCTTCCAGCCGGAAAAAGGGAATTCCGATGCGTCCCTCGCGAACAACCGGTTCGAACAGACTGTTATGATCCCGGTAGGATAAAAATTCCTTCATTGTCTTGGTATCCTTGGTAATATCCCGGTAATCCAGCTCCACCTCCGAACGCTTCTCCAATATCTCCTTCGCCTCCACACAATCCGGACAAATGCCGGTGCCGTACATAATAACTTTCATCACAAGTCCTTCCTTTCCTAATCTCTATTCATAGTACTTTGATATCCTATTCACCGCACCCAGGTTCCGCCATGATAGCAGATAATCCTGCCCGCACCATAATTCATGACCCTCTGCAGGGATGTCTCCGCCTGATCAAGATCCAGAGCATATTGCGGATTCGCAACGATCAGCCTGCCCGCCTCCAACACTGCAGCATCTCCGGCAATCAGGGTTTTCTTCTCATGAAGATAGAGGCTGATATGACCGGGAGTGTGTCCGGGAGTCTCAAGTACGGTACAGCCCCTGCACCAGTCAGGAGCCTCTTCCTCCTCCGCCAGGATATCCACAGCAACGGGCCTGACCGCCTTCAGCATATTGCAAAAGGCCTCTCCCATCTCCCGCTGGTCCTCAGGCAGCTGTGACTGCAGCCGCTCTGCCTGTTCCAGCCGCAGGGATTTGCATCTGCCGGAGATATAAGGCGCTTCCGTTTTCCCTGCGACCACCTTAATTCCCGGATATTTTTCCTTCAACTCAAATAAAGCTCCCATATGGTCATGATCTTGATGCGTAATCAGCACATGGGTTAAGTCGCTGCAAGAAAGCCGCTGCTCTTCCATCGCCTTCTCGATCAGAGGGAGAAAGCCCGGATATCCGCAATCGATAAGAATCACATTTTCACCTGATTTTATTACAACCGGATGAATTTCATCCTCTGTTTGTCCAAACTTAAACTTTATATCCAATATGATAATCTCATCCATATCTGTTTCCCCCTTGGGCCTTATACCTCGTTCGTTCATTCCTGTCACAGATATCCTGCCTGTCACAGGTTCTCCAAACACCACTTCTGACCGGGCTCCTTTACATCCATCAGCGTGGCTCCGTTCATATACATGCCTCTCTCTTTCCGGAATTGCTGAATAATCTCCGGCTTGTCCCAGAAATGCATGGGAAATACATACCGTACTCTGGCAACATCCAGCAATTTCTGAAGCCCCAGGTAATACCATTCCTCCTGGCGCGGATCCAAAGGGGCAAATGCAATATCAATGGACAGCTCCCGCAAGCTTTCCATTTCCTTCTCAAACAATGCCGTCATGTTATTATTGCTTTGCTTTGTTTCACCCTTCCATATCCAGTGATTCAAATCACCGGCATGATATACGGTTTTTCCCTGGCAGGATAGCAGGAAAGCCACTCCGCTGTCTGTCGACCGCAGGGTTTTTAATGCAATCTCATGACCCTGCCCATCCTCCAGCAGATATTCTCCGTAAGGCTTCACCCATCGTATATTCCCCCAGCCCTCTTCCGCTGCAGCCTCCCGGTATTCCCTGGGAAGCTTGATATCAGAGGACAAAACATACTCCACATCGCAGTGCTGCTCCTTCAGTGAAAATATCTCCGGATTAAAATGATCTGCGTGCTTATGGCTGGCAAAAACAAAGAGCTTTTTCTCAGAATCCAGCACTGGAATACTGCCCTTATAATAATCAAACAACCAATAGCAGTTATCCCATTCCAGCAGGAAACCGCTGTGGCCGATATAGGTAATTTCCATCGGAATCTTCACCTTCCCTTCAGAGATTTGAACTGATTTTATCAGTTCAAATATTAGAATATTATTATACTAAATCTTCTTCTCTTTGTACAGGTCCATAAAAGCTATTGTAAATACAGCTTAACTGAGTTAATATATAATTATCAGATTTTGAATATTATGAATTCGAGGTGCCCTGATGCAAATAAAAGAATCCGCCGAGAACTATTTGGAAATGATACTGATTTTGAAGGAACAAAACGGACAGGTCCGCTCCATTGATGTTGCAAATGAGCTGGGTTTTTCCAAGGCCAGTGTGAGTATCGCTATGAAAAAACTGCGCGAAAGCGGCTTCATCCATGTCGAGGATGACGGCTCTATCGTTCTGGAGCCATCCGGCCATGCAATTGCTTCAAAAATGTACGAACGCCATAAGGTACTGACGCAGCTTCTGATCGATGCCGGTGTGGGCAGCGATACGGCGGCAAAGGATGCTTGTAAGATGGAGCATGTCATCAGTAACGAGAGCTTTCAATGTCTGAAAGCCTATTATTTGGCCAATAAGGCTTCCCTGCCTTCCTAAGGGTGCAGCTTTTCTATCAAAATACGATTATGTTTCAATCATACAGAAATAAGACAGGAATAGGGGATACCGCAAAGTTCATTTCTTTTGCAGTATCCCCTATTCCTCATTTATTTCTCATTTATTTCAAGATACAGATATCCGTTCCCGGTTATTTATTCTATGCTTTTCAGTGCCTCCACCATATTAATCCTATCCAGTATCCGATTGGTAAGCAGGTTCACAATCAATGCAAAGCAAAGGGAAGCGATGCCGGCAATGAAATAACTTCCCGGCTGAATCACCAGCTCAAACTGAAAGGACGGCATTTTTAAGGCCGCTAAGAGCAACCCGCTCAGCACATGCCCCAGAGGTAATCCGGCCAACACACCGATCAGGGATAAAATTAAGGTCTCCTTATTCACATAGGCATGAACCTCATTATCATAAAAGCCCAAAACCTTTATGGTGGCAAGCTCCCTCACCCGCTCGGATATATTGGTGTTGGACAGCGTAAACAGTACAACAAAGGCAAGCCCCGCTGCCAGTACAATCAAAATAAAGATAACCGAGTTGAGAATGACAAAATTGTCGGAGAACTCCTCTTTTAATCGCTGGACGCTGGCTGAGGACAAAACATATTCTTCTTCCAGCAGATCATCTGCATAAGCTACCTGATCAGCAACCGCTTCCGTGAAATGTGCATAAGCAGCATTGGCCTCATACTCTCCAAATAATGCTTCATAAAGCGTCTGTGATATCAAAACACTGTTGCCCAGGTAATTATCTACAATATCACTTACCACCGCACTATGACGGTCTAACTGCAGATTTTGAAGAGCTAACGTATCCCCTGGCTTCAGATCAAGCTGCTCTGCCGCATTGGAGGTGATGAATATTCCCTTGTCATCTAATTGAACCGCTTCCCCCTTCTGATTTGGTGTGTAAATATAAGGTTCCAAAAAAGCCCCTGAGGGAACCACGATCATCTGCATACCCTCGGAATCACCTGCCGCATTAAAGACCTTTATACTTTCCAGCCGCACGGACAGAAAATCCGCAACTGCCTCATCATCACTTAAATACCCGATGAGCTTATCATTGTCTTCTGCATCGGAAATTGCCATCAAATCATAGCGGTAAATATTCTCATACTGCTTGGGCATCATATCGGTTACCGAATCCTTTATAGCAAATCCGGTCAACACCAGCGCAGTACATCCGGCAATTCCGATCACAGTCATAAACAAACGCTTCTTATAGCGGAAAAGGTTGCGGGCGGTAACTTTGTTCAAGAATCCCAGCCGGTTCCATACCACGGAGATCCGTTCCAGTATAATGCGGGAGCCTGAACCAGGTGCCTTGGGGCGCATCAGGGAGGCAGGCATCCGGCGCAGTTCGTTATTGCAGGCAAATACTGTTGCAAGGACAATACATCCCATAAACAGAAGCGTTCCTGCCATACCCTCCAAAGTATCAAAATGCAAAGCGGTGTTTGGTATAATATATATCGATCTGAGAATGTCGATCAACAGCTTGGGCAGAACAATGAATCCCAACAGATTGCCCAGGATACTGCCGGCGGCCGAAGCCAACAGGGAGTAAATAATGTATTTCAGACCAATGGCAGCATTTCCAAAGCCCAGAGCCTTATAAGTGCCGATCAGTCCGCGCTCTTCCTCCACCAGTCGGGTCATTGTGGTAAGACAGATCAGGACCGCCACCACCAAAAACAGTATGGGGAAGACCCTGCCGATGGCCTCTACGGATGATAAATCGCTATCCAGGCTGGAATAGCTGTCCACAGAAGTCCTATCCTGCACATACCACTGGGCCATATCAATCTCTTCCAATTCTGCATATGCATCGGCCAGCTTATCCTCTGCCTCCGCCCTTTTATCCTTATATTTCTCCTCATTTTCAATCAGCTTGGCTTCACCCTCCGCTAATTCCTGCTTGCCTTCATCCAGCTCCTCCCATGCCTTTTTCAATTCTCTCAGGGCCTTTGCTTCTTCCGCATTGAGCTTTTCCTCGTTTTCAGCAATCTCAGCCCAGCCTTCCTCAATTTCAGCCTGCCCCTCCTTTATCTTCCGGCGGGCAGCCTCCAACTGCGCCTCACCCTGGTCCAGCTTCGCTTCTGCATCGGCAAGCTGCTGCAATGCCGCAGTTTCCTGCTCTTTATAGGCAGTTTTTTGTTCCTCCAGTACCTGGGCACTGCCTTCGATGATGCCAAGTCCCAATCCGGCCTCGATACAGCTTCCGATGAGTTCAGAGGTATCTGCGGTCTGCGGAACATTCTCCAGTGTCGGTATCACAGCACCAAGAGCAGATGCAAGGGCATTTTGTTCCTCTGTTGTGGCTGCGGCAACCAGGGCAGGATCGGGACTGCTTTCCGGATCTGCCGAAATCATTTCTGCAGTCTTTGCTGCAGAAGCCGATATGAGAGCATTCCATCTATCTTGCGGCCATTGGCTTCCAAAAGGTGCCTGAAGCTCTTCTATATTCTGCAAGAGTCCACTGCGGGAAGCGTCCAGTTCGGTTTGCTTCTTGGCAAATTGCTGCTTGGCTCCGGCAAAACCTTCCTCTGCCTCCCGGCGTTCCCTGGTAAGCTGTATCCTTCCGGACTTGAGCTCTTGCTCACTCTCCTCCAGCTTTGCTTTCCCCTCATCCGTTTCTGTTTGCGCATCACGAAGCTTTTTCTTGCCGTCTTTTAATTTGGTACGGGCATCCGCCAACTTCTTCAGAGCATCTTTTTCCTCTCCGGTCAGTTCGGTCTCGCCATCGGTAAGCTCCTGCTTCGCTTCCTCAACATCAGCCCAGGCATCAGAAAACTTTTGATCAGCTTCCGAAAAGTTATCATTCATGATACTTTCCGCATCAGTGATTTTCTCCAATACCTCTCCCATTATCGTTTCATAACGGACTTGTTCCCGCTGTTCCATAATCTGCGTTTCAATGATATTGATGACTGACCGGACAGCATCCGTATACTCATCAGAATAACAATCCAGCCCGGACACCCCCTGAAGAGTGAGATAGACTGCGGTATAGACATTGCCGTCCACATCGGCAGGGGTGATGTAAAAGGTATAATCCGCCGCGGCTGCGGAACGGAATGCCACACTTTTATTGTTGGAAATATCCATGGGATCAACTACAACCCCTGTAATCGTATATTTTGTGTTCAAAAAAACAGGAGTTTCCTCCTCCTCTTCAATCTGAACTTCGGCATCCCAATCGATATCCGAATCAAAATCAGTCTTCACCGCTTGCTCTGTGTTGTCCGCCTCTTGATCCGCCTCAACTTCCTGCTCTGCGTTGTCCATCTTCTTCTCTTCTGCAGCTTCTCGCTCTTTGCTGTCCGTTTTTTTCTCTGCTGCAGTTTCTCGCTCTGGGCTGCCCGTCGTTTCTTCCGCTGTGGTTTCTTGCTCTGGGCTGCCCGTCGTTTCTTCCGCTGTGGTTTCTTGCTCTGCGCTGCCCGTCGTTTCCTCTGCTGCTGCTTCCTGCCCTGGGCTGCCGGCTTCTTCTCCGTTCTCCAGGTCTTCTTCAATTGTCAGGATATCTCCAATACTTTTCTCGGATTCATCCAGATACTCCTGGGTAACAGCTATTTCACCTGCCTGCCGGGGAAGCCTCCCCTCCACCAGATAAGGCATATTCAGACCTTGGGTGCTGATTGTAACCATCTCAGCTTTTTTGCGGGCAACATCCTTCAGCATAATGTACACCGTTTCACTGAAGGAGCCGTCGGCAAGCTCTACCCCCGGAATATCCCGCAATACCTTCACATCTTCATCGGTAAGTCCAAGTGTTGATAACACACGGATATCAAACAATTGCTGCCGATCATAGAACCGGTCGGCGGCCAGATACATATCCCGGCAGGCCGCGGTAATACCCAAAAATGCGGTTAATCCAAGTGCCGTAATCGACAGAATCGCCAGGAAGCGTTTCGCGTTCCTGCGTATCATACGTAAAATATCCTTTAAATATGCATTTCTCATACAATCACCATTCAATTTCAGATATAGGCAGCGGATTTGAATTCTGAGTAATATCTCTTACTTTTCCGCTTTTGAAGCGTATCACCCTGTCTGCCATAGGGGCCAGTGCAGAATTGTGAGTGATGATCAATACGGTAATTTTATCGCGGCGGCAAGTATCCTGTAAAAGCTGCAGGATTTGCTTGCCCGTGCTATAATCAAGTGCACCGGTGGGCTCATCGCACAGCAGAAGTTTGGGATTTTTGGCAATCGCCCGGGCAATGGAGACACGCTGCTGCTCTCCCCCTGAAAGCTGTGCAGGAAAATTATCCATACGCTCACCCAATCCAACCTTCTCAAGGGTTTCGGCGGCACCAAGGGAGTTGCTGCGAATCTGCGCGGCCAGCTCCACATTTTCCAGCGCCGTCAGATTGGGCACCAGATTATAGAATTGGAATACAAATCCGATATCTTCCCGGCGATAACCCACGAGCTGCTTCCGGTTGAATTTACTGATGTTTTTCCCGTCCACAATCACATCGCCGGAGGTAGCTGTATCCATCCCTCCCAGGATGTTCAAAGCCGTGGTTTTACCCGCACCGGAAGATCCCAGGATAACCGCAAGCTCTCCTTCTTCTACCGTGAAACTGGCATCATTCAGCGCATGAATCGCGGCACCTCCGGTATTATAGCTCTTAACAATATTTTTAAATTCAATATATGACATTTCAGATTTCCCCATTTTCTGCTGATTTTGTTTAACTGTATTGGGTACAGTTTGGCCAACACAGTGTTGGTAATATATCTGCCACTTGTATAATCTACAATGTAGTATTATAATAGGTACCATAAGATAAAGCAACCCGCAGTGTTATAAATCCTGCCCGATACTCCACACACTTTGCAAAATCGTTGGATATTAATAAAAATTTTATAAAAGGAGCATGACTATGGAGAGAAAAAGAGAAGACCGGCGGATTCGCATCACTAAACTCGTCATCCGGGAAAGCCTGATTGAATTAATGCAGGAACAGCCTATCTCTAAAATATCGGTAAAGATGCTGTGTGAGGCGGCAGATATTAACCGCAGCACTTTTTATGCACACTATAAGGATCAGTATGCTTTGCTGAAAGCAATCCAGCAGGAAATCATTGCGGATGTGAAGGAGCAGGTTTTTTCAGCACAATTTCTGGATGCATCGGACAGCGGGATTTCGGTTCTTGTTCAGGTGCTGGAATACGGCAAAGCCAATGCTCCCCTTTTGAAAGTACTGCTAAGTGAAAACGGAGATTTCTCTTTTCAATATGAGCTGATGCAGCTGGCACAGGAAAAAATCATTGAAGAATTCCAGGGGGAACGCTCCCTTCCTCCCCGGATTATACAGTATTTAAAACGGTTTGCGCTGGATGGTCTCCTGAGTGTCATGCGGCATTGGCTGGATGAGGATTGTGCCGATGACCCGCAAATTCTTGCCAGCCTGATGGTGAAATTACTTGTTTATGGAACAAACGGGCTGTCTTCCCATAAATGAAGTCCTGATAACTAAATGAATATGCTCCCTTCAGGTCAAACGGATAATAATCCTTTGGCTTAAAGGGAGCATGCTTTTTGCTCCTATATCTATAGCATACCCATAACATATGCTGCGTATTCTGCAGCAGTCTTCGTCATATTCTGCTTCTATAATTAAATTAACCTAAACTTGTCGATCAACTGCTGCAGCTCCAAGGTAACCTTTGATAAATTCTTGCTGGAACTAGCGATCTCCTGCGAAGAAGCTGCCTCTTCCTCCACGGAAGCCGAAGCCTCCTCCGTCGATGCCGCATTTTCCTGGGCAATCGCGGAAAGATTCTCGATCACTCCAAAGATTTCATCCTTGCGCTCCTTCATCTGTCCGCTGGATTCATCCAGGATATGAACTGCCCTCATGGCATTTTCCATCGCCTCGTCAATCTCCTTAAAATTAAGCTCAGTCTGCCGGACATGCTCAGACTGCTCGTCAGCAATCCGGTCCGCCTCCTTCATCTTGTCAACCGCAGTATCTGCATCCTTTCTCAGCACTTCCAGGATATCATTGATGATCTCCGCAGATTTCGACGATTGCTCTGCCAATTTCCTGATCTCGGAGGCAACTACCGCAAATCCTTTTCCCTGCTCCCCGGCGCGGGCGGCCTCGATTGCCGCATTGAGGGAAAGAAGGTTGGTCTGGTCTGCTACCGAAGAGATAAAATTGCTCGCTTCGCTGATCCTCTCCGAGCTTTCACTGGCCTTTACAATACTTTGGTAGGCTGTATCCGACGCCTTCCGGTTAACCTCCGCTTTCCGGGATAATGCGTTAACATAGGACAATCCCTGCCCCACCATTTCACCCGCATGCTTTATATCCGAAGACAGCCGGTCGATATGCTGCCGGCCGGTATCGATGATTTCTCCCAGCAGCATTAGATTGCGCATGCTTGTTTCCGTATTTACCGCCTGTTCCGAGGCTCCTTTGGCAATTTCGTATATCGTCTGGGCAACCTCCTGGGAAGCAATTGAGGACTGATTTGAAGATGCGGACAGTTCCTGCGCCGTAGCCGCCACCTGGTATACCGAATCCGCCGTACTGGTCAGAAGCTGCCTCACATTGTCCTCCATTATCATTACTGAATTCGTGATGCTTCCGATCTCATCCCTTCTGTCCTTGTATTTCATATAATCCGCATCGCCCACAGATCTGAAATCCAGATCCGCCTGCTTCTTAATGACCGCAGTGAGGGCGATCACCGGTTTGGTAATCAGATATCCCACAAAATAGGAGACTCCAACAGACAGCCCAATCGCTGCCAGGGAACATAATATCAAAGCGCTCATCAGATTTCTCAGCGGTTCTGTATAGGCAGCATCATCAATAGCAATGCAGAATTTCCAGCCTGTTGATCCGACCTGGACCAACGCAAAGTGTCTGACGTAGCCGTCATAATCCTTCAGCCTCACCAGCTGCCGGCTTTGATTGCTCTTTGCAATTTCCTCCCCGGTAATTCCCAAAAGCTCTTTCAGGTTGTACAGCTTATCCTCTTTGGGCATCAGCTCCTGATCATTATGCATAATGATATTATCCTGCCCATCCAGGAGAAAAGCGTAGCTGTTATCAATCATTACGGATTCCTGCAATATTTCATTCAGCTTCTTCAATATCAGATC
Source organism: Bacillota bacterium (assembly GCA_023423045.1). Classification (GTDB taxonomy): domain Bacteria; phylum Bacillota; class Clostridia; order Lachnospirales; family Lachnospiraceae; genus Mobilitalea. Next base: position 39,275 of record JAFAGA010000024.1, on the reverse strand, counting down.
CATGCTTACCACACCGATCTGCTTCCCGTCCCTAATCACCGGCTTTGATACCGACATTACCATCTGCTCCGTAGCCATATCAAGGTATGGTTCTCCGTAAACCAGCCCGCCCTTTTTTGCTGCGCTGATATACCAGCCTCGGGAGGTACAGTCATAATCCGCCGGAGCCTGCCAGCCGGAACCGTCCAGAAAACTCTTGTCCTCAAAGCCCATATAGACATCCGAGGTGTATTCATTCATCTGCGTCTTCTGTGTCAGATACGCCAGCAGCTGCTGTTTGTCCAATTCCTTTTGATTTGTTATGCTGTCCGCTATCTCCGTGATAATTTGTCCCTGGTTCGACAGCCATCCGTCGATTTCATTGGCATTTTTTCCGGAAAGGTTGATCAGCTTGCTGCTGTTTTCCGAGGTAATGATTTTCCTTGCCATAACTCCTACCACCAGGATGATTGCCAATACCGCAGCCGCATTGATCATCAAAAACAACAGCGCCACTCTGACTTTCATACTTCCTGAAAAGCTTCTCTTCGATCTGTGATCCCGATTATTCTCTGTCATAATATGGTCTCCTCTTCTGCTTTTTTGTAAATGATACAATTATCATAGGTACATGGGGGAATAAACAACAAAGGGGCTTTACAGATCCATGCTGGCAAGGCATGAAGCTATAAAATCCCCTTTGATTATTTCACATTATACATTAAATAATTCAAAATAACACTATAAATTTTATTATTTAAAATCACCGGCAAAATCCTTCCCCTTTAGCAGACCTTTCACCGGACTGTAATCGGAGATTGAATTCCCGCTTAAATATAGCTCCTTTAATTTTTTCAGATCTTTCAAGGCAGTGACACCGGTCAGCTTATTATCCTTAAGATATAGCTTTTCCAATTGAGTGAGTTTGCTTAAGGGCTTCAGGCTGCTGATTTTATTTCCGTTAAGTGACAGCAGTTTGAGGTTCCCTAACGCAGAGAGCGACGAAATATCACTGATGGAATTCCTCTGCAGATATAATGTCTCCAACCCGGTAAGTCCCTTTAAGGGTTGGATATCTGTGATCTTATTATTGTCCAGGGCCAGCAGTCGCAGTTTCTTCAGCTTCTTAACCGCGTCCGCCTTACGGATGCTGTTCATTCCGATTTCCAGCACCTCCAAAGAGCTGAGCTTGCTGACAGCTGCCATATCTGAAATCTTATTTTCTCTCAGGTAAAGCTCCTTCAGCCCGGTCAGAGAAGCCAGGGAGGTAATACCCGCGATTTGGTTGCCGTTAAGGGATAATACCTCCAGCTTCGTCAGCTTCTTCAGCACACTGATATCTGCTATGCTGTTGCGTTGGAGGTAGAGGACCCGAAGCTTTTTCAGGCTTCCAAGCCCCGTAATATCCTTAATTCCCAATTGCTGTGCATCCAGGTATTCCAGATTGGGCAGGTTTTTTAAATCCTGCAGGCTTTTTACTCCCTTCGGCAGCTTTAGCCGGTAGATGGCCTGCAATTCGGAGGCAGTTATTTTGCCGGAGGCCTTGCCCAGCTTATCCCTTACCGCCTGTTCCACCCCTGCATCCGATATGCTGACGTATTGCTTTTTTGGCTGCTGGGCATAACCGGACATTTGATCCAGTACCGTGGTCCAGCCATCCAGATGAAATTCCTTCCCCTTGGTATCCGTATAGTCAGGCACATTTGCGAGGCTCCAAAGTGATATTCCTCCCAGACCGTAAGCCTTCGCCAACTCTATCTTGGCACGGATGCTGTTGCTGTCTTCATAGAGAATGATATTCCAGGACTGATCGGAGCTGTTGAAATATTGTATGTACGGAGTTTGCAGCTCATTGTTATAGCCATAGGTGATATTCTTCCCCTGTCCATCCGTATTATCGACGCGGGCCTTGATGGATTGATAGAGCGGAGTCAGTCTTCCGGCACGGCTTAAACTGGTGTCGCTCAGCTTCTCCCAGCTTTTCGCATCCTTCACATCAAACTGCCACTGAGCACTGTCAAAGGTAATCTGCAGCCATACCCTGGAGATTGCCGATTGGTCCGGCGCTGCCTTCCGTATTTCATTCAATGCCTGCCTTACCAATTGTATGGGAGCCATGCTGCTGATCGGCTCCAGGGCATTATAGCCGGTATACTGTTTCACCTGGCTCTTCTGAAGCTTCTCTGTCGGCTCGTAATCATGCGCCATAAGAATGACACGGTCCGCGATATCTAAGATAGAGGCGTAATCATAGCCGTCATAATAGATCCCGGGATTGACCGCAACATATAATTTTTTATCCATGGAGCTCAGCTGCTGCTTCAGCTCGGTTAAAAACTGGATGAAATAATAACTGATCTGCTTTCCGTTATAGTATAAAGCTTTCTTATCGCCGGAGGTATTGCGAAGACCCTCGAAATCAATTACGACTCCGTCATAATAGATTCCCTTTCCCGAAGTGATATCCGTCCGCAGATGCTCTGTAATTGCTTTGATCATGACACCCCGCTGATCTGCATCAGGAAGCAGCTTGCTGCAATCGCTTCCATCCATATAGATATTCAACTGTATGCTCTTTCCCTTGCTCTTGGCATACTCTACAGGCTGGGTGAAGTTCTCGGGATAATAAAAGCCCCAATTACCGTTGCGTCCCTTTTGGGTATTAATCAGCTCCGGAGCCTCGGCATCAATCCTGCTCCAGGCAAAGCTCAGGGAATCCACACTGTCAATATATTTTTGTATCTGCTGGGAAAATACCGCATTCGAGGGATAGAATGCATGAAGCACATTCTGATCCTCCTCGGCGGCCGATACCGTTATTGGCTTCATATTATATATAAGTGCCGCTGTCAAACAGGCCGCCAGTATCATATAGCATATCCTGATACCAAGGCGTCTGCCGCCGGTCCATTGCTTCCATTTCATACTTATGCTCATCTTACATCCTCCAATCCAATCCCAAGCCATACCCCGGATATAAACCATATAAGGTAACGAAGGCTTTCCTGTGACACTAGAACCATTGCAGTAATTATACTAGATTGCATTACTTTTGTATAGTCTTCGGGTACATATTCCCAAACCTGCACCAGTGTACGTTTTATACAGCAGCAGAGGTTTATTTCAGCCAAAATTATTAATAATTTGAAGCATTATAAATAATTTTCAAAAAATCTGTTGAAAAGTTGAAATGCACTATTCCCTTTTATATATATATATTGTATAATAAATATAAAGTGTATGGAGAGAGTGTGGTGATTTTATACAAGGTTAATAAAGAATAAATGGTCTAATAATTAATTTTTTGTAAACACCATTATTTTTTTAACTATGAATTAGATTGATTAGTCAAACTAATGCATGAGCTCTTTCGTATTGCATTAATCAATCAGCAGGAGAGAAATTCCAAGTGTAATGATTTAGCTACAAAGAACAGAATGGAAAGGAAAATTATCTATGAGTGCTAAGAGAGCAGAAAGAACAGAAACATCTTTATTTGAGTTAAACGGAAAACCCAGCTGGGGAGCTTCCGTACCTCAGGCGCTGCAGCATGTACTCGCCATGCTCGTAGGAAACATCACCCCTCCTATTTTGATTGCCCAACTGCTGGGTCTTCCGGAGGAAGAGAAAATCCTTTTAATGCAGGCAGCCATGATCATCGGCGGTCTCACCACCTTATTGCAGTTATTCCCGGTTTTTGGCTTCGGTATGGGCCTTCCCAACGTTATGGGTGTTGCTTTTGCTTATATGCCCATTTTAACAGCAATCGGCCTTAATTACGGTATCCGCGCTATCTTCGGCGCACAGCTGGTCGGCGCTTTTGCTTCCATCTTTATTGGTATCGGTATCGGTAAGATCCGTAAATTCTTCCCGCCGATTGTAAGCGGTACCGTTGTATTAAGTATTGGTTTATCCTTGTACGGCACAGCAGTTAATTACATGGCAGGCGGAGCTCCTACCGCTGAGAATTTCGGTGAGCCGAAGTTCTGGATCATTGCCCTTATTGTTCTTGCTGTAACTCTTGCATGTAATTTCTTCGGAAAAGGCTACATCAAAGTATCCGGTATGTTAATCGGTATTGCAGTCGGTTATATCATCTCCATCATTTGGGGCGGTATGATTAACTTTGGCAGTGTCGCAAGCTCTGACTGGATTGCTCTTCCCAGAATACTTCACTGGGGTCTGGAGTTCCATCCTTCCGCAATCATTGCCATGATCATTATGTACATCGTACAGGCAGTTCAGACCATCGGTGACGTATCCTCCACCGCAATCGGTGCATTCAACCGTGAAGCCACCGATAACGAAATCGGCGGCGCAATCAAGGGACAAGGTATCCTTGGTATGCTGGGTGCCTGCATCGGCGGCCTTCCCACCGATCCCTACAGCCAGAATGTCGGCTTGATTGTAACCACTAAGGTCGTTGCAAAGAGAGTATTTGTGATCGTTAGTGCAATTATATTCGTAGCAGGCCTCTGCCCTAAGTTCGGCGCGGTGATGACTACCATTCCTTATCCGGTACTCGGCGGTGCAACTGTTACCGTATTTGCCGCTATCACAATGTCCGGTATTCAGTTAATCACTCAGCAGCCGTTGAATTACCGCAATAAGATGATCGTTGGTATTGCTCTGGCCCTTGGCGTTGGTATCAGTACGGTATCCTCCTCCCTCCAGTTCATGCCCTTAGATGTTCAGAATATTATCGGTAAGTCTCCCATCGTTGTATGCTTCCTGGTATCCTTTATACTGAACATCATCGTTCCAAAAGATGACTCTGCAGAAGAGGATTAATTCTTAAAGAAAGAGAACAGCGTATAAATAAATGAGTATTATTGTGGTACAGGCTCCCTGAGTCCCCCGCAATAATACTCGTTTTTAGTCTCTCCCATTTATTCTAAAATGATGTCTTCGAGAGCTGCTGATTCAATATATTCGAATATCTCCACCTCAATATCGGAGGTATCCTTTGGTACCGGCTGCTGGATCACTGCTGCCTTCATCTTCCGGCCCAATCCATCCTCCTGCTGCTTCGGGCGTATCATGAAGCCCATGGAGCCGTTTCGATTTACAGGAACAGGACCGTCCAGATACTCTTTTGTGTAGAATTGGAGAGAGATGTTCTCTTCACACTCATATTCAATTACCGGGAAATACATGTCCTCGGGGCAGATCTCCCTCAGCTTCTCCTTCAAATCAGCTTTGGATCTCACAAGCTCTTCCTGTGTCATATTCTCCAGTAACTTGGGATTTGCAAAAGTTTCTTCCAGCTGGGCTTCCATGTCCAGCAGATAGACCTGATGAATCTGTACCCAATGCTCTTCCCCCGAAGCGGTATCCTGAAACCATCGCTTACCGTAGTTCCCACCGTTAACCGTAAGCGTAAGAGGAATTTCCACTAAAGCATGGGTATGGCTTATCCCCATGATAAAGCGTACCGCATCCCCTTCTCCAAACGCCGGTTCTCTATCATCTGCTGCCTCCAATTGGATACGGGCCAAAAACAGCATATCCATATCCTCGGATGCTATTTCCTTCGGCTTCCAACCACGGCGCAGAAATTCGGATATCAGATAAACCTCCTTCCATTTCTGCTCTCCCAGCTTGCGAAGCTCCATTCCCCGTATCTCATACTCTTCTTTCCCTATACATACTTTTCTTGCTGTCTGCAGCGTTTCTGCCATATCAATCCTGCGTTGCTTCTGCATGAGCTCCCGGTTACTCAATGGCCTTCTTAACTCCTCCTGGTATGAGGCCTCCTCCGCTCCGATGCGCCTTTGATAATTCTCATCATATTGCAGGACCAGAAGCTGCCATTTCCCTTCCTCGCGCAGCAGCCCCATGACATTGCACAGGACATCATTAATCCTGACATTCCTATCAATTACGATGATATCTTCCATGTCTGATATCATCTTCTGCAAATACCTTATATTCATAAGATCCCATCCCTTTCTTCTTCCGCGGTTTGGCTATGTCTACTCCCCGGCCCCATCCAATTCATTCCTGATTTCATCGCTGAACCGATCACCGATATAAGCTCGTCCGCTGGGAGGCTTATCCAGATATTCTCTTCTTATCTCATCATCGGTCCGCAGAATCTCTTCCCTGAGATCTGCGGCGGACAGCCTCATCGCTCCCTTTCCCAATATGATCAGTTGCTCCAGGGCGTCTGAGGTTGCAACGGTTACACGATGTTCCCGCGCTATTTCATGAGTTACTTTTTCAATATACTGGTCCGCAGTCTCCGCTTCTTTTGTATATACCACATGGATATTATGGTATTCCAGCATTTCGCCGATACCGCCCTTCACCTTATAGGCATCAAAAACCAGAATTACGATACACTTCTTAAAGCCCTGGTAATTGCAGAGAATATCCATCAGCTTATTTCTCGCAGCATCCATATTCTCCTTTGCCAGCCTGTCCAGCTCCTCCCAGGCAAAAATGATATTATAACCATCCACCAGCAAATACTCTTTTACCGGCGCTTGTCTTCCGGCTTCCTGCTTTCTTTTGGCTGCCTCCACGGCTGATACGGAGGATGACGGATTCCTTCGCTCTGCGCCGAGCCTCCCCTGGGACGGCTCCCTTCTCTGCTTAATCGGGCCAAAGGTGCGCACGAATATCTCCTCCAGCTCCTTATCCTCCTGCAGTGAGACTTCATAATGGGAGGCTTTTTTTCGGGCCTCCGGTCTCACCGGAGAACTGTCCATTTCCTCAGAAACCGCCTCTTCCCAGGGTAGTTCCTTGGATATATCCCGGGATACCTCCCTGGACACCTTCCCGGGTGCCTCCTTAGATCTTTCCGCGCCTTCTCCTGGAATAGCCTTCAGCCGCATCCCCTCCAGGTGCATGAATTCCTCAACCCGGTCCCATTCAACCACAAATCCTGCTCCGTGGGCACAGAATACGGACCCGGTAGGATTCTCCATATCCCGCTCACTGTCATAACCGATATTACGGATCACTTCCTCCTGATTATGACAGGGTTCATACCCTTTCAAAGTACAAAAGAATCTCCCTTTCCCCCTGGTATAAGCTGTAACCTGCGTATGATAACCCCGCATCGCTGCAACCGGCGCGTCTCCGGTCAACACAGTCATTTCACCGTCAATGGCCGGCGGCTGGAAGGTTCCGCTCATCCGCTGAATGTCCGACATGGCTCTGCCCACGGTTTCCGAGGGAACCTCTAACCGGAACCGGTAATAGGGCTCCAGCAAAATGCTCTTTGCCTTCTTTAATCCCTGACGCACCGCCCTGTAGGTTGCCTGCCTGAAATCTCCGCCTTCGGTATGCTTCTGATGTGCCCGTCCGGCAATCAGGGTTATTCTTATATCAGTAATCGGCGAACCGGTTAATACGCCGATGTGCTCCTTTTCTTCCAAATGCGTGAGGACTAATCGCTGCCAGCTGCGCTCCAGTTCATCCTCACTGCAGCTGCTGTCCAGGGTCAGCCCCGTTCCGGGCTCTCCCGGCTCCAGGAGCAGGTGCACCTCCGCATAATGTCTCAGCGGTTCAAAATGCCCCACACCCTCCACCGGCCCGGCAATGGTTTCTTTATATACGATATTACCCTCGCCAAACTCAACCTCTAGTCCAAACCGGTCCCAGATTAAGGTTTTCAGGATTTCAACCTGAACCTCACCCATCAATTGCACATGTATCTCCTTTAGCTGCTCCGACCATACGATATGCAGCTGCGGATCCTCTTCCTCCAGCTGGCGCAATTTCAGCAGCAGGGTATAGGCATCACATTCCGGCGGCGGCAATATATGATATCCCAATACCGGTGTCAATACCGGCAGATCGGAGCCTTCCTCCATGCCCAACCCCTGGCCCGGATAGGTGCTGCTAAGACCGGTAACCGCACATACCGTACCTGCTTCCACCTGTTCCGCTGTATCATATTTTGTTCCGGAATAGATCCGTATCTGGTCCACCTTCTCCTCCCAGGTTTCAGTTTCACCCCTGCCCCGGCTTCCGCCTCTTCCGGTCAGCGCCTCCTTATTCTCCGGCTTTTTAGACAGTTCCTCTTTCTGAAAAGCAGTCTGCTCCCTCCGGTTGGTCAGCAGCATCTTTACTCTCAGGCTGCCTCCGGTAATCTTCAGCCATGTTAAGCGGTTCCCCTGCTCGTCCCTTGTGATTTTATATACCTTCGCACCAAATTCTTCTTGCCGACATGGCTCCCTGGTATATTGCTCCAATCCGTCCAGCAGGGCAAGAATACCATCCATCCTGAGCGCCGAGCCAAAGTAACAGGGAACGATCTTTCTCCTACGGATAAAGTCAGCAATATCCCCTGATTTGATGGTCCCGCTTTCCATATATTGCTCCAACAATGCTGCATCACAGAGTGCAAGTTCTTCCAGAAGCTGTGTCTGCTCCTGGCCAAAATCGATACATCCCTCATTCAGCCGCTTTCTTACCTCGGCCATCAGCACAGCCCGGTCTGTCCCTGCCAAATCCATTTTATTGATAAAAAGAAAAACCGGAATCCGATATTTCGCCAGCAGTTTCCATAGTGTTTCCGTATGTCCCTGAATACCGTCGCTTCCGCTAACCACCAAAATCGCATAGTCCAGCACCTGTAACGTTCTCTCCATCTCAGCGGAGAAATCTACATGCCCCGGTGTATCTAATAAAGTAACCTCCATATCCTTATGAGTCAATACTGCCTGCTTTGAGAAGATGGTAATTCCCCGTGCACGCTCCAGTTCATAGGTATCCAAAAAAGCATCCCCATGGTCAACCCTGCCTAATTTTCGGATGCTTCCGGTCGAATAAAGAATACCTTCCGCCAAAGTTGTCTTTCCTGCATCTACATGGGCCAAAATACCGATTACCAACTTTTTCATCACTCATCTCCCGTGTTTTTGTCTATGTCTGCCCCTTTACCTTCTTCCTTGTTGCCGCATCAAGGGCCATTCTTAATTCTTCAAGAACCGCATCTTCCTTAAAATATTTCTTCCCGTATTCCAGATTAAACTGATAGTTAAAATCAGAGGGATTCTTTCCCGCGTTATGCTGCAAGATCGTCTCCGCCTTATCCAGCGCCTTAACTAATCTGGCCTCCGCTGTGGTTCCTTCATTGTATTCCAGCCAGATTTCCATCAGCCTCCCGGCCTGCTGCCGGGGCAGCAGTGAAAACACCTTCTGAGCCGCATCATACTCTGTCTGAAACTTATCTTCCTGATCAGGCCTTAAAGCCGCCGAGATATCTCCCTCATAAATCTCTCCGATATCATGAATCAGACACATCATCAGCATCCTCGACAAATCCAGTTCGGGATAATTATCATGCATTACACCTGTAAGCAATGCCAGCCTCCAGGAATGCTCCGCAGTACTCTCCCTGCGTCCCTGGCTCGTCCATGCGGTGCGCACCACCGACTTCAGCAATTCCGCTTCTTCAATAAAAGAAATTATCTTCATAATATCCATCATGCTTCTCCTGTTCCTGCTCTTATCTGTCTCCCGGATTTCAACCGGCTATTACTATTTAACCCTGTTCCGGCCTTCCCTCTTTGCCTGATATAAAGCATTATCCGCTTCATACAACAGATTATTCGGATTATCAATAACACCGGGATAGGAACTGACACCAACAGAAATCGTAGCATTAATAAAAAGGAATTAAACATACACACCTCTAATTACATATATTATTACCTCAGATGTCTTTCTCTCATCCTCTGAAGGTCTTCCCGGGTAACTCCCAGGGACTGTTCAAAATAATTCTCCCAGGTACCATATTCCTGTTGTACCGTATCCATATAGGTCTGAAGATACTCCGTTCTTACCTCCAGCACCCCTTTTAAATTCTCAAGTTTGCCTTCCTCCTGTACATGAGCGGACAGTTCCTTCAAAAGCTTGTTGTTTTCTTCCTGCCGGTAAAGATTGGACAGAAGATAATCCTCCATTACTGTCTCCTGTGATGCTCCAAGGCTCAATAAGATCAAGGCCGCGCCAATTCCTGTCCGGTCCTTGCCATGGGTGCAATGGAACAAAAGCGGTTTATCCGGATATTGTCTTATCAGCTCAAACAGCTTGCGAAATGCATCACTCATAAGAGCCATGTTCCGGTATACTCCTTTCATATATTCCGAAAGATCCGGGAGCTGCGATCCCTGTTCCATGGTCAGAGCCAGAATGGCCTGCATGTCCAGATTTCCCTTCACCGTGGCTTCTGTCAGGACAATGCCGGAATAGTTATAGTATTCACAGCCAGCCGGAAGTACATCCGGCTCGCTTTTAATCTCCTGCTGCGTACGCAGATCAACAATCATCTGCAGTTTCAGAGACTCCAACACTCTGAGATCCTCCTCACTCACCTGTGCCAAGGATCCGCTGCGATAAAAATGCCCGGATAAAATCTTCTTTCCTCCCGGAACCGCATATCCTCCCAGCTCTCTCAAATTCGTAATATTCGGGGTGCAAAACACTTCCGTCCCATTCTTCCCTGCCTGCCGACAATGATCCATGTGCTGTATCCTCCCTCTTTATACTATCTCTCGTATCCTTCCCGTACCCTAAAGCCTTCTTCCTTGCTGATATAATGTCGTTAGACATTACACAATAAGCATAAATGCTTATTGTGTGGCACTTCGTGCCAGGGATGCGCACTCCCTTCGGTCGGCGCTGATATAATGTCGTTAGACATTATATCATAATGCAGTCAAACAATGCCAGATAAATCATCAGATAATGTTCCTGCTTATCAGTCCCTGTCTGCACCGAAAGAGCCCGTTCGGATTAAGCCGAACGGGCTCTGCCCGAATCCCCCGGTATAATTCATACCGGGAGATCTGTTATAACTCTACTTCAAATATACCTTCTATCTCCACAGGAATATTGCCGGGCAAAACATTTACACCGATTGCCGATCTGGTCGGTGCTCCCGCCTCTTCCCCGAACAAATCTACCAATAACTGGGACCCCCCGTTGGCAACATAGGGCTGTTCATAGAAATTATCATCGCTTGCCACCAGTACAAGAATCTTTACTGCCTGCTTTACCTTGTTCAAATCACCGATCTGAGCCTCCAATACGGACAGTACGTTCAACATGGCATTCCTGGCAAAGATCTTTGCCTCATCCCTGGTAAATTCCTGCCCTACCTTTCCGGCTATCGGCTGGGTATCGATGACCGGACCGCATCCGGATACATAGATCAGATTTCCTCCGAACAACTTTGAAGGAGAATAGACCCCTCCCTTGGCGGGTGCTTTGGGTAACTCCAATCCCAATTCTTTTAATCTCTCATAGATATCTTGCATTTTTATTCCTCTCCATTCCGCTGCTCCCTATAGTTTCAGGCGGCAGCATAATATTTATCCCGGTATTATCTTATCATTTCTTTCCGGGTATGTCTTTTCTTTTTTCCTTCTTATAATCTAATCACTCTTCCGCAGCTCCTGCTCTTGATTTCACCCTGGGATACGGCAATCCTGCCATTGATTATACTTGTCCGGATCCCGGTACACAGCCTTCTGGGATTATCATAAACGGCATAATCCCTCAGCTCCTCTGCACGAAAGAGATTGATGTCCGCATAATATCCCTCCTTCAGCATCCCCCTCCCCTCCAGAGACAGACGCTTGGCCGGCAGAAGGGTCATCTTGCGGATCGCTTCCTCCATGGTCAGCACTCCGCGTTCCAGCACATACTCCCGGATTATCTTGGGAAAGGCTCCGTACAGCCTTGGATGAGGGCAATCTCCGGGTCCGTACAGTGCGTCGGAGATTACCATGGAATAAGAAAGGCGCGCCACCGTATCCACATCCTCCTGAGACATGGACAGGACAATAATGCTCACCTTTCCCTGTTCCTGTACCAGAAGCTCGCAGGCAAAATCACTGGGCTCTTCATAGCCCGCCAGTCCTGCCGCTTCCTTAAAGTTCATACCGGCATATTTACGATTGTTTTCCAGGTTCACCGAGCTGATCAAAATTCTTTCCCACCCGATGGCGGTCACCATATTATCCCAGCCAGCATGTTCCCTGTATAATTCTCTGCGCAGCAGCTCCTTTCCCTCGACAGAGGCCAGACGATCAAGGGTCTGCTCGATACTCTCCCCCATAACGGAGGGGGGAAGCAGGCTGATCAGCGTCGTGGATCCACCGCAGTAGGGATAGAAGTCCACCGTGACATCCTGTCCGCCACTCCGGGCCGTCTCCACCAATTCAATGGCCTGATGAATCGCCCTGCCCCAGTTCTTCATACCCGTAGCCTTAAAATGGCTGATATTCAGCGGCACTCCGGCTTGCTTTGCAATTTCTGTAATTTCTTTTATGGAGGAAACCAGATTCTCCCCTTCTCCCCTGATATGGCAGGTCAGAGGCCGGCCATAGGGCGCAATGCAGGATGCAAGCTCTACCAACTCTTCCCGGCTGGAGTAGCACTCCGGCTGATACATAAGCCCCATGGACAGTCCTACGGCACCGGCTTCTATTCCTTCCCGGATATAGGTCTTTGCCTGCTCCATCTCATCTCGGGTGAAAGCTGATTTTCCATAGCCCTTGATGGCAGCCTTCAGAGTCCCTGCTCCAATATAACTTCCGACATGCAAGGGAAGCTCTCTTGCTTCCAATTCTTCGATATATTCGCAATAACGCTCCATCTGCAGCTGCCTTGGAGCAGCTCCAAGACAGGGTTCAATGAAGTCAAAGATTTCTTTTCTATGGGCCTTGCGCGCGGGAATTGGTGCGAGTCCGCAATTGCCGCCGATTACAGTAGTGAGTCCCTGCGCCAGCTCAACCGTCCCGAAATCCGGATGATACAAAGCATCAATATCGCAATGCCTGTGGGTATCAATAAATCCCGGTGTAACCATAAGACCGTCGGCATCAATCACCTTATCGGCATTCAGGTCCTGCTGCTGCGTTACGGCAGCAATTCTATCTCCCTCCACCAGAAGATTCTTCTGCCGGGGCCGCTGCCCGCTCCCGTCATAAAGCATACCGTTTTTTATTAATATTCTCATACCAGCATCCCTCTTCCTGTCACAATTTCCGTCCTCAGACCATTCCCATCGTAGAGATACACCTGATTCTGCATATTGATAGCCGTACATACATGGATTGGAATCAACACCAGCCGGTCTCCGACCTTAAGGCCCGTATTCCCTCTTTTGCTGGTAATTATACCATGCTCCTCGTTCATACGCTTAAGCTGCAAATCTTCATTTCCTTCCACCAGAGCATAGCCCGGATAATAATAGGGAGGTACATCCAGAGGGATATCCATGGGAAAGGTCTTGGTTCCTCCGTCAATTACGGCATATTCCCTACAGGGAACGCTCACTACCGTGGCATAGATACGGACGGCCATCTCTTCCAGACCAGCAACACCCTCCTTGCACAACATATAATCATTGAAAATATAGGTGCCGGGACGGATCTCATTGACCTTCCCTGTAGCCGCAACCTCCAGACCGGTGGGCGTGGAGCCCGCACTTACATCCTTAATGGGAACACCTGCCCGCCTTACCGCTTCTGCAATTTCTTCCATCATATCTCCTTCTTCCAGCCCTGCGATATGCTTATCCACCGTCGGTTCATCCCGGTAAACCAGACTTTTGAAGGTGTAGATGCCTGTTAATCTCAGATTGGGTAACTGATCGATCTCCTTTGCCAGCTTTGCCGCCTGATTCCGAAGGGCTCCTGTACGCTTCGCACCGGTATCCACCTCCAGCCGCACCTCCAAAACCATTCCGGCCGCTTTTGCAGCCTCCTGAAGCCGTGACGCGCCGTCCATACTGTCTACAGCCAGAATCAGCCTCTTTACGCGTTTTGATAATTCAATTGCCCTTCTGATTCGAAAATCTCCTACCATCGGATAGGCGATGAAGATATCCTCTACACCGCCGTCCGCCATCACCTCCGCCTCCGATACTTTGGCACAGGTAATACCGCAGGCTCCGTATGCAATCTGCAGCCTGGCAAACAGGGGCATCTTATGCGTTTTGATATGGGGCCTTAGTCTGCAATGAAGGACATCTGCCGCTTCCTGCATCCTTGCTATGTTCTGCTTCGCCTTCTCCATATCAATGACGATACATGGCGTCTCAAGCTGATCCTTTAATTCCTCTTGCATTCTATCCCTCCTATTTTCGAAGGCGGTCCGCCGTGCTCCCGCTAGGAAGCATCTCCTTCCGCTCCGTTGCCGCAGGTTATACAGCTTCCGATCTCTGCCGCAAAATCCCGCATTATCACCTCGGGAACCTTCCAGGCCGGCACCGGCCTGCTCATCAAATAGCCCTGTATGCTGTCACAATCATATTTATGCAGATAGGAAAGCTGCTGCCCTGTTTCCACACCTTCGGCAATCACCTCAATATCCAGCTTATGTACAAGGGAGATGATGGTACCTGCAATCTCATTTTCCGTCTGATCGCTGTCCAGATCATTGATAAAACTCTTGTCTATCTTCAGAGTATCAATGGGAAGCTTCTTCAAATAACTAAGGGAGGAGTATCCCGTACCGAAATCATCCAGGGACATCTTGATCCCAAGCCCTCTAAGCTCCTCCAACATGCGAACGCTGGTATCGAAGGAGCTGATCATGGAGGTTTCCGTCAATTCCAGCTCCAGACACCTGGCGGGAAGCCCGGTCATCTTCAATACCTTTTTTACCTGTTCCGCAAAGTCCGTCTGCTTTAATTGGATTGCCGAGATATTCACCGAAACCAGAATACCCGTATTGCCGGAATAAAGCTCCTTTGCCTGCCGGCAGGCCTCAAACAGGATCCACTCTCCCATGGGCACGATAAGCCCGCTGCTCTCCGCAATGGGAATGAATTCTACCGGTGAGAGCGTTCCCAGCTCTTCATCCGTCCAACGAAGCAATGCCTCGAAGGCCCGGATTTTTCCTGTTTTCAAGCATATCTGAGGCTGATAATGCAAGGTAAAACAATTGCGGTACAGAGCCTCCCTCATACGGTTCTCAATGGTCAGCCGCTTTAGTATATCCGCCCGGATGCTGTCCCGGTAAAATTGAATCGTATTTTTGCCCATGTTCTTGGCACGGTACATCGCAGCATCGGCACTCTTTAGCAAATCTTCGCTGGTGCCCGGTATGTCGGGATAGATAACAACCCCCATGCTGGAGCTGATGCTAAGCCGATACCCGTGAAACTCAAAAGGCTCCAACACCATCTTCTTAATTCTGAGGCAATAATCATAGACATCCTGCTCACTGTCAATATCATTGATTAAAAGTACGAATTCATCCCCGCCAAGCCTTGTGACAATCCCCTTCTCAGGAATTATTTTTCGAAGCCGGTCGGCCATCGTCTGCAAAAGCCGGTCCCCCGTGCTGTGTCCCAGCATATCATTGACATCCTTAAAATTATCTAAATCCATGTAAAGAACCGCTAGCTTCCGGTTATCCTCATCTGCCCTCAACTGGGCCTTCTCCAATTCTATCAAAAAGAGGGTTCGGTTTGGCAGGTCCGTCAATATATCGTAATAGGCCAGATGCTCCAATTCCTTCTGCTGTTCCTTCAGTCTGGTAACATCCACAAAAGAGCCCGCCATCAAATAAGGTCTTCCGCTATCATCCTTTAATACCTTGCCGGAAGATTTCACCCATCGATGGGAACCATCCTTGCAGACCAGCCGGAACTCCGATTCATATTTTGGCACATTGCCAATCATATGCTCATTGAAATTGCGCTCCGAATACTCCTTATCCTCGGGATGGATAATCTCATGTATCTTCATGATGCTGGTCATCTCCTCTGCCCGGTATCCCAAGGATTCAACAAATTTGCTGGGTATTGAATAGATATTATCCGCCAGATCGTACTGCCATACCCCCTCGGAAGAAGCCTCTAATATAAGGTTGTTAATCGCCTCACTTTTCTTCAGACGAAGCATGCTGTCGTTCAGACGTTCATAATTGCTGCGAAGCTCCTCCTCCTGGGAGGTTAGCTCTTCATAGAGCGCCGTAAGCTCTTCCTTCTTTTGGTACAATTCATCATTTTGCTGCCGCAGCTCCTCCTCAGAGGCAAGAATCTCTTCATAGAGCGAGGACAATTCTTCCTTCTTATCATTCATCTCACGGTACAGATTCTTCTGGTTATCATAGAGCTTCTTCAGCTGCTGGTTTTTCTTCTGAAGCTTCTGCGTCTGCTTTTTTAGCTGCGTAATGTCCATAAATACCGCAATAAAATATCCTCTCTCCGGACAAAATGCATTAACAGAGTACCAGCGGTCAAAGGTCGCGGAATACTGCTCCGTACTGGCAGATTCCCCTGAGAGAGCAACCTTTCCGAAAAATTTGATCCAGCTGATGGTATCCTCCTCAATCGTCGGTACGATCTCACAGATCGTCTTTCCGATGACATCCATCCTCTTCAGCCCGGTGAGCTCCTCAAAGGCCCGATTAATCTGAATATATCGATAATCAACAGGATTGCCATTATTATCTGTCACAATACTGTGTAAGGCAAATCCGTTCATCATATTCTCAATCATAGTACGATAAAATTGCTCTGTTATCACCATATGCATTTCTCCCGTTAACTAATATTAGTTGATCATGCCCTATCAATCCGCCCCATTGCTTTTATTGCTTAAGTATATATCGATAGTAGCATATTTCGACATATAAGTAAATATTTCATAATCAGGTTTCCTTTGGAAGAGAGTTTGGATATTACAGTTGGATCTGCAATATCCGCAGAGCAAAGAATGCGCCTTGGCACATTCTCGCGCCGAGCGCGGTCGGCCTGGCCGACATAATACCCTGCGCATTTATGCGCATGCGTGCAGAGTGCGCATCCAGCCCGGAGGGCTTTTTTTATTTCGTAGGACGCAATTTCCTATGAAATGAAATAAGGCGGCACCCTGAAGGTACCGCCTGACTTTGCAGTTCTTATAATTGTTTTACATTCAATGCCCTGGATGCATTCAGCACCGCCAGCACGGTTACACCCACATCGGCAATTACTCCCCCCCACATAGGTGCCAATCCCCAAGCTGCCAATATCAGAACAGCAAATTTGATTGCCAGGGAAAATACGATATTCTGGTTGACAATTCCAATGGTTCTTTTGGCAATTTTAATGGCTGTTGAAATTTTAGACGGCTCATCGGTCATGATCACAATATCCGCTGCTTCAATTGCCGCATCGGATCCCAGACCTCCCATAGCGATACCGATATCCGCCCTGGCTAATACCGGCGCATCGTTAATCCCGTCACCTACGAAGGCCAGCTTGCCTATGGCAGACTTTTCTTCCAGCAGTTCCTCCAATTTATCCACCTTATCTCCCGGCAGCAGTTCGGTATATACCTGACTCAATCCAAGACTTTTTGCCACCTTTTCTCCCGCACTTTTGGCATCCCCGGTCAGCATTACGGTTTTGTGAATATTGATCTGCTTCAATGCCTTGATTGCTTCCGGCGCATCTTCCTTGATCTCATCGGAGATAACAATATAACCTGCATATACATTATTTACGGCAACATGAACCACAGTTCCCACCGGTTCCATCTTAGTATAAGTGATCCCCATCTTATCCATAAGCTTGGGATTGCCGGCGAGCACGGTTTTTCCGTCAACTACCGCACGAACTCCATGGCCGGATATCTCTTCTACCTGGGAAACCCTCGCACTATCAATGGGACGGCCATATGCTCTCTTAAGAGACATGGAGATCGGATGATTCGAATAATTCTCCGTATACGCTGCTATTTCCAGCAGCTCCTCAGGCTCCATTCCCTCCCCATGTATCTCCTGCACATTGAATACTCCCTTGGTCAGGGTTCCGGTCTTATCAAAGACGACAATTTCAGTCTTGGTAAGCGCTTCCAAATAGTTACTTCCCTTAACCAGGATTCCCTTTTTTGATGCTCCTCCAATTCCTCCGAAGAAACCCAAGGGAATGGATATCACCAGAGCACAGGGGCAGGAAATAACCAGAAAGGTGAGACCCCGGTATACCCAATCACTAAAGACTGCGCCGGGGATCACCAGGGGTGGAAGAACAGAGATCAGCGCTGCCAGAACCACTACGGCCGGTGTATAGTATCTGGCAAACCTGGTAATAAAATTCTCCGTTTTTGCCTTCTTTGTTGTAGCATTTTCAACTAAATCCAGTATCTTGCTGACTGTGGACTCTCCATATTCCTTTGTTACCTCCACGGTGAGTAAGCCATTCATGTTAATACAGCCGCTTAAAATATCATTTCCGGCAGAGACTTCCCGGGGAACCGATTCTCCGGTCAGTGCCGAGGTATCAAGCATTGAGCTTCCCTCCAGCACCCTTCCGTCCAGCGGCACCTTCTCTCCGGCACGGATTACCATGATATCCCCGATCCGGACCTCATCAGGGTCAACCTTCACAAGCTCTTCTCCCCGCTTAACATTGGCATAATCCGGACGGATATCCATCAGGCCGGTAATTGATTTTCTTGATTTATTGACGGCATAGCCTTGAAATAATTCACCGACCTGATAGAAAAGCATAACTCCAACCCCTTCCGGGTATTCGCCAATAATAAATGCGCCGATGGTGGCAATGCTCATCAGGAAATTCTCATCAAAAACCTGACCTCTTAATATGTTCTTGACCGCTCTTTGCAACACATCACCGCCAACGATGATATAACCGGTGAGATAAACGCCCAGCTCAAGCCATTGATTATCTGTATCCAGCAGCACACCAACAGCAAGAAATACTGCTCCAAGAACAATTCGTAATAATTGCTTTCTTAATCTTGTCATAAACTTCTTCCTCCCACGCCTATAAGTTTTTCTTTATAAATATATTAGCTTTATTAAACAGTTGCTCATATGTTCAACTGTTTGAGTATGTTTGAGGGATCCCTGCCTCATTATAGACAAGTATCCCCGCTTCCTGATTAAAACTTACGCCTTCTTTACTGCAACATCCGGCTCCAGCTTTTTAATGATTGCCTTAGCAGCTTCAATAATCTCCTCCATCCTATCCTCATCACCATCTATAACGAGTTTGGTTGTCATAAAGTTAAGCGTGGCCTCCTTCACACCTTCCAGCTTATTGATCCTATCCTCAATCTTTGCCGCACAGTTTGCACAATCCAATCCTTCCAGTCTGAATGTCTTTTTCATCGTAAATATCCTCCTTATTTTTATAATGTATTTCATTTATGATATGCTTATAATCGCTCAGTTGAGCACTTGTTCAACTGTTTAGATAAAAATTAACTTACATTCAATTTTCGCCAATCAAACATTATTCATTGATATGCACGAAGCCTTTCTCCAGGATATCCTTAACATGATCATCCGCAAGTGAATAATAGATTACCTTGCCTTCTCTTCGAAATTTAACCAAATTGGAAAGGCGTAAGGATTTCAACTGGTGGGAAATAGCTGATTTTGTCATGTTAAGCAGCACTGCAAATCACATACACACATCTCACTGCATTCCAACGCCCATAATATCTGAATCCTGGTACCGTCGGAAAACATCTTGAAGAATTCAGATAGCTTTATAAAGTCCGCCCTATCAGGCATCTGTTCCCTCACCTGATTAACAACGTCTTCATGTATAATGTCGCAATCATAATTAAGTTGTTGATCCATAATAAATTCTCCTTTCACAATTGATCAGTTGCTTGATTGTTCAACTATAATAATATGATAATTCTTATCACTACATTTGTCAACAAAAATTTATATTACTTTTAAGGAAGCCCTATTTCACAGACACATATTTGTTACCTTCCATATAAAACCTCCAGGGATAATCCTTCGCTTCCCCTGCATAATCGATCCCCACCCGTTTTGCAGTCACTATATTAAAGCCCATATCGGCACCCTCCTCCAGGAACAGCTTGCTGCCGCACAAATCTTCTCCGTTTAAGCTTCGATCAATGGCTAATGCCCCGCACAACTTTCCCGGCCCGTTGGTCAATCCGGTTAACTGCCTCCCGTTCAGCTGTTCGTAGGATTTTTGGAATCTGTTCTGCGCCATGAATTCAAAATTTTCAACCGGTTCAACTGCCCGGATCAGTACCGCCTGAGGAGTTCCTTCTTCTCTGGTAACAATATTAAAGCAATAGTACATTCCATAAATAAAAAACACATATGAAAATCCCGGCCCACCGTACATAACCTCCACCCTGGGTGTCCTTTTTCCTCCATAGGAATGTGCCGCCTTGTCAATCACACCCATATAGGCCTCTGTTTCAACTATTTTTGCTGCCACCCGGTTTCCTTCTATCCTGTGTACCAGAACCTTTCCCAGAAGTTCCTTTGCAACGATAACGGAATCCCGGTTATAAAATCCTCTTCCTAATTTGTTCATTTCTCCTCATTTCCGCGCTGTTTTTTGCTGTCTTAGAAATCTTTTCACTCTTCCTCCCATCGCCGCCTTAAGCCGCATATCAATAGGTTCTTCAACCAGTATACTATATTGCTTCGGAAGAAAACAATACACTTCTTATCTTGCAATACCATTATTAAAATTATCCATTACGGTATAACCACGATATTATTATGGCCATTATAGCAGTTTCTTTGTCAGTAACATTTGCATCATATAGCTTTTCCTTCCTGGCTGCACAACTATTCTAATTTCATCCAGAGCCAATTCATGTCTTTCTGATCGATTTTATCGAGTTATTATGATAGATTTTCATTGACATGAAAGCCACAAGACTTTATAATACAGTTGAAAGATAATTCAACTATTCAATTAACTGGAGGGCTTCCCATGTGTGCATATACTGCCGATTTTGACCGCTGCGACTGCAATACCATTCATGAAGATGTTGTTAAAGATGTTCGGGAGCATATGCCTGATGATGATATTCTTCTGGACCTATCCGACATATTCAAGGTATTCAGTGATTCCACCCGTGTAAAAATCCTCTGTGCTCTGTTTCGGGCAGAGATGTGTGTCTGCGATATCGCTGTTCTTTTGGGCATGACAAAATCCTCTATCTCACACCAGCTTCGTATTCTGAAGCAGGCTAAGCTGGTAAAGTATCGTAAGGATGGAAAGGTTGTCTATTATTCTCTTGCCGACGAGCATGTCAAGTCTATTTTTGACCAGGGGTTGCTCCACGTCTGTGAATAATCATCGCAGAACTTCTGAATTTATACTGCTGTGATAACAGGTATTCTGGTTAATTTTTTATTCTATTAGTTGAATACATAATCAATCATTCAATCATGCATCATTTTTTAAGGAGATTTAAGCTATGATTATGCAGAAAAAACAAGGATTTTGTAGTAAGGGAAGTCTGAGGAAAGCGACGGTGACCCGAAATGGATGCTGCTATTAAAAAAGAGTTTATTTTAGAAGGACTATGCTGCGGCAATTGCGCCTCCAAAATCGAACGGGATATCAGCAGGCTTGCCGGTGTATCCTCTGCCACTGTTGATTTTGTATCAAAAACTCTCTTTATGGAAATGGAAGACAGCGCTCTGGTAAACAGTCTCATCGCCCAAGCCGATGCCATTATAAAGCGCCATGATTCCCAGGTATCCATGAACGAAAAGGAAATCTCACAGCCCGGTCAAAAGACACTGTACCTCCTTGGCCTTTGCTGCGGGGACTGCGCACAGAAAATCGAGGCCCGTGTCAATCGCATCGAAGGTGTCAGAACTGCCTCCCTGGATTTTGTCACACAAAAACTGACAATTGAAGCAATTGACCGGAAAAACCTGCCCTCCATTGTACGCCAAGCCTCCCAGATTGCGCTGGAAATCGAACCTGTCATTCAGATTTCCTATACGAATCAAGCTCCCGAAAAAGATAACTCCGCCAAGATAAAGATGTGGCTGCACCGGCTCAGCCTGGGAATCGGAGCAGTGCTTTTTATTACCGCTTCCATATTTGATTTTGCACAACCCTTTGATTTCATTATTTTTCTTGCCAGCTATCTTCTGGTAGGCGGCGAAGTCGCCCTGCGAGCACTGAAAAACATATCCAAGGGTCAGGTATTTGATGAAAACTTCCTGATGAGTGTCGCTACCATCGGAGCTTTTGCAATTGGTGAATATCCGGAAGGCGTTGCGGTGATGCTCTTTTATCAGGTTGGTGAAGCATTCCAGAGGCTGGCCGTCAACCGCTCCCGCAAATCAATCTCCGCACTCATGGATATCCGTCCGGATTTTGCGAATCTAAAAACGGGCAGCGAAATCCGTAAAGTATCTCCGGAGGAGGTGGGCATCGGTGATTTGATTCTTGTTAAGCCCGGTGAGAAAATCCCCCTGGACGGCCGAATCACAGAAGGCAGCTCCGCTTTGGATACTTCCGCTCTCACCGGAGAATCTCTTCCTCGTGATGTGGTGCCCGGCGATGAAGTCCTGTCCGGATCCATCAATAAAAATGGTGCATTGATTGTTGAAGTCTCTAAAGAATTCGGGGAATCCACAATTTCGAGAATTCTTGATCTGGTCCAGAATGCCAGCAGCAAAAAAGCGCCTACGGAAAACTTTATTACAAAATTCGCAAGATACTACACACCCATCGTTACCTTTGCCGCTCTTGCATTGGCTATCATCCCGCCGCTTGTGATTCCCGGTGCGCTTTTTGGCGATTGGATTTACCGGGCACTTGCCTTTTTAGTGGTTTCCTGCCCCTGTGCGTTGGTAATTTCCATTCCTCTCAGCTTTTTTGGAGGAATCGGCGGTGCCTCCAGAAACGGGATCCTGGTCAAAGGCAGCAACTACCTGGAAGCGCTGAACAGCATTGATACCATCGTATTCGATAAGACCGGTACACTGACTAAGGGAATCTTCAAGGTAACTTCCGTAGCAGGTGCAGGCGGCTGGCCGGAGCAGGACCTGCTGGCATATGCAGCCCATGCGGAAAGCTTCTCCAATCATCCCATCGCCCTGTCCATTCTGAAAGAATACGGTCAGGAAATAGACCCGGGAAGACTCACGGATCAGGAGGAATTGCCCGGATTAGGGATTCGCGTAAAGCTTGACGGGAAGACCGTATTGGCCGGAAACGGCAAACTGCTGGATGCAGAGCACATTGCCTGGGTTCCTGCCGATGCTTTAGGCAGCATTATCTATCTGGCAGTTGACGGCATTTATATCGGTTATATTGTCATCTCCGATGAACTGAAACCTGACAGTAAAAAAGCCATCCATGATCTAAAAAAGCTTGGTGTAAATCATTTGGCTATGCTTACCGGTGACAGTAAGGCAACCGGCGAAGCCATTGCCCGTGAAATCGGTCTGGATACCGTATATACGGAACTTCTTCCTCATCAAAAGGTCGAACAGCTGGAAAAGCTGGAGAAAAATAAAAGAGGGAAAGGCAAGCTGGTATTTGTAGGCGATGGAATTAATGATGCTCCGGTTCTGGCAAGAGCTGATATTGGTATTGCCATGGGCGCACTGGGCTCAGATGCAGCCATAGAAGCAGCCGATGTGGTGTTGATGACCGACGAACCCTCCAAAATTGTATCTGCAATTGGAGTAGCTCGCAAAACAAGGTCGATTGTCTGGCAGAATATCATTTTTGCAATGGGTGTAAAGATTATCGTACTTATTCTCGCCGCAGGAGGCTATGCAACCATGTGGGAAGCTGTGTTCGGTGATGTGGGCGTAACGGTTATTGCCATTCTGAACGCAATGCGGGCGATGAAAACAATTCCATGATGAAGGTAATTCTATAGCGAAATGAAGAAATAGAGAAAGCTGGAGCCGATGCTTCCGGATTAATTCCGCAGCTCATCGGCTCCAGCTTTACGTTAATATAGCAGAACAATTTAAAACAGGTCATCCAGTTTCATTTTATAGACCTCATAATCCCATCGGGTCTCCTCCGACAGCTTATCATACTCATTTTCCGTATTCCGTAAGGAATATTCATCCCTCAGTCTGGACTGCATCCTTCCTATCTCCCCCGAACGGACAGCCTTGGAATACCGCTCCAGGCAGGTGTTTTTCAGGTACTCCAGATCTCCGAAACAGACCTCCTCATATTGTCTTCTCATAAAGCCAAGGAGCTCCTGATCTGTCAGTTCATCCTGGGTTTCGTTTTTTGCCAGATAAAAGATTTCCTGAAGTTCCGATAAGGTATCTGCATAATTATCTAGATTTATGAATTGGGAATCGCAGAAAAAATCTATGATTTTAGGCAATACCCCTTCCCCAAACTCAATTCGTTGGTTATCGTTCAATGCCTCCTTGCGGCCGACCATGAGATTTGCCGCCTCTTCTTGTGAAAGCGCCAATCCAAACCGTTCTGTTTTTTTATTGCACTCCAGTACCCGCTCCAGCTCCTGCTGCTGATGTGCTATTATCATTAATTTATACATATCATCCATACTTCTCCACACCTTTCCTTCCAAGTATACCTTCTGCAAAATACCTCCCAATCATTCACTTTGGGATTTTTATATTTTACATTTTTACCCTGGTCATTACAAGTCTGGTAAATCGCAGAATTTTATGATATAATGAAAGCGGAACGAGCATGATCAAGCTTGCTCTGCATATATAAGTATTAAGCTTTCTCTTCAATTTTGCCGAAATATACCATAAGACACAGTACAGAGAATATTCAAGGAGGTATTCTTATGCGTATAGGTGAAGCGAAGCATCGCAGCTATTCCCCTTTTCAACACCCAGCGTTAACCGCCTCCCAACGGGAAGCAACCGGACAAGCAAAAGTACCGCAGGACAGGCTTACTTCTGCTGCCGCTCCGATACAGGACACGGTTACACTCACCATAGATGAAAAACAGCGCCTCAAAAAGGCAGCCAGACAGAAGCAGCTCGAGGAGGCGCAGCAGGAATTAAAGGAATATCAAAGAATGCTGGAGGCGTCCAAGGAACAGGCCGAAGCCGCAGGTGATGCCGCTAAGATACGGCTGAAATGTATGATCATCGCCTCCCGGATTATGTCGGGAGACAAGGTTCCCCTGGAGGATTACCGATACCTGGCCAAAAATGATCCCGGGCTCTATGGCAAGGCACTTACTATGCGGTTTGAACGGGATAAACCCAAAAAGCATGACCGTCTTTCCGAAGAGGAAGAAGAGGAGGGTACGGTTTATTCCGGCTCCGCCACAGAAGCAGCTTCTTCGCTTCCCGCAGAAGAAAGCGGCGCTTCTTCCCCCGGTTCTGCCTCCGAATCAAATCCCGCAGAAGCCTGGTAGAAAATAATATTGTAACAGCCCTCCTTTCGGAGGGCTGTTGTCATCTACCGCAAATACTCTGTCTTCTATTATCGTTTTTCTGCTACTGTCAGTAAGTTATCGGATATAAGTCTATCCCTCATCTTTCTTTCATTGATTACTGCGAATCGGAATAGTCCGGCAGCATCCTCAGCACATTTTTCATCCTTGATACTGAAAAAATAAGCAGTAAACAGCAGCTCAATGCATTGCATTACGACGGCCAGCGCCTCTTTTTCCTCCTCGGTCAGCCTGAGCTGCTCCTCATATCCTCGGACTGTTTCACCGACTAAATCAAACCAGAGCTCTCTATCAATGTCATTGTTACCTTCTTCCGATAAGATTCCCAACAGAAAGTAGGCTATATCAAAGATACGGATATTCTTCTGGCTTAAATCAAAGTCGATATAACCCGAGAATACATTCTTATCAAACAGAAAGTTACCCAGATGAACATCCCGATGGATTAATTGTCTCGGCAGCCCATCATACACAGACTGCAGCTTCGTCACAGCTTGATGGTATTCCTCCTCCCTGACATAGCGCCATTCACTCTCTTTCAAACTCTCCCGGACCCATCCTGTCATTTCCTTCAGGAGGCTGTTATCCCAGAAAGTCAACTCTTCCTCACATTTTTGAAATGCAAGGTGAAGTCTGCCGATTACGCTTCCCATCCGAAAGCATATTTCTTTCGGCTCTTGCCCCAAACTGCCCAGATTACTGCCGGGCAATCTCCTGGTCATCACATAATAATTCTCTCCATCCTCACAATAATCCCTTCCGGTATTCGTAGGAAGCACCTCCGCCACCGGTATACCGGTCCGGTGTAACGTCTTTAGTATGATAATGTTCCGGTTCATACTGCTTTGCTCAGAATAAACCTTGATTACATATTCTTCCGACACACTCCAGGCACTGCTATAAATCTGCTTCACCTCTCCCTGTATGTCCCAATTATTTAGTATCTCCTTAATCTTCCTGTCCACTGCTTCATATTCCTTTTTCTTCTTTAAGATAATTCGGCGAATGCTTGGAGATGATAAGTGATAGTAATTTCCCAGTTGTATGATGGGTATCCCCTCCAGGTATTTCCGATATATATGGCTGTCCCGCTTTGCAAGCTCGTTCCTGTAGCCGGTATTCGCTCCCCAGTTCTTCTTCTCTTCTTCCTGCTTGGGAATATACACGTATTTTCCCTGAACATAGCGTTGTATCATCCTGACCAGCTCCTCGGGCAATACCTCGCTTCCGTTCACATACTTCATCCTGTCACCTTCCTCGCTACTTTTAAAATCATTCCCTTTACAAGAGATATCATAGCATATCAAAGCTGTTTTTGTATTGATTATCTTCATCTCTGTATAAAACACAAATCGTTAATCGTTACTGTTCACTCCCCTGCAAAAGACAGCAGCTCCGTGAACAATAACACGCTTCGCGATGCACACAAAACGCAAAAACAGCGTTTTGGCGCTGCAATTCTCCGGTTTTCTGTGACTTTCGCTTCGCTTCACTCACAAAAAACACGTCGCGTTTGTGGCCTAAGAACAGTAACTGTCAATCTTCTCTCATCGACAATCACTTCGAAAAATGTCCGGCACCTTTTCAATCTCATAGTCGATATTGATAATAAGCCAGAGCTGATTATTAAAATTCATTATATTCCAGATAACCAGTCCGCTCAATCCATACCTCGGCACCAAGCGGGCTATGGCGACAAAGCTTCTGGCATCCTTAAACCAAACAAGATGTTCCAGCTGGTTTTCTGATATATAATAAAAATACGGTGCCTGCGCTACGGGATGAAAGTATATCGGAACACCATAATCCGCGGCAATCTGCTCCGCCGCATTGGTTGTTACGGCATTTGCTCTTGATACGCCGGGTACATAAGGAAGTTCCCAGTCATAGCCCATGGTCGGAACACCCATCAATATTTTGTCAGGCGGTACCATGGTGAGTGCAAAGTCCAAGGAACTCTCCAATAAGTTTACCGGTGCCACCGTCCCCGGAGCCGCAAGATTATAGCCTCCGCTATATTCAAAGAACAAAATTTCGTCCACTGCATTAGCCAGTATGGAGTAATCAATCTCTTCAAATCGGATCAGATTCGGCTCTAAAATAATTCTCGGTGTTACGGATAGTATTAACTTGAGGCCCTCCGAATGTAAAATCTCCGCCAGTTTTGTGACATATCTCTCGATTCTGCTCCTGTTCTCCAGGTTAAGAAATTGGATATAAATATTTAGTCCGGCATACCCTTTCTCTCTGAGTATTCTGAGGATATTATCTATGGCACGTTCCTGGACCTCAGGATTATTTACTATTTTGTAGGCAACCTCAATATCCCCGACTTCATCCGCGGATAGGGTGGATGCAAACAAAATCGGTGCTACTCCATAATCCTTGGCCAACTGTATGATTTCTGCATCATCAGTCTCTATGAATTCCCCCTCAGCTGTTATCCGATAATGAAAAACAATAAGATAGGTTAAAAATGGGAGAGTTTTTCTTAGTACGTTCTCGTTTATAAAAGGATAGGCGTAGCCGCTGGTAGCAATTCTCCTTCTTTTTTCTTTCTTATAAGCAATTACTATGGTTTCACCGGGATAGATAAAATCACGATTGGTAAGATAAGGATTGTTGCGCAGCAGTTCCATAACAGATACTCCGTGACTTTCTGCAATACCGGATAAAGTATCACCTTCCTGTATCGTGTATACCAGTTCGGGATAAGTAATAACAATTGCTTGACCTACCGCCAGATTATAAGGATACCTCAAACCGTTTTCCAGAATCAGTCTTTCTGTATCCACATTATACTCTTTTGCGATGGAATCTATGGTTTCGCCAGGTTGGACAATATGTATGATCATAATGGTTCCAATCAATGTTATTCCCTACATTATATGAAACCGGAAATATAGTAGACTGTTTTCTCTTCTGAAATTCTTTTCTAAGGGATTGATATGCAGCACCGATGCATTCGCTTCTCCATGAAAAAGGCCGCTTGCTTCCAGATGCATGCCACTATAGCATCTGAAATCAGGCGGTCTCTTTCCCAGAATACGCTTCATTATTCCACAGAATTCGTGGTTCTACAGATTCCTTTGCTGACTGCAAACACTTCGTGTTCGCTATCCTGTCTTATCTATCTTATAATCCACAGACTGCCCGACTGATTTTTCAGCTTCCGTTCTCGCATGGTCCGCAAGAATATCCATCTCATAATCCCGGATCTTTTTCAGCAATTCATCAATAGAATTAGCGGTGATTGTCACCTTGTCGGAAGCAACCAAAACAAAATTTATATTGCCATACTTTTCTTTCAGTGAATTATAATAGTCCAATGCCTTCTGGCTGAGCTTCGGATTTCTCTAATGACTATTTCGGCAGAAGGGAACAAAAGGTTAATATTTACCAAATGCAAACTCTTTATTCTGTACCGGTATCCGTGGCAATGCAACTTCCTTCTCCCGATCCTGCAAAAGTTTCTTGATATCCGCAGTTTCGTGGACAGTATCCTCCCTGTATTGGAATTGGGATACCAGATCCTTCAGCATCCTGGCCTGACCGGATAATTCTTCACTGGCTGCCGCAGATTCCTCCGCAGTAGCCGAATTCGTCTGTACGACGGCAGAAATCTGCTCAAAGCCCTGGGTCACCTGCTCAATTGCATACGCCTGTTCGTTGGAGGCCTGCGAGATTTCATCAATTGTACTGACAACCTCCTTTGAGCCCTGTACGACAACAAGCAATGCGGCGGCAGTATCGTCGGCGATCTTTTTACCGTTATCCACCGCGCGCAGGCAGCGCTCTATCAGTAATGCGGTATTTCTGGAGGATTCAGAGGATTTGCTGGCCAGATTTCTGACCTCCTCCGCAACAACCGCAAAGCCCTTGCCTGCTCCCCCTGCGCGTGCTGCCTCCACCGCGGCGTTCAGGGCGAGAATATTCGTCTGAAACGCAATATCCTCTATTGTTTTGATAATATTTCTGATCTCCATGGAAGCAGCATTGATTTCTCCCATTGCCCCAAGCATTTCCTGCATCTGCTGATTACTCTGCAGCATACGGTCTCCGGTTTCGGAGGCCTTCTGTATCGCCATCTTTGCATTGGCGGCAGTGTGGTTTACCTGCTGGGAAATCTCTTCTATGGTGGATGCCAGCTCCTCCATTGAGGCAGCCTGCTCCGTGGCTCCCTGGGACAGGGCCAGCGCGCCGTCGGAAACCTGGTCGGATCCAAGAGAAACCTGATCCGCCGATTGATTAATCTGATTCAGAGTATGGCTCAGCTTAGTATGAAGTTTTCTCAGTGATACCAAAAACTCTGCAAAATCACCTACATAGCTTGCTTCTGCTCTGGTTCTGATATTAAAATTGCCTTCGGACATCTCTCCCAGAAGATAACGGACATCGTCCACGATTTCTTTTAGGGTTTCAGACATTTTCTGAAAAGCACCGGACAAAACTCCTATCTCATCTCCTGAGTCATGGCTGACATTTACCTCCAGCCTGCCTTCCGAAATACTCTGCGCCGCATTCACCACCCTCTGCAAAGGCTTCAGCATCCGGCGAATCACCATGATAACCGTAAAGATTAAGATCAATAAGGCACCGATACAAATAATAGTCAGCCATATATTGGTGGTGGTGACAGCCGCAGTTACATCCGAAGTTTTAACGGAGGTCATGGACCACCAGGTTTCGCTGCCTACGCTGATCGGATTAAAAAACTGAATCAGCTTTTGACCGTTCCTGTCAGATACTTCCGCCCGAAAGCCTTTCCCCGCAGCCATACCCGACCGGATTGCTGTCCTCTCCGCTTCTGCCGAAACAAATTCTTCTATGCCTTTTCCCACATTTTCCGCGTCCGCACTGTCATATATGACCTTGCCCTGGCTGTTATATATGATAGCATACATGGAGGCATACCGCTCGCTGGTTGCATTCACCTTATCAAAATGATCAATATTGATATCAGCCATGATAACACCCTGCAGCTCATTATTGTGGAGAATCGGGTCTGCATAGGTGACCATCTTCACGCCGTTATATTCGAAGGGTTCCGTTACCATTATTTTATTTGTTTCCGCTGCAGTTTTATAATATATTTCCGTGGAATACGTTTCATATTCGCCGAAAGGCTTGAGGTCCTCCTCCGCAGTTGAGGTATCAATATAAAATGCATAGCTTCTAATATCCTCCTGGTATTTGTAAGGTTCAAACATAACCCCGACTCCCAGGATATCGTCATTGCTTATGACTATATTTCTGGCCACTTCCGTGATGTACTGCTCCGCAGTATGGTTCAGCGGCGCCAATGTCCGGTGGTAAATCACGCTCTGATTCAGAGCCGCCATCTGAGGATCCGTAGGAATGACCATCGTCTCCGGCCTTTCTTCGGATAATCGATAGGCCTTCTTCAAATAGGTTTGCATCAGCTTGGCCGTAGAATCCGCGCTGTCAAAAATCTGTTGTATCTGCAGCCCGTTATGTTCCGATTTCGTCTCCAATTCCCCATAGACCGCGGCATCAATGGCATATCCGGACAAAACTGACGATGCTGTCACTAAACCCGTAAAAACAACAACTAATATCACTGCAATAATAATGGCAAGCTTTGAAGCTAATTTCATTTTTCTAAACATACTGTAACTCCCCTTTCACGGCATGTGCCGACATGAGGAATCCATCTTCACCGGCAAGCTTTGTCATATTGACAATCAATATTAAGTTTTCCTTGCCGGATTGACCGGTTACAAGCCGGGCAATTCCGGTAAGGCAGGGACTATCCCAGGAGGCTCTTATCCTGGACAGCGGCGTAATCGCTTCCTCCGGGATATCACGAACCTCGTCCACCCCGTCGACAATCAGCCCAAAGCTGTCCTTCCCTATCCTCGTTACAATGATACAGGTTCGTTCATTGTAAGCGACCTCCGACCTGCCCAGTCGCAGCCGCACATCCATCACCGGAAAGATTTCCCCCCTCAGGCAGACCAGTCCTCTGACATAGGCCGGACACTCGGGAATTTCTACAATTTCCTGCATTCCGATAATTTGGACCACATCTTTTACAGGGATGCCCAGAAGCTGTCCTTCCACCCAGAAAGTAAGATGCTTCCCATCCCTTTCCTCAATGCAGCACTCAGAATTTAATGAGTCCTGTTTTTTCATTAGTAAACCCTCCTAACATTTCATAATCCATTTTCTGTCCAGGTTTGTTTCAAAGTCGCTTTCCGGTAAGACGGCAGAACGCTTCCTCCCGAATAAAATCTGCCGGATCAGAGAACCCTAGAATAACCGGGAGCAGCTTCAGCGGCCGCAGTTTGAAATAAACTGCGTATCAATGACAGTGCCAAAGCATTTGCCGCAGCACAAATCAGGGCAGCCAGCTCCTTACCGGAACGGCTGCCCTGATTATTAAATTATCCTTCTAGCTTCTCGTATTCTGCAGGTCATTTAATCTATGTGTAATGACCAGTACCATCAGCACCTCTGCAACAAGCAGGCACAGGTTCATAGCCAGGGGGAGTCTCCTATCCAATTGCGAGAGCTGCCCTGCAATCCACCCTACGGGTATGCTGATGAGCAAAATCATAGCTGTGATCAGGCTGATTGCCCTGGCACGCTCTTTAGCGGGAATCATCGGGGTGCTCATCCCATAGGAAGCCGTAACAAACAGAGGCCAGATATATGACCCTCATTGTAGGTACCAGGGAAAAGCGGCCAATGCAAAGCCCCGCCAGCGGTGAGAGAAAACCTGCCAGCAGACCGAACAGATTAAGAATCGTATAGATATTAATCAGCTGCTCCATATCACCGTCTTCAACAATCATACAGCTGAAGCTGCTTCCTGTTACTCTCCACATTCCATTTAAAACAGCGGCAACCGCAAAGTACCAATAGCTTCTCGCCCCTGCCCAAAGCAGACAGGGGATGAGCCAGCTGAGCAGGCCAAATACCAGCATGCTCCAGCGCCTTCCATATTTATCTACAATTGCTCCTGAGAATAGTCCCGACAGGAACTGCGCCGCCAGCCCCAGACTGGCAACCATACCGATCCGGGCATCCTGCAGGCCTATGGCGGCCATATATACCGATGCAAAGGGAATAAAAAGGTTGTTGGGAACTGCCCATAGAGGCTCGGTTACAACACAAGCTCTCTGATTTCCCTTAAGCTTCCTTATCCCTGCTCACCCCACTCATGTCATGTCTGGTCGACAATGGGCGCCAGATATTCCTTCATATGCAGATACTGTTTTTTGGATATGACAATTTTATTGCCGGACCTGCCGATGTATCCGCACTCTTCCATCTTTTTAACGGAGCGGTTAATCGTCTTTACACTCAATCCGGAGCACTCGGATAATTCCATCCGGGTCAGCTTCAATATACACCGGCTCTTTTCGCCGGACTGCTCATAAATCTGGGTAAAAAGATAGATAACGCGGTCCATCCCCTGAAGGAATAGAAATACCCGCTCCTTTCTGGCTTGCTCCAGCAGATAGCTTCCCATGGATTCTATTTCCATCCGCAATGCATGGATATCATTCAGCATCCATTTTTCAAATATACTCTTGGGGATTACGATCATCGTACATGCTTCCACCGTCTTAAGGGTTGTCTTATAGGTTTTCATATTCAGCAGGATTTCCATTGCGCCGAAGACCTTAATGGAATAAAACCACATATAGTCATACGCAATGCCGCAGATGCGGTAGTCAATCGCCCTGACAATCCCATCTGCCAGAATATAGACATAATCCACGTCCTCATTCTCTTTGATAAAAATACTGTTCTTTTCTTTTCGTACAATCTGCATGGATTCCAGAAACCAACGAGGGGAATTGCGCAGGTAACGGTTTAGATAATCTCTTTTTTCCCTGGTTAAGCTGTCCTGCAGCGCAATAAGTCCATTGATATTATCCTCACCTGCCACCTATGTATCTCCTTCCCCAGTAAAATAGATTGGTTTCTGTCAGTTGATGCTTCAATTCCAATACCCGCACCCGGAAACCTCACAGCTTCAGTATATAACAAAAGGCAGCCAGCCGCAACTGTCTGCCTTAAAAATCACCCTTAAGTTAAATGTCTTCACCGCTGCTCCGCAGCATGAGATTAAATTAATTGTTTCAGCACCGATGCTCCGATTGTGCCTTCCGGCATGTCGAGATTGAAATTATCTGTGATGGTTGCTCCTACGGCTGCAAAGGTAGCGGACGGCTCCAAAGCTCCGCTCTTTTCCAGGGAAGGGGAATAAGCGATAAAGGGAACCTTTTCCCTGGTATGATCTGTCCCTGTATAGGTAGGATCATTGCCGTGATCCGCCGTTATAATCAGCAGATCATCTTTCTCCAGCTTATCCAGTAATAATCCCAGCTTCAGGTCGAACTGCTCCAACTCCCTGGCATAGCCGACGGGATTTCTCCGATGGCCCCAAAGAGCGTCAAAATCAACCAGGTTCACAAAGCACAGTCCGGTGAAATCCTTCCCGGCAATCTCCAGCGTCTGTTCCATTCCGTGAACAGAGCTCTTTGATTTATATGCTTCGGTAATGCCTTCCCCGTCAAAGATATCCTTGATCTTCCCGACAGAGATTACACTGTAGCCGTTATCCTTCAATACATCCAATGCGGTTCTTCCGTAAGGCTTTAATGCATAATCATGCCGGTTGCTGGTCCGCACGAACTCACCCTTTTTTTTGCCTACATAGGGTCTTGCTATGACGCGTCCCACCTTCCATTCATCCTTCATGGTCAATTCCCTTGCAATTTCACAGCAGCGGTATAATTCCTCCAGACCGAAGGTTTCTTCATTGCCGCAGATCTGAAGAACGGAATCTGCCGAGGTATAGACAATCATCGCACCTGTCCTTATTTCTTCCTCCGCCAGCTCATCCAGGATCTCTGTACCGCTGGCACTTTTATTGCCGATAATTCTTCTTCCCGTACGTCTTTCCAGTTCATCCAGCAATTCCTTGGGAAAGCCGGTATCCGTAAAGGTCTGGAAGGGCTTCTCAATCTTCAGCCCCATCAGCTCCCAGTGGCCGGTCATGGTATCCTTCCCGGTGCTGGCTTCCGACATGGCCATATAATATCCCATGGGCGCTTCTGCCGGCGCCACCTGCTTCAGAGGATGCAGGTTTGTAAGTCCCAGCTTCCGAAGGTTGGGGATGTGGAACTCCTCCACCGATTCAGAGATATGGCCTAAAGTATCTACGCCGATGTCCCCATAGTTTGCAGAATCATCCATGGCGCCGATTCCAAGGGAATCGATAACAATTGTAAAAATTCTTTTATATTTATGCATATCTTCACCTCCTGTATTTCATTATTCTAAGACCATAATGAAATTCTTCTATTATATTTATTTGTAATATTACTTTGCAATATTTATCTTTGCCTGCCATCTTCCTGAATCAGCTTGCGGATCGCATCCACCGCTACTTTTATGGCACGCTCTGTATCATGAACCTGGGGATTGCTCAGGCCCTTTTTCTCACGCTCCTGATTGGCGACCACCAAAAATACGGAGCCTACTCTGACTCTTAAATAGCTTCCCACAACAAATAACGCTGCCGATTCCATCTCGGAAGCCAGACAGCCACAGCGGATCCATGCCTCCCATTTATTCATCAATTCATAGCTGACAGGTTTCGATCCCGGATCATGCTGACCATAGAAGGCATCCTTGCATTGCACAACCCCCACATGGTAAGGATCTCCGTCCTCTTCCGCCGCTTTCATCAAAGCGTTCAAAACATGTACATCGGCAACCGCAGGAAACTCAATCGGGGCATATTCTTTGCTGGTACCCTCCATCCGGATGGCTCCACTGGCGATTACAAGGTCGCCTCCCATAATGTTCTCCTGCATTCCTCCGCAGGTACCCACACGAATAAAGGTGTCCGCACCGCATTTGACCAGCTCTTCCAATGCAATGGAGGCTGACGCTCCTCCGATTCCCGTTGAGGTTACGCTGACCTTTACTCCTCCAAGATAACCGGTATAAGTAACATACTCTCTGCTGTCTGCAACAAGCTTTGCATCCTCAAAATGCCTGGCGATCTTTTCGCACCGCTTTGGATCCCCCGGCAATATAACATATTTCCCTACATCCCCCGGTTTTAGCTGAACATGATACTGCTTGCCGGAGCCTTCTGTGTAATCAACCATTGCTCTTCCTCCTTTTTATATAAGAATCTGATGAGTGTTATAAGTTAAATATGTCCTGCTCTGTCAAATCCAATTCTTGCTTTGTTTATTCTATTATCATTCTATTACTTTTTAACAAATCAAAAAAGGCCATATGTCCTTTTTTGAAAGATATTATTCAAAGATATTCCATTTCTATTTCTATCATCCGGTATTGGGGCGTTAAGAAACCGGCCCTTCTTTATCCAAAAGGCCGGCTTCCAAAAACGCAATATTCTTTTTCCTAAGAAGCTTCCTGAGCCCCGTGCAGCCTTGTATAAACTCTGCCAAGCCGGATCAGCTCCTCATGGGTGCCCATTTCCGCAATTACGCTGCCATCCAGCACTACAATCAAATCTGCAGACTGTATCGTAGAAAGCCGGTGGGCTATCACAAGGGTAGTGCGCTCTCTGGATATCTCATCCAGAGCAGCCTGAATGTCCTTCTCCGTTCTGGTATCAAGAGCGGAGGTAGCTTCATCCAAAATCAGAATCGGAGAGTCCCTTAAAATAGCGCGGGCAATGGAAATCCGCTGCTTCTGCCCCCCTGACAGGCGTACTCCGCGCTCACCAATCACCGTATCATAACCCTCTTCCAGCTTAACTATGAATTCATGAGCTTTCGCCGCCTTTGCCGCAGCTATTACATCGGCCCGATCCGCACCCTCCCAGCCATATACCAGGTTATCATACACCGTTCCATTAAAAAGAAAGGTGTCCTGCAATACCATGGAGATATTATTGCGAAGGCTTGCCAGAGTCACTTCACGGATATCGGTTCCGTCAAGAAGCACGGCTCCCTCCTGGGGATCATAGAAGCGGTTAAGCAGACTGGCAAAGGTTGTTTTGCCAACCCCTGTCGTTCCCACCAATGCCACTGTCTGGCCGGGACGAATTCTTAAATTAATATTTTTCAATATCTGGTTCTCTTCGTTATAGGCAAAGGACAGATTACAAAACTCGATCTCTCCCCGGATACGTGAAAGACTCACGGCTCCCTTTTTCTCCGTCACATCCGATATCTCGTCCAGAACCTCAAATACACGCCTGCATCCGGAGGACGCTTCTCCCGCCATCTCCACAAGGCGTGAAAAAGTCTTTACCGGGGTATAGAACATCCCCAGATACATCACAAAGCCGACGATATCCGCAATTGCCACTTCCCCTGCTGCAACAAGCCATCCCCCATAGATGATCACCACCACGGTTCCCAGTGCTGTGACAAAGGCCAGCAGCGGATAGGTTGTTTCAAAAAAGAAGCTGGCACGCAGGTATGCTTTTGTATGCCTCAGGGACAGGCGGGCAATTCTTTCCCTTTCCTGCTCCTGGCGGTTAAAGATTTGAATTTCCTTGATGCCTGACAGATTATCCTGTACCGTTCCGGATAGCTCTCCGCGTACCCTGGAGTTCTCTTTCCATACCGGTGCGATTTTCTTGCTTTGCCATAGCGTAATTCCAGCCAAAAAGGGAATCATGATAAGACTCACCAACGCCAGCTTTATGTTAATGGTAAAGAGCAAAATACCGACACCGGCAAAGGTCAGAATATTTACCACAAAATCCGGTATTACATGGGCTATCAATACCTCCGCTTCCATCGCATCATTCACCACCCGTCCGGTCAGATCACCGGTACGGCTTTTATTAAAATACCGCAGGCTCATATGCTGCAGCTTTCCATAGAGCTGTGTTCTCAGATCAGCAACATAATGCAAGGCTCCGTAATGATTCAAATAGCCGGAGGCTGAACTTCCCACCGCTTGCAGTGCTGTTGCCCCCAGCAATAAGAGCCCGATATGCAATGCCTTCCTGGCAACATTCTCTTGGCCTGATATTGCAAGATTAGTTAATTCCCTGAGGGCCCAGGGGGTGTATAAGCCCGCAAGCGTGGACACAACCGTTGCCGCAAACGCCAGGAGGAGAAGGATATGGTAGCTTTTCGCCTCTCTTAACACCCGCAGTGTCGTCTTCATATGGCAATCGCCTCCTTGTCTTTTTCTGTTCCGGCCCGGATGATATCATAGGTGATACAGACCGGATGTCCCCAGCGGGGATCCCGGACGATTTCCGCATCAATGGAAAATGCACTCTTTAAAACGGCAGGCGTCATTACCTGCTCAGGTGTTCCGCATTTTATGATCTTTCCGTCCCGGATTGCAATCATATAATCCGAGAAGCGGGCTGCCAGATTCAAATCATGAAGCACCATGGCTATGGTACAGCTCTGGTCCCTGTTCAGATCCCGCAAAAGCTCCAGCACCTCCAGCTGGTGGGCAAGATCCAGGTAGGTCGTAGGTTCATCCAGAAGGATAAGATCCGTCTGCTGGGCAAGTGCCATGGCAATCCATACCCGCTGGCGCTGGCCGCCGGACAAAGTATCCACTTCCCGGTGTTTAAACTCTGTCAGTCTGGTGACGGAAAGGGCCCACTGGATTATATTTTTGTCCTCCGGTGTCAGCTTTCCAAAGCCTTTCTGATGGGGGAAGCGGCCGTATGCAATGAGCTCGCTTACCGTAAGACCGCTGGGAGCCGTGGGTGTCTGCGGAAGAATCGCCATTTTCCTGGCAATCCCTTTGGTAGACAGAGTGCGGATATCCTCACCGCTTAAAAAGACCGCACCGTTCTTTGGCTTCAAAATCCGTCCCACCGCTTTTAATACGGTGGATTTTCCACAGCCGTTGGGGCCGATCACCGAAGTGATTTTTCCACGGGGAATTTTCATGTTTAATTCTCTGACAACCAATGCCTCTTCATAGGCAATATCCAGATTTTCGGTTGTTATACTGTTCATGGTAACCTCCTAATTTGACTTTGCCAATAAATACAGGAAATACGGTGTGCTGAGCACCGTAATTATGATTCCGGTGGGGACATCCATCCCAAAGCTGATGGTTCGCGTTATTGTGTCTGCCAGCAGTACAATAATTGCGCCCGCCAGACAAGAAGCAGGCAGGAGGAGCTTATGATCCGGTCCAACCAGCCTGCGCGCCATATGAGGCGATATCATGCCTACAAAGAAAAAATTGCCGCCAAGGGATACACTTCCGGCAGAAAGGGCAACAGCTGCGATGGAAAGTCCGAAAAATTCCGGCTTTACCG
This sequence comes from Bacillota bacterium, assembly GCA_023423045.1. Lineage (GTDB taxonomy): Bacteria > Bacillota > Clostridia > Lachnospirales > Lachnospiraceae > Mobilitalea. Next base: position 863 of record JAFAGA010000024.1, on the reverse strand, counting down.
CAACCCCGAGACCCGTTGCCGTCTGATTGCCAAGATTCAGAGCATTCAATATCCTTGATTTATAGAATACATAGCTGCAGAGAAGCAAGGTCCATGGAGCAAGAACAGACAGATAATTCCACCGGTCTCCCCAGAGGCTTCCTGCATACCAGCGCTGCATAAAATCCATCTGATATTGGTCAAGCTTCAGTGTCAGAAGGGTGGTTAATGCACCATATCCGCTTCCCAGCGCAACACCGGTCAGAATCAATCCTGTCGGTGAGATATCCCTTCCCCTGCGGTAGGATAACAAGAAGATCAATCCGGCCGCAGTCATCCCGCCGAGGAATGCCAATAAGGGTAATAAAAAGGCTGAGGAGCCTCCGCCTGCTGAGAAAACCACAACATACAGCAGCACGAATAGTCCCGAGCCGGAGCTGATGCCAAGCGTACCGGGGCTGGCCATGTCATTGCGAAGCAGACTTTGCATGATGCAGCCCGAAGCGCCCATTCCAATTCCCACCAGCGCGGCAAGTGTAATCCTGGGCAGCCGGAATTCAAAAATAATCAGGTTCTGCTTCTGTGTTCCTCTCCCCATAATTACCCTCCACACCTCCAGGGGCGAAAGATTCATTTTCCCTGTATTGATGCTGACGACCGCTATGACAATCATCACAAGGAGCATCACAAGAAGCACCAGAAGCCCTCTCCTTACAGTAAAGTGCTGTTTTTTCATCATTCAAACTCCCTCCTTTGCTTCGTTTGTGTAAAGTATTTTACACTGATTTTTTATTTGAACCCTTTATTTTTCAAGGGTTACAGAGCTTTTTGAAACAAAAAAACAATGACCCCCTATTTTCGTGTATAATTGAAGTTCCTACACA
>JAFAGA010000056.1 GCA_023423045.1 Bacillota bacterium | reverse complement strand
GATACGGCAACATAGATAGCTGAAATTTTGTACCAGGTTGCCATATCCACGATTCCGGTCTGGGGAAGATCAAAGGTCTGCTGGAACAGCCGTACGGCATCCGCTGTCTGCTGATTGTATTGTCCGTCCACTGCGACCTTGGGAATGATGCTATAGGTATCCGAGATACGGTTGAGCTGCTCCTGAAGTGTTCTGACACTTCCTCCGGAAGCACCGATACCCAAGTCGGAGCCCGGCCAGGAGGAAGGAACACCGGAAACCTCGGTTGCCGTATTGATATAGATGGAGTTTCCATAATAATTTCTCAGAATTTCAATAGCGCTCTTTCCCTGGTCACCTAAGCTCTTGGAACCCCATTGGGTCATCCAGCTTGGGCAGGATACATTTCTGCCGTCGCAGTATTGGGTCAAAATAGGCTGTTTCACATTTGGTCTGGAAAGATAGTTGGTGAACATCCGGTCAACGATCAGGCCGATATTCTCATAGATATTACGTCCGGGAATCCATTTGTGGTCAAAGGCGGTGGAGGAGGTCATCGTGAAATTAAAGCCCTGATTGCGGTACCATTCCGTATAGACCCGATTCAAGGTGAAGGAGAGGATGGCAAGGATATTAGCCATCAGGGTTTGTTCCGGCCAGGTGGCATAAATTTCACTGGAGGCAACATTCTTGATATAATCCCGAAAGCGGACATAATGGTTGGCTGCCGTAGAATCCGTGGGCGGTCCGTCATGGACAACAACGAATTCAGGAATGACAACATTGCTGAGTACAATTTCTCCGCTTTCCTGTGTATCCTTGATCTCGCTCTCAGCGATTTTGGGAGGATAATCTCCGTACAGCGTGTGGGGAGGAATGACATAGAGCGCCGCAACCCTTGCGGGGTCGACGGTCATGACTGTCTCCTGGAGCGCCAGAGTATCCGGGAAGATTTCTGCATTCTGCACTGTCACCGGGACATAGTCAGGGGATGATACCTGGATGGTATATTCGGAATAGGGCTGTCCGGTGGACGGCTCCTGACTATAATCCGGAGAAGGAGCGGGTAAGGCAACCTCCGGTGTCAGTCCGGAAGCATCGGTGGTCAGCTCCTCCAGGATGGTTTCGGGAGATGCGACGGAGGCGACGGTAACCCTTGCATTAGAGACAGGGGACAAGCTGCCGGTGGCGGCACGGACTTTAAGGCGGCCCAGACTCTGAGTTCCCATATCCGCAGGATAGATACGAGGACTCAGATAGGGATTTATGTCGGAGAAATGCGCCTTCCGGTTCATTTGATTTGAAAAGGGAATATTCCTTTGACTCATATGGTATACCTCATTCTTCATTTATTAAAAGATATAGTAAGGCAACCCGGTTTATGCTGATTTATTGGCCAATCCGTGTGACGCCCACATATATATTTGAGATGCGGTACCAGGTAGGGCGGTCCACAACACCGGTGACGGGCAGGTCGAAAATTCGCTGAAAGGCACTGACGGCTTCGGCTGTCTGGGGGCCGTAGCTTCCGTCCACAGCGACCTTGGGAATAGCGGTATAGACGTCGCTGATCCGATTCAGCTGGTTTTGAATGGTTCTTACATTGTCACCGCTGGCTCCGAGGGTAAGGTCACTTCCCGGCCATGAGACAGGAACACCGGAGACCTCCTCTGCAGTGTTGATATACATGGAATCTCCATAAAAATGCCTTAGTATCTCAATTGCAGAATATCCCTGATCACCCAGGTCCTTGGAACCCCATTGGGTCATCCAACCCGGACAGGAGACCCGGTTACCGTCGCAATATTGAGTAAGAATAGGTTGTATGACACCGGGCCTTGAAAGGTAGTTGGTGAAAACGGAATCCACGATTAACCCGATATTATTGAAGATATTTCGTCCGTTGATCCACTTATGGTCATAGGCGGTGGAGGAGGTGATGGTGAAATTATAGCCCTGGTTGCGATACCACTCTGTAAAGACCCGGTTTAAGGTGAAAGAAAGGATGGCAAGCACATTGGCATAAATCGATTGTTCCGGCCAGGTGGCATAAATTTCGCTGGAGGCAACATTTTTGATATAATCCCGGAACCTGACGTAGTGGTTTGTGGCCGGAGAAGCCGGAGGTCCGTCATGGACAACCACATACTCAGGTACGACAACCCGACTTAGTACAATTTCTCCGGGCTCATCGACCGGCTTAATCTCGGCCTCCGGTATTTTTGGCGGATACTCATAATAAAGAGTATGGGGCAGGATGACAAAGGTGGAAAGGGCGCTGTTTGTAGCGAGAGGGAGTAATTGGACGTTTTGCTCGGCTCTTTGATCTCCAAGAATTTCAATTCCTGCGAAGAAGGCGCTTTCTAAGTTGGGAGCAGTGACGTGGATATCATAATTCGAATAGGGTTGAATTTCCGAAGGCTCCAGACTCAGATCAATGGGAGGAGCCTCAAGTGATATCTCTTGTGTTAAGCCGGATTCATCGGTGGTAAGCTGTTCGATTACCTGGGTCGGATTATTAGGAAGAGTGATGGATACGGTAGCATTTGGGACGGGCACAACGCCGTCCGTAGTGCAGCGGACGCGCAGGTGCCCCAGGGATTGGGTGCCCATCTGTGCGGGATAGACTCTGCCGGAGGGAATGCTCCCGGGCAGGGTTTTTCTATTGTTATCGGGGATACTGATCTGTCTCATGGATCAAAGTATTCCTTTCATTTTATTAATAGCTTATGTCAGACAGATTTAAGATGTGAAGAGATCTTCAATAAAACCGGAGTATTCTCTTTTTGTTTTGGGAAAAAATCTTCCGGGAGAGAGAGGGAAAGTATAATAAGTTCTATTTATAATTATTAATAAGAATATCTTATGCCAATGTTAAAATATATCTGAAAAAACCACTTGATATTTGTATATAGGTGTGTTAAGATCATAAAAACAAATTCATATATGAATAAATATGCATAATCAACGAATATTATTGAGTAAATGGTGAAATCAGTAAGGTCTTAAGCGAGGAACTTTAACCTAGGAAAGAAAAAGGAATTGGTGTGTACGATGGAGTATATCCCCAGTGTGGGCTTATATTCTTTTTTTTTGCCAACTTTTAAGTAAAAGAAAAAGTGAAATAAGTTTTTATGCAGCCGTAGCGGCAGAATGGAGGATTTGATGAAAGCATTCTTAATTCTTGAGGATGGGACTATCTTTACGGGAGAGAGTATTGGGGCGCAGAAGGAGATAATCAGCGAGATTGTATTCAACACAGGAATGACAGGCTATCCGGAGGTATTGACTGACCCCTCCTATGCGGGCCAGGGCGTGGTTATGACCTACCCTCTGATCGGCAACTATGGAATTAGTTATGAGGACATGGAGTCGCACAGACCATGGGCGGATGCATTTTTAGTCAGGGAATTATCAAGGCTTCCAAGCAATTTCCGCAGCCAGGAAAGCATTCAGGACTTCCTGGAGAAAAATGATATTCCGGGCATTGCAGGAATTGATACCCGTGCCCTGGTAAAGCTGCTGCGGAGCAAGGGGACCATGAACGGCATGATAACGACGGATGAGAATTGGAGACTTGAGGAGGTTCTCCCGAGAATCTGTAAATATCGGGTGGAACAGGTGATTGCAAGGACGACCTGTAGGGAAAAGAAGATAATCCCTGCCATTGGGGAGAAAAAATACCGGGTGGCCCTGATGGATTACGGAATGAAGAATCATATTTTGCGGTCCCTGGCTCAAAGAGGCTGTGAGGTTCTTCTGTATCCCGGCTTTACGAAAGCGGAAGAGGTATTGGGAGAGAGGCCTGACGGCATTATGCTTTCCAACGGGCCGGGTGATCCCAAGGAGTGTGAGGAGATCATTGCGGAGGCAAGGAAGCTGTTGGACAGCGGGGTTCCCATCTTTGCAATTTGTCTCGGACATCAGCTTTTGGCACTGGCAGGCGGAGGTAATACGAGAAAAATGAAATACGGCCATCGGGGAGCGAATCACCCGGTGAAGGATTTGAGAACAGGAAGGGTTTATATATCAACGCAGAATCATGGGTACGTGGTTATGGAGGAAAGCATTGATCCGGGGCTTGCCGAAGTGAGCTTTCGAAATGTCAATGATCAAACCGTGGAGGGGCTGCATTATCTGGGCAGGAATGTGTTCTCCGTGCAATTTCATCCGGAGGCCTGCGCAGGGCCGAGGGATAGTGAGTTTTTATTTGATGAATTTATAAATATGATGGAAGTGTCAAAGAATGCATAGGAGGTGCAGCAGGTATGCCAAGACTAGAGGATATAAAAAAAGTGTTAGTGATCGGCTCCGGACCGATTGTCATCGGCCAGGCGGCGGAATTTGACTATGCCGGAACCCAGGCTTGCCGTTCTCTGAAGGAGGAGGGAATCTGTGTGGTACTGGTGAATTCTAATCCGGCAACCATTATGACGGATAAGGAAATTGCGGATATCGTATACATTGAACCGTTAACGCCGGAATTCGTAAAGCGGATCATTCTCAAGGAAGAGCCGGACAGTGTATTGCCCACCCTGGGAGGCCAAGCGGCGCTCAATATAGCCATGGAGCTGGAGGAAACCGGATTTCTGAAGAATCATGGGGTGAGGCTGATCGGAACAACCTCTGAGACAATCAGGAAGGCGGAGGACCGTCTTGAGTTCAAGAAAACCATGGAGAAAATAGGAGAGCCCTGCGCACCCAGCGAGGTGGTAACCAGCGTGGAGGCAGCGGTTCTTTTTGCTGACAGCATCGGTTATCCGGTGGTGGTCCGTCCTGCGTATACGCTGGGAGGCAGCGGAGGCGGTATTGCCGGTACCAGAACGGAGCTGGAGGATATTTGCTCTAACGGGCTTCGGCTGAGTCGTGTCGGGCAATGTCTGATTGAGCGCTCCATCGCCGGCTGGAAAGAGATTGAATATGAGGTGATGCGCGACGGTGCCGGAAATTGTATTGCTGTATGCAATATGGAGAATGTCGATCCGGTCGGGGTACATACCGGAGACAGCATTGTAGTGGCGCCCTCCCAGACCCTGGGGGATAAGGAATATCAGATGCTTCGCAGCGCCTCCCTGAACATTATCACAGAGCTTGGAATTACCGGCGGCTGTAATGTCCAGTTTGCACTTCATCCTGGCAGCTTTGAATACTGCGTTATTGAGGTGAACCCTCGGGTGAGCCGGTCCTCGGCTCTTGCCTCCAAGGCTACCGGGTATCCCATTGCCAAGGTTGCGGCAAAGATTGCACTGGGTTATCATCTGGATGAGATACGGAATGCGGTGACGAAGAAGACCTATGCCAGCTTTGAGCCGGCTCTGGATTATGTGGTCGTGAAGATACCAAAATGGCCCTTTGATAAGTTTATCACTGCAAAAAGAGCCCTAACCACCCAGATGAAGGCGACGGGTGAGGTTATGGCAATCAGCACGGGCTTTGAAGCGGCACTTATGAAGGCCCTGCGTTCCCTGGAACAGAATATATACAGTCTGAAACATGGCAATTACAACGAACTGCCGCTGGAGGAACTGATTAAGGATTTGTACCGAGTGGATGACCGCCGCCTTTTTGTGATAGCAGAAGCGATCCGGAGAGGGATATCTTATGAGGAAATTTGTGAAATTACTAAAATTGATCTTTGGTTTATCGATAAAATAGCGCTCCTGGTGGAGCTGGAGGGGGAGTTGGAAAAAGGGAAGAAGACAGGATGTCTTGATACGGAACTTCTGGCCAGGGCGAAGAAAGCAGGGTATCCGGACCGGGTAATTGCGGAGCTTAGCGGTATGGCACCGGACCGGATTAAAGCGTTACGGAAACAGAACGGTATTATCGCGGTTTACAAAATGGTAGATACCTGTGCGGCAGAGTTCGATGCGGAGACACCTTATTATTATTCTGACTTTGGCAGTGTGAATGAGGTGGAAGGTGCCGAAAAAACAGCGAATATTCAAGGGCTGGGGGATGCAGGCAGAAAAAAGAAAATCATGGTGCTAGGCTCCGGGCCAATCCGGATCGGACAGGGCGTTGAGTTTGATTACTGTTCTGTTCATAGTGTATGGGCGCTTGCGGAAAGCGGCTGTGAGACCATAATTGTTAATAATAATCCAGAGACGGTAAGCACGGACTTTGATATAGCGGATAAGCTTTACTTCGAACCCCTGACGCCCGAGGATGTGGAGAATATCGTTGATCTGGAACAGCCGGACGGAGCAGTAGTACAGTTTGGAGGACAGACAGCAATTAAACTGACACAGGCTTTGCTTCAGATGGGGGTCCCTATTCTCGGCACCTCTGCGGCTGATGTGGATGCGGCAGAGGACAGAGAGCTGTTTGATAAGATATTGGAGGAATGCGGTATTCCCAGACCTGCGGGCAAAACGGTATTTACCGAGGAGCAGGCTCTGGCGGCGGCAAATGAGCTGGGATATCCTGTTCTCGTCCGGCCTTCCTATGTGCTGGGCGGTCAGGGGATGCAGATTGCAATCTGTGATGAGGATATCGTCGAGTTTATGCGCATTATCAATAGGACCGTACAAGAGCATCCAATTCTGGTGGATAAGTACCTGATGGGCAGAGAGGTGGAGGTGGATGCGGTCTGTGACGGTGAGGATATTTTAATCCCGGGGATTATGGAGCATGTTGAACGGGCCGGAATTCACTCCGGAGACAGTATTTCCGTATACCCTTCACAGAATGTCAGCCGCAGAGTGAAGGTGGATATTGTGAATTATACAAAGAAGCTGGCCAACTCCCTTCATGTCATAGGATTGATCAATATACAGTTTATAATACATAATGAGAAGGTATATGTAATCGAAGTAAATCCCCGCTCCAGCCGTACCGTTCCCTATATCAGCAAGGTGACCTCCCTGCCGGTGGTAGGTATTGCTACCAAGGTTATATTAGGCAATAAAATCAAGGAGCTGGGTTATACGCCCGGATTGTGGCCGGAGTCGGAGTATATCACAGTCAAGATGCCGGTATTTTCCTTTGAGAAGCTGCGTGGGGCGGAGATCAGCCTTGGCCCGGAGATGAAATCTACAGGAGAATGCTTAGGGGTAGCTGCGACCTTTCATGAAGCTTTGTATAAGGGATTTGTTGGAGCAGGCATTAACCTTCCGAAGTATAGGAAGGTGATTATGACCGTGAAGAAATCCGATCAGGAGGAGGCGGCAGGCATCGGCAAGAGATTGCTTGCCCTTGGCTATGAAATTTATGCCACAGAGGGCACAGCCCGGGTATTGGAGGAGCATGGTGTCCAGGCGGCTGTAATCAATAAAATAGGACACGGAAGTTCCGATATTCTGGATTTGATTCTGAGCCATGAGATTGATATGGTCATCAATACGCCAACCCACGGCAGGGATAAAGCCAGGGACGGGTTCCTGATCCGCCGGACCTCCATAGAGGCCGGAGTAACCTGCTTCACATCGCTGGACACCGCCCGTGCCCTGCTGACCAGCATGGAAAGTGACAATAGCGATATTACTCTCGTCAATATGGCGCAGTTATAAGGGAATGTCTGAGGAAAGTACAATTGTCCGGTGAAAAGCCGGTGGATAGAAGGGAGAAAACGGGTATCAGGAAGCGAACACCGGCAGGATGCCCGTTTTTCGATGCCGTTATTAAAAATAAGGCAGCGGGGACAAATGATAGTAGAAAATAATGAGGATATCAATTATACTATCCTTAGAGTTTAGTGAAAAGGGAGGGGACAAGGAGATGGAGATTGGACTCAGAAATATGACAGGAATTTATATTACTCAGGGTGAACGCCTGCTTTTATTATACAGAATCGGCTCCAGAGTGGTACAGCCCTCCTGGTGCGGTATCGGAGGACATTTTGAAGAAGGGGAACTGAATGATCCAAAGGCTTGTGTTTTGCGGGAATTGTATGAGGAAACCGGACTTACGGAAAAGGATCTCGGAGAAATTACCTTAAAATATATCACTCTGCGCTATGTCAACGGAGAAATCCGGCAGAATTACTATTTCTTTGCTGCTCTGAAGGTGAAAGAAATCGATTTAAAGCATTGCGATGAAGGAATTCTGGAATGGGTTGGAATGGACCGGGCGCTGGAAAGAGAGATGCCGTTTACGGCCAAAGGCGTTCTGGAGCATTATCTGTCTAAGGGAAGATATGACAGTAAGCTCTATGCAGGGACGACGGTAAAGGAAGGAGTTCTGTTTCACGAATTGCAGGAGTTCTAAGAGAAAAGAATATCGTTTACCCTGGGTAAGCGTTGCATCTGTTGACAGGATAAACATTTCCTTCAGAATGTGCCAAGGAGGATTGATTACATGATGGAGAAGCTTCTTGACGACTTAAAGATAATATATGGCAGGCCCTTTCATGATATTGTAATGCATCGTGACATGATAGGCTATGTCTGCATTGTATACGAGAACAAAGAAAGATATGTCCTTAAGCTGTTTAAAAGCCGAAACACGGAGCAGGCCCTGCAGTCGGTTGAGATCATGCAGTATCTTGCCTTTGCCGGGTTTCCTGCAGCACGTATTCATCCGGTGAGTACCGGGGAAGCATATTTTCGCTGCCATTATCAGGGAGAGGAGCGAATCGGCATTCTTTACGAATATGTCAGCGGAAGGGAGCCGAATAAAGGATTCGATATATTGGGGATCAGCCGCCAGAGCGGAAGGCTGCACCGGTTGATGGCAGAATATCCTTTTTCTTTATGCTGTCATGAAAAGGAATTCTTTATTGACCGATATGTCCGTTGCCTGGAGGAAAGAAGCTATCCCAGAACCCAGGAATTCAGGGATTACGGAAACTTGTTGTGGAGTCGGGTAGAGAAGCTTCCCCGGGGCTTTTGTCACGGAGATTACCATACGGGAAATATGCTTTCGAGTCGGGGAAACTATGTGCTGTTTGATTTTGATGCGGCAGCGAAGGCCTTTCCTGTCTATGATATTGCGGTTTTCTGTGATATGACGAATTATTTTACTCTTTCCGAGGGTGAGTATGATGATACCAGGTATATGCTGGAGAAGTTCCTGAGGGGCTACCGGGAATGCCAAGACATCAGTGACGAGGAAATCCGGGCAGTTTATAGCTTTATCGCGATCCGGCACTATGAGGCCCAGGCGACTATTATTGAAAATCTTGGTGCAGACTGTATTGATGACCTCTTTATTGATCATCAGTTGACATGGCTCAGGCAATGGGAGAGACTGGCGCTGCATTAGAATGGCAGAATTACTTCTATTATCTGGAGGGAATAACCTCGAGCCAGTAGCCATCCGGATCACTGATGAAATAAATTCCCATGGCCGGGTTTTCATAACAGATACAGCCCATTTCCTTATGCTTTTCATAGGCGGCATTATAATCATCCACAGTGAAAGCGAGATGAAACTCGTTGTCGCCAAGATTATAAGGCCTGTCCCAATCCCGGAGCCAGGTCAGCTCCAGGAGATGGCTTGTTTCCCCGTCTCCGAGAAATGCGATTATAAAATCCCCCGAGGGATGTTCCTTACGTTTGGTTTCTTTCAGGCCAAGAGCCTCCTCATAGAATTTGAGGGACTTCTCCAGGTCCAGAACGTTTATGTTATTATGGGCAAATTTAAATTTCATAATATCTCCTTTCTGTTTCATTAACAGCATTATAGTACGGACATATATCCCGATAACTTATATTACAGGAATAAAGTTCGTATTCCTGTAATCGGGGTATGAGAAGTAGCTTTACTTTCTTCCGATAACTTATATTATAATACATATTGGAAGGGATTGAAATGATAAAATGCTATTGTCAATAAACCGATCAATAAAATGGGGCTGCGTACCAGTTTCACACTGGTACAGCAGCCCCTGATGTGCGACAAGCATGTCGCATCAGTCATATTCATCAAGTCAAGTTATTACAAGTTACTTTGTCTGGGAAACGGAATTTGTCTCCGTGTTGGTTGTCTTGGAAAGAGCAGCTTCAAGCTCTGCTTTCTCTGCTTTGATCTTCTCCCGGATCTCGGATAATTTGAACTTATCCTCCAGGAACTTATCCAATGCTTTAATCAGAGCAGAATCACCGGTAGTGTCGGCTGTAGCAGCCTCAGCACTTCCGCCGTTGAAGAATTCATCCAATGCATTTGCTAATTCAGAGGCCGATACTCGATTAAGCTCACTGCGTTTATTGAAATACTCTTCCAATAAAGGAGCATCCTTGGAGCTGGTTACGAATACGGTGCACGCCGCAAACTTACGGGTGCCGCCCAAATCGGTTGCATCGATTTCAGCAAATAAATAAGTCATACCTACCTTATTCGCAGTGACGCGACCGCCGGAGCTGATCGTAGCAATGGAAGAATCATAGCTGGAGAATTTTGCATCCTCCGTAGTAGTGTCCGGCTTCATAATAACCTTTAACATATCGTCATTATTCAAACCGACATATACTCTTTCCTTAGTCCACTTAACACTAATCGCGGCAGGACCGACATTAACATCACAGGTTAATGTAGTCCTATCAATGCCATCCTTAATGGTAACTGTAATGACAGCAGAACCCACCTTATTGGCAGTGATTATACCATCATCACTAACAGAAGCAACTTCCGGATCGTCGGACTTAAAGCTTACTTTTGAGTTTGCACCCAGTTTGTAAACCTTTAATGCAGATGTTTTGCCTTTCACTAATGTAATGCTTTTTAAATTTAATCTGTAGCTGTCTGTTTTCTCCTTGTCAATACTGGCTGCTTGTGCAATCGACATGTTGTAAGAGGTAAAAGGTATAAGCAACGTAAAGAAAAGAAGTAAGCCAAGAGTAATGAAGCATTTACATAAATATTTCTTTTTCATGGCCATTCCTCCGAGTGATTGGAAATCCCTTTTGTCACATCCTATCAATTCTGACTATATAATAACCTTTGTTTTTGTCAGAAAAGTGTCATAATGTAAAAATTTATATAATAAATTCTTAATATGAGCAAAAGTCCGCAAAGCTTGTTTTTGCCTATATATACCAGGGATATTTTTTGAGACGGTACTCGTCTAATCGATGAAGAACCTGTGCCGCAGAACAGAATTTTGCCGGATACGATTTTTGGATAAGTTTTTCTACTTGTTTCAACCTCGGCTATACTATATAATAAAGATGAAGTGGGCATACGGTAAGTTTGCTTGTAACCACCAATATGATATTAGGAATGTGAAGCAAGAGGAATTGGGCCTGTGTCAATTCATAGCTTTCATAGCTTTGGCATGCCCTGAAACCTCAAACCATAACACCCGGATTTATAGAGGATACGAAGGAAGAACGGGAAAAGAACTAGGAAGGGAGAAATTGATAATGCAGCATATATTAATCGCTGACGACAACCATGATATAACAGACATTTTATCCACCTACTCCAGAATGGAAGGCTTTGAACCTGTTGTTGCGGGGGACGGCGAAGAAGCAATTCGTCTCTTTACCCAATACAATCCTGATGTAGTCCTGCTGGATGTGATGATGCCGAAGGAGGACGGATACGAGGTCTGCAGGAAGATACGAAGCAAATCCAATGTTCCGGTCATCCTGATTACGGCACGGGGTGAAGATTTTGACAAGATTATGGGCCTTGATATCGGGGCGGACGATTACATCGTCAAACCCTTCAGTCCCAGAGAGGTAATGGCCAGGGTGAGGGCCGTGATGAGACGTATGACAAAGACCGCCAAGGAGGCATCCCCCGAGAATGTTCTTACCGTTGGCAGCCTGGAGATTAATCTTGATGAATATACATTACATATCTCAGGTACTAAGATTGCTTTGACAAAAAAAGAGATCGAAACCATGTGGACTTTGGCTTCGAATCCCAATAAGGTGTTTACCAGGGACAATCTCCTGGACAGCTTGTGGGGCTTTGACTATTTCGGTGACAGCAGAACGGTGGATTCCCACATCAAACGGCTGCGGTCGAAGCTGGATGTAGTGGAGCATCCCAGCTGGACGATAAAGACCATCTGGGGAGTCGGCTATAAATTTGAAATAGAGGAGAAATAGCGAGATAGTCCGACGGAATGGAGATTTATATGTCAAAGGATTCAAAGGTACACATTTATAACCGGCTGTTTTTTAAGCTCTATTTGAATTATGCCGTAATGCTTTTGGTGACCGCGGTATTGATTTGCCTTATCTTTATGAAGCTTTATGGCGACAAGATGATGGAGAAGAATATCGAAGAGATGGAGCGTCAGGCGAGCACCATCAGCACCATGGCTTCGGATTATATTATCAGCGGCAAAGAGGGATATCTGGACGATATCAGCATGATTAAAAGTGTCAATGAATGGGATATTTGGACGGTAGCCAACCCCAATGCGATGAACCCTATGAGCAAGTCCCTGGAAACGGGGGATTCCTACGAAGAGTTCATGGCTAATGAGGAGTATGCTCCCTATGTGGAGAATCTGAATAAAGCCTTTCAGAACAATGTAAGCCATCAGCAGGGCTATGATGAAGTATATCAGCAGAATATTATCATGGTATCCGCTCCAATCTATGGAGCCGGCCGTGAGGTGGTAGGGGCAATTCTGATTGTAGGCATCAATAAGGACCAGGCGGGTCTCGTTGAGAGCAGCCTGTCCACGATTATTATGAGCAGCGTGGTTGCCCTGGGAATATCCTTTATCATAGTTATTATTTTTGCGACGGAATTATCCCTGCCAATCACAAGAATGCGTGTGACCGCACTGGAATTGGCGGCCGGGAATTTTAACGCCAAGACGGGAATTGTAAGAGACGATGAGCTGGGTGATCTGGCCAAAACCGTGGATGTCCTCTCCGAAAAGCTGTTGGAAAACGATATTGAGCGCAAGAAACTGGATCAGATGAGACTGGATTTCTTTGCCAATGTATCCCATGAGCTTCGGACGCCCATCACAGTCATCCGGGCCTATACCGAAACTCTCTCCGACAGAGTAGTGCAGGAAGAGGAGAAGGTGATGCAGTATTATGACCGTATGCTCTCCGAGTGCAAGTCCATGGAACGTCTGGTAGGAGACCTGATGCTGCTATCTAAAATGCAGAATCCGGACTTTGCTACTCAGTGCGAGCCGGTGAATTTAAACCAGGTATTTGAGGATATTATGCGCAGTGCCGGAGCAATTGCGGAAAAGAAAAATATTATTATTGATGTAAGCAAGGATTCCCCGGTGAACATGATACTCGGCGACTATGACCGTCTGAGGCAGATGTTCATGGTAATCCTGGATAATGCAATTAAGTTTTCTGAGGAAAATAAAACCGTGCACATAAAAATCAATAGGGCGGATAAAATAATGGTATCGATTCGTGATGAAGGGGTTGGAATCGATCCGGCAGATCTCGGCAATATTTTTGAGAAGTTCTATAAGTCGAATTTGCGGCAGAATGCCAGCGGAACCGGTCTTGGCCTGGCTATCGCAAGGCAGATAGCCCTTAAGCATGACGGAGAGATCAGGGTGTACTCCACACCCGGAGTCGGCTCGGAGTTTATCTTTTATTTCCCGGCCTTCGACGAAGATTTGTCTTAGGTGGAAAAAGTTACACCCCTAAAAACTGATAAAAATCTTGAAAAAGAGAGCATAATAGATTATAATATAAATATCAAAATTGTTATTGAAATTCCTGAGGTGTTCGATACTCCTGTTATTTTGAACCTACATGATCAAAAAGGGATTCCTATTATTCGTAAGCGGATGTCAGGCCGCCGTTTGCAGCGGAAGGCAGAAGCTTATGTGCGGTTACCCACCTAGCTTTGCTAGGAGTCAAAATGCAGGAACCGGCATTTCGGGTATAACACTAATGATAAAGGCGGCTTATGGCCGCTTTTTATTATTGTTAACATAAGAACGGCTCGCAAAGCGTGCCGTTCGTTGTTTGCCCAGCATGGGCGAATTTTCATAGAACATAATTTTTAATAATATAAAAGTATGGGTCTGTATTCAGTATATATTCAGTCCGATTGCATGTGAAAAAGGAAGTATAAGATATGGAAGGTTGATGATTTAACCTTTCATATCTTTTTTTTACAATTTGATCAGCAATAAAATGAATCCCTGAAAGAATGAAAAATAAAAATAAAAGGAGTATTGACAATTAAAAAAAAAGAGCATATGATACATATCATGATAAAACATATAAAACATACATATTTAATATGTATTAAAAGGAGGATTTTTAGAATGAAGAGATTTATGAAAAAAATTACTTTGGGACTGTTGACGGTGGCCGTTTTGACCGGAGCCTTAACTGCATGCCAGAAAGCTTCGGACAATAATTCCAACACAGCAAAGGAACCGACCCCAGCAGCCACCAACGCAGCAGCCGAACCGACCAAGGCACCTGACGCGGAGCCTACCGAGGCACCTGCCGCAGAAGCAATTAAGGTATATGCCGCTACCGGCGGCAGCCCCAAGCCCTTCACCTATGTGGATGACAGCGACGAACTGACAGGGCATAATATCGAATTAATCAAAGCGGTATTTGACAAACTGCCCCAATATGAACTGATTTTGGAAAAAACGGATTTTCCCTCTATCTTTGCCGGACTTGACTCAGATCGCTATCAGATCGGTGTGAACAATTTTGCGATGAATGAGCAGCGAAAAGAAAAATATCTGTTTTCTGATCCGATTTTCGAAAATCGATATGTGGCGATTGTAGCCTCCGATAATGACTCATTGGACAGTGTGGCCACTTTATCCGATCTGGCAGGGCTGGATTTTGTCGGCTCCCCTGCAATCAATTCCACCACGGCGGTAGAGAATTACAATACGGCGAATCCAGATAAACTCATCAAGATCAACTATACCGAGGAGGACCTGGTACTGCAGTTACAGGATATCGAGTCCGGAAAATATGATTTCCTGTTGATTGATAAGCCGATGTATGAATATTACAACAGAGAGTATAACTTCAATTTGAAAGAGCTGGAAGTATCCAATGAGGTTTCCTCCAACCTGATGTCCGAACCCTACAGCTATTTGTTGATCAGCAAGGGGAATGACCAGCTGCAGGAAGATATCAATAAAGCCCTTCAGGAAGTCATTGCCGACGGTACCTCAAAAGAGATTAACGTAAAATATTTTGGTGAGGATTATACTCCATATACAAGATAAGGAGCTTCTTTCATGGCAAAATTATTTGATTTCAAGCTGGTTTTTACCCAAATACCCAGATTGCTGGTGTATCTTCCGGTAACGCTTCAGCTAACGCTGGTAGCGATGCTGATCGGGTGGTTTTTCGGACTCCTGATTGCAATTGTTAAAAAGAATAAGACACCCATTCTCAGTAATATTGCCGCGGTCTTTGTATCGGTGATGCGCGGTACCCCCATAATCGTACAGCTGTATCTGTCTTACTTTGGTATTCCAATCGCATTAAAATATTTCAATTACTATTATGGAACGAATTATAATATCAACGCCGTACCCTCCATTCTGTTTGCGATGGTCGCGCTGGGCCTGAACCAGTCCGCCTTTGATTCGGAAAGCATCCGGGCCGCCATTACCTCCGTGGATAAGGGACAGCTGGAAGCGGCAAAATCTCTTGGAATGTCTAACTTTCAAGTGATGCGGCGCATCATACTTCCGGAAGCTCTGGTAGTGGCGCTGCCCTCTCTCGGAAATTCCCTGATTGCCCTGATCAAGGGAACTTCACTGGCATTTACCTGTTCGGTGGTTGAGATGACCGCACAGGGCAAAATTCTAGCCGGTAACAATTTTCGCTATTTCGAGGTATATTGCTCCCTGGCAATTATTTATTGGATCATAACCGTAGTGGTAGAAAAATTATTTGGATTACTGGAAAAGAAATTCAGTGTACCGGAAGAACCTCCGAAGCTGAAAAAGCGGTCCGGGGTTCTTCAGGGAGAAACGGTAAGCATGTAATACCGCCAGGAGCGGTGGATTGGAGAAAGATATGGGCTTTGTAGAAATCAGAGGCTTGAGCAAGCGGTTTGGGTCAAATATAGTATTGGAGCAGGTTGACCTGGATATCGAACAGGGAGAAGTGGTAGCGATTATCGGCCCGTCCGGAACCGGGAAATCTACGCTGCTCCGCTGTCTGAACCTGCTGGAGAAGCCGGAGCAGGGCAAGGTATCCATCGAAGGAAACCGCTTCGACCTGACCGATAAATCAGCAAAGAAAAAGCTGCAGCTAAGGCAGCATACGGAAATGGTATTTCAGCAGTTTAACCTGTTCAGGCATAAGAACGCCCTTGAGAATGTGATGGAGGGGCTGCGGATCGTTAAAAAATATGACAAAAAAAGAGCGGAGGAGGCCGCAAGAGACCAACTGGCGAAGGTTGGTATGAGTGACCGCCTCTATCATTACCCGAGGCATCTCTCCGGCGGCCAGCAGCAGCGGGTAGCCATAGCCAGGGCACTGGCGATGGAGCCCAAGGTGCTGCTCATGGATGAACCGACCTCTGCGCTGGACCCGGAGCTGGTGGGCGAGGTATTAAGAACCATCCGAAAAGCGGCACAGGATGGAAATACCATATTATTAGTGACCCATGAGATGAATTTTGTAAAAAGCGTGGCAAGCCGTGTGATTTTTCTGGAAGGCGGCAAAATTGTCGAGCAGGGAACACCAAGGCAGATATTTGAGAGTCCGGGCAGCGAACGTTTAAAGGAATTTCTGTTTCAAATTAATATGCTGGCAGGGAGTGAATACTCCATTTAGTATGAATTGAAAGGATGAAGATCATGGCGGAAGAATTAAAAATTGCTACTTCTGAAAATGCACATGAGATTACACAAACCGGTGCATTCCAGAGACAAAAGAATCGGTTTGACACACCCTTCGGCGATAAGGAGGGGGAATTACCGGTGGAAGCCGGGCGCTACCGTCTTTTGTGGACGCCAATCTGCCCCTGGGCCCATAGACAGATGATTGCCTTCCGGCTTCTGGGGCTGGATCAGGTGATCAGTGTCGGAACTGCCAACCCGGTCCGTACGGAGAAGGGATGGGAATTTTCTCTGGATGAAGGGGGAGTTGACCCTGTGCTTAAGATCCGTTACCTGCCCGAGATCTATGCCAAAACAGATCCGGAGTACACCGGAAGGGCGACGGTTCCTGCAGTTGTAGACATCCGGGAGCAGAAGGTGGTAAATAATGATTATTTTAAGCTGACGAATTATTGGGAAACCGCATGGAAGGCATTCCACAAAGAGGATGCGCCGGATTTATATCCGGAGGATCTGCGGGAAGAAATTGATGCATTGAACGATATCATCTTTCATGATGTGAATAACGGGGTATACAAAGCCGGCTTTGCCCAGTCCCAGGCGGAATATGAAAAGGCCTATGATACCCTGTTCGCAAGACTGGATTGGCTGGAAGAGCGACTTTCCAAAAGCCGCTATCTCCTGGGGGATAAAATCACCGATTCGGATATCCGGCTCTATGTTACGCTGGTACGGTTTGATGCGGCTTATTATCTTGTGTTCCGGACCAATCGGAACCGGATTATTGATTTTCCTAATCTGTGGAATTATGCAAAGGATTTGTATCAAACACCGGGTTTTGGCGATACCACCGATTTTGATGCCATCAAAAAGGGCTACCAGTTGGGAAATCATGCCGAGAATCCCTATGGGATCCTGGCCAAGGGACCGGATGTTTCGATATGGAAGGAAGCGCATAACCGCGGAGAAAAATCAGAGTATCTGCCGGTTTAACAAGCTGACGGGTAGCCGGGATTAGAAGGAGGATAACAGTATGGCAGTAAATGGGTGGCTTGGATCAGAAGTGGGACAGAAGGGCAGTTTTCAGAGGCAAAGAAATCAGTTTACTACAAATTTTGGGTCCGGAAAAGAGGAGCTTCCCGTAGAAGCCGGACGGTACCGGCTGCTCTGGTCACCTGCCTGTCCCTGGGCGCACAGGACCGTGATTGTAAGAAAGCTTCTGGGATTGGATCAGGTGATCAGTCTTGGAACAGCCGATCCGATCCGGCCGGAGATAGAGCGGTGTGACTGGGCTTTCACCTTGGATGAAGGTGCGGTGGATCCCGAATTACAGATTAAATATGTAAGTGAAGTATATTTTAAGGCGGATCCGGATTATACGGGAAGATTTACCGTTCCGGCAATCGTAGATTTGTCATATAAAAAGGTGGTAAATAACGACTATCCGAATATGACCCTTTCCTTTGAGACAGCTTGGAAAGCATTTCATAAGGAGGGGGCTCCGGATTTATATCCGGAGGAACTCCGGGAGGAAATCAACGAACGAAACGAGATCTTATTCCATGAAATCAACAATGGGGTATATAAGGCGGGTTTTGCAAGAAGCCAGGAAGCTTACGAGAGTGCCTATGACACCGTATTCCGGCGGTTGGATCTTCTGGAGGAGGAGCTTGGGGAGAGAAGATTTCTCCTGGGAGATTATATTACTGAGTCGGATATTCGTCTGTACACCACATTGGCACGGTTTGATATTGCCTATTATAACGGGTTCAAGGTGAATAAAAAGCGAATCAGAGAGTACCCCAACTTGTGGGCATATGCAAGAGATCTCTATCAAACCCCGGGTTTTGGAGATACTACGGAGTTTGACGCGATTAAAAAGCATTATCACCTATGTGCTGTAGCCGGGAATATTCATAAGCTTGTGCCCAAGGGACCGGATACGAAGGATTGGACTGGGCCCCATGGCAGAGAGGTTTTAAGCAAGGACCCGGGACAAAAATTCTTAGTTAATATGCAATAAGCCCGCAATTGGTGATGGCGGCAGGGAAGGGAGTTCCTATGGGATTAGAGATAAGGACATCAAAGGAGCAGGTGGATTGGGAAAGTGTAAGCAGGATACTTTCCTTTTATGGTCTGAGTCATTTGGATGCAGACTCACAGAAAACAGTTTTTGAACGCAGCTATGCAGTGGCGTTTGCTTATGATGATGATCGGTTGGTCGGATGCGGCCGGGCCCTTTCCGACGGGATAACCCAGGCTGCGATTTATAACATTGCATTGGAGGAAGAATATCATGGCAAGCAAATCGGCCGGGCAATTATCAACAGTCTACTGGAGCAGGTGAAGGGGTGCAATGTGATTTTATATACTCATCCCCAAACCGTTGCTTTGTATGAAAAATTCGGCTTTCGGAGGCAAAAGACAGGAATGGTGAAGTTTAACAAGCCTGCTGAGGAGACAAAATGGATGGAGGACAACGGTTTTCTCCTTCCGGAGCGTTATAGGTTTCATGATAATATGTATGAGCAGTGAAGAAGGTATTTGAAGCTGAAATAGGTTGAAATTTGAAATATCCGAAAATGAATGGCATCAAGCGGAGCGTTACAGTAATCTCAGAAAAGGAGTTGGAAGCGATGAGCAGTAATGAGAAACAGAGGACCGAACCCAGGGTTAGGCCGAAGGAAATTCATAACGAAATCGATGAAAGAGGAGCGTTCATTCGTCAGAAAAATCATTTTACGACGCCCTTTGGAAACAGAGAAAAGGAGCTTAAGGCGGAGCGCGGCAGATACAGGCTGATCTGGGCGAAGGGATGCCATTGGTCAAACAGGGCCTCCATTGTACGGGAGCTGCTTGGACTGGAGGATGTGATTGGCATCAACCTGGTAGGGCACAGTCCTGAGAATAAAAAGTATGGCTGGGAATTTGTATATGATGAAGGGAATAGAGATCCTGTTCTTGGAGTCCAGTTTCTCAGTGAGCTGTATTATAATGCGGACCCGGATTATGCAGGCAGGTGCACCGTTCCCGCCCTGGTGGATGTTGAAACTAAAAAGGTGGTAAATAACGATTATCACAGGCTTACCAATTATTTTGAAACTGCCTTTGAACCATACTTCCAGTCAGGGACACCGGATCTGTACCCGGCAGATAAAAGGCAGGAAATCGATGAGCTGAATGATTGGCTGTTCCCCAATGTAAATAATGCAACTTACCGTATGATGTTTGCACAGTCGATTACCGCTTATGAAGAAGCCTTTGAAGATTTCTACAATGCTTTGGATAAAATCGAAGCGCGGCTGGAAACCGGCAGGTTCTTATTCGGTGATTACGTAACGGACAGTGATATCCGTCTGTTTGTAACGCTGGCAAGATTTGATACTCATTATTACCGTAATCTCGGTCCGATCCGCAACCGTATCGCAGATTTTAAAAATATCTGGGGCTATGCAAGAGATTTATATGTAATACCGGCATTCCGTAAAAATACATATTTGAAAGATATTGCCGCAAACAATACGGAAAAGACCGATGCCCTGTTCCTGGATTTCAATTCGAGATTCTATGATCAGATTGACTATGATGCGATCTGGTCCGCTCCCACTGATCGTGCCGGATTAAGCAAAACTCCTGAGGAAAAATTTCTGAGGAGACCATGAGGCAGTTGTGAGTGACCATTGAAGATGTATCGGTTAAAAGGAGGGGGTTCCCTCCTTTTATTTTTATAGAATACTACCATAATAAGTTCAATGAAAACTTAAAAAAGTTTAGAGTTTAACAAATTACCATAATCTAGCAATAAATGTTGACGGATAAAAAAATATGTATTAATATGGTGAGAGTAAAGAAAAAAGTCTGTAAAAAGGAGCATGTTATGCATGAAATATATTGCTTTCTATCAAAAAGCATTTAAGTCCATGACCCTTTATCGGTCTACGACGATGATTCGGCTGCTGAGCTCGGTTTTAATGTATTTCATACAGTACAGCCTGTGGAGTGCGCTGCTTCGAACAGGAAATCATGCGGGTGTGTCTCTGAATGAGATGATTTCCTATGTGGTTATCAACCTGTTTGTATCCAAGCTTACGGATACCAACATTGCGTCCCAGCTGGAACCTTCGATTCGGGATGGTTCTGTTGCTATGGATTTTATCCGTCCCATCAATTTCAGACTGTATCTATTCAGCTCCTCTTTGGGCACAAACACCTATAATATGCTTACCTCAGCCCTTCCGATTGTCATTATGACATTTTTATTACATAGATTGTCGTTCCCAAGCCCCTTATATACGTTGATGTTCGTGCTTTCCCTGCTAATCGGGATATTTGTGATATTTGAGCTTACCTATATTTTTGGGCTGTTGGCCTTTTTCACACAAAAAGCATGGTATTTGAACTGGTATCTGGACGGATTCAAGACGATTTTCGGCGGAACGATCGTGCCGCTGTGGTTTTATCCGGATATACTGAAGCGGATGAGCATGCTTTTGCCGTTCCGGTACATTTCGTATGAGCCCGTCAACTTCTTCCTGCAAAGAACATCCATGGAAGAGTCATGGCAGGTGCTGTTTATTGGCGCAGGATGGATTATCATTTTGCGGCTTGTCAGCACTCTTATTTATCATCGGATTATGAATCGTATTGCTATCAACGGAGGATAAAATGCAGATGGGCCAAAAAATTCTCATGTATTTTACATTTGCCCAATATACGATCCGCCAGGAGATGACATACCGCGTATCCTTTATCACAGGTGTCATCGGGCAGTGGATCGCTTACGGCGGTACATTTTTAAGTCTTTATATTATAATTGAAAACTTTGATGCCATGGGCGGTTGGACTTCTTACGAGGTCTTGTTTTTATATGCTTTCAACCTCTTATCCTATGCGCTGGCGGCAACCGTGTTTTTTACACCGTGCCGTAATCTGCCGATAAAAATCCGGACGGGCGAATTCGATATTTCGCTCACAAAGCCGGTAGCTCCGTTTTTGCATGAGATTTACAATGGCTTCAACTTTGGCTATATCGGTCATGCTGTTTTATCAGTTTCGGTCATGATCTTCGCAGTGTCTCAGCTTGGTACAAAGGTTTCCATTGTAAATTTGATTCTGTTATTGATCTGTGCGGCACTGCTGCAGTCGGCATTTCTCATTCTGTCGTCCAGCTTCTGTTTTGTGACGGTTAATCAGAATCCTGTATTCGACTTCATATTATGGAATTTCAAAAGTTTTACCAATTATCCTATCACCATTTACGGAACAGCCATACAATTTTTATTGACCTTTATTCTGCCGTTTGCGTTCATGAACTTTTATCCATCCCTGATTTTGCTGGATAAAGCCTCTTCTTCGCCATTTGCGGCCTGGCTTCCGTATATAAGTTCGTTTGTTGGCATTGCGGTGTTCATTCTAAGCATTAGAATCTGGAACTATGGACTGGCCAAATACCAGAGCTCCGGATCATAAGAGGGAGGAAATATGAGTCTGATTGAGGTGAATCACATACACAAGGACTTTAGAATTGCGGAACCTGTAAAGGGCGTGGGCGGAAGCCTGAAGTCACTATTTAAGAAGAAATATTACACTAAAAAAGCGGTAGAGGATATCTCATTCAAGATAGACAGAGGAGAAGTTGTCGGTTACATTGGGCCAAATGGTGCAGGAAAATCCACAACCATCAAAATTCTTTCCGGCGTGTTGACGCCCACCAACGGGTCGGTTATGGTCAATGGTATCATCCCTTATAAAAACCGGAAGGAAAACGCACAGAAAATCGGCGTTGTATTCGGACAGCGTTCTCAGCTTTATTGGGATTTACCTGTGGCTGACACCTTCGAACTGCATCAGAGGCTATATAACATAAAAGAAGATCGCTATAAAGCGAACCGTAAATACTTCACGGACATTTTGGAAATGCATGATTTTATCGGCCAGCCGGTTCGCCAGCTGAGTCTTGGACAGAAGATGAAGGCGAATCTGGCGCTTTCCATGCTGCATGACCCGGATATCCTTTATCTCGACGAACCTACCATTGGACTGGACGTGATGAGCAAAAAGACGCTGCGCACTTGTATTGCAGACATTAACCGGGATAAGCAGACAACCATCATCCTGACAACACACGATATGGACGACATTGAGGCGGTCTGCGGCAGATTGATTCTTATCAATAAGGGAAGAAAGTTATTTGATGGCGGACTGACGGATTTCGAGGAGCAGTATAAAAACGGTTATGTGGTAAAAATGCAGTTTGAAGGAAAGCTGCCTGTTTGGGAGGCGGAAAAGGACTATAAGCTGCTGGAGCAATCGGATAACAATTTGATTATCAGCGTAGATAAGTGCTTGACCACAAAGGAGGCACTGACTTATCTAATCAATCGCTACAATCCGGATAATATCTATATTGAAAAAGAAAAGATTGAGGATATTATCCAGCGGATTTTTACGTATTGAGATTTGTTCAGGAAAGGGGCCCGTTAAAATAAAAGAAGCAGCTAACACACGGGGAGATATAATTAATTTGTATCTCCCTGTTTTAGACTTCAAAAATACGGATTGCATAGAATGAAAAGTGGAAAGTGAAATCCCTGGTATTTATATATAATGCTTGTCTTTTTTGGACAATATATCTTATAATGAAACATAGAAAGATTTCCAATATGCGCGGAAGGCTTGCGCATGCGCAGAGGGTCTGCGCAGAATGGAGGATAAAGTGAAAGACGGGTTTATACGTGTTGCCGCGGCAACGCCGGTGATCCGGGTTGCAGATTGCGGCTATAATACCGACCGAATCATAGAATTTATCGATGAAGCTCAGAAGCAGGGCATCAAGCTGCTCGTATTTCCTGAGCTTTGTATCACAGGATATACCTGCGGGGATTTATTCCTGCAGGAGACCTTGCTGCAGGGAGCGCTGGAAAGCGTGAAACGGATTGCAAAGCATACTAAGGACCTGGAGCCGGTGACCGTGGTGGGCTTCCCTTATCAGGTCAAGGGAAAGCTCTACAATACGGCAGCTGTAATCCACGGGGGAAAGGTGCTGGGGCTCATTCCAAAGATCAGCATTCCAAACTATACGGAATTCTACGAAGCAAGGCATTTCACTTCCGGGATCGTGGAAGCAATTCCGATTAATTTTATGGGAGAAGAGATTTATTTCGGCTCCCGGATTCTGTTTCAAAACGAGGAGATGCCGGAATTTGTCCTTGGGGTGGAGATTTGTGAGGATCTATGGATACCCCAATCTCCCAGTATTTCGCACTGCATCGCCGGGGCATCGGTGATCGCCAATCTGTCAGCCAGCGATGAACTTACCGGAAAGGATGCCTTTCGAAGGGAATTGGTGAAGGGCCAGTCCGCCAAACTTGTATGCGGCTATCTCTACGCCGATGCAGGAGAAGGGGAATCTACGACGGATCTGGTATTCGCGGGCCATAATCTTATTGCCGAGAATGGGACTTTGCTGGCGGAATCAACTACCTTTATCAACGGAATGATCTCCACGGAATTGGATTTGGGCAGATTAAGGAGCGAGCGCAGGAGAATGCATACCTATCTGGGACAGAATACCAACCGTTATCAGGTGCTTCCCTTCTCCTTCGGCAAAGATGCGGCTGAGCTTCCTGAGCTTTCCTTAACCAGATATATTGATCCGGCACCCTTCGTTCCGTCAGAGAAGGCGGACAGGGAGAAGCGCTGCAGGGATATCATCAACATTCAGGCACTGGGGTTAAAAACCCGGTTGGCACATATAGGCGGAGCGTGTGCTGTGGTGGGGATATCAGGGGGACTGGATTCTACCCTGGCACTTCTGGTGATTGATAAGGCATTTGATTTGCTGGGATTGGACAGGAAGGGGATTATTGCGGTAACGATGCCCTGCTTTGGAACGACGGACCGGACTTATCAAAATGCGGTTGATTTGGCACACTGCCTTGGAGTGACCTTTTTGGAGGTGCCGATACGGGAGGCGGTGGAGCTGCATTTTCGGGATATCGGTCACGACAGTACGCAGCACGACCTGACCTATGAGAACAGTCAGGCCAGGGAAAGAACCCAGGTGCTGATGGACATCGCGGGCAAATATAACGGTTTTGTGGTGGGAACCGGCGACATGTCGGAATTGGCGTTGGGATGGGCCACCTATAACGGCGATCATATGTCAATGTACGGAGTTAACGCATCCATTCCCAAGACCCTGGTACGGTATCTGGTGGAGTATTTTGCGGATGGGGCTGCGGATAAAAAGCTTCGTGAGGTGCTGATGGATATTCTGGATACTCCCGTCAGTCCGGAACTTCTGCCGCCGAAGGATGGGGAGATCTCTCAGAGAACGGAGGATATTGTCGGGCCTTATGAGCTTCATGATTTCTTCCTATACTATATTCTGAGATTTGGCTTTCCGCCGGCGAAGGTATATCGGCTGGCTAAAATTGCATTTTCCGGCCGTTATGAGGCAGAGGTTATCTTACAATGGCTGAAAGTATTTTACCGAAGATTCTTTACGCAGCAGTTTAAGCGATCCTGCCTGCCGGACGGACCCAAGGTGGGAAGTGTATCCGTTTCTCCCCGGGGAGACTTAAGGATGCCCAGCGATGCCTCCTCCGCCCTCTGGATGAAGGAATTAGAGATGTTATCAAAATAACGGGTAGGCGTTAATAGCGGATCGATGCACATAGCGGATGCTCACAAAATAGGAGGAAAGAAAAGTGGCACTTAAGATTATTACAGATTCAGCGTCTGATGTACCGAGAGGGATGAAGGAACGGTTTAACCTGCATGTTATTCCGACTCCCGTGGTGATAGATGAAAAGGATTATTTTGACGGCGAGACGATACAGCCGGAAGAGTTCTATGATATCCTGAGAAGCGGTAAGGATATTAAAACATATCATATTAATGCTCAAATGTTTTACGAAAATTTTGAAACTTATGCTGCAGCCGGGGATGAGGTTATCTATATCTGCTTCTCCACCGGAATCGCAGGAACCTATAATGCCGCACATCTGGCAAAAACAGAACTGCTGGAAAAATACCCGGATTTTGATCTTACGATAATTGACTCCAAATGTGCCTCCCTCGGCTTTGGCATAGCAACCTACTATGCGCTGCTGATGCAGAAGAACGGCGCTTCCAAGCAGGAGATTATCGATGGTATTAAGTGGCATTGTGAGCATTCGGAACAGGTATTTACCGTCAGCACGCTGGAGTATCTGCTCAAGGGCGGAAGGCTCAGCAGGACCTCGGCTATTGCCGGAGGCTTGCTGGATATTAAGCCGATTATTCATGTAAATGACAGCGGAGCCTTGGAATCCATTGAGAAGGTAAGAGGAAGGCAAAAATCCTTAAAACGCCTGATTGAGATTGTGGGAGAGCGGGGGGCAGACCTTCTGACCCAAACCGTCGGAATTCTGCATGGGGATGACGCGGCTACAATGGAGGCGGTAAAGGAGCAGCTGGCCCAAATCTATGGCTGCCGGAATATGATTGATAATTATGTAGGCTGTGCCATCGGAGCACATACCGGGCCTGGTATTATCGGTATTATATTTCAGAATGAAACTTCGCCGTATAAGAGATATCTCTCTGAGTAGCTATGCTGTTGCAGCCAATGAGATGAGGGAGATAGAAGCAGACTAAAAAAGAATGCTGTAAGGCGGTTACGGAGAAAGTGTACCGGCAAGCTGATTGTGGGTCCTCTTGTCGATACACCGTAAGCTTTACAGCATCCTGTATTATTCTTGTATCTCAGCTTTTTCCAGTGCAAGTTTGATGGAATCAATTAAAAGCTGTTGGGTGTACTTTGTTTCTTCCAAAACCTCGAGTCGGTCAATAGGAACACCATTATACAGCTGTGTTGCGATTGCCTCTAAGGAAGGCTCCACCAGGGGGAACATGGTAGTAATCGCTTCATCGATGTTCTTGATACCTACAAAGTTTATATGATTTTTATCCACTACCACCTCCAGGTTAAGTGCGGTATCATTTAATGTAATGGAGGAGGTATAAACGCCTGGGGTATACAGATCAGTTGCAGAGGAGGCGGTTTCTTTACTCTTATCCGGTTTGAACATGAATATGAGGAGCAGGATCAAAAGAATACCAAGTGCTGCAAAAATCACTGTATATATGATTTCTTTTAATTGGATCACGACTATTTTCGTCTTTGCCATTTCTAACCTCCGAGCATGATTTGCTTCATGTCTTAATCTTACTATATATTATTAAACCTGTATCTATTTTATGCAGAGATATTTTTAAGATAGAGGGAAAAGTATTTTGAAAATGCCAAAATCCTTGGAAAGAACCACATAATGAAATCCATTGGAATTTCATTATGCGTTTCTTTCAGGCATTATCTGATATGATTGCATATGAAAAGGATTTTATAAGGATAAATCCTTGGGTGTTTCACAGAAGGAGGGTTTTTATGTCCTTGCAGTTATTTCTTGGAAGTGCCGGTTCCGGCAAATCCTATCAGCTATATCGTGAAGTAATCAAAGCTTCCAAGGAGCATCAGGATACCAACTATCTGGTTATTGTGCCGGAGCAGTTTACTTTGCAGACACAGAAGGATATCGTTGCCATGCATCCGGAACACGGAGTCATGAATGTGGATATCCTTAGCTTTTTGCGTTTTGCATACCGGATTTTTGACGAAATCGGTGGATATGATGCTCCGGTATTGGAGGATACGGGGAAAAGCATGGTCCTTCGCAAGGTGGTGGCCGAAAAGAAGAAGGAGCTCATCCTGTTTGGCTCCAATGTGAGAAAGCCGGGCTTTATCGGAGAGTTAAAATCGGTGCTGTCCGAGCTGTATCAATATAACATCGGACCCGAGGATTTTAAGCGGCTGCAGGAAATCTCCCATAAGAAGCCGGTACTGCAGGCGAAGCTGAAGGATCTGCTAACAATCTATGAGGGGTTCCGGGAGTTTATGCGGGAGCGCTATATTACGGCGGAGGAATTATTGGTGGTGTTAAATGATGCCATCGATTACTCCGAATGGGTGAAGGGAACGGTGATCTGCCTGGACGGGTTTACCGGCTTCACTCCCTGCCAATATCAGATTCTTCGCAAGCTTCTTCGCTATGCCAAAAAGGTAATGGTAACAGTGACCATCGACCCGGAGGAGGATATCAAAGCCCCGGTGAAGGAGCACCAGCTCTTTAGTCTGAGCAAAAAGACCATACAGAAGCTTTACCGGCTGGCGGAGGAAGAGAAGATAGAAATTGAGGAGCCGGTTTATGCGGAGAAGGGAAACCGGCAGGGGGTTCCTTACCGGTTTTTGGAGTCGCCTGCTTTGGCGGCTCTGGAGCATAATCTGTTCCGCTTTCCCTGGAAGCCCTATGAGAAGGATCAGGAAGAAATCTCCGTACATATAGCAAGGGATGCCAATAAGGAAATTGATTTTGTTACCAGAGAGATCAAACGATTGGTAAGGGAGCAGGGATATCGCTATCAGGATATCGCGGTGGTATGCGGCAATGTGGAAGAATACGGGCGAATCGCCGGAAGGAGCTTTTCCCTGGCGGGAATTCCATGCTTTATTGATTATAAGAAGGATATTCTGACGAATCCCTTCGTCGAGCTGCTTCGTTCCGCTGTCGCTATTATTCAGGAGGATTACAGCTATGAGGGGATTCTTCGTTTCCTGCGAACCGGCCTTGCGGATATCCCCGAGGATGATATCGACTTGCTGGAGAATTACATCCTGGCCACAGGAATTCGCGGAAATAAGCGCTGGTCGGAGCCTTTTACCAGAAGCTACCGCAGCAGGGAAGTCCTCGACCTTACGAGAATCAATGAGATAAGGAGTAAAATTGTCCAGCTGCTCCAGCCGGTATACGAGGTGCTTAAGGATAAGGAAAAGACCTTGAAGGACTATACCCAGGCGCTCTATGAACTGGGCACCCGCCTTGGTGCAGAGCAGAAATTGGAAGACTACCACAATTTCTTTGCGGAGCATAACCAGCCCCTGATTGCGAAGGAATTTCAGCAGGTCTATAAAATAATCATGGATTTGTATGACCAAATGGTATTGCTTCTTGGAACGGAGCATGTGACCCTCAAGGAATTTGCGGAAATACTGGATACCGGTTTTGTAGAGGTGAAGGTGGGCTTAATTCCGCCGGGAGTGGACGAGGTGGTCGTAGGCGATACGGAGCGCACAAGGCTGAAGGACATCAAGGTGCTGTTTTTTGTCGGAGTAAATGAAGGAGTTATCCCCAAAGCAATCGGAAGCGGTGGAATTTTCTCCGATTTGGAGCGGGAGCTGTTGATAAACAATGAGATTGAATTAGCGCCTACCAAACGCCAGCAGGCATTTACGGAGCAGTTCTATATCTATATGAATATGACAAAGCCCAAAGACAGGCTTTATATCACCTATCATAAGGTGAATGATGAGGGGAAAGCGGTGAACCCTTCCTTTTTGCTGGGCAAAATGATTCAGCTTTTTCCCCTCCTTCCTGTGAAGGATGAAGAGGAAGAAGCACAGGACCTGGAGCATGCGTTGAAGGATGATGGTCTTGCCTGCCTGATGCAGGGGTTTCGGGAATATCATCAAAAAGAACCCACGCCATTGTGGAAGGAGCTATATCTCTTTTACCGGTCCCGGGAGGAGAGGAATAAGATCCTTCGCCGGCTGGTTCAGGGAACCTTCTACGTCAATGAAGAGAGAGGAATCTCAAAGGAAGCCGCAAGACTTCTGTACGGCATGGAGCTGCGGGGAAGTGTGACCAGGCTGGAGCGATATGCGGGCTGTGCCTTTGCCCATTTTATGAACTATGGACTGGAGCTGGAGGAGCGCCGGGAGTACAAGCTTGCGATCCCGGATATCGGCAATATCTTTCACAATGCAATCGACGATTTTTCAAAAAGGCTGGATCGTTCCGAGTATTCCTGGCACACCATCCCGGAGGAGGTGCGGGAGGAATGGGCGGTGGAAAGCGTGCAAAAAGCGGTGGAAGAATATGAGAATTCGTTCCTGCGCAGTTCGAAACGGAATGAGTATCTGGTTACCCGTATGGAGCGCATTACGGTCAGGACTCTATGGGCTCTGTGCAATCAGATTCGCCAGGGAGCCTTTGAGCCGGCGGGATATGAGATGCCCTTTTACCATATCCCTTCCTCCGCCCTGACCCTGACGGGAAGAATTGACCGCCTTGATCTATATGAAGAGGAGGATAAGGTCTATGTGCGCGTGGTTGACTATAAATCGGGAAGCACCTTCTTTGATATCGGACGTATCTACTACGGACTGCAGCAGCAATTATCCGTATATCTGAGTGCGGCTTTGGATTATCTCGCAAAAAGATATCCGGGGAAGGAGATCATTCCATCCGGAATCTTCTATTATCATATCGATGATCCCATTGTCGCAAAATCAGATCAGGCGGAGGAGGATATCTATAAGAGCCTCCGGATGAACGGTCTGGTGAATTCCGACAGGCATGTGCTTGCTTTGATGGATCACAAGCTGGCAGGTCCGGATGATACTCTTCGGGCCAGTGTAAAATCGGAAGTTATTCCTGCTGAGACCAACAAAGAGGGAGAACTGGCAAAGCGCTCTTCTGCCGCAAGCCGGAAGCAGATGAAGGCGCTGGTTGATTATGTCAATGGGAAGCTGGCAGGGGACAGTGAGCAGATCCTTGGCGGTGATACCAGATTAAATCCCTACCGCAGCGATAACCAGACTGCCTGCGATTACTGCGAGTACCGTTCTGCCTGCGGCTTTGACAGCAGACTGCCGGGACACACCTATCGCAATCTGGCGAAGAAGCCGGCGCAGGAGGTAAAGGACGAGATTTTTGGGGAATGACAGGTATATGAACCGGGGTATCGTCTTTGGATTCACAGTGGTTAAGATGAAGTAATTGATGATAAAAACGAAGAACAGGCATTCGCTGCCTTGAGCACTCAGGAGGTACACTTTATGACGAAAAAGATGAAATACTTATGGATTATGTTAATAGCAGCTTTCATGATAGGATTCGTTCCGGCACAGGCAGCAGGGGCTGCTGCAAAATACAATTTGGAATTTACCGGTGAAATGAAGATAATCGACTCGCCTGTTAGCAGGTATCCAAAGGAAATGGGCCTTGAGCCGACCTTAAAGAAGGATAAAAACGGCATCTACACATTAACGATGTATGAAGGTTCCGAGATAGAGCTGGGGATCAAATCGGCTAAAAATTTAACCGTGATGCAGACAAGTGATTGGAAGGGTATCAGCGTAACAGATAATGAGAAAGGCTATCTCACAATAGAAAATTACCATTTCATGGAGGAGAATGTGAAATCTGTAAAAGAGACGATCACACTCCAACTATCCGACGAAAGGGCATATACCAGCGGCAAAAAACGCAACCCTAACCTTGGTAAGAAGTATGGTTCTAAAGTTAAATTCAAAGTCGTAGTCAAAAGCATCCCCTATGATAGATTAGGGTCCGTCGTTCCTGACTTGAATGAGACGCAGGAAACCTATGCAGGCAATTGGGCAGATGTTTCTTCCGTCCAGCAGTTCGATTATAAGGGAGAAGGCTTGGCGTATGCATACATAGAGGGGAAAAACCTTAAAATCAAAATGCCCGCCAAAGAACTGAGCCTGGCGGTAAAATACCCAAGACTGGGCGATGTAATCTCCGACAAGGATGGGAATTTCTATGTTGTTTGGGGAAACGAGGGCACTAAGTACACGGATCAGACGGTGTTTATCTCCAAATATTCACCGAAAGGGGAACCTATTAAAACCACAGGCTTTCAGGGGGAAAGCGTGATGGGGCAGGATGGAAATACAAAGACTCCCTTCGCACACGGTAATTGTGCCTCGGTAATCGGCGGAGATTATCTCATGGTGAACTATGCACGCAGCATGTACAATGGCCATCAGTCAAATAACGTGATTGGTGTCAGAATTTCTGATATGTCACCTGTACAATGGGGTTCTGTCTGGGATATTCCGTATACCTCACACTCATTTAACCAGAGCGTGATCTGGAGCAATAAAACGGGTGGGTTTGTATATGCAGATCACGGAGATGCTTACGGCAGAGGATTTGTGATTACCTCGAACGAAAGTGAAAAGTTATTGTTCCGGTTTTACCTTCAGTCAAACGCAAACTACAATATGTATGTAGTCAATCGAACCTTTGCGCAATTGGGTAATCTTGCGGAGACAAGCAAGGGTGTGGTATTGGTCGGGGCATCCGTGAAGTCAATCAGCGAGAATGCAGAGAAGGAAAAGCAAAATCTGTTTATGCAAATATTCGACCCTGCAGCCAGGGAGGTATCCCCGTCCATATTCCTGGGCGGAGAGACCCGCAGCGGTGCCACCTCAACTGATATCAATGACAATAGTAATTCTCCGCTTACGCCGGTAACAGACTATGGCGTACATTGGCTCACAGATTACACGGATATGCACGCGGTTGCTCCTCAGGTCGTTGAGGCGGATGACCGGCTTGTAATCCTATGGTCGACTGAGGAAGATACATTCTATATGGTTTTATCTGCAGATGGCGGGGTTCTTACCCCTGCTTCCTCTCTTGGCAGAATGCCGCTTAATTCCTTTGAGCGTCCGGTTTATCATGACGGTGTAGTCTCATGGGCTGCTGTTATGGAGGGAAGATTAAGGGTTTGGAGCATTAAAATTTGATGGTGACGCTTGGAGGAGGAATTTATGGGTTGGACAGAAGCACAACAGAAAGTAATTGATACGAGGAATAAGAATCTTCTGGTATCTGCGGCAGCCGGCTCAGGAAAGACCGCGGTGCTGGTGGAGCGAATTATTTCCATGATTTGTGAAGGTGAGAAGCCGATGGATATTGATCATCTCTTAGTGGTGACCTTTACCAACGCGGCGGCGGCGGAGATGAAGGAAAGGATTGGAAGGGCCATCGATAAGAGACTCCAGGATAATCCGGATAATCTCCATCTTCAGAGACAGGTTTCCCTGCTGCAAAGCGCTCAGATTACCACAATCCACAGCTTTTGCCTCAATGTGATCCGTAATTATTTTCATAGAATTGATCTGGATCCCTCTTTCAAGATTGCGGAGGATGCGGAGATCACTCTGATGAAGTCCGATGTGGTCTCCGATATCCTGGAGAGGTGGTACGAGGAGGGGACAGAAGCTTTCCATGATTTTGTTGAGAGCTACTCCTACTCCAAATCGGATTTGCCCATTGAGGAGCTGATATTGCAGCTATATGGCTTTGCCATGAGCGATCCCTGGCCCGGAGCATGGATTTTGCGCATGAGAAAGCGCTTTGAGATCAATTCTTTGGAGGAGATGAATCAGACACCCTGGATGGGGGAGCTGCTGGATTATGTGAAGCTTGTGCTTGAGGATCTGAGCCGGAAGAATGCTCAAGCCATGGAGGTATGCCGGGAGTCGGACGGGCCCTCGGCTTATGAAGCGGCTCTTTTGTCAGACCGAAGTCTTTTGGAGGCGTTGAATAAAGCGGAGAGCTATGAGGAATATGCGGGGCTGTTCCCCGGAGTATCCTATGCCCGTCTATCAGGTAAGAGGGAGGAAGGAGTCCAGCCCTGGAAGAAGGAAAGGGTTAAGGAACTGCGGGAGGAAGTAAAGAAGGGGCTGAAAGACCTGACCAATCAATATTTCTTCCAGTCTCCGGAGGAGATGCTGGAGGACCTGCAGGCGGTGGGCAGGATTATGCAGGTGCTCTTTGATCTCACCCTGGAGTTCATGGATGAATTTGCCGGGAAGAAGGAAGAGAAGAACCTGATCGATTTCAATGACCTGGAGCATTTTGCCCTCAAGATACTTGTAAAGGAGGAGTCCATACCGGATGCGGAGGGAAGCACCGAGGCAAGACCTACTGATGCGGCCATTGAACTGAGTGAGCAGTTTGCGGAGATTTTAATCGATGAGTATCAGGACAGCAATATGGTGCAGGAGACAATTTTGCGGAGCATTTCCCGGGAGGATATGGGTAAACCGAACCGCTTTATGGTAGGGGATGTGAAGCAGAGCATCTACAAATTCCGCCTGGCGATGCCGGAGATTTTCATGGCAAAATACGGGAGCTATTCTTGTGAAGAGCAGATCGGCGAAGGGGAGGTTAATTATTATCAGAGGATCGATCTGGATAAGAACTTCCGAAGCCGGGATACGGTATTACAGTATGTTAACCGGATCTTCGAGCAGATTATGCAGCGAAATATAGGAGGAATCGTCTACGATGAGGCTGCTTCATTAAAATACGGAGAGCTATATGAGGAGCTTCTCGCCCCGGAAGAGATGCCGCCGGAGGAGGACATCTCCAGAATTGCCCGGGATACGGAGCTTATCCTGATCACGGAGGAGACTTCTGATGCCGAAGAGGATATGGAGGAGAGCAGGGAGGAACCGGACGAGGAAGAAGCGGTTTATACGAAGCGGGAGCTGGAAGCCCGGGCAATTGCAAGAAAGATCAAGGAAATAACCGATCCGGAGAAGGGATTGATGGTGTTTGATCAAAAGAACAGATGCCATCGCCCGGCGAGATTAAGGGATATCGTAATTCTGCTCCGAAGTATGACAGGGTGGTCGGATGTTTTTGTCAACACACTGATGCAGGAAGGCATCCCGGCATATGCGGATACCGGTACGGGGTATTTTCAGACACTTGAGATAACATCTATCCTGAATATGTTGAGAATTATAGATAATCCGAGGCAGGACATTCCCCTTGCGGGAGTGCTGTATTCGCCTATGGCGGGTCTGACAACTACGGAGCTGGCATTTATCAGGGCCTCTCATCGCAATGTCAGCATGTATACTGCTTTGCTTCAGTATGCGGAGGAAATGTCCGGCGAAACAGCAGAAAGCATGCATGGAGAAGCGTTGCAGAAAGAAGCGGGGGACAGAGAAGGGCACGAAACAGAACAGCATGAAAAGCCGTTAAGAGAGAAGATTATCAATTTCCTGAAACAATTGGAGGAGTTTCGTTCCCTGGTAAATCACACGCCGATTCACGAATTGATCCAGGTGGTATTGGACAGAACCGGTTATTACTATTATGCCAGTGCCATGCCTGGCGGAGAGCAGAGACAGGCCAATATGGATATGCTGATTGCCCAGGCGGTGCGCTTTGAAAGAGGAAGCTACAGCGGATTATTCCATTTTATCAGATATATCGAAAAGCTGCATAAGTATGAGGTTGATTTTGGAGAGGCGGCGACCACCGGGGAGCAGGATAATACGGTGCGGATTATGAGTATCCATAAGAGCAAGGGACTGGAGTTTCCGGTGGTAATTGCAGCCGGCATGAGCAAGCAATTTAACACTCAGGATATCAGAAGCAGCATCGTACTTCACAGCGAGCTCGGGGTGGGACCGGATTATATCAACAGCAAATTGAGGACCAAGGTTCCTACCTTGCTCAAAAGGGTGATACAGAGGAAGGTCCAAATAGAGAATCTTGGAGAGGAATTGCGGGTATTATATGTAGCAATGACCAGAGCCAGGGAGAAATTAATCCTTACCGGCTATTTGAAATCCATGGAGGAGATTAAGAATAAGGAATTCTCCTTTTTTGAAAAACTGTCGGCGAAGAGCTATCTGGACTGGGTGCTGCCGGCAATGGTAAATTGCATGGGAGGGGCTCCCGAAGAAGAAGGCTCGTTCTCCTGGAAGGAGAATTCCATGGCAATTACGGTTCTGACCCGGAATGAGATTCTGCGGGAGGAGATTACCAGACAGATATTCCTGCAGAGAGATCTAGGAGAACTGGAGGAGATGAACGGGGACATAACCTATGATTCGGATTTGAGAGAAGAGATTAGAACAAGATTTAATTATGAATATCCCCACCAAAAGGAAGCTGATTTGAAGGTGAAAATGACGGTGTCGGAGCTGAAGAAGCTGGGGCAGTTCCAGGATGAGGAGCAGAGCATCAATCTATATCGCGATGCAGGAGAGAAGCTTCAGGATAGGGAAGCTACCATACCCGAATTTCTTCGCAGGGAAGAAACTGTCATCTCAGGCTCGGATCGGGGAAGTATCTATCATAAGGTTTTGGAATTGATTAATCTGTCCGAGTTCGGAGAGGAGCCGGTACAGGAGGAGCTGCATCAGAGATTAGGGCAGCAGTTGGAGCGGATGGTGCACAGAAACCGGCTGAAAGCCGAGGATCTAAAAAAGTTGAATCTAAATCATATCGGTGGATTTATATCCAGTGATATCGCTAGGCGCATGCGCAGGGCACAGCTGGACAAGAAGCTTTTTAAGGAAAGACAGTTCGTAATAGGTGTGAAAGCATCGGAGGTATTGAAGGAAAGCGGCAGCGAAGAGTTAATTCTGATCCAGGGTATCATTGACGCCTTTTTTGAAGAGGAGGGGGAACTGGTATTGGTTGACTATAAATCGGATCTGGTATCGGATGAAAAGCAGTTGGTGTATCGCTATAAGGTACAGCTTCTGTATTATAAGAGAGCCTTGGAGCAGATGCTGGGCAAGAGAGTGAAGGAGATGATCATTTATTCCCTGGCTCTTGGAAAAGAAATACGAATAGATGAATAGAAGTTGGTTACACTCTAGTCAACGAAGTATATAGTAATTAGTAGAAAGCGAATTGACGCAGAGGGTGATAATCATGAGTAAAAAGCAGGAAGAAATCGATTTAAACAACATAAAACCGGAAGAAAAATTAAAGTATGAGATAGCGGAGGAGCTGGGATACCTGGACAAGGTAATGGACAGCGGGTGGAAGTCCCTGACAGCCAAGGAGTCCGGACGTATAGGCGGCTTGATGACAAAGCGGAGAAGGGAAATGAAGGCGAAGAGTTAAGGCTGAAAGGATAAAGGATAAAACGGCGGACTTTAGATGTACGGGGAATACCCGGAAATGGAGGAGACGAATGGATAAACCTAAGATGATAATGTTCGATTATGGACAGACCTTGATTTCGGAAGGAATCTTTGATGGAGAGGCCGGAACCAGGGCGGTGCTGAAGCATGCAAAGAGGAATCCCAGCCAGATTTCTGCCAGGGATCTTCAGGAATTTGCGAAAACCCTGAATCGGGAAATCGGAAGGTATGATCCGGATCCCAGCAAGGCCCCCTATATTGAGGTTCATAATCACATATTTCAAAACTACTTATACGAGTATTATGATATTGAGCTGGATCTGACTACGGAAGAGACGGAGCGGATCTTTTGGGATCATGCCGCAGATGGGAAGGTAACAGGGAACATGGAGCTCCTTCTTGAGTACCTGAAGGAGCAGAAGATCAGGACAGCGGTAATCAGCAATATCTCCTTCAGCGGTCAGGCGCTGAAGGAAAGGATACATAGAATGCTTCCGGGCAATGAATTCGAGTTCATACTGGCAACCAGCGAATATGTATTTCGCAAGCCCCACAGCCGTATCTTTGAACTGGCTCTGAGAAAGGCCGGCCTGAGGCCGCAGGAGGTATGGTACTGTGGCGACAATGCCTATTATGATGTGGAGGGTGCCAGCCGGATCGGTATTCTCCCGATATGGTATCGGGGTGCCTTGCAGGAGCATAACCGGCTGCAGCCCCAGACGGACTGTATTACCATAAACGATTGGATGGAGCTGGTTGAGCTGATCGACAGGCTCATCCTCTGAGGCTGATATGGTTGAGCTTAAGATTCTCCACTCCCAGGAAGCCTTTAATTGCGACACAGATGCCGCCAAGTAAAATAGAGGTGTCCTGGAGCACCGAAGGAACAATGCGGATATAGCTGTTCATTCTGCTGGTCAGGGCGGCTTCAATCTTCTGCGTGATGTGAGGAAAGAAGATGGTGAAAGAGCTGTTGATAATTACAATATCAGGGTTATAAGCGTTCAGGATGTTATTAACCCCAATGGACATGTACTTGATAAAATCATCCATGATCTTAAGTGCATCCGCATCGCCGGCCTCATAGGCGGCGCTGAATTGTTCGAAGCTCATTTCCTCGGTATTCTTCATCTTGGCAAATTCATGGAGCAGATTCCGCTCGGAAGCATACTGTTCAAAGCAGCCCTTGTTTCCGCAGGGACATTGCCTTCCGTCGATCTCGATAATCGTATGGCCGAATTCGCCTGCCCTGCCGTTATAGCCGGTATATAGATGATGATTTACTATAATGCCGAGGCCGATACCGGAGTGGACACTGATATTGGCAATGTTGGCGTAATCATATTGGAAGGTTTTCTCGCCGATGACGGAGAGATTGGCCTCATTTTCCAGATAAACAGAAGTATTAAAATGATTCTCCAGCCCTTCGGCTATATTGATCCCTGACAAATTATAATAGGGTGCAAAGGATACCTGATTACCCGCGATTACACCATGAATCCCCAGAGTGATACCGACCAGGTTATAGGGGGTATCCTTAGGGAGCTTCATCGATTCGATCAGATCGATCAAAACACGAACGATGCCTGCGGAGTTCTTCGGGGTTTTGATCTGCTTTAAGCTGCAATCTTCGCCGATCAGGTCCGATACCAATGCGGAGATCGTATCAACGCCGATATCGATACAGATCACATAACCCGCCTTCTTATGGAGGCTTAATAGGATCGGCTTGCGTCCCAGATTCGTGTCGTCGCTTCCGATTTCTATCACAAGCTTTTTGTTAATTAGTTCCTGGACAATCGCGGAAATGGTTGCTTTCGTAAGCCCCAGATGCTTAGCGATTGCGGCTCTTGATATTGCTGTATTATTTATAATTGTCTCTAAAACCAGGTTGGTATTAATATCCCGTATGAGTTCCTTACTGCCTGTTACCATTACAGTCACCCTTCGTATAAATTTAATGCGTCCCATTATTAATTCATTATATTCATGTTAACATAAATTAAATTTTTTGCAAAGAGAAAAATGATTAAGGCATTATATTTGTTTAGTTGCCTTACAAGATGCCGCTTGACATCACAGATACAAGTTGTTATAGTTATTTTATGCATTAGTTTATTCAACAAATCAATTATTTAAAGATCGAATATAAAAGGAGACTGAGCTATGTTATATGTAGGTGTAGATTTAGGAACCTCCTCCGTCAAGCTTCTCCTGATGGATGAAGCCGGAGATATTAAAAGCATCGTTACCAGGGAATATCCGCTGTATTTTCCTAAGCCGGGTTGGTCAGAGCAAAATCCGGAGGATTGGTATGCTGCTCTGGTGGATGGTATGAAGGAACTTACCAGGGACTGTGATAAATCTCAGATTGAGGGCATCAGCTTCAGCGGACAGATGCATGGCATGGTTATTCTGGATGAGGCGGATCAGGTAATCCGTCCCGCTATTTTGTGGAATGACGGACGAACCCAGGCGGAATGTGATTATTTGAATCAGGAAGTCGGCAGGGAGAAAATCTCCGGCTACACCGCCAATATGGCTCTGACCGGCTTTACGGCACCGAAGCTTCTATGGGTCAGAAAGCATGAGCCGGACAATTTTGCTAAAATTAAGAAGATTATGCTTCCCAAGGATTATGTAGCATACCGGCTTTCCGGTGTTCATTGCACCGATGTATCCGATGCCTCAGGCATGCTCCTGCTGGATGTAAAGAATAAATGCTGGTCCAAAGAAATGCTGGAGCTTTGCGGGCTGGAGGAGAAGCAGATGGCTAAAATCTTCGAATCCTATCAGGTGGTTGGCAATCTGGCGGAGCAGGCTGCGAGGGAACTGGAGCTGCCGAAGAAAGTGAAGGTGATTGCCGGAGGCG
Organism: Bacillota bacterium; assembly: GCA_023423045.1. Classification (GTDB taxonomy): domain Bacteria; phylum Bacillota; class Clostridia; order Lachnospirales; family Lachnospiraceae; genus Mobilitalea. The sequence continues at coordinate 34,204 of JAFAGA010000056.1, read as the reverse complement.
GTGACCAGGCGGTGGCGGCGGTCGGAACCGGTACGGTAGGGGAAGGCAGATGCAATGTATCTCTTGGGACTTCAGGCGTTGTATTTATCTCCACCAAAGAGTTTGCCGTGGATGAGAATAACTCGCTCCACGCCTTTGCACATGCGGACGGAAGGTATCATTTCATGGGGGTTATGCTTTCGGCAGCGGCCTCTAATAAATGGTGGATGGATGAAGTTCTGGGAACCAGGGAGTACGAAAAGGAGCAGCAGGCTATCACCAAACTGGGTGAGAATAATGTATATTTCCTTCCATATCTGATGGGAGAGAGAACTCCGCATAATAATCCCAATGCCAGGGGAACCTTCATCGGAATGACGATGGATACCACCCGGGCCAATATGACGCAGGCAGTGCTTGAGGGTGTTGCTTTTGCACTTCGGGATTCCTTTGAAATTGTAAAATCTTTGGGAGTGAAGATTGACCGTATCCGGATTAACGGCGGTGGGGCGAAGAGCCCGCTGTGGTGTAAGATTATTGCGGATGTTCTTAATGTCAAGGTGGATAAGATCAATTCCACGGAAGGACCGGCCTTCGGCGCAGCCATACTTGCAGCGGTTGGCTGCGGCAGGTATGCCAATGTGGAGGAGGCGACCGGGAAGCTGATTAAGGTGACCGGAACAACCGAGCAGGATCCGGAGGAAGTAGAACGCTATAACAGAAAATATGAGGTGTTCAAGGAGTTATATCCTGCGCTTAAGGGTATTTATGATAAGATGACGTAAAGCTTATGTGTTATACATAGCGTAGGAATAGGGCGGCGTATCATTTTTATTTATATGATACGCCGCTTTATTAATATAAGGGCATCTCGCAGAGCGTGTCCTTTGTTGTTTATACACATTAGGAAGAATAGCCTTCTCTCAATAAAGTGGTAGAAGTAATAATTTTTATTTCAGGCAATTGCCCATGCATATGTTGATGTTTCCTGACGGTTGATTTTTTTAACCAAAGTATCCTATCATTCTATTGATCTGGGGCGCTTATCAAGCTATCATAGAGTTAGAGGTGATTCGTAATGAGAGAGATTAACATATCAACGGTTATCGCGGCAAAGAGAAGAGAAAAAGGTGTGACACAGGATGAGCTTGCAGAGTATATCGGAGTGTCAAAGGCATCGGTTTCCAAGTGGGAGACGGCGCAGAGCTATCCGGATATCACTTTTCTTCCGCAGCTTGCGGCATATTTTAATATCAGCATTGATGAGCTTATGGGCTACCTGCCGCAGATGACTGAGCAGGATATCCGTAAAACTTATCACCGGCTAGCGGATGACTTTGGTAAGAAGCCATTTGATCAGGTACTTTCCGAATGCCGGACGATTATCAAAAAATACTATTCCTGTTTTCCGCTGCTCCTGAGAATGACAGGCTTACTGCTTAATTATTGCACTCTTCTAAAGGAAGAAGAAAGGCAGAAAACCTTATTGCAGGAGGTTGTGGACCTATGCATACGGATCAGGACGGAAAGTAATGATGCCCGGTTGGCCCGGCAGGCCAATTCGATTGAGGCCATAAGCCTCCTTGCACTCGGACAGCCGCAGCAGGTGCTGGAGCGGCTGGGCGAAAACAGCATGCCTATCTCCAATGATGATAGACTGCTTGCTTCCGCTTATCAGATGACCGGAAATATTGCAAAAGCCAAATTGGTTTTACAGGCCGGCCTGTATCAGCATTTGATCAGTCTATTGGAAACGGCGCATTCCTATTTACTTCTGGTGATAGATGAGCCGGATAAATTTGAAGAGATCCTGCGCCGGTTTATCTGTTTGTCGGATAGCTTTCATGTGGAAAGTCTGAATCCTAACTCGCTCTGCCAGCTTTATTATATTGCTGCCCACGGATATGCGGTACTGGGTAACAAGGAAAAAGCGCTGGAGATGCTTGGAAGATATGCTGACATTTGCACAACCTTTTTGCTGCCGTTTAAACTCCAGGGTGACAGCTTCTTTGACCGTATTGAAGAGTGGTTTCGTGATGAGGATATTGATTTACAGGCTCCGCGAGATGAGAAGACCATTAAAAACAGCATTTTGCAAAGCGTTATAGAAAACCCTGCCTTTCATATTCTGGACGGGGAGTCGGAATATAAGAGCGTAATTCATAGGCTCTCCGCCTTTGCAGAACAAAAAATTGAACGGAAGGAGTGAATTATAAGGATGGATATTAATAGTTTATTGCCGGTGCTTATCCCTTTGGGGATTCTGGAGGTGGTGCTGACCGGTGCATCACTCATCCATATCCTGACTCACAAAACCTATAAGCGCGGCAATCGTGTGCTCTGGGTGATTGTAAGCTTTATTAACATTATCGGTCCGGTGCTTTATTTTACCATTGGCAGAGGTGATGAATAATGGATATTCTTACGATAGAAAACTTGTCCAAGTGCTTTGGGAGCAATAAGGTCATAGACGGTCTTTCTTTTTCCGTACCGGAGCATTTGATCTTTGGTTTTATAGGACAGAACGGCGCGGGAAAGACTACTACGATGAAGATGATTCTGGGACTTTTAAAGGCGGACAGCGGAAGTGTGAAGGTCTGCGGTGAGACGGTCAATTTTGGACAGACCAAAACCAATCAATATATCGGTTATCTGCCTGATGTGCCGGAATTTTATCCCTATATGCGCCCGAAGGAATATCTAAGGCTTTGCGGTGATATTACCGGCATGCCCGCCGGACGGGTGAAAAGCCGCAGCGATGAGCTGCTGGCGCTTGTGGGACTGGATGGTGTCAATAAGAAAATCGGTGGATTTTCACGGGGCATGAAGCAGCGGCTTGGGATTGCCCAGGCACTCTTAAACGAGCCGAAGCTGCTTATCTGTGATGAACCGACCTCAGCGCTTGACCCCATGGGCAGAAAGGAAATCCTTGATATTCTGCTTGCGGTCAAGGGTAAGGTTACTGTTGTTTTTTCGACTCATATCCTTGCGGATGTGGAGCGAATCTGTGACCATGTGGCGGTGCTGAATAACGGGGGATTAGCTCTATGGGGGACCTTATCAGAACTTAAGGCGAAAAGGAAAGCGGACAGCTTGCTTATTGAATTTGCAGCCCAGGCGGACCGGGAAAGATTTATTGCGCTGTACGGCATGACGAACTGCACCCGGACAGAAACCGGTGTTATAATAAGGACTGACAATATCGCTGCGGCTCAGGCAAGGGTGTTTGAACTTCTTGCGGGGGAAAGGCTTCTGCTGAGAAGACTTGAAATCGCAGAGCCAACGATAGAAAACCTTTTTTTGGAGGCGATACAATGAGGGTCTACTATGCTTTTGTTAAAAAAGAATTTACAGAGAATCTTCGTACCTATAAGTTAATGATAATGATTGTCGTGTTTTTGATCTTCGGTGTCATGAGTCCGCTTTTTGCAAAGTTTACACCGGAAATATTGAAAGCCGCAGGCATAGAGGCCTCCGCTCTCGGAATGGGGGAACCAACCGCAATGGACAGCTTTGCCCAGTTTTTCAAAAATGTGGGTCAAATGGGGCTGTTAGTGCTTGCCATTATCTTCAGCGGTATCATGGCAAATGAATTTTCCAAAGGGACGCTGATTAACATACTGACGAAGGGAATGAAACGCAGCACGGTCATTTTCGCAAAATTCACGGCAGCGGCAGTCATCTGGTCAGCAGCCTATCTGCTCTGCCTTGCAGTTACCTATGCCTATACCTTTTACTACTTTACAATAGAAAATATAAGTAATGCATTTCTGGCATTCTCAGGGATGTGGCTGTTCGGAATACTGCTGGTTGCGCTTATCCTTTTGGGCGGGGTGCTGTTTAAAAATACTTATGGAAGTCTGCTTTTTTGCGGCGGTGTTCTCGTTATCATGACGATTATTAATATATTTCCGCAGCTGCGAAAGTATAATCCTGTTACCTTATCCTTGGAAAACATGCAGATACTTACAGCACAAAAAGCTGCTTCGGATTTTGTACCTGCAGTTATTATTTGTGGAGTTTTCATTGCTGCATCCGTGACTGCTTCGGTTATGGCATTCAATAAAAAGCAGCTATAGGCTCACATTACTTTATCGCTGCAGCCTTGTAACATAATATCTGAATTTTATCATGAAAAGTATTGCCTGCCAAGGATATATGGTCTATGATAATTAAGTCATCTGCTGGATCATAGCCAGATGTATCTACTTGATAGGAGAAAAGCATGAATAAATTACTGATTATTGACGGGCACAATCTGCTGTTTCAAATGTTCTTCGGAATGCCTTCCAGCATTCTGAATAAGGATGGTAAAGCAATCCACGGTACGCTGGGTTTTGTGGGCGGTCTTGTTAATATTATTAAAATGGTTAAACCCTCCCATATGATTGTGGTGTTTGACGGAGACAAAGGCAATGAAAGGGTTGCGATCAATGCCGATTATAAGGCAAACCGTATTGACTACTCCAATGTACCGGAGGAGGAAAATCCTTTCATTCAATTGCCTGACATCTTTCGGGCACTGGATTATATGAAGATTAAATATATGGAAACCGACGGCTTTGAGGCGGATGATGTGACAGCGAGCTATGCGATCAAATACAACAGCAGTCTGCCGGTGGTTATTTCCTCCTTCGATTCGGATTTTTTTCAATTATTGAATGACAATATCCAGGTCCTGAGATATCGGGGAAAGAATACGATCCTTTTTGATACATACCGATTTTATGAGAAATATGGAATTGAGCCCTGTTATTTTGCAGACTATAAGGCATTGGTGGGAGATAATGCGGATAATATCAGAGGGATAGAGAAGATTGGTCCCAAAACAGCGATGAAATTAATCAATGAGCATGGCGGTATCTTCAGCATTATTGAGAAGATAAGCAGCATGGAAAGCTCTGCAGTGCAAAGCTCCCTGCAAAGGAATACACAAAAGCTGCTTCAGAATATGCAGCTTATTAAGCTTGATGACAAAGCTCCTCTGCCCTATGCGCTGGAGGAGTTGCAATATGATGAAACCGGGCTCCTCAAAACAGTTGAGATACTGAAAGGAATTGGGATAAAATAAATTGCTGCTCGTAACAGTTCAACCCATGATATCATGGGTTGAACTGTTACGGCTGCTTGGAAAGAGCTATATTTTTGAATTGATTAACATTGATAAGCGATTTTTAGTATGTTAGAATGGTTTCACAGAAATAATAGAATAATGACAGGCATAACAGCAGAGCTAAGGGAAGAAGAAGGGCCTGCTGTTTGTTCATGGCAGCGGAAGCAGGGCGCCATCGGATGCCGTTTCTGACATTTCAAGCACAAATTTGCGGACTTGCTGCAAATAGGGACGTCCGTAAAAATGCGCTGTTGAATAAAACAGCCGACAATAAGATAAAGAAAGGAGCTGCAAGCAATGCAGCCATATTCAGGATTTGCATCCGTCTATGATCTCTTCATGGACAATGTTCCATATGAGGAATGGGCGGATTATGTACAGGGATTACTAAAGAAGCATAGGATTGACCAGGGACTGGTTCTGGAGCTGGGATGCGGTACCGGCAGCATGGCGCGATGCCTTGCCAGCCGGGGCTATGATATGATCGGTATCGATAATTCGGAGGAAATGCTCCAGATCGCAAGGGAAAAAACCCGGGGAGAGAGTATATTGTATCTATGCCAGGATATGAGGGAATTTGAGTTATATGGTACTGTGGCAGCAGTTGTCAGTGTATGTGACAGTATGAATTATATCCTGTCAGAGGAGGAACTTCTGCAGATATTCCGTCTGGTGAATAATTACCTGGATCCGGGCGGACTCTTTATTTTTGACTATGATACCCGGTATGCTTATGAGGAGCTGATCGGAGACCAGACGATTGCGGAGAACCGGGCGGAGGGAAGCTTTATCTGGGAGAACACCTACTATGAGGAAGAGCAGCTAAATGAAGTGAACCTGACTCTGTTCATTCCGGAGGAGGACCAGCGGTACCGCAAATACGAAGAAACGCATTACCGAAAGGCATTTTCCCTGGACAGGATAGCGGAGCTGATTGAGGAAGCGGGAATGGAACTGGTTGCCGTGTACGATATGCTGACGGAGAAGAAGCCAAAGAAGAATTGCGAGCGGGCTTACTTCATTGCCAGGGAGAAAAGGCAGGAAGATAAATTGTATTTATAGACAGCAGGGAGAAACTGGAAAAAGTTAGTGTGAAAATTAAATGGAGGTTATTATGTCGGATTATATAATCAGGGCGAGTGCGGCGGACAGCCAGATCCGGGCATTCGCGGCAACAACGAAGGAATTGGTGGAGCAGGCCAGAATGCTTCATAACACCAGCCCGGTGGCAACGGCAGCCCTGGGAAGGCTGCTCACAGCAGGAGCAATGATGGGCAGCATGATGAAGGGGGAAGAGGATATCCTTACCCTGCAGATCAAGGGCAGCGGTCCCATCGGAGGATTGATTGTGACAGCCAATTCCCGGGGAACGGTGAAGGGTTATGCCTATCATCCCGAGGTACTCCTGCCTGCCAATGAGAAAGGGAAGCTGGATGTGGGCGGAGCCCTGGGAGCCGGGATTCTTAGCGTGATCAAGGATCTGGGTCTGAAGGAGCCTTATACCGGACAGACACATCTGGTATCCGGCGAGATCGCCGAGGATATCGCTTATTATTATGCAGCCAGTGAGCAGGTACCTTCGGTTGTCGCTCTCGGTGTGCTGATGAACAAGGAGAATACGGTAAGGCAGGCGGGGGGATTCATCCTTCAGCTGATGCCCTTTGCTGATTCCTCCCTCATCGATCGCCTGGAGCAGAAGGTGAATGAAATCACGGGGATTACCTCCCTGTTGGATAAGGAAATGACTCCGGAAATGATTCTGGAATATGTTCTCGGAGAATTTGGCCTGCAAATATTGGACAAGCTTCCGACCGCCTTTGAATGCAACTGTACCAAGGACAGGGTGGAGAAGGCCATTGTTTCCATCGGACGGAAGGAAATCAGCGAGATGATAGAAGAGAACGAGCCCATTGAGGTGAACTGTCATTTTTGTAATACCCATTATCATTTTTCCGTAGAAGAGCTGAAGGATATACTGATAAGAAGCAAATGATAAAAGCGGAAGGCTGAATTTTGTATTGGAGGGATAGGATGAGAGGTGCATTTTACACAGGAGAGTACCGGAATCTGTTTCAGGAGTTCGGTTATGACGGGAAGGAAATTGAAAAGCGCTTGGAGGAGGCATACCAGACTATATTCTACGGCTCAGAGGAGGAACGGTTCTATCACGAGATCGGCGAAGACATGGCCTATTTTGAGGATACCGGCAATCATGATGCCAGGACGGAGGGCATGTCCTATGCGATGATGATGTGCGTTCAAAGGAATTGGAAGGAGGAATTTGATAAGCTCTGGAAGTTTTCCAAGACTTATATGTGGATGGATTACGGCTGGAATAAGGGGTATTTTGCCTGGTCGGTTCAGCCGGACGGAACCAAGAATTCGGAAGGTCCTGCACCGGACGGAGAAGAGTATTTTGCCCTTGCCCTGTTCTTCGCTTCCCACCGCTGGGGAGATGGTGAGGGAATCTATGATTATTCCAGGGAGGCAAGGGATATTCTTTATGCCTGCGTCCATAAGGGAGAAGAGGGCTTTCCAGGCGATCCCATGTGGGAGCCGGAGAATAAGCTGATCAAGTTTATTCCCAATTGTGATTTCACGGATCCCTCCTATCATTTACCTCATTTTTATGAGTTGTTTGCTCTATGGGCGAAGGAAGAGGACAGGGGCTTCTGGAAGGAGGCGGCCGCCGTCAGCAGGGAATACCTGAAGAAGGCCTGCCATCCGGTTACGGGCCTTGCTCCGGAGTATGCCCATTATGACGGAAGACCGTACGAAAAGGATCACAGGGACCGCTACTATAGCGACTCTTACCGGGTTGCGGCCAATCTGGGGCTGGATTATGAATGGTTTGCGGCGGACGAATGGGAAGCCGAGTGCGCGGACAGGCTTCAGACTTTCTTCTGTGAGACGGCGGCAGGAAAAATTGACAGGGTATATGAGCTTGACGGCACGATTCTGGAGGAGAAGGCATTGCATCCGGTGGCGATGATAGCAACCAATGCGCAGGCTTCCCTGGCCAGCTGCGGAAAGTACCGGAAGGAATGCGTGGAACTCTTCTGGAATACTCCTTTGAGAAAGGGAGACAGGCGCTATTACGATAATTGCCTTTACCTATTTGCTTTGCTTGCGTTAAGCGGCAGCTACAGAATTTATAAATAATTTAAGTTTAATTAAAAAGGCACCTTGGTTCATATTTTATTGAACTCCAAGGTGCTTTTTTACTGCAAGTACGATAGGGGCAATTTTATAGAGTATCAATTGCATTTTTTAGCTGATCCAATGCCTGTGCCAGAATCTGACGGGGACAGGCGATGTTAACCCGTTCGAAGCCTTCTCCCTCCGCACCGAACATAGTTCCGTAATCCAGCCACAGCTTTGCCTTATGGACCATGAGATGCTCAAGATCTTTTCCGGACAAGCTCATCTCACTAAAGTCCAGCCAGAGCAGATAGGTGCCCTCGGGCTCCACCAGCGTAATCTTCGGAAGATTCTTGGAGAGATATTCCCGGACAAACTGGAGATTTCCGGACAGATATGATTTAAGCTCCTTCAGCCACGGCTCACCGTACAGGTATGCGGCCTTGCAGGCGGCCAGGCCAAGGGTGTTGCATTGGCTGTAGCCGCTGGCGGCCAGCTCTTTTTTCAGCTTGCGGCGGATTACCTCGTCGCATATAAATAGATTGGACACCTGCAGACCAGCCAGATTGAAGGATTTGCTGGGGGCGGTGCAGATGATGGAATTCCTGGCAAAGTCCTCTCTTATATTTGCAAACACCGTATGGGTAAAGCCCGGATATGTAAAATCACAGTGGATTTCATCAGAGATTACGACAACATCATGCTTGAGGCAGATTTCTCCCATGCGGGTCAGCTCTTGCACGGACCATACCCTGCCCACGGGATTATGAGGATTGCAGAGGATGAAAAGCTTCACCTTCTCCGTAGCAATTTTGCTCTCAAAATCCTCAAAATCGACGGAGTACTTATGATCTTTGTAAAGGAGGGAATTTACCACCAGCTTGCGGTGATTATGCCGGACGCATTCGGAAAAGGGATAGTAGACGGGCTGCTGTATTAAAACGCCATCCCCCTCCTTGGTTAATGCACGGATTGCCATGGAGAGCGCATAGACCACACCGGGAGTCTTAACCAGCCATTCCTCCCGGGTATTCCATCCGTAATGGCGCAGAAACCAGGCATGGACAGCATCAAAATAATCATTCTTAACTTCACTGTAGCCGAAGATTCCGTGAGATACCACCTTGTGGATTGCTTCCAAAACCTCGGGCGGGGCTGGGAAATCCATGTCCGCAACCCAGAGGGGAAGGATATCAGCAGGCTTCTGCCTTTCCACGGCAAAATCATATTTTAAGGAATTGGTATTCCTGCGGTCGATGATTTGATCAAAATTATAATTCATACAAGGAAACCTCCATTTCATTCTTGGCTCCAGGAATGCACATGATTTTGCGCATGTGGAGCTTTATTCCAGAGATTGTGCAGTTCATCTCCTGCATAATTTTGCTGCAATCTGATGCTTACTCCAGCGCCTGGGCCAGGTCCCGGATCAGGTCATCAATATGTTCGATACCAACGGACAGCCGCAGAAGTGTGTTGTTGATCCCATTCGCTTCCCGCTCTTCTTCAGGGACATCAGCATGGGTCTGAAGCATGGGATAGGTGATCAGGCTTTCTACTCCGCCAAGGCTTTCCGCATATTGTATCAGCTGTACCCTTCGAAGGAGTTGGACAACGGTATCGGAAGAATCCACATGGAAGGAAATCATGCTGCCGAAGCCCCGGGACTGCCTCCGGTTGATTTCATACCCGGGGTGAGAGGGAAGTCCGACATAATAGACTCCGAGTACCTTATCCTGCCTGCCAAGCCACTCCGCAAGGGCAAGGGCATTCTTTTGCTGGCATTCCATCCGTATGGCAAGGGTTTTAATGCCTCGGAGCAATAGCCAGCTGTCAAAGGGGGCCAGGCCCGCTCCGGTGGTTTTTAATATAAAGCGAATCCGCTCTGACAGGGTCTCATTGGCCATTACCAAAAAGCCGGCCAAAGTGTCATTATGTCCGCCCAGGAATTTGGTGCCGCTATGAAGGACCACATCGGCTCCAAAGTCGATGGGATTCTGGTAATAGGGAGATAGAAAGGTGTTATCAACCAGCAGCAGAAGCTGATGTGCTTTGGCAATCCGGGAGATGGCCTGTAAATCGGTTACGTTCATCATGGGATTGGTCGGAGTCTCAATGAAGAGAGCCCTGGTGTTCGGACGGATACCAGCCTCAACCAAAGCGGGATCGGAGGTGTCGACATAAGTTACTTCAATCCCGTTCTTTCGATTAATATGATTAAAGATGCGGATGGTTCCGCCGTAGAGGTCTTTGGACGCAATGATGTGATCTCCGGGTTGGAACAGCTCCATCAACACATTCATTGCAGCCATGCCGGAGCTGAAGGCGGCCGCATCATAGCCGTTCTCCAGGGAAGCAACCACTTTTTCCAGCTGTTCCCGGGTTGGATTTTGCAGGCGGGAGTAATCATAGCCCGTGCTGCTTCCGACATCAGGATGGGCAAAGGTAGCCGTCTGATAGATGGGAAAGCTGACGGAACCGGTGTTGTCCACGGGATGCTTTTGGTTATTGCCGTAAAGACATTTTGTATTTCTGTTATAGTCCATGTTTGATTCCTCCATACTACAAGTAATACTATTCATATATATTTAGTATAATTTTATAGCATTATAATATAACTGCTATAGGAAAGCAAGTATTTCTTTGGTTAATTATCCGGCATTTTAGGTATAATAATTACTGTTCACTCCACTGCAAAATACAGCAGTTCCGTGACCAGTAACACGCTTCGCGATGCACACAAAACGCAAAAGCAGCGTTTTGGCGCTGCAATTCTCCGGTTTTCTGTGACTTCCGCTTCGCTTCACTCACAAAAAACACGTCGCGTTTGCGGCCTATGAACAGTAATGTATAATAAATACAATAAAATCGGAATACAGATTAAGCCGCAGGGCGCCGGTATGGACGGATTACCCGGTGTACCCGGTCCATTGATCTTCCGAATAATGTATTAACGGGGAGGACTAACATGAAGGATAATTCCAATAACGATGATTTTAAGGATGGTTACGATTATAAGAATGATGAATTTATGGACGACCTGAAGAGCTCCCTGAGCAGGCAGGTAAACGAGACGATTCATGAGGAAGGGAGCATAAAGCCGGATAAGGTCGATCCGGGAGCGGGACGTCCGGACGATAAAGCAAGGAAGCCTTCCTATAAGCTCCTAAAATATGTGGTATTGCCCCTGGGCATTCTGGTGATTGTAGCAGCAATTTTGACCGGTACGGATTTTGGAAAAAGTATGCTGATTAAAATTATCGGCAATTACAGCTATAAAAAGCTGCAGTACGAGGAAGTTCGTGAAGAAGAGAATATTCCCCCGGAGGAGGAGAAGGAACCGCAGACTCCTGGCGGGGAGAAGAAGCCGTCCAAGGAAGTATCCAATATTCTTCTGGTCGGTGTGGAAACCTTTGAGGGAGCTTTGAATACGGATACCATGATTGTGGCATCCCTGGATTCCCAAAATAGCGTGATTAAACTTACCTCGCTGATGCGTGATTTATATGTAGAGATACCGGGGCACAAAAACAATAAATTGAATTCCGCTTATGCCAACGGAGGAATCGCCCTCCTGTATGATACCATTGAAACTAATTTCGGACTGGTTATGGATGGATATGTGCTGGTAGATTTCAACGATTTTGAAGAGATCATTGATTACCTCGGAGGAATTGATATTGAACTTACAGCTACGGAAGCAAAGTATCTTCGTACCACCAATTATATATCCAATCCGTCATATCGGAATGTGGTGGAGGGAACTCAGCATATGAACGGCAATCAGGTGCTGGGCTACTGCAGAATCCGCAAGGTGCCTACCGCCACGGAAAACAGCGACTTCGGGCGGACCCAGAGACAGAGAATCGTGCTTGAGAAAATATTTGAGAAGCTTCGAAAGAAGAATGTGATCCAGCTGGGGCTGGTAATGAATGCGATTCTGTCCAATGTGGATATTAAGACAGATATTGCAAAAGCAGATTACAACAATTATCTGCAGCAGGGAGTATATCTTGAGAAGAATGCAATTAAGTCCTTCCGTGTACCCAAGGACGGAACCTATGTCAGCGAGAGGGTCGTGATAGGAAAATATAAGCAGGATGTGCTGGTGCCAAAAAGCTGGCCGGATACGAAGGCGATGCTGGAGAAGTTTATCTATGGGGACAGTGCGGATTAAAGCCTGAAAAGCAAATTCTTCATAACCTATAACTATAGATCAGCCTATGATGCCGTGAACCAGACTTAACCATAAGGCTTGCTCCGGTACAAACTGCTTCAAAAGAAAGAAGGAGCTCCCTGGTATGGAACAATCCGAGGCTGGGCATCGTCTATTATATAGTAAGAGATCCATGGATGGAAAGGGGAAGATTGCTATGAGACGATTCATAAAATATATTACGGCGATATTCATGTCGATACTGCTGCTGGGCGGCTGTGCTGCCAATGAAAAGAAGCAGGAGGGAGAGGGAGATGCTGAGAAGTATTCCTTCCGGGCAGAAGTAATCGAAGGAGGAGAGAACCTGCTGGTAACCCCCAGCGAGGACAGCAACGAGCTTCGTTCCTCGGACAAAATATCGGTAAGCACCAATGATACGGATATTATTGACGAAAAGGGAGAGCCGATCACCACGAAACAGCTGACAACAGGGGATATTATTGTAATCACCTACGACGGCCTGATCAGAGAGTCCTATCCTGCGCAGATCACAGCTTCAAAGGTGGAGAAGGTGGGACGCAATAATCTGCTGGATGGCTATCTTGCCCTTATTGATGACATTTATCAGGAGGATGAGGGGCTGAACAGCGAGATAGATACCATTGCTCTGGATACGACCAACTGGATCCAGGTGACGAAGGTGAATAAAGAGATGATTTTTGCAAAGGTCAAAGAAGCTTATGGTTATGAGGTGATTGATGGTACCTTTGACGAACTGGCCGAGCAGGGGCTCATCGATAAGGAGAAGATGTATTTCCCTAAGGGGATACTGATTCAAATCACAGGGATGGAGTATGATAATAGGAAGGAAACCATCCTCTGCGGTATCAATAAATGGAGAAGCGGCCTGGGAGCCATTGGCGCAGGAAAGGTAACTGCCGTCTTAAAGGATGGGGTATGGAAGATAACCAAGGAAGATAACTGGATCAGCTAGGAGAATACTGTTTCGGTGAGAAAGCAGAAGAGGCTGAGCAGGAGCAGGAATCCAAGGTTATAAAGCGTGAATGTTTTTAGATATTTTGCCGGCTGTGCCTGATCCGTACGAAGATAGAATTTATAGGAGATCAGGCTGGCGAGGGATGCCACCAGAGTGCCGAGGCCGCCCAGATTCGTTCCCAGAATCATGGATTTGTAATCCGAGGTAAACGCAGATAGCAGGACGGCGGCCGGTACATTGCTGATAACCTGGCTTGCAAGAACGGACACAAGCAGCTCCCTGCCTTTTAATAAGGAAGCAAGTCCGTTCCGAATCAGCGGAATGCTGCCGATGTTGCCCACAAACAGGAAGAAGCAGACAAAGGTGAGGAGAAGGGAATAATCCACCTTCCATATCACATTGCGATCGAACAGAAGAATTGCCAGGAGCACCGCAGCAAAAGTCAAGCGGTAATCCGCCAGATGCAATACGCATGCCAGACAGACAAGGAATAAACCGCTGTACATAACAATTGTGCGGGGTTTATGCTTGTCTGTTTTTTCTGTCTCTGATAAGGTGAAGCTGATGTGTTCCCTGGGAAGAAACATCACTGCAATCCACAGCAGAAGGAGGGAGAGCAGGGCATAGGGCAAGGTTATGATAAAAAAATCTTTCATGCTTAGATTATATTCGGAATAGAGATACAGATTCTGAGGATTACCAATGGGGGTGAGAATACTGCCCAGATTGGCGGCAATGGTTTGCAGTACGATAACAGGGATCATATGCTTCCTATGCCCGGTTATCGTCAGAATTAATATGGCAAGGGGAACGAAGGTGATCAAAGCGACATCATTTGTAATCCACATAGAGGAAAAAAAGCACAGCAGCACCAGTACCAAGGTGATGGACCTGACATTGGCTACCCGCGTGAGCAGCTTTTTTGACAGCAGAACGAAGACACCGGTTTTGTTGTAGCCTGCCACAACGGCCATAAGGCAAAAGAGAAGGGCAAGAACCCGAAAATCAATATAGGAAAGGTAAGCTGCGCTTGGGGGAACAAAGAGCATGGTAATGCCCGCTGCCAGAGCCGCAATGCATAATACGGCTTCTTTCCGGATAAAGTGCTTTAATCTAGTGGAATATTTCTTCATATGGGAAGCCTTCTTTCCTAATCTTTCAGGTGCCGACACACCAGCCTATAAAAGCACAAAATCGCCGGCCGAATACGCTCCAATTTTATCCCAGAAGAGGAAAAAAAGCAATAAAAATAAAAACATTGCATACTAAGGGTTTCTTTGCTAAAATCTATATGTCAAATTCTCATGCTGAAGCCCTAAGGTATTATACATGGAGGAAAGAAACATCCAATGAAGCAAGCGGTTTTAATGGATCCGACCGTTACGAAAGAAAAGGCAAGAGATTATCTCTTTGACAATTTGAGAGCAGTATTAATTATACTGGTGGTATGGGGGCATCTTCTCACCCCGATGAAGGACGATTATGACGCACTGAGAAGCATCTACATATTCATATACTTCTTTCATATGCCCGCAATGATCTTTGTATCAGGCTATTTCTCCAAGAACCTGGAAAAGATCAGAAGCAGTGCGTTTGTAACTGTGCTTGTACCGTTTCTGATACTTAATATTTTTAATTACGCCTTTAAGATGCTGATTCTCCGGGAAGAGTATTACGGCTTCCGCTTCTTCCGGCCGAACTGGGGATTATGGTATTTGTTGGCGCTGTTCCTGTGGAAATTTTTCTTAAAGGATATTCTCAGGATACGCTTCCTTTTGCCGTTAAGCTTCCTCTTTGCCTTATTTTGTGGCTTTAGCAGGGAGTTTTCCGATTATCTGGCATTAGGAAGAACCATATGCTTTCTTCCCTTCTTTTTGCTCGGCTACTATTGTACTCAGGAGCAGATAGCCAGGGTGAGGAGGCTTCCTAAGCTGCTTGCAGCCGCGGCTATTCTAGCAGTTGCCTCCCTATCGGTCTATGTGGCGGTAAAAGCGGACTTTGATGTGGAGGTACTCTATCTGCGCGGGCCATATCCGCAGGAGGAGGAAGTGACAGCGATGCTTTATCGCCTTCTCGTCTATGCGGCAGCAATTGCGATGATTTTTGCCCTAACCAGTCTGACAGTTGCCCGAAAGACATTCCTTTCATCTCTGGGAGCAAGCACGATGACGGTGTATGTCCTGCACCTGTTTACGGTACCTTTGTTGGAGAAGCTGGAGCTGTTCGGGGAGAGGTCCTGCCTTTATCTGGTATATTCCGTTCTGATGACGGTGCTTATTACCTACCTATATTCCCGCCCTGCAGTAAAGAGTGCTTACGATGCGTTGATGGACCGGCTGGCGGGGTTATTACTAAAGAAAAACAATAAAATAAATTATTAATATACAGCAGAGGTTGCGCTGCACGGAAGAATTTAATGCCGCCAATACTCCAACTGAGAAAGGCAAGGTATCATTGTGAAATTGAGTATTATCGTTCCTTTTCATAAAGGAACACATTTTTTGGAGGATTGCCTGGAGAGTATCCGGGATCAGGGTTTGACTGATTTTGAAACCATATTGGTGCTGGACCATGTCAAGGAGGATGTCTCCGGACTGGTCAACGAATATCGTGATCTGAATCTGAATATCATCGAGCTGAATGAAGAACGATTAGTGAACCGCAAGTTCGGAAAAGCGAAGTCGGAAGAGCAGTTCAAAGGCTACAGCGGTGTGGCCTGCGCAAGAAATGCGGGGCTCGAGGCGGCTGTCGGCGAATATGTTTATTTCCTGGACAGTGATGATTATATTATGGACGGGACGCTTGCGGTGCTCCTTCGGGAAGCACAGGAGCAGGAAGCCGATTTTACTTATGGTAAGAAGAAGTCCACCTGGTTTCGAAGAGAGGTTTATCTGTCCTCGGTTGCCCAAAATGAAGAGGCGGAAGGGGAAGATGAAGAGGAGGATCAGGATCCCGGAGAGCATGAGATCCTGGAGGAAACAGCTTCGGAGGCAACGCAGGAGAGCAGTTCTCCCAAGCTGACCCGCCGTCAGAAGAAGATTCTGAAGGTGCAGCAAAAGCTGGCGGCAGTAGCCAATGTAGATGCAGAATCTCTTGAAAAAATTGCGGAGGCTTACCTCACCCTTCTTGTGACCAGAAAGGGACTGCGCAATATTTCAATATTGGGAATCCTTTTCCGGCGCAGCTTCCTGCGGGAGAATGATATCCGCTTTAACGAAAATTATATTTTCTTCTCCGATTCTACCTTCCTGGTTCAGGCCCTGCAGATGGTGAAAACCTGCTCCTGTGTTCCTGAGGCGGTATACATCAAAAGAAGGCATAATGATCCGATTCACTATCCGGCCTTGTCCCAGTCCAAGACCGAGGATAAATTTGAAGAATATCTTCAGGCGTATCAGCAGGCAAGGGAATATACCCAGGAAATGACCGTTCTGAGAGGATATCTGGAGGACAAGCTCATCTGCTACTACTCCGGCACCTATGCGCCGAGACTTCGTCGCAGCGAGAAAGAAATCTGGCGTACGGAACGTTTCCAGGCGATGAGAAAAGCCATGCAAGAGGTGAATCCGGATAAAATAAAAAGATTGAAGGGCTACAAGAAAAGAATTGTAAAAGCCCTGCTAAAGAATAATGTGGGAAAAGCAACCCTGATTGTGACCAGGCATCTTGGAATGAAGAAGATTCGAAAGATCAAGAAGAATAAGAGGATATTTGCATATTATCTATACCACAAATTCTTTACAAAAATGTCTGTAAAGGACAATTGGGTTATCTGCGAGAGCTTCTTCGGCAAGAGCTACTCGGACAGTCCTAAGTACATATATGAATACCTCTGCAAGAACTATCCGGGGAAATACCGTTTCATCTGGGTGGTTAACAGCAAAACGGAGATTCCCCATCATCCCACCAAGGTAAAGCGCTTCAGCATACGCTACTGCTATTATCTGGCCCGGTGTAAATATAATGTCTTCAATGTGCGCCAGCCGGAGTGGATGAAGAAGAGGGAGGGCAATGTGTTCCTTGAGACCTGGCATGGAACTCCTTTAAAGAAGCTGGTATTTGACCAGGAAGAGGTAATGGGGGCATCACCCTTATACAAGGCCCAATTCTATAAACAGTCAAGAGTATGGGATTACCTGGTGGCCGCCAACCATTTTTCCAGTGAGGCCTTCCGCAGTGCCTTTTTGTTTGATAAGGAGATGCTGGAGTTTGGTTATCCAAGGAATGATATATTACATAGCCCTGACAGGGATGAAATTGCAGCCAGGATTAAGAGGAAGCTGAAGCTGCCGGAGGGAAAGAAGACCATCCTGTATGCGCCTACCTGGCGTGATGATGAGTATTATGGACGCGGAGAGTACAAATTTGCGCTGAAGCTTGACCTTCATCTGCTTAAGCAGAAGCTGGGCAAGGATTATGTGGTGCTGCTGCGTACCCACTATTTTATCGCGGATGCCCTGGATGTTACCGGGCTGGAGGATTTTGCATATAATGTATGCAAGTATGACGATATATCGGAACTGTATCTGATCTCGGATATGCTGATTACGGATTACTCCTCCGTATTCTTTGATTATGCCAACTTAAAGCGCCCCATTTTATTCTTTACCTATGATTTGGATAAATACCGTGATATGCTCCGCGGCTTCTATATGGACATCGAGACAGAGGTTCCGGGTCCGCTGCTATTCACCAATGAAGAGGTGGTGGAGGCAATCAGCGGAATAGACCAGATATCAGAGCAGTATAAGGAAAAATATGAGACCTTCTATGAGAGGTTTTGCTCTCTTGAAGACGGTCATGCTTCAGAAAATATTTCCAAACGTGTGTTTGGACTGAGCTAGTGTATCTATAAAAATGCGTTATTTATTATATTTTCTAATGAATGAAGGATGATTAACTTATCATCCTTTTTTCATGGGCATAGCGGGCCTATGCCGCATGAATAAACTCTTTGGCATTAGTTATAGAAGTGCTTCCCACTTTTGTATTTTGTTTTGTGCACATAGACAAATTTGTATTATTATACAATTTATGAGAAAAAAAACTATTGCGTTATTATCTGGTTCATTTATAATTAGAGGGGTAGTGGGTGAAAATACGGTAAAGGATAGGTGGCAATTACGATGAAGAAATTAGACATGCTCTATGAAGGAAAAGCAAAGAAGGTTTATCTGACAGATGCAGAAGATGTTTTAATCGTAGATTATAAGGATGATGCTACGGCGTTCAACGGTATTAAGAAGGGTACGATTGTAGGAAAAGGTGCAGTGAATAACAGAATGTCCAACCATGTATTCCGCTTGTTGGAGAAAGAGGGCGTTCCGACCCATTATATTGAAGAATTAAGCGACCGGGAAACCGCAGTAAAGAAGGTCGAGATCGTTCCCCTGGAGGTAATCATCAGAAATGTATCCGCCGGAAGCTTTGCCAAGAAGCTGGGCATGGAGGAGGGAATCCGTTTTATCAGCCCTACCCTGGAATTTTCCTATAAGGATGATGCCTTGGGTGATCCCATGATCAACGATTACTATGCCATTGCCATCGGTATTGCAACAAGAGAAGAGATTGAGCTGATCTCTAAGTATGCATTTAAGGTGAATGAGGTGCTGTGCAAGTATTTTGAAAGCATTGGCATTGAACTGATAGATTTTAAGATTGAGTTTGGCAGATATCAGGGACAGATTATTCTGGCGGATGAAATTTCTCCCGATACCTGCAGACTATGGGATATCAATACACATGAGAAATTAGATAAGGACCGCTTCCGCAGGGATCTTGGCAATGTGGAGGATGCCTACCAGGAGGTATTTAAGCGTCTGGGAATTCAATAGAATAATTGATGAGGCTGTTCAGGGTTTACCTTAGACAGCCTTTCCTCGTTTACCTCTGCCTTATTGCTATGGGGAGAACAGGGCAGGCACAGGAGAAAGGAATAAAGCTAATGAATATGGAATTCGATCACTATAATCCGGATGAATTGCATGAGGAATGCGGCGTTTTCGGCGTCTATGATTTGGATGGAGGAGATGTGGTATCTTCAATTTTTTATGGTTTATTTGCCCTTCAGCACAGGGGACAGGAGAGCTGCGGCATTGCTGTCAGTGACACCCGGGGGCCCAAGGGGAAGGTGAAGGCCTGGAAGGGAATGGGACTGGTAAGTGAGGTGTTTTCCCAGGAACATCTGGAAGGACTGACGGGCGGCAACATCGGGGTCGGGCATGTCCGCTATTCCACCGCGGGAGGAAGCAATATCAACAATACCCAGCCCCTGGTTTTGAACTATATCAAAGGCACCCTGGCCCTGGCTCATAACGGCAATCTGGTGAATACGCCGGAGCTGCGGAGGGAGCTGGAATATACCGGTGCGATATTCCAGACTACCATTGATACCGAGGTAATTGCCTATCACATAGCGAGAGAGCGCCTGAACAGTGCTACGGCGGAAGAAGCGGTGGCACGGGCGATGAAGAAGCTGAGCGGTGCGTATTCCCTGGTGATCATGAGTCCGAGAAAGTTGATCGGTGCCAGGGATCCCTTTGGATTTCATCCTCTATGTATTGGCAAAAAGAATAATGCATATTTTCTATCCTCGGAGTCGGCCGCGCTCTATGCCGCGGATGCAGAGTTTGTCAGAGACGTACTGCCGGGTGAGGTGGTTATGATTAATGAGGAGGGAATTCATTCCGATACCTCCAGCTGCGGCCTCCAGGTGGCAAAATGTATTTTTGAATATATTTATTTTGCAAGGCCGGATACTTATTTTGACGGAGTCAGCGTTTATAATTCCAGGATTATGGCGGGAAGGATTCTGGCTCAGGCGAATCCCATCGAGGCGGATGTGGTCGTCGGAGTGCCGGACTCCGGCAATGCCGCGGCTATGGGATATGCACTGGAATCTGGAATTCCCTTCGGAATGGCATTCGTCAAGAATAGCTATGTAGGGAGAACCTTCATTAAACCTAAGCAGTCCATGCGTGCCTCCAGCGTGCACATTAAACTGAATGTACTGCCAGAGGTAGTGCGCGGGAAGCGTGTGGTTATGATTGATGATTCTATTGTCAGGGGAACCACCAGTGCTAAGATTGTGAAGATGCTAAAGAAAGCCGGAGCGACACAGGTCCATGTAAGAATCAGTTCTCCTCCGTTTCTCCATCCCTGCTATTTCGGAACAGATGTGCCCACCGGAGATCAGCTCATTGCCCATAATAATTCGGTGGAGCAGATTTGCGAGATGATCGGGGCAGATTCTTTGGGATACCTGGAGGTGGAAAGGCTGAGTGATCTGATCGGCGGAGACAGGGGTTATTGTGATGCCTGTTTTACAGGAAACTATCCGGTAGAACCGCCTAAGGAGGATATCCGGGGAGAATATGAGGCATAGGTAGAACCGGCATATCAATTGTGTTGTATTCCATGATTTGAACGGATGAAATTATTTAATTATAAAAAGACAGATCCAAAAAATAGAAAGGGGCGGGAGAGATGAGTAACGACAAGTATATATCACCCTTATCTGAGCGCTATGCAGGGAAGGAGATGCAATATATCTTCTCTCCGGATATGAAGTTTCGAACCTGGAGAAGGCTCTGGGTTGCACTTGCCGAGACAGAGAGGGAATTAGGATTAAATATAACTCAGGAGCAGATCGACGAGCTGAAGGCTTTTCAGGAGGATATTAATTACGAGGTGGCGAAGGAGCGGGAGAACCTGGTGCGCCATGATGTAATGAGTCATGTGTATGCTTACGGCGAGCAGTGCCCCAAGGCAAAAGGGATCATTCACCTTGGGGCGACCTCCTGTTATGTCGGGGATAATACCGACATTATCGTTATGACCGAGGCAATGAAGCTGGTGAAGAAGAAGCTGGTGAATGTCATGGACCGGCTGTCGGAATTCGCTATGGAGTATCGTGCGCTTCCTACGCTGGCGTTCACTCATTTCCAGCCGGCACAGCCAACGACGGTGGGAAAGCGAGCTGCTCTATGGCTCATGGAACTAAAGCTGGATTATGATGATCTCTGCTACCTGATTGATTCAATGCAGCTGTTGGGTTCCAAAGGAACCACCGGGACCCAGGCAAGCTTTATGGAGCTGTTTGACGGTGATCATGATAAAATTAAGAGACTGGATCAAAAAATTGCGGAAAAGATGGGCTTCTCCGGCTGCTACCCTGTAGCAGGGCAGACCTATTCCAGAAAGATTGATCTTCGTGTCCTAAGTATGCTGTCGGGAATTGCTGTCAGCGCCCACAAGTTCTCCAATGATATCCGGCTGCTGCAGCATTTGAAGGAGATCGAGGAGCCCTTTGAGAAAAATCAGATCGGGTCCTCCGCAATGGCCTATAAGCGAAACCCCATGAGAAGTGAACGCATCGCTTCCCTTGCCAATTATGTGATGGCGGATGCGATGAATCCGGCCATTACCGCGGCAACCCAGTGGTTTGAGCGTACCCTGGATGATTCTGCGAACAAAAGGATCAGCATACCGGAGGCGTTTCTTGCGGTGGATGGCATTCTTGATTTATATCTGAATGTGGTGGACGGTCTGGTGGTGTACCCCAAGGTGATAGAAAAACGCCTGATGGCGGAGCTTCCGTTCATGGCGACGGAGAATATTATGATGGCAGCAGTAAAAGCCGGAGGAGACCGCCAGGAGCTTCATGAGAGGATTCGCACCCTGTCTATGGAGGCCGGCAGGAATGTGAAGGAGAAAGGGTTGGAGAACAATCTGCTGGAGCTGATAGCGGCGGATTCTGCTTTCAATATAAGTCTGGAGGAGCTGAAGACTGCCATGGACCCGGCATTATACACCGGCAGAGCCAAGGAACAGACGGAGGAATTTATAAATGAGGTAATCCGACCCATCCTGGAGGAGAACCGGGAGTATCTTGGAATAAAAGCGGACATCAAGGTGTGACAGGGCGGGCTTATAAGACTGATGTTGGGAGAGGCGCCGAAGCTGCTTATCTCAACTCCGAAGACGTTTGTGAACAAAAACCGTGATATTAAAAATGAAAGAAGTATGTAGAGTGCGGGAATTTCTACATACTTCTTTTTGCATACCGAAGATACCGCAACAGCAGGGTAATACTTCTGTTATTGCTTTATCCAGCAGCCTGCCTGCTCAATACAGGCACGGATTTCGCTCTCTTTTGCCGGGCTGTTATAATTGACCTCAACAGAGCTGCGGTGTAAGTCCACATTCACCCTTTGGACTCCGTCCAGCTTCTCCAGTACATTTTTAACCTGAGTTTTCACCGGTGTGTTTATTAATCCCTCGACCTGGTAGTGAACTGAATTCATGTACGACCACCTTTCTTTCTTCTTAGAATAGTACCAAGCTTAGTGTTAGAATTTATAGGTTATTTTATAAGCATTGCGGCATGGATTTCCGAATTAAGAGAAGGTATTTTCTGATGTTTATGGAAAATATTTGTCTGAGGGCTTTATTCAATTATTGGAATACAGAGCTTTAGTGACAGAGGGCCCCATTTACCTGGAAGAAATCGCGAGTGATTTTATCCGTTTTCCCAACCAGGAGTTTATATTCCGATTTTCAATCAAGCTGTCCAATGAATCTCCTGAGGGATAATGGACAGCTTCCCTTTTACAGGGGCAGGTCCCTTCTGTGAAAGAAAGCGATGCCTGCGCCGTAGAGTACAATTCCGATGATTGCCAATAGGAGGAAGGAGGGCAGGTAGTTCCCCCCGGAGGTAATGCTTGACTGATTAAACAAGGTATAAAGGGAGAAATATTTCAAAAAATTAAATTTCTCTCCGATATCGGATATCATTTGCAGAAGTAAAAAAGCAACCGGCAGACCGGCCCCCAGAGCGAGGGAATTTTTCGCATCATTAAAGGCGCAGGAGGCAAAAAAACTGATTCCGGTCAGGGCGAAGTACAGCAGCAGCGCTCCGAGGTTCAGGAGAAGGAAGCCCTTGATATCCAAATCCCCGGGAAAGAGAAGTTCACAGATCAGAATACCGGCCAAAGTTATAAAAGAGAGGAGAAGGGTGGTGCTGATCAAAAGAAAGCAGCCCTGAGTTCCTGCTATTCTCCTTCTTGTATTGGGGGTGGAAAGCAAATAGGCCATGGAGCCTCTGTCCACATGGGAGGCAATGCTGCGGTTTGCTACGGTGATTGTATAAATCATCGGCAGCAGCAAAATCAGAAACCCATAGAAATAGGTTGCGATGAAGGTGAGCAGAGAGCCCATGTCCCCCGTAAAGCCCATGGCTGAAATCAGCTGCTGGGGCAGCATGGTGAGTATCTCGTCCAGGCTCTCCTGGGTCTTCGGATTGTACATACTGATAATGATAGGAAGGTAGAGCATCAATACACCGAAGATAATGATAAATACAATATAGTTTTGCTTTATGGCGGCTTTCATTAACGGTTTGCTGATCATTGTGCATCCTCCTGTTTCCTGACGGCACCATCCGGATCCGAGGCGCCGTAATATTGCATAAAAACATCCTCCAGGCTGCTGCTTTCTGTGTCAAGATCTACCACGCTGTATTTAGCCAGCCTCTGCAGCAGTGAGGCCGCATTCCCGAGTATACTTACCTTCGCAGTTGTCTCTTTTACCGTGATTTTATCAAAGCCGTTCTCGTTTTGGAACGCAGCGGCATCCTCCGGGGTGGCGAAGGTCACCGAATAGGTCTTTCTCCTCTTTTCCTTCAATATGTGAATATCTTCAATGGCTACCAGATCTCCCTGACGGATAATGCCGACCCGGTCACAGGTGCGCTGGATCTCTTCAAAGCTGTGGGAGGACATAAGAATGGTTTTGCCCCTTGCTTTCTCCTCCAGAATCAAATCGGCAAATCTTCTTTGCATCAGAGGGTCAAGGCCGCTGGTCGGCTCATCCAGAATAAGAACCATGGGATCATGCATGAAAGCGCATATGATACCAAGCTTTTGTTTCATACCCTTGGACATTTTGCGAATGCGTCCCCGGGTATCCAGCTCAAATTGTTCGATCAGCCTGTCGCGGCGGGAGGTATCTGACAGGCATCTCATCTCCCCCATGAATTTAAGGAATTCCAGACCGCTCATTCCGTCAAAAAAAGCGATTTCCGCGGGCAGATAACCCAGATTCCGCATGATTTTGGCAGAGTCCCTGCGGCAATCCCTGCCAAGAATCCGGGCATTTCCATGATCGGGAGTCAAGAAGCCCATCAGGTGGCGGATCGTAGTGGTTTTACCGGCACCGTTGGGACCGAGATAGCCAAAGACCTCTCCTTCCCTGACCTGGAAGCTGAGATCAAAGATGCCCTTATGATTGCCATAATCCTTGGTCAGATGAGTCGTTTCAATAACAGACATGTGAATTATCCCCTTTCTGTCCTGCATATTGTTTGGTTTGTGAAGTATGAAGGTGAACGGTACCTCATGAATGCGGGATGCATCATAGATATTTCTCTTTATAAAAGTTCTTGCGAAACATCTCAACATAGGAGAAATACAGCCGGTTTAGCTCATTGAAATCCGGAGCCGGCTCTCCCAGCATCTGATTTGCACAACCCTCGGAGGTCCAGGCAAGCAGCTGAATCACCATTTTTGGATCAATGCCCTCCTTGAATTTTGAACAATCCAATTCCTGGAAGAAGAGCGTTGCCCGTTCCTTTGTGTATCTTGAATTTACTGCGGTTATCGTCTGGCGGACGGCAGGTGCGGTCTCGAAGGCGGCCCGTTTCATAAAACGGTTCATATGGGGATGTTCAAGAGAACACCTGAGCTTCAGGCAGTGAACTGCATTCAGCCGCTCAAAAAAGTCGGTATATTCCATATAGGAGGGCTTTCCCTCCGGACCCGGTGAATCGATGAGCTGTTCCATCTTTCGGCCGCTGTATTCATACAGATACACAAAGAAATTTTTCTTTGACTCAAAATAATAGAACAGGCTTCCCTTTGAAATATCCGCCGCTTTGATTATCTCGTCCACAGAGGACTTGGCATAGCCATGCTCTGCAAAAACCATAAAGCCTGCGTTAATAATCTTTTGCTTCTTACTTTCTTCCAGGTGCTCAAAGCTCTCGTAGCTGATAATACCATCCTCCTCCTAAAAGTTTATATTATTGACCAATCTGGTCAAAAAATAGTATAACATAATTGACCGATTTGGTCAATTCAAAAGTAGAAATTTTTGGTATTGTTTTTTTGCACGGCTTGTATTATGATAAAAAAGGTACAAATGTTCGATAAAATGCCGGAACCGGAACAGGGTTTGCATACAGAATCCTGCGAGAAAGCCGGGAAGCAGGGCAGAAATGGAGAGAATATCATATGATGAGGGATTCCGTGAAAACCATTGGCAATTTAATAGACAAGCAGACAATAGCCCATATCAGTTCGGTTGACGAAGAGGGATATCCGAACACAAAGGCAATGTATGCACCCAGGAAGAGGGAAGGGATCCGGGTATTTTACTTTTCAACCAATACCTCCTCCATGCGGGTGAAGCAATATAAGGATAATCCGAAGGCCTGTATTTATTTTAGTGACAGGCGGTTTTACCGTGGTGTCATGCTCAAGGGAACCATGGAGGTTCTTGAGGATGCAAAGAGCAAAGAGATGATCTGGCTTCCCGGGGATATCACATACTATCCTCTGGGGGTTGATGATCCGGATTATTGCGTGCTTAAGTTTACCGCAAGGGAAGGCAGGTATTATAGCAGCTTTCAGTCTGAAACCTTCCGGATTTCTTCCGGGAAAACACAAGAGTGAGAGTAAGGCAGAGACAGTGAGGAGTTTTGTAGGGAACAGATCACAGGAAAGAAGGACGGCACATGAAGATTAGACGTATGATTGCGCTAATGGTGCTCAGCATTGCCGGTATCGTATTAATTGTTTTCAGCTGGTTGGATATGAATGCATTGTATCAGATTCACAAAGAGAGCTATGGCATAATAGGCGGAGCGGATGGTCCGACCAGTATTATTGTAACAAGTGAGCCGGTGAACAGCTATATTTTGTACGGTATGACAGCTGCTGTTATTGCCTTAACAATTGGTTTGACAATTGCTTACTGCAGGAAGAAAAAGTAGAGTGACTAATGCAGCCTTCTGCAATTACTCAAAGAAAAGCAGATAAAAGAAAGGCTGGGTGCCATGAGCCAAATTGTAATATTTCTTGCCAGATGGCTAAGGAAATACATTGAACTATCAAAGAATACATGTAATAATATAAGTTATGAGAAGAAAGTACATCTCCTTCTCATACTCCGATTACAGGAACATGAATTTCGTTCCTGTAATATAAGTTATCAGAAGTTGTTCTTTAACTTCTGATAAAAGGCGCTGTACTTGCGCCGTGCATCACGATTACAGGAATATGGGGTTCATTCCGGTAATATAATGGAGGCAGTTTATAAATATCTGCTTATGGCAGGCGGAAACAAAGGAGGTTATTTATGGAATTCAGAAAAGTGGATAAACTGGGTATAGAAACATCCCTGCTGGGCTTTGGCTGTATGCGTTTTCCGAAAAACGAGGATGGCAGCATTGATGAGGCCAGGGCGGAAAAGATGATGGACTATGCGTATCAGAACGGAGTCAATTATTATGATACGGCTTATGTATACCATGAGGGTAAAAGTGAAATATTTACCGGCAAGGCTCTGGACAAATATGACAGAAGCTCGTATTATCTTGCAACCAAGCTTCCCTGCTGGCTGGTAGAAAAGCCGGAGGATGTGCGCAGGCTTTTTGAGGAGCAATTGACAAAGCTGCATAAGGATTATATCGATTTTTATTTACTCCACGCTCTTAACAGAAAAAGTTTTGATAAAATGGTGAGCCTGGGAGTACTGGAAATCGTGGATCAGCTCAAGGAAGAGGGGAAGATCAGGTATCTGGGCTTTTCCTTCCACGATGAGTATGATGCTTTTGAACATATTATTTCCTACCGTGACTGGGATTTCTGTCAGATCCAGCTGAACTACATGGATACGGAGGAGCAGGCCGGAATGAAAGGATACGAGCTGGCAGAGAAGCTGGGCGTTCCGGTAATTATTATGGAGCCGATCAAGGGTGGTTCTCTTGCCGGATTGCCGGAGGATGCCGCGGAGCATCTGAAGGAAATTGATTTGGATAAATCCATGGCTTCCTGGGCTCTTCGATGGGTGGGATCCTTACCGAATGTAAAGGTGATTCTTAGCGGTATGTCCGACGAGCAGCAGGTAGAGGATAATATCGATACCTTTAATCGCTTTGTTGCTCTGGACGGCAGAGAGAATCAGGCAGTGGCTGCGGTGGCTGAAACCTTGCGGAAAAGAGTGAAAAACGGTTGCACAGGATGTGCATATTGCATGCCATGTCCTGCGGGAGTAGATATTCCCAAGAATTTCTCCATCTGGAATCAGTATGGAGTTTATATGAACAACGGAGAGCTTCAGTGGCAGTGGAAGAATAATATCAAAGAAGAAGAGAAAGCACTTCAATGCGTAGAATGCGGACAGTGTGAAGAGGTCTGCCCTCAGCAGCTGAGCATTCGCGAAGATTTAAAGACTCTGCAGCTGGAAATTGATGCGGTTTGCGCAGGATAGGACGGCTGAGGTGAATAGACTGTGCCGGCTTGTTTACCGCCGTTGAAGGCGATATAGGAGGCCGGCGCAGACTATAGGCAGAAAGTATCTAATTTATAATTTCCATAAGGGGAAATGATATGAATATCGATTTGGAGTATTACCGTATCTTTTGCCATGTTGCAAAGGCAGGAAGCTTTACCCAGGCTGGTGAAGAGCTTTGTATTTCGCAGCCGGCAGTCAGTCAGGCCATCAAGCTGTTGGAGACAAGCCTTGGAAGCAGGCTTTTTGTGCGGATACCCAAAGGGGTGAGGCTGACTCCGGAGGGAGAGGTTCTGTATGGCTATGTGAAACGGGGTTACGAGTATATCTTATTGGGAGAAGCAAAGTTTCAGAAAATGCTTGATTTGGAAAATGGAGAGATCAGGATTGGAGCCAGTGATATGACGCTTCAGTTTTATTTGCTTCCATATCTGGAGAAATTCCATGAAAGGTTTCCCGGGATTAAGGTGACGGTTACAAACGCGCCCACGCCTGAGACCCTGGAGCATCTGTACAGCGGCAGAATTGATTTTGGTATTGTCAGTGAACCCTTTGAAGCGAAGCCTGAGATAGCGGCGGAGAGGGTAAGAGAGATACGGGATATTTTTGTCGCCGGCAGCCGTTTTATGGATCTGAAGGATAAGGTACTTCCGTATCGGGCCCTGGAGGAGCTTCCGGCGATTTGCCTGGAGCACAATACCAGCAGCAGGCGGTATATCGATGAATTTCTGCAGGACAATGAGGTGGAGATCAAGCCGGAGTTTGAATTGGCGATGAGCGATATTATAGTTAAATTTGCAATTCGAAATCTGGGAATTGGCTGTGTAGTCATGGACTTTGCCCGGGATGCCTTGGATAATGGGGAGCTGTTTCAGCTGCAGTTTGAGAAGGAAATACCGCAGAGACATTTCTGTATTATTACAAGCCGCACAAATCCGATCTCCAAGGCTGCGAAAGAATTGCTGGGAATGTTGAAAGAATAGTTCCTGAAAAAGCTGAAAGATAGTTCGATAAGTAATCCAGGTAAAAGGATGGGTGAAAGATGATGAAAATAGATATTAAAAAACTTAATGACAGAGCAGTACTGCCGACCAGAGGAAGTGAACAGGCGGCCGGATGGGATCTGTATTCTAACAACGAAGAAGCAATTAGCGTTGAAGCACATGCAACAGCTATGATTGGAACGGGATTATCAATGGCGATACCGGATGGCTATTTCGGCGCTGTTTATGCCAGAAGCGGATTGGCAACAAAACAAGGCTTAAGGCCGGCAAACTGCGTAGGCGTAATTGATAGTGATTACCGGGGAGAAATTATAATTTCGCTGCATAATGATACTGACGATAGGAAGACAGTGAATCCCAATGAAAGAGTGGCACAATTAGTTATTATGCCATATCTTGCGGTTGAATTTGATGAGAAAGATACCCTTGATGAAACCGGTAGAGGTACTAATGGTTTTGGTTCTACTGGTATAAAGTAATATTATTTCTGTATTTGTGAGGTCTGTTTAATGGTTTAAATAAATCATTAACAGACTTTTTTTATTGTAAGGTATTATGAAGTAGAAAAGTTCTTTTTTAAAAGAAACTGTGATTTAACCTTATCATAGACTCATTCTTCGAATGCAGATGGTTACAGTTTTATGTAGAAATTTCATGAAGAAATATGGCATAAACTTTGAAGATCCTTGTGTTATGGTATATAATAATAGAGATAGTACAAAATTTATGATGCTGGCTATAAATAGCGTTTTTATTGATAATAACAATGGATTGAGAGGACATGCAGATGATTTCTCACAAAAATATAGAGTGTTATAAAGGGATGTCACTAAGCCGCGGAAACAATTTTCTATACGTTCCGCCGCATATCTTATTACAGCCCTATATCTCATGTTATACGATTACATTCCCCATAGATATGGCGAATAACTATACGATTCTGCCAACAGCAAGTTCGACAATGGTTATATCTGTGAGCACCAATCATATATCCAGCAATTTGCGAGGAGTAAACACAAAAGCATGTAATGTTGGGGCCCGTGCAAATAAGATGAAGTTTTTGCTGCTAATTGAATTTCATTCGGGCTGCTTATATCCATTCCTTAATGTTGACCAATTTGAGCTGACCGACAATGCATTCCAATTAAATGAATTAGATAAAATACTCACTCAATCCATTGAAAATGAACTGATGAAATCAGAATGTATTGAAGATTTGATAAAAGCTCTCGACAGAATATTCATTACCAGATTGATGGATTATAAAGCCGGGAAGGGTGTTACGGCAATGATGAATAAAATCACCACGCAAAACGGGGGCATAAGCATGCGAGATTTATCTTCCGAGTTTTATTACAGTGAAAAGCATATAAGGCGGTTATTCTTACAATATGTAGGTACTACCCCAAAAACTTTTTCGCGCATTGTGCGTGTAAATTATGCTTTACGGCTATTACAAAGCAATTCCACGCATCTTATCGATGTTGCAACGCAAGCGGGCTTTTTTGACCAACCTCATTTCATCCATGAGTTTAAAACAATTTGTGGTTTGTCTCCTCAAGAGTATATACAAAACATGTCCCTTTTTTACAATGACAAATTTAAAATGTAGCGTATAATACAGATACTAATTACATAGGAGGAGAATGGATGAAAAAACTGAGTAAACAATCCTTTAATGAGATTCAGTATTGGATTTATCGGAATGCGCGGCAAATTGAATTGGCCGTATGGCAATACGAATTTGAAAATGGCAGCAAGGATGCTATTATTTCGGCTTTGGCTTTTTATCAAAACGAGGATGGGGGATTTGGTAATGCTCTTGAGCCGGACAGTTGGAATCCCAATTCTTCGCCTTATACGACACTTAACGCTATAAGAAAATTGAATGAAATAAATTTTACGGACATAAATCATCCGATGATGCAGGGGATATTAAAATTTCTTGATAGCGGCATGCATCGCAGCGACAATGGCTGGCTATTTAGCATTCCGTCTAACGACGATTATCCGCATGCACCTTGGTGGACCTATGACAGTGAAGCCAATGAGTATGAAAGCATAGGAGTTTCGGCGGGGATTGCCTGCTTTATCTTGAAGTTCGCTGATAAAGACTCAGATTTATATGAACGGGCTTTTGCAGTTATTGATAAATTAATTGCCAGGCTCTATACTCCGGGCAACTACGGCGAAATGGGCTTGAGTGGATATTGTGCACTTAAAGATATCATACAGCAGCTTGGGTTAACTGATAAATATGATATTGAATTTTTGTCAAGGACTTTAAAAAAGCTTGTTAGTGACTCAATAGAACGGGATATTTCCAAATGGGCTTATTATGGGAAAATACCGTCAAGCTTTATTTCCTCGCCAGACAGCGAATTTTATAAAGATAATGAGGAGATTATGCAAAAAGAGCTTGATTATATTATTGAGACAAGACCCAAAAACGGAGTTTGGGGAATTACATTCAGTTGGTTTGAAAATAAAGAAAAGTATGCGAATGAATTTGCTGTCTCGGAAAACTGGTGGAAAGCTGATTCTGCAATAAGCAAGCTTAAGCTTTTAAGAAGTTTTGGCAGGATACAATGAGCTGCACAAAATCCATGTTTTTTGGATAATTCAGTACTGGAAAGCAATAATGGAGGAATACTATGGCGGGCCTGATTACCCATATGGTTATTGCGAGAGAGATAATAAAACAGCTTCCTGAGGGAAGTATCCGCAAGGAAGAGCTGTTCTATTTGGGTAACCTGGCGCCGGACGCAATTCATGCACGGGAAGGATATATCAGAGAGTATAAAAAGCACACCCATTTTCGGGATGGGATACCGGATATGGATTTTGAGCTGGAGAAGCACCAGAGTACTTACCGAAAGCGGCTGGAGAAATTTGCAGCGCAGAACAGGGAACGGGGAGATGGTCTGGAGGATATATACCTGGGCTATGTGACACATGTTTTGGCGGATGAGTTATTTATTCTTACCATCCGCAAGGAGTTCTGCAAAAGTATGGAACAAATGGGCATCCGCCAGAATGATCATCGCTTTTTTGAATATATTGTCCAGGATATGAATCGGAATGATTTTTTATTGGTGCGGCGTTATGAAGATATGGAGAAGATCCGCCGCTGTATTGAGCAGGCAGAGGTATGCGGGATTGACGGACTGCTGAGTACCCTGGAGATGAAGAACTCGATGGACTGGTTGGTGAGATATCATTTTCTGGAAGAGCATGAATTTCTCGATCCGGTTTATATCAGCTATGACAGAACCATAGCATATATACGGGAAGCCGCCGGGACAATCGCGGATAAGCTTACCGGGAAGAAAAGTCTGCTTCGTATGCTTTAGACCCTTATTTGAACGATGCATAATCTTTGATTATGTCAAGCATAATTAATATTAATTTTATTTATGCAGCTGATTGGCTTATGATTATAAAGTAACTGGATATCATAATTTATTGTGACAGAGGTAATATCATAATACGGTCTGCCACATAAGCCAAGGAGGATTTTGATATGGTTAGAGCAATTGTAGGTGCTAATTGGGGCGACGAGGGAAAAGGAAAAATTACGGATATGCTGGGACAAGAGGCAGATATTATCGTAAGATATCAGGGAGGCAGCAATGCCGGCCATACGATTATCAACGAATACGGTAAATTTGCGCTTCATCTTCTGCCATCCGGAGTATTCTATCAGCACACAACCAGCATCATCGGCAACGGTGTTGCGCTGAATATCCCCTATCTGGTGAAGGAAATTAAGTCTCTGGTAGACCGGGGAGTGCCGGAACCAAGAATTCTGGTATCGGACCGGGCACAGATTATGATGCCCTATCATATCCTTTTTGACCAGTATGAAGAAGAAAGGTTAGGGGGAAAATCCTTTGGCTCCACAAAGTCCGGGATTGCACCCTTTTATTCTGATAAATATGCAAAAATCGGTTTTCAGGTTTCCGAATTATTTGATGCGGAAGCATTGAAGGAAAAGGTGTTCCGTGTATGTGAGATGAAGAATATTCTTCTGGAGCATATGTATCACAAGCCTGCGATTAATCCCGAGGAATTATACCATACCCTGCTGGAATATGCAGATCTGGTAGGGCCCTATGTATGTGATGTGTCCGCATTTCTGCATGAAGCTATTAAGGCCGGAAAAAATATTCTTCTGGAGGGACAGCTGGGAGCATTGAAGGATCCTGACTTTGGAATCTATCCTATGGTTACTTCCTCCTCCACCTTAGCTGCTTACGGAGCCATCGGTGCGGGAATTCCTCCTTATGAGATAAAAGAGATTATTACCGTAGTAAAGGCGTATTCCTCGGCGGTAGGTGCCGGTGAATTCGTCAGCGAAATCTTCGGAGAAGAAGCGGATGAGCTGAGGAGGCGCGGAGGAGATGGCGGCGAATACGGAGCTACCACCGGAAGGCCCAGGAGAATGGGCTGGTTTGATGCAGTGGCTTCCCGCTACGGCTGCAGAATGCAGGGAGCGACGGAGGTTGCCCTTACAGTATTGGATGTTCTCGGATATCTGGATACACTTCCTGTCTGTGTGGGATATGAAATCGACGGTGTGGTGACGAAGGATTTTC
Organism: Bacillota bacterium; assembly: GCA_023423045.1. GTDB lineage: Bacteria > Bacillota > Clostridia > Lachnospirales > Lachnospiraceae > Mobilitalea. The sequence goes on along the minus strand of JAFAGA010000056.1, from coordinate 645 downwards.
CGACCACGGTGAAGCTTGCCAAGGCAAAGCCGGTATATGAGTACCTTCCGGGGTGGAAAACGGATATCAGGGGGATTAAAACCTATGAGGAGCTTCCGGAAAACTGCAGAAGATATATCGAGTTCATCGAGAAAGAGCTTGAGGTTCCCGTTACCATGATCTCCAACGGTCCGGGAAGAAATGAGATAATAAGAAAATAAGGAAAAGTGATAAGAAATACCTTTGAGGCCTTACGGTCAGAAAATCAAAGGTATTTTTTCGGAATTACATGGAATTAGCAGGATACACTTAAAAATGACCTTTTGACCCCAGCATCATCATGATATGGCACTCTGAACAGCAACCTTCACTTGATACAGGCAATGGATTTTATCTGGACTTTGCAGTTATCCTGTGATACGATAGACATGCATTTTGGACACAGCATAGAAAGGTTACTTTTATGAATTTATTGACAGTTGAAAATATGAGCAAAAGTTATACGGAGCGTATGCTTTTTGACCATGTTACTTTTGGAATTAATGAGGGTGAGAAAATCGGAGTGATCGGGATCAACGGTACGGGTAAATCCACCCTTCTTAAAATAATTGCCGGACTGGAGGAGCCGGACAGCGGTTCGGTGATCAAGGGAAAGAAGGTCCGCAT
>JAFAGA010000001.1 GCA_023423045.1 Bacillota bacterium | reverse complement strand
CCGAGGATTGCGGAAAGTCCGGTGATCTGCCCTGTGCCGGTATTGGTGATGGTGAATTGCTGCGCTGTCTGTGCGCTATAGCCAGCCGTAGCCGCCGGAAAGGTTTTGCTTGTGGGGTTGACGGTTGCCGTATAGGTCGGAGCCGCCGTTACCTCAAAGGACAAATTAGCCGTTAGGGAGATTCCGTTGCTGCCTGTGATAGTTAACGTGTCGGTATGAGTTCCCGCTGCAAGCCCTGTCTTGGGGCGCACACTGATGGCAGCCGTTTCTCCCGCATTGATACTCGTTCCCGAAAGTGCGGTGCTGATCTCAAAGTCACTGCCGCCGAGGACTGCGGAAAGTCCGGTGATCTGCCCCGTGCCGGTATTGGTGATGGTGAACTCTTGTGTGGTCTGTGCGCCATATCCAGCCGTAGCCACCGGAAAGGTTTTGCTTGTGGGGTTGATGGTTGCCGTATAGGTCGGAGCCGCCGGGAACTCCGCCGTAACTTTGCTGGACATTACAGCATTGCTCGTCTTCGCTCCCGCCACGGTGAAGAAGTTTTCTCCAACGGAAAGAAAGACAAAGTTATCTTTAGGGGTCAATATAATAGTTGCCGTATAGGCCGTATTTGGCTTAAAAGTGCTGTCTGCCGGAAACCATGTGACCGTACCGGTGTACTGCTCTGTTTCGGTAATTATGTCTGCCGGAATTGCACCTGCCACAGGAACGGCAACGCCGGGAATATCCTTTATTGTTATTGCCAGGAATTCAAGCGTTTCGGGGAATACTGCCGTTATTACACCTGAATTTGCCGCATTGCTGACACTGCTGACATTAGGCGGTCCAAAGGGCAACGTGAAGAAGTCTGCGGGAACGTATAAAAGGGTAAATCCATCTTTAGGGGTCAGTGTAATGGTTGCCGTATAGACTGTTTTACCTTTAAACGGATTGTCATTCGGACTCCATGTAACCGTGCCGGTGTACTGTGCTGTTTCGGCAACTGTGCTGTTCGCAGCTATATTTCCAAAAGGCTGGTAAATGTCTTGGATTTTTGCATGATCAATAATGCCTTTGGCATTGTTTGAGTAATTTAGATTCGTAATCGTATTCGGCGCACCCCACTTGCCGGGGTAATATACCGCCGGAACACTATTTGCCCATTCAATGCCGAAGCTGGGGGCGGTATCACTTGTTAACCTGATCGTTAATGATAAACAGCCTTTAAATGCCTCTTCGCTGATTGAGGTCACGGTTTTCGGAAGCGTTACCGAGGTAAGTGATTTACACTTCCAAAACGCTTGATATCCGACGAACGTTACCGAGTCCGGAAGCGTTACCGATGCAAGCGATGTACAATTTACGAACGTCAATGCTTCGATACGACTCACCGAGTTCGGAATACCCACAGCTTTAAGCGATGTACAGTTATCAAACGCTCTCTCGCCGATGGAGGTCACCGAGGGTGATATGAGTATCGACGAAAGTGATGAACACTCGAAAAAAGCAGTATCGCCGATAGAGGTCACCGAGCCCGGAATTGTTATCCCTGCAAGCGATGTACAACCTGCAAACGCAGAATCACCGATGGAGGCCAGCTTAAGTGGAAGAAGTACCGATGTAAGTGCAGAAAAGTCTCCGAACGCCGAAGAGTCGATGTAAGTCACACCATCCAAGATTTCTACAGTTGTGACATCGGCTATTGGAATGTCCTTATAATACTTATAGCTTGCCGGGCCTTCGTTGGTTTTAATGGTCAGCTTTTTGGCGGTGGCATCATATGCATAATGTGTTCTGTTAACATCGCCGGCTGCCAGTGGGGCGTCAACCAGCAACGTAATTTTTTCTGCTGCTTTGCCTACTGTAACCGTGATGAGCGGCGGCTCGGCGCTTAGGGTATAACCTGACATTTGGGCTGTGAAGATGCAGGTTCCCTCCGTATCACTGTCATACTCCGGCTCGGACACCCAAGTCACAGACACAGGAATTGTGCTCTCCGTGGTTTCAGATATTTTGCCTGATGAAATCGTTGCATCCGTAGGCATTGCAACGCGAAGCGCCGCCGTTAAGGTTTCAGGCAGATTCAATTTGTCCAATGACGTACCCAAGGGTACAGTTTGATTTGCCGCTTCTTCGGTCAGCGATTCAAACGCAATGATTTCACCGCTCACACCCATATCGGGTACGTCGCTTTCCGCAAAGGCAGTCATGGGCAAAAATCCAAGCAGCATGACAAAGGATAATGCAATTGCCAAAAGCCTTTGGTGTGGTTTGTGTATAATTGTGTTCATAGAACCATCTCCTTGTTTGATTCGATTTTGCGCCGTCTCTCATCACACATACAGACGCCGATGGGGTCGTAGGGCATTTGCTCGGCCCGATATAACTTCTTTTGTTCGGGACGCATCCTCTCACGCTCCTTTTCGGTGCGGGGTATAGAAAAATCCCCTATGATGGTTTTCCATTACTATCATAGGGGATGAATTTATGATTCGGTAGTGACTTTTTACCCTCAAAAAGTCACGTTTTTTTTGTCACAAAATGTATCTTTCAAGCTCCTCTCGACCGGAAATAAATAACTTTTCGTAAATCTCCAGCATGATGTTTTTCAGTCTGCCGACAGAAATATGATGCTGCCTTGCGATTTTGGCATACGGCACGCGATGCGCCACCAATACGGCAAGGTGATATTCCCGCAGGGTCAGCATGAGCGTGATATTATCCTTGGAAAACGGTTGTGGAAAGAAATCCAGTTCTTCCATGTGCGCTTCCATTGTTTGATGATTGCATCGTAATGGTCAGGAAATTCCTGCTCAAGGCATTGCTCCATCAGGCCGCCCAGAGCGGTGACATTTTCTGCAAAGGGTGTGATAAAGCCGTAGGGCAAGGCCATGCGCATAGACTCCAGCAGCCACTCCTTCGCCTTAATCTCCTGCCCAAGATAGCGGCAGGCGACAGCGCACATCAGGCGCATATAGATGTCATGATGCCCTGTGGTTTCTAGCTCTGATGCACAAAGGGACAGTGCCGTTTCCGCTGCGGCCAGCATGGCTTCGAACTGCCTCGTGCATTGAAAATATTTTACCCGCAGATAGACGGCATCTCGTTTGAGCATCGGCGCAATAGCACTTAAATTGCCTGTTTCAAGCCATTGCGGAGCCATATTAGGAGCAATCATGCTGACGGCGGCAGTCGCCAGCGAAAGCTCCGCCAAAGCTTTCGTTTTACCGTTCGTATCAGCCTTTGTGCACTGTTTCAAGTACGCATCAATCTTCATATAGGCGTTGTAGTCCCCCAAGCTCATAGCCGCTGCGATTGCCGCAGGGCAGATGCGCAGCCGTACTGCATCATCCCCATGAGTTTGCTCATAACAAGCCATGATCCCTGCGAAATCGCCTCGCAGATAAGCAAGCTCCGCCTCTAAAATGCACCGCAGTCTATCGCTCACGGTATTTAAAATCGCGTCCGGGTTATGGGCGGGCAAGGAGGTATCCGTGGCGGCAATCACGCCGAGCAGGTCATCGGCAAGTGCATCCTTGGTTCTCTTTCGATCCCAGCGAGGGTCAATGGGTTTTTCAGCGCAGGCAGGGATAAGCCAGTCGCGGCTTGGCCGTACTGCGCCGTCAATGCGTCCATTCTTTACGATTGTCTCTGCCCACCGAACCGAAACACCCCACTTTTCGGCGGCCTGCCGTATCGTCATATACTCCATGTGCTTCTCCGTGTTTTCAATTTCTTGAGATCATAAAAATTATATGCGTTATTACGCATAGTTTCAAGTTAATTTTATGAATACTCATGAAATAATTCGCATCATTTTATCTTGAATATATGGCTTTCAAAGGTGCCATCATGGTTTCTTTTCCGTGGTGGTAGGATTGATAGAGCTTTCTCTTCTCAGTAGTGAGAACAGAGATGAGCTTCAGATTAACTTCAGCGTTCATTACTTCAACCCCTTCTTGACTCTGTATGCTGCAAATGCTATGATAAGCATGGCAAGTAATGTATGCCAAATCTTATTACCAAAGGAAGTGAGACAATGGATGGTCACCCCCATCGAAGTTGCTTAATCATCTTCATACCCGAAGAAAACACAAAACCGAACGGCTTGCGCCGGTTGCGGTCGGTCGTCCATTGCGCTTATCTGCCGATGGGCTGATTGATTGCTGCCTTGACGCCGCCTTTTGGGCGGCTTTTTTTGTTGCTTTTGTGTTTTCATGGGAATACTAACAGGAAAGGACTGATTCCAATGAAATTATTTCACAAGGGCAATGCCCCTCTCCAGCAAAAACAAAATGAAAGCGAAAAGAATCTCCGCAGCTATGCCTTCCTTCCGACGGAGGAATTGTTTGCGTCCTTGTCGGCCACATTCTCCGGTCTGACTTCGGAACAGGCTAAGGAACGCCAGGACGAATACGGCAAAAATGTCATTACTGCCGGCAATAACAATACGGTGCTGCACCGGTTGCGTGAAGCGGTGGTTAATCCCTTTAACGTTGTGCTGCTTGCCATCTCCGTCATTACCTTTTTTACCGATGTTATTTATTCTGCAAAGCCCGATTTTTTAACCGTAAGTATCATTTTGTCCCTCATCGTACTATCCGGCCTCGTGGCATTTGTACAGAACCAGCGCTCCAATGCGGCGGCGGAAAAGCTCTCTAAAATGATTTCCAACAAAGCGGATGTGCTGCGGGACGGAATGCAGCTTGAAATTCCAATTGATGAAATCGTACCGGGCGATATCGTACGGTTGGGGGCCGGCGACATGCTTCCGGCTGATATCCGCTTTTTAACCACAAAGGATACCTTTATCGCCCAGGCAGCGCTCACAGGCGAATCAAACCCTGTTGAAAAGTACAGCGATATCCGCAATACACCGGACGATGCGCTGACCGACCTGCAAAACATTGGGTTCCTTGGCACGAACATGATCAGCGGCAGCGCGACCGGAATCGTACTGGCCATCAGCAACAGTACTTATATTGGCTCCATGGCAAAATCCCTTTCCGGCGACCGGGCCAAAAACAGCTTTGAGCGCGGTGTGGATTCGGTCAGCCATCTGCTCATCCGTCTGATGCTTATTATGGTTCCCGTTGTCTTGCTCATCAACGGCTATACAAAAGGCGACTGGGGCAGCGCGCTGCTGTTTTCCATCACCATCGCCGTGGGGCTTACTCCTGAGATGCTTCCTGTTATTATGACTTCGACGCTGGCCAAAGGCGCAGTCTCTATGTCGAAGCATCAGGTGATCGTAAAAACACTGGGCGCAATCCAGACCTTCGGCGAAATAGACGTACTGTGCACCGATAAAACCGGCACCCTCACCGAGGATCGGATTGTGCTGGAAAAATATATGAATGTGCTAGGTGAGGACGATACCCGCATTTTACGACATGCCTATCTGAACAGCTATTTTCAGACAGGGCTCAAAAACCTCATTGATCTCGCAATTATTAACCGTGCCATAGAAAACGGCTTGGACCAAATGCTTTCTGCCTATGTGCGGGTCGATGAAATCCCTTTTGATTTCTCACGGCGCAGGATGAGCGTGGTGCTGAAAGACCAGAATGGCAAACGGCAGCTCATTACAAAGGGCGCAGTGGAGGAAATCATGTCCGTCTGCTCGTTTGTGGAATGGCAGGGGGAAGTTCTGCCGTTGACCGAGGCAATGAGAAGGCGGGTAATGATGACATACGAGCGGTATAACGCCGACGGTCTGCGTATGATTGCGGTGGCACAGAAGAACGAGGTTCCGGGCATTGAGGTATTTGGTGTCGACGATGAATGCGACATGGTGCTCATTGGATTTGTCGGCTTCCTGGATCCGCCGAAGGAGAGCGCCAGAGCCGCCATATCCGCCCTGCGCGACCACGGCGTACGCACAGTTGTGCTGACCGGGGACAGCGAAGGCGTCGCGGTTAAGGTCTGCAAAAAGGTAGGGGTCAACACGGCTCAGTATCTTTCCGGCAAAGATGTGGAGGCGATGGATGATTCCTCTCTGCGGGAGGCAGTAAAAACCTGTGATTTGTTCGCCAAGCTTTCCCCCTCCCAAAAGGAACGGGTAGTCAAGGCCTTTCAGGCAAACGGCCATACCGTAGGTTACATGGGTGACGGCATCAATGATGCGCCGCCGCTGCACCAGGCCGATGTGGGCATCTCGGTGGACAGCGCCGTGGATATTGCCAAGGAAACCGCCGATATTATCCTGCTTAAGAAGGACCTGATGGTGCTGGAGGAAGGTGTCATCGAAGGCCGAAGGACATTCGGAAACATTGTCAAATACATCAAGATGGCGGCCAGCGGAAACTTTGGCAATATGATCTCGGTGATCGCCGCCTCCCTATTCCTGCCGTTTTTACCCATGCTGCCCGTGCAGATTTTGACGCAGAACCTGTTGTGCGATTTTTCTCAGATGGGCATTCCCTTTGACAGCGTGGATAAGGAATACCTGATGAAGCCTCGAAAATGGGAGACAAAATCCATCAAATCCTTTATGGCCTTTATGGGTCCGCTGAGTTCGGTGTTCGACATTCTCTGCTTCGCGGTTATGTGGAAAATCATCGGCGCTAATACAAATGCACTTGCTCCCTTATTCCAATGCGGCTGGTTTGTCTTCGGTACGGTGTCCCAGGTTCTGGTCATCCATATGATTCGCACTGCCAGGCTCCCCTTTGTACAGAGTCATGCGGCAAAGCCCCTGCTGATTTCCACATTGATTGTTGCAATTGTAACCTTGGCGGTTGGTTTCTCAGGCATGGCAGTCGGCTTGGATATGCTGGTTCTGCCGTTTGTCTTTATCCCATGGCTCATCCTCCTATTGGCGGGATATTGCCTCTCGACACAATTGCTCAAGGCGGTCTATCTCCGCCGCTTTGGCGAATGGCTATAAGACTGTATTAATTAAGACAAGGCACTCTCGCCTTGTCTTAGTTTTTGTCCATCTATGATTTGTTCGGTATCCTCCGAAAGAATGACAGGCTTATCCGCCTGATTATTTTCCATATTCTTTATACATATCCTTAGAATACCGTGTTACGTTCTCATCATATCCCGGATATTCATATCCAAGCCGCTTCGCCACTTCCTTCGCTGCTTCCCTGAACAATTCATGGCATGCAAATAACGACCCCCATACCGCTTCATAAGAATCCATACGGTAGGTGGATAACAGTCTATTCCACAGTTCCTCACTAATGTATTGGTCCATAAACTTAAAATTCTTCCCCACACTTAATGAGAAGCCCGTTTCAATGCCGACCTTCCAAGATATCATTCGCAGCAGCTCATACCGGAGTATCTGGTTTAAATGATCGATTGCAAAGAGAATTTCCTTACGGCACAACCCCTTAACCACATAAGGAGTTACATTCCAAAATTCATTGCAGCAGTCATCATATTCCCGCATCGTAGGCTTCTTTACATGGTAATCGATATCACTTGGAACCACATCCCTTTGAATTCTGCTGTCTTTATCCATCAGAACCTTTATTAATTTGTCACCATCCAGATAATGATCCAATTCACTTAACGGTAATAATGTAAGATCTATTTTATTATAATCATCAAAAAGCATAAGATAGGAATACCCTTTTTCTGCCGGCGGGAAAAGCTCCATATCCTCCGGTTTTTGCATCATTATGATCGTTCCGAATTGACCAAGCCAATGATCATTTGCTGTAAATGCTTCCACATCGCTTACAAAAAATGTTACATCATAATCCTGGAATTCATCTTTGGGAATATTAATGTTGGTACGGGATCCCTCCAGGGTCATAATCCGTATGCGCTCATCCTGCTTTGCTATATCAAATAGCATCTTCATCATATCCTGTTCCGTTCTCATATGCTCCTCCCAAACCCGATTTATTGTTTACCGATTGCCTGTTGACGATTGAAGCTTCATCCTTTTCTTTTTAATATAGCTGTAGATTCTTATAACCACACTGATCCACACAAGAATCTGTGAAGCGATAAACCCGGCAAAGTATTCCTTAACTCCGAATAGTATCATCATAATGACAGCCATAAACGCGAACCAAATAAAATACCATAGCTGTTCCTTATTATTATCTTTAACGCCATGAACATCCTTACCATTTTCTTGACAATCATTGGCCGCAACGGAAGAATTTCCTTCATTCCTCAACATTTCATCAAGTGAAATATTAAAAAAATCCGCTATTTCTACTAATTTATCAAGGGCCGGATACGACTGATCCAATTCCCACTTGGATACCGATTGTCTCGTAACACCCATAATCTCTGCAAACGCTTCCTGCGAGAGTGAACGGCTTTTTCTTAACTCTTGAATTTTATTGCCTAATGTCATTTTCTCACCTCCATCCCTGTATTATAAAACGAACATGAATATATTTACTACCAATCAGCAGTTGATTGCTGTCAACTATCAGTTGCAGCTTATGTTCGCTCACTTCCCGCAAAATTTTTGCTGAAACAAATAGAACCGGACCAAAAAGGAAGGACATGCCGCATACCAACTGAAAATGGATTGGTTTTGGGCATGCCCTTCGTATTATATATTATGTATTATATAAGACATATTAATAGTATGAACTTAATGCATTAGCCATTAAAGCAGCAATTGATGCATAGAAAATTACGCCTAATACGATTCCTACTGCCGTTACAATTAACATGGCGCGGCAATAATTCCTTCTGCTTATGTTCCCCTGTCCAAATGCCCAAACAAACATCATGATAATTCCAACACAAGGAATCATCTGTACAATGATTGTTATTAACCATTCACCCAGGCTCATGGGCTTTTCAAGTTCTCCATTGGGCATCCCGTTTTGTACTCCATAATTATCCATTGCTATATTCCTCCTATGTTAAATGATAAGTTATTTAATCCGTCCTTCGCTGTGTAAAAGCGCCATTATTTTATAAAGATAATTATCCTTGTAGTAAACCATGGGTTCTATATTGGGATAATACATCCTCATTCGATAAATATATACGCCGAAGAAAATAACTAAGCATATTATAACATAGAATTTTATAATTACTACATAATTTTTTAATGTTTTTTTTATAATTGGATATCCTAACACTCCCAGAGCAACAAGCGGCAATAAGGGATGCATATGGAGTGACTCCTTAAAATGTCCGGTCAGCATGAGCTTTGTGGCTCTGGTCATACCGCAGGCAGGACATGGAAGTCCCACAAATACCTTGCTCAGACATACTGTTCCATAGAGAAGGTCCAAGGCAGCTATTGAGGCAAGGGCTAATAGGATTCCAATCCAATATTTTTTAATTAGTTCCATCAAGGGCTTTAGAAGTTTTATCATGATTTTGTCAGCTCCAGCAGCTTTATCACAGTGTTCGAGTTTCTGATGGTTATACTGTCATACAAGGACGATCCAACAATCTTTGACCAACGTGTCCTTGAAAAAGTCTTCAACGGTGCGGACCAAAAGACGACTCTGCCGTAATATGCGACTGTTTCATATTCCGGCTTAATCTCACCCACCGTCTCAAACACTTCTTCTACTGTAACCGGAGGTATTATAAAAATAGCATTGTGCTTTGAAGTCTTATCCTTCCCCCACCACGAAGGGGCATGATCATATGCGGCCGATAACTCCTTTACCGACAGGATTGAAACCGGTATTTCCAACTGGAAACGGGCAAAAATCAATGCTTCACACTCCTCTTTCAGCTTGCTTTCATCATTATTATCGGTGGAGAAAATAATGTTTCCGCTGTTAATATAGGTTACGACATTTCGAAACCCATTTTGTTCAAACAACTCCTTTAGCTCCGACATGGATATTTTGTTTTTTCCTCCCACATTAATTCCGCGAAGAAATGCTATATATTGATCCATTCCCACCCAGTCTCCTTCCATGTATTCCTGATGCATCATGCTCACTGCACTTTTATCATACCATGTCTGCAAGTACCCATGGCATGTGGCACTTCGTGCCAAGGTTCGCACTCCTTTACAGCAAGATACGTACTCACTGCGTTCGGCGCGGGTATAATATCTGTCGATATTATACCATACGCTCAATTAATTTTCTCCATAATAATTCAGCAAACTATGAAATGCATATAAAAGGCATTGATAGAGCTTGTAGTTTCTTGACGAATTAACACGAACACGATTGAATCTTTAACCATAACTTGCTATAATAATGTTAGAATTTTAACACTCTCAAAGAAGGATGGTATCTTTATATGAAAATGAATTATTTCCAATCTATGAGATTCAAATTAAGCTTCTTGCTCGCTTTTTTTGCAATTTTACCCTTGCTGGGGGTCGGTGTATTATTTTTAATCCGAATGGAAAATACCCTGCTGGCGGAACAGAAACATTCGGTAAATACCCAATTATCTCTTGTGAACGATAATGTCGACACCGTATTTGACGGTATGCTCAGTAATGTAAGATACTATGCGGACAGTTCACTTCTTAAAGAAACTGACAATACCATTACCTCCTATGTTACCACTTCTTCTGAGACCAAAATGACGCCCGGACAAAACGGGCCGCTGGAACAGTCCATCTTCCGGAGCTTTGCCGAGTTCGGCAAATCCCATCCGTCATACCAATATGTTTACATGGGAACAGAGGATGGAGGATACATACAATATCCCGATTCAAACATATCCGCCGGCTATGATCCGCGTACCCGTCCCTGGTATCCCAACGCCAAGGCACATCCGGATGATGCTGTTTTGGGTGAGCCTTATTATTACGCCACTGATGATATCACCATCATCGGCGCTTCCCAGGCATTCAAAAACTCCGAAGGCAAAGTCATCGGTGTAATAGCCATGGATATGAGCCTGGACGCCCTTTCCTCCCTTGTGGAGAATGCAACTGAAGGTTCCAAAGGCTATTATATGATAATTACCGGCGATGGAACCATCCTGGCAGATCCCAGCAATCCGGATAATAACTTTCACAATCTTTCCGAAGCCTACGGTGAAGATTTTCTGAAGGCGGTCAGCAACAATGCCGATTTCCTTCAGGCAGACATTAACGGTCAGCCATATTTTATCAAGAGTATTTTATCCGATCAGACCAATTGGCGTTATGTTGCGGTTATCTCCAAGGCGGAGCTGTTTCAAAGTGTTCAGCAGCTGAAAACGTTGATCTATACCGTACTTGCCGTCATATTAGTGATCGTGCTTATTGCAGGAATTATTGTAAGCAATGGAATTGTTAAGCCCATTAAGGCAGTCACAGGCGCCGCCCAGGAGATCTCCAACGGGAATTTCAGTGTAAAGCTTCATACAAAAGCCAGCGGTGAAGTCGGCTTATTGGTGGATGCTTTTCAGAAGATTGGTGTCACCTTAAATTTGTATAAAAATTATATTGAGGAAGTTTCCTCCATTCTGAACCAGATTGCCCAGGGAAATATGGCCTTTGAACTGCAGTCGGATTATATCGGTGAATTCAGCTCTATTAAAACTGCTTTGCTCAATATCTCCCGCACCTTGACTGAAACGCTGGAACAGATTAGAGATTCCTCCGACCAGATTGCCGCCGGTTCCGACCAGGTTGCCTCCGGAGCCCAGGCCTTGAGCCAGGGAGCCACGGAAGAGGCCGCTTCCATTCAGCAGATTTCCTCTACCATCAGCGTGGTTTCCGAACAGGTCGCTTCCAATGCGGAGATGGCACTCAAGGCCAACGACCTGTCCCATATCACAGTTACCGGCGCACTATCCGGCAATGAACAGATGAACACCATGATTACCGCCATGAATGAGATCAGCGACAAAACTCGTGAAATCAGTGGAATTATCAAAACCATTGATGACATCGCTTTCCAGACCAATATCCTCGCATTGAATGCATCGGTGGAAGCAGCCCGTGCCGGAAACGCCGGAAAGGGCTTTGCCGTTGTTGCTGATGAAGTTCGCAGCCTTGCGCAAAAAACAGCGGATGCAACGCGCAATACATCAAATCTCATCGAAAGCTCCATCCAGGCGGTGAACCATGGCTCTTCCATCGTGGGGAAAACTGCCGAGTCATTATCAGGTATTGTTGGAAATATAAAAGATATGTCCGGTCTGCTTGAACAAATTGCGGAGGCTTCCGTAAAACAGTCCGACTCAATACAGCAGATCTCAGAGGGAATCGGCCAGATATCCTCCGTGGTACAAACTACCGCTGCCACATCGGAGGAATCGGCTGCCGCCAGTGAAGAACTCTCCAGCCAGGCCAGCATACTCAACAGCCTTGTAAACCATTTCACCCTAACGCAGGAACACCGCAAATATTATGATGAGTTCTCTCTTCCGTTGAAGAGGTAGCTCAGACGATATAAGTTTTTCTTATACCAGCTATAAAGAGCATTGAGTTTACCTATACTAATTATCATGCTATAATAAAATGAATTAATAAGCATCCCATCCGCATTTGTTATGGGTTTAAAGGAGAGTAAAACATATGGAGAGATTAATAGGTACTGTTTCAAGAGGTGTACGTGCTCCAATTATACGCCAGGGAGATGATATTGCCGAAATAGTGGTCACAAGTGTGCTCGATGCGGCAAAAAGTGAAAATTTCGAATTACGTGACCGGGATGTTATCGCTGCCACTGAGGCCATCATCGCCCGGGCTCAGGGAAATTATGCTGCGGTTGATCAAATCGCCGCTGATATAAGAAATAAATTCGGTAATGAAACCATCGGCGTTATCTTCCCCATTTTAAGCCGTAACCGTTTTTCTATTTGTCTTAAAGGCATTGCAAAGGGCGCCAAGAAAATCGTAATTATGCTAAGCTATCCTTCCGATGAAGTAGGCAATCATCTGATTGATCTGGATTCTCTGGATGAAAAGGGGATTAACCCCTGGACTGATGTTTTGACAGAAGCACAATACCGTGAGCTTTTTGGATACCGCAAGCATACCTTCACCGGAGTTGATTACATCGAATATTACAAAGAACTCATTCAAAAGGAAGGCTGCGAGGTGGAAGTCATTCTTGCAAATGACTGCCGCACCATCTTAAATTATACAAAGCATATCCTTAGCTGTGACATTCATACCCGTTTTCGAACAAAGCGTCTGTTAAAGGCTGCCGGAGCGAAGACTGTATTCGGCCTTGACGATATCCTGACCGAGCCGGTTCATGGCAGCGGATACAACGAAAAATACGGCCTGCTCGGCAGCAATAAGGCTACCGAAGAGACCGTTAAGCTCTTCCCTCGAAATTGCGAACCCATTATCAAGAATATCCAGGACGGCATCCTGGAAAGAACAGGAAAACATGTCGAAGTTATGATCTATGGTGACGGTGCTTTCAAGGATCCCATCGGTGAGATCTGGGAACTGGCGGATCCGGTAGTTTCTCCCGCATATACAGAAGGCCTGGAAGGACAACCCAATGAAGTGAAATTAAAATATCTTGCCGATAACGATTTTGCCGACCTTAGCGGAGCAGAATTGAAGGCTGCTATTTCAAATTATATTCAGAGCAAAGAAAGCAACCTGGTTGGCAGCATGGCGTCCCAGGGCACAACTCCCCGCCGGTTAACGGATCTGATCGGCTCCCTTTGTGATCTTACTTCAGGCAGCGGGGATAAGGGTACCCCCATCGTATTAGTACAAGGCTACTTTGATAATTACACCAAATAAATTGTTATGTTTTATAAATCCCCGGGAAGCTGATTTCTCCCGGGGATTATTTTTATATTCCGTATGTTCTATCGCCGATTTTATGGCTTCTTAACCTCCATGGCAGATTCAAAACGCAATTTCTGGGAACTAATGGACAATGCCCGGGAAGATAAGCACGTATTTATCCGATATAATAGTATTGTAGGTAAAAACCTAACTTTATTATTTGGGGAGGTAGAATCAAATTGAAGAAACGCTTTTTATCGGTTCTTTTGGGAATACTTCTGGTACTCTCATTATTCAACAGGGCTGCCAGCGCCAAGGAACCCTCCAATGATTCAAGGACAAACCCGCTTCAAAAACCTTCGGTCGGCGGTGCACTTCAACTGCTCCGAAAGGACGGCCAGATGACATTATGCAATGCAAAGGGTGAACCCATCCAGCTGCGCGGCATGAGCACCCATGGTCTGCAATGGTTTCCCGGCATACTCAACAATAATGCCTTTGCTGCACTTGCCAATGACTGGGGTTCGAATGTCATCCGCCTGGCCTTATATGTCGGTGAATCCGGATACGCAACCGATCCATCCTTAATGCAAAAAATCATCGATGGAATTAACCTTGCCATTAAAAATGATCTCTATGTCATTATTGACTGGCATGTCCTCACCCCCGGCGACCCGAATGCTCCAATTTATAAGGACGCCATGGCTTTTTTTAAGGAAATTGCCGGTTTATATCCGAATGACCACCATTTGATCTATGAGCTTGCCAACGAGCCCAACGGCGGTGATCCCGGTGTCACAAATGATGCGAAGGGATGGGAAAGAGTCAAATCCTATGCGGAGCCAATCATTAAGATGCTCCGTGATAACGGCAACAAGAATCTGGTCCTCGTCGGAAGTCCCAACTGGAGCCAGCGCCCGGACTTAGCTGCCGATAATCCAATTAAGGATGATAATACGATTTATACCGTTCATTTCTACACCGGTACACACAAATCTGCTGCAGACAGCATGGACCGTGCCAATGTTATGAGCAATGTCCGCTATGCTCTGGAGCATGGCGTCGCTGTCTTCGCATCCGAATGGGGTACAAGCGAAGCCAGCGGTAATAATGGCCCGTTCCTAAAGGAAGCGGATGAATGGCTGGACTATCTTGATGCCAACAACATCAGCTGGTGCAACTGGTCCTTAAGTAATAAGAATGAAACCTCCGCAGCCTTCCAGCCCTTTGAACTGAGTAAACAGGATGCCACCTCTTTGAATCCGGACAAAGATCAAAAATGGTCCCTTGAGGAATTGAGTCTCTCCGGTGAATATGCCCGCTCGAGAATTCTTGGTATTCCTTATGATCCTATTGACCGCACACCACGGACTGTATTCAGTGATGCTGTCTGGGACTTTGATGATGGCAGCCTCCAGGGCTTCGGCATCAACGGTGACAGCCCGATCCAGTCCGTGACATTGACGAATGTCAATAAGGCGTTATCTATTTCCGGCCTGGAAACAAGCCGTGATACTTCCGAGGGTAATTATTGGGCAAATGTCCGTCTGTCCGCTGACCAATCCACCGCAAGGCCGGACATATTCGGAGCGGAAGCCTTGAGTATGGATGTGATCTTAACCGCTCCGGATACTGTTGCAATTGCCGCCATCCCACAGAGCACAACCCACGGCTGGGCAAACCCTCTTCGGGCGGTCACAGTCAAAGCGGGAGACTTTACCCTGCAGTCCGACGGTACATATAAAGCGAAGCTCACCATAACACCAGCTGACTCTCCGAATCTTTATGCCATTTCAAAGGATAGCGCCGACAGTACTATGACTAATGTTGTTCTGTTTGTGGGCGCCGAGAAATCCAATGAAATTCGTATTGACAATATCACGGTTTCCGGTAATAAAGTCATCGCAGAAATTCCCATCGTACATGATCCGCAGGGAAAGGCTTCCCTTCCATCTGATTTCAAAGACGGCACACGCCAGGGTTGGGCATGGGATCCCGGTTCAGGAGTAAAAACAGCGATGACTATAAAAGAGGTTAACGGCTCAGAAGCATTAACCTTTGAAGCCGCCTATCCGGAAGTAAAGCCGGAGGATGGTTGGGCAAGCGCCCCCCGTTTGATTTTAAGCGGTGTCAATACGACGCGCCAGGCCAGCGACCGCCTGTCCTTTGATCTATATCTGAAACCGGTGAAGGGAAACACCGGAACGCTGTCCGTCAATCTTGCCTTTGCGCCGCCAAGTCTGGGTTATTGGGCACAGGCTGCCATAAATTATGATATTGATTTGACCAAATTATCGAAGGCCGATAAAACAAAGGATGGCTGTTATCATTATGCTGTTACCTTTGATTTGACCAAAATCACGGATAACAAGGTAATTGCCCCGGATACTCTCCTGCGTGATATTACTATCGTTATAGCAGATGTTCAGAGTAATTTTGCCGGCACAATATCCATCGATAATATTCGTTTTGAGAAAGCAAAAAAGGCAGACTCCGTCAAAGAGACAAAGAATACAAAAACTCCCGCTGTCAAAGAAACAAAGGATACAAAGGCTTCTTCTGTCTATGTTGTAAAGCCAGGGGATTCTCTCTGGAACATTGCCAAAAAGTACAATATGACCTATCAGGAGCTGGCACGCAGAAATAATATTAAAAACCCTGCCTTGATCTACCCTGCTCAAAAACTCATACTTCCTTAAGAGCCTCTCTTATTGTACCTTCTCTACACGAACAAATTAACAAAAATCTTTATGTAGGTGTTAGCATAAGGGGGGATTTAATAAAAGGTGTCCCAAGGCAATGACTTTCTCATTGTAATGGGGCACCTCTTGTTAATTTATATGCTGACTTTCTATGCGGATTTTCTGTGACAGGCTCTTGTGATATCTGTGTTTTTTTGATACGATATCCTTATTATTACAATGATCTTATGGAAAGGGGAGTCCATATGGAATATCATTACAGGCATCGTAATATTGCACTCTATGAACTTATTAATAAGGAAAATGATTGGCGCTATATCGATTTTAGCCTCAATGCATCGATTGATACCGACGAGCTTATCAAGGCCCTGAAATGCGGAACATGCCCGAATGTCAGGCTCCAGGCAGACTGGAATCAGTATACGGAGAAAGCCTTCAAGATTGATGTCATTGAGGATTATGATGAAGATGTCCGCCTGATGATCCACAGACCCTATAACGAATCCGTCATGCATCAGCTCTATCAGCATTATATGGAACTCGTCTCATTGCGTAAATCCCAAGGACAAAAACTCTATAACAAATTCATCAGCTCCCATGATCTGGATCAGCGCATCCGCAAGCTGGTCACCTTTGATAAGGGCGGTGATCCCATTATTAAACCCTATTATCAGAGGGTTACGCTGGAAGCCGGTTATAATTTTGCTGCTTTTTTGAGCAATGAGACCAATTTTCCGCCGCACAACCATGAAGAAGCTGAGATCATTTATACCTTATCCAACACGATTCAAATATCACTCAATCAAACGATCTTTGAGCTGAAGCCCCGGGATATCCTCATCATCGGCCCGAGAGAAGTTCATTCCTTTGTGACACCCGCCGCACCATGTGACAGATTAGCCCTTATCTTCAAAGTGCCAAATGAGAACGACATCTGGGGATATCGTGGCAAGAATCGAATCACAACACCGCATCTTCCGCATAATAGCCCTAACTCCATGATTAAGACATTGCATTCCCAGCTGGAGATACATTTGCAGACGATTATCCTGGAGCTCCATAACCTGGATATTGCCTACAAGGCAGCAATTACCGCACGTATTTACGATCTTTTATACCTAATCTCCCGGCAAATGGTCTTTAAGTCCATCGAAGCGGACAACAGTAAGCATTACAGCAAGCAGATGGAAAATCTGGAGCGTGTCATGCGCTATATATCGACGAATTATATGAATGAGATTACGTTGAAGGAGATCGCGGATTTATCGAATTACAGCATCTTCTATTTCAGCCGCCTTTTTAAAGATCATACCGGCATAACCTTCGGCAACTTTCTCAACCAGTACCGAATTCAGCGATCCATTGATCTGCTCTTTGAAACCAATCAGTCAATTACTGAAATTGCTTATAAATGCGGTTTCAACAGTATCAAGACCTATAACCGTCTGTTCAAGGAAATCAAAAAAATCAGTCCCAGCGCCTATCGGAAGCAGGGATGATAAAAAATCAGCGGAGCTTTTGCTCCGCTGATTTTTTATCCTGTCCTTCCAAATCCCGCATATTCCATAATGCTTGCTCTTCCCTATCTATTAGCTGCTGCCGCCTCCATAAGTAAGTAAAATGCCTGTCCCTCCGGTGCCACACCCGGCGAATTAAAATAAGGTGCGCCGCATACATCCAGTATCCGTCCGTATGCATCCATTTTATTATGAGCAGCATTTCTGCATCGATCAGCCAGCTCCTTCCATTCCTTTTTCAGCCACTTTGATTTAATACCTCTGTAGATGGTGTAACTTAACATTTGAGGCAGGTTCACTTCAATAAACGTGGAAGAATCATTTAATACATCGTGTGCCAGTCCATCTTCTGTAATATAATGAGAGACAGAATGAATTAATGTTCTTGCCATCTCTATCAATTCATTTCTTTCCTCCTCCATATCCTTGGGAAGCAGGTCGATCACACGCGCTAATCCTGCCATCGTCCATCCATTTCCCACACCCCAGAAGTCCTTGCGGGTAAATTCCTTTTTGCCATCATCCCACATATGGCTCATCAGCCTTTCCTCTTTATTAAATAAGGCGTTCCAATAGCCGCGAATCTGTTTCATCGCTTCATTATAACAGCCGGATGCTGCTAAATATGGCGGTAACATGTACATCGAATCTACCCAGAACTGTGGTGCACTGTCTAAATGATATACAATTCCCTCCGAATTTCTAGGTGCTTCTTCCAGAGCCCATCGGAGCAGCTCCTTATGGGCCTGAAGAAGCTCTGCATCTCCGGTAATGTGCGCAGCATATAACAGGCCTTCCCCAGTCGCACACGGATCTGTAATGGCATCCATTGTACCAATAATAGCAACACGTCCATCCGAACCGCTTCGGTAGGCTGCCTCTTTGGCCATTGCTATCACTACCTCATCCTCACCATGCTCTAAAAATGCCTGCATTGCCACTCCCTGCTCCCAGGAATGCCTCTGCATTGCAAGCAGCGCTATTTTGGATTTATAATACCCATCATTTTTCAAATCTTTTGTTCCTCCTATTTTTTATCGTTTCTCCACCTTACATTTATAGTAGATTAAATGATTTATTCTTGTCAATAGCATTTGATGCTTCAACATCCTTATATATAAACTATTTGTGGAAATATTATCCTATTATTCTGCGGAGTTATTGACAACGAGACGGTGGAATGATAAATTGAAAGAAGATAGTTTATTTAGTTTACAAACTGTGAGGTAGAGTTATGACGTATATGGACAAGATGAATCATGCTATCGATTTTATCGAAGCCAATATAACAGAAGAGATCGATTTAAATCTGACAGCACGCAAAGCTTGCTGCTCTGTGTACCACTTTCTGCGTACCTTTTCTTTCCTTGCTGAGATTCCTCTATCGGAATATATCCGGCGCAGGAGGCTCACTCTCGCCGCCTTTGATTTATTCGACGGTCATAAAGTTGTTGATGTAGCCTCCAAATACGGTTATAGTTCACCGGAAGCATTCACCCGGGCCTTTAAAGGACTGCACGGAATCACCCCGATGGCCGCCCGGAACACAAATACTCTGCTTAAGGCCTATCCTAAACTTTCTTTTCACCTGTCCCTCGGCGGTGATGAAGAGATCAGGTATCAGATTGCGCAAAAGAGCGCTTATGAGGTATGTGGCATCACCATTGATGTGCCGATCCGTCACGAGAAAACCAACGCTATCATTACCCGGTTCTGGGAAGATAATATCGGCAATGGTGTTATCGGCCAGTTTCACCGGGACATCGGGCTGGAGTATAACATCTGCCTCAATGCCGCGCTGTTTAATTATAATAAAAACAGCTTTTCCTATATGATCTGCTATGAGATGCCTTCCAGCCGCATGCCGGGCGGATATTCCGTGCTTTCGGTCCCTTCATCCACATGGGCTGTGTTTTCTACTCCCGAGCATGCTGCCGCAAAAACTACGGAGATCATTCGCAATATGCGCAGCCGGATTTTTATGGAGTGGTTCCCGACCTCCGGCTATACCCATGCGGGCGCGCCGGAATTCGAGATATTTTATAATAATGATAATAAATTCGTTATAGAGATATGGGTTCCTATTATCAAGAAACCCGTTTATATGTAATAATTCGCCAACTGCTCTTCCTTTTTGTCAATAAGGATGCTGCTATCTTCAATCTTTTTGCTTCTTAAGAACTTTATAACCTCTTTTATGAATTCATCGCTGCCGACGATATAATATATGGCATCGGATTGTTCCGAAACCCGGTCCAGCTCCTCATAAAATTTACTTCGCGAATTCAACCAATGATTTTGATAGCAGGAATTATCCAGACGCTCCAGCTCCGTTTTATAGATAAAGGCCTTAGATGAATTAACATTAATATTAGTTAATCCTGGAATACCGGTTTTATCCTGCACAAATCCATGGATCAGGGGTCTCATGGTTGCGATTCCCACACCCATGCTTAGCAGCACGATCGGTCTGCCCTCTCTTCTTAAAGACATCCTCGATCCAATCTTGAAGAGAATCAATTCATCTCCCGGACATAGTTTTGATAATTTCTCCTTAAATTCCGAAGGTGAAACTAAAATCCGTGTTGTGAATCCGATTTTATTCTCTTGGGGTAAAGTCATAATGGACATATGGCGGACCATATTCTTATTAGGCATCTCCCCTTCATCAAAGCCTGGCAGGGCGATATGAGTATGCGCTCCCTCAATCCATGTAAAATCTGCCGGTTTTTCAAGCAGGTATGTTTTAGTGCCGGGTGCTTCTTCGATGATATCTGTAATTTTAAGCTTGTATTTCACCATACGCATCCTCCTCTTTCAATAAATTTATAGTTAAGAAAGCCGGTTATTGCTCTTTGCCAACCTTATATTATCCTGATATACGCTAGGTTCCCGGCTCATTATAATTCACTCATCCTCTTATTCAAGTAATTTATTGACTAGTATAACACAGGAATTCTATACTGTGAAGTAATAAAACAGATCGATGGAGGGATGGTATTTATCATTGATTTATCTGCAAAAAAGAAGAAACTCATAGAAAAGGATTCAGGCATGATATCCGCTTCCTTGATTATAGAAGGGTGATAGCTCAAAAAGCCACCGGTGAGGCCATAGTTTGATAACAGCCTTGCCAGGTGGCCTTCTTCAAAACAGCAAAACGGTCAGGAACAGTATAACTTAGCGGATCTACGCCGCACTATGCTGCAGGTTCAAACTGGCTGTTATAAAGTTCCGCGTAGAAACTGCCCTTTTCCAGCAATTCCTTATGATTACCGCTTTCTATAATATCTCCATCCTTCATTACCAGAATCAGGTCGGCATTTTTGATGGTGGACAGCCGATGGGCGATGACAAAGGAGGTTCGTCCTGCTGTCAGCTTATCCATAGCTTCCTGAATCAGAATTTCAGTGCGTGTGTCCACAGAGCTTGTTGCTTCGTCTAAAATCAGCATGGGGGCATTTTGGATCATGGCTCTGGCAATGGTGACAAGCTGCTTCTGCCCCTGGGAGAGATTCGCCCTGTCATTAAGCATTGTGTCATATCCCTGAGGCAAGGTTCTGATAAAGTGATGAAGCCCCACTGCTTTGCAGGCGGCAACCACCTGCTCATCCGTCACGCCCTGCTTGCTATAGATAATATTTTCCTTGATGGTACCTTCAAAAAGCCATGTATCCTGCAATACCATGCAAAACTGTTCATGGACGTTCTCCCTTGGCACCTGGCTGACCGGGATTCCATCCAGCAGGATCTCTCCGCCGTCCAGCTCATAAAAACGCATCAGCAGATTGACCATTGTTGTTTTTCCTGCACCGGTGGGTCCCACAATGGCTATTTTCTGTCCTGCTTTGATTTTGGCTGAGAAGTCGTTGATAATTGTTTTCTCCGGTGTATATCCAAACTTCACATGACTGAATTCCACATCACCCTTCACATCGGTAAGCTTCTTTGCTTTTTGACTCTCGTCAGACAGCTCTTTTTCATCAAAGAACTCAAACACGCGCTCACTGGCGGCTGCGGTTCTTTGCAGGCTCTGGAAGGCCTGAGCAATTTGGGAAAGCGGTTGGGTAAACAGACGGATGTACATCATAAAGGCAACAATAACGCCGAAGCTGATGGTTTTGTTCATGGCCAGGGCCGCACCCACCACACAGACTGCCACATATCCGAAGTTACCGATAAATGTCATAAGAGGCATCATAAGTCCGGACATAAACTGGCTCTTCCAGCCGCTGTTATACAGGCTGTCATTTACATTTTCAAAAACCCGTTTGGCTTCTTTGCCGCCATTATAAGCCTTCACTACATTATGTCCGGAGTAAACCTCTTCAACATGACCGTTGGCGACACCCAGATCCTCCTGCTGCTGAACAAAATATTTCTGTGATTTTGCCATGATAACACCCATGAAAACAAACCCAAAAACACTCGCTCCAACGGCTGTCAACGCCATAATCCAATTATTGCTGAACATCATAATTGCCGAGCCCACAAACATAGTGATGGATGTGACCAGATTTCCGATGCTTTGGTTCATGGTCTGCCCTATGGTATCCACATCATTGGTTACCCTGCTGAGAACATCGCCATAGCTTACCTTGTCAAAATATTTCAAAGGCAGCCTGTTGATTTTTTGTGATATGCCGGTACGCATATTTCTGCTGATTTTCTGTGTTACCGTCGTCATCATAAAGCTTTGAATAAAGTTAAGGAATGCTGAGCCTGTATAAAATATTACCAGCACAAATGCAATGCTTTTTACCGCACCGAAGTCAATCGCACCGGCAACCGGAACACCATCAATCAGCGCAGGTAAACCCTTCATGATCTCGTCAGTCATTTCCTTCAGTTTATCCGGACCGATAATTTGCAGCGCTGTCCCGATTGCTGCCATAACAAGAGCCACAATTACCGCAGGCATATAGTTTTTACAATAGGTAATCAGCTTTCCCCATGTTCCTTTAAAATCTTTTGGCTTTTCCATGGTCCCCGGTCCCATGGGGCCCCCGGCCATCGGTCCTTTATTTGTTCTTCGTTCACTCATGACACAAGCTCCTCCTCACTTAATTGGCTCATGGCTATTTGCCTGTATACCTCACAGTTTTGCAGCAGATCTTTATGCTTGCCTCTGCCTGCAACTCTGCCCTCATCCAGCACGATAATCTGGTCGGCATCCATAATCGTTCCAATGCGCTGTGCCACAATCATGCTGGTCACACCGGCAGTTTCCTTTTTCAGCACATTGCGCAAAATCCGGTCCGTCTTGTAATCCAGTGCCGAAAAGGAATCATCAAAGATATAGATTTCCGGCTTCCGGCAGACTGCGCGGGCAATGGCAAGCCGCTGTTTCTGCCCGCCGGATACATTCGTACCGCCCTGGGCAATATCCGCTTCATAGCCGCCCTCCATGCGCT
Source organism: Bacillota bacterium (assembly GCA_023423045.1). GTDB lineage: Bacteria > Bacillota > Clostridia > Lachnospirales > Lachnospiraceae > Mobilitalea. The sequence continues at coordinate 6,979 of JAFAGA010000001.1, read as the reverse complement.
CAACAAAATCCGTTCCCTGTGCGATTGCAACGGCCTTCTTGATCTCATGCTCAGAAAAACCATTGCTACCGTTGTCTCCATAAGCCACGTTGGACGAAACCGAACCTCTGAATAGAACCGCCTTTTGCGGCACATAGCCAATTTTATTGTGCAGCGCTTCCTGCGTATACTCCTTGATATTCACACCGTCAATCAGGATTTCCCCCTCTGTAGCATCAAAGAAGCGCGGCACAAGATTGATCAGCGTCGATTTGCCGCTGCCTGTGGAGCCGATAAAAGCGATAGTTTCACCCTGCTTTACCGTAAAGCTCACATCCTTCAGCACATAATCCGCTGCATCCGGATATTGGAAGCCCACATGCTTGAACGTAACCTCACCTCTCAATCCAAAGGCACCTTCGGTCCGGCTTCCATCAAGTATTGTAGGCTCTGTATCCAACACCTCATTGATTCTCCTGGCGGAGACACTGGCACGGGGAAGCATGATGAAGATCATGACCAGCATCAAAAATGACATAACAACCTGCATTGCATAGCTGGAGAAAACCACCATGTTAGAGAAAAGCGTCAGCTTATCCGCCATTTGCGCCGCGTCAATTAAATAAGCTCCAATCCAGTAAATCGCAAGGGACAGCCCGCTCATAATCATTGACATAACCGGCATCATGATTGCCATAGCCCGGCCCGTGTACAACTGGGTAGCGGTTAATTCCTCATTGGCTTTCTCGAATTTCTTTTCCTGATAATCCTCGGCATTATATGCTCTCACCACACGAAGCCCGGTCAGATTTTCCCTGGTAACCCGGTTCATGTTATCCGTCAGGGTCTGCATTTTCTTAAATTTCGGCATAACGAAAACCATGATGATACCAATCATAATAATTAAAAGTACAACTGCCGCACCTGTGGTGAGTGACCATTCAAAACCCTTTCCGGCGATCTTGGTAATTGCCCAAACTGCCATAATCGGAGCTTTGATAATCAACATCAGCCCCATTGTAATCAGCATCTGAACCTGCGTAATATCGTTTGTAGATCGGGTAATCAGACTATCGGTGGAAAAACGGTTGATTTCCTCCATGGAAAAGGCCTCTACCTTATTAAAGAGCAGGCTGCGCAGGCGTTTGGAAAATGAAGCGGCAATCCGTGCCGCAAAAAATCCAACGATAACAGCGGCTGTCAAGCTGCCGAGTGTGCAAAGAAGCATCTTTCCGCCGGCAAGCCAAATATCGCTCATCGCACTGCCGGGTGTCTGCACCAACATGGTGATTTCCGCCATGTAATCCGGGGATTTTAAATCCAACCAGACCTGGGCCACCACAAAAATCAAGCTGAATAAAGCCATCAGCCATTCTTTCAGCTTTAAGTACCTAAAAATTCTAATCATAAAACATCCTCCTTGTTATCAGTATTCATATTGAATGATGTTAGCTATCTGCCTTTTTAAATGCAGACCATGTAAGGTCTGCATTCTTACAGAATATCCTACTCGAAAGGTTCCGGCATAGTGCGCTGAGCAATCTCAAAGAAGCGTTTTGAGAGGCGTACGAACTCTCTTGCATCCTCTTCCCCCATTTCGGTAAATACTTGAACCAAATGATTTCGCATCCGCGCCATGTTCGCGCGAATCCGTTCCCGTCCCTCTTCCGTAATGGTAACCAAAATATAACGGCGGTTTGTAGTATCTATTTCACGGTGAATTTGTCCCTTCTTCTCAAGGGTTCCGAGAGCCGCGGAGATCCTGGCTGTGCTGCTGTTCAGCGCTTCACTCAATTCAGACGGTGACGCCGGGGTTTCCTTCATATAGAGATATCTTAAAATAAAAATCTCACCTTTTCCGGAACGATTAAATTCATCCATGACTTTTCCACGCGACATCATTTCACCCAATGCATCGACCAGTTCTTCTATGCTACCCAATTTGTTCACCTCCAACTTCCAAATAGATATCAATAGTTAACAATGTTAATAGTGTATGCTGTTTAATATGTTTTGTCAAGAACGATCTGAAAATTTTATAATTGTATAATGTGAAAATAACATATTATCGAGGTTTATGAAAACACTTACACATGAATGGAAATTCAACACAAATCGGATTTTTTTAATATCGTCAATGTACTTGAATTACATGCTGCTATGTAGTTTCCGCATCTGCTAAAGCCAAATGTTCTTATTTCATAGTCATCAAATATAATGCTGCATTCCTTCGGACTTTCAAAAAAAGACTTAAAATTCGGCATAAAGATAATCTGCTCTTTGGGCCAAAAAGGAGCTGCCAACTCCAATCTACTTCCATCAGCGGAGTAATGTCTCATACCACCTCCGCCAATACCTGCAATTCGTATGATTTCATCACCTGTTTCCTGCGCAGATGCAATTAAATCATCTTCATCATAATTTTCATCACAATATGTCTTTTTTCCGGTCTTGCAATCTATAACAGACTGCCCTTGTGACGAAATACAAATCAGTTTTTCGCTGCAAACCTCAGAAAAACCGATATACAACAAACCTCCGACACTAAAGTTAATTTGGTCCCACCCCTCCGGCACCTTTTTCGGAATTTGTATTATCAAATCCAAAACTCTTTTTCTGTTTTCATCCTCTAAACGATCGATCATATTTATACCTCTGAGAATTCTAATTTTACTAACCTTATTCTATATTCTATCGCACTCTCAACTGCTCCGTTAAAATTAATAGCGCTCTTCATAAAAACTTTTCGAATCACGCTCCCACAAGGGGAGCGACCTTTTCGTTATTAAAATCAACTTTGCTACCATCAACTTTTCGAATCACGCTCCCACAAGGGGAGCGACAGCAAATATATACATAAAAACATTCAAATTATAACATATTCCTATCACATTTATCTTAAAACTCCTAATAACCTTTTTGCAATATTATTTTAATTAAACAAATCGTAGCTTTTTTGTGCATTTTTCATGGTGCGAATCCCCCTGGAATTTTATGTGCGCTTGAGGTTCGCACCACTTCATCTGTGGTTCGGATACGGTTCATTTATTTCAACATTATATGTTCAGGTAATCTTGTTTTCTCATAAATCGATTTTTAAACATCCCGTCTTGCATTTCTATAGATGTCTAAAAAAGAGGTTTAAATTCTTTTCAAGTATTTCCCTTGTTAGATTACCGCCTAATTCATAGACACTTACTGAGAAGTCCTCTTTACTTGTCCGATTTACCCTTTCATAAAAATCAGGCAGCTCTGTATCCCCAATATGTTTTTTCCAGTCAGAATAATTTTTGATTTCCTCCTCGAATATATTTGAATTTGTCCTATGCATTTTCTTACTCCAATCTAATGCATATTTCATAGCCGAAAGCATTTTCTCTTTCTCATTTGTTTGTATCGCCTCATTCATCATAGAGCTATATTTATTCCAGGCAGAACGGTCGGCTTTTTTCATTATATCAAATTCATTTACATAATCATCCGGCGCACCTACCAGAGGTCCCCTGGGAACATCATATTGTAATATTCCATTCTCATTCACTGTTCCACTTGTCCCAATTTTAGCAATTGTATTCATTGCACTCATGAATTCATCTGCTTTTTCTTTCTCCATGTAATGTTCAGCAAGGTATTTCGCTTTTTCAAGGCCCAAGGAAATCAGTTCCATTCTCTCCTCTTCTGATATAGCTCCATTGTAAATCTTTAAATTAATATCTAAAAATCAGCTCTGTGTAGTCATTTTATTTTTCCTATTGTACATTTTCATTCTGGCAGAAAGTGATTACCCTTTGTCACTTTTTAGCATTTCTGTTATACTGTGGTCTGTATGCTCTTCGAAAGGAACTACTAATCTTGCAGATCATGTTTAACCCAAAAGTTTCAGCCACTGATTACCATAGAACTGGCAAAGCCTTCCGTTTTCCTGACCTGACTCTCACCTTATGTCCTCATTGCAGGAAAAGACACCTGAAAAAACACGGCTTTTACAGGCGTTATTATATTTCTACCGAGTTCTCTGGGATACTCCTTATCCGCAGACATATTTGTCCGGAATGCGGCCGCACTGTTTCTTCCATTCCTTTTTTCTGCCATCCACGCAGGGCTTATTCTTCCCAGTTTATTATCAACATACTTACCCGGTTCTTTCATAAACCCTCTACCCTTGCCGCCTGTGTCTCCTCTTTCTTTGCCGATTATAAGGTCGAATGCTCAAGGCAGCTTCTTTACCGTTACAGAAAACGCTTTATCTCAAATCTCAACTTCCTGTCCTTGGAACTCCTTCATATCCTGAACCTGAAGGATTTCGCCTACGAAAATGAGGACAGGAAAAGAGCCAGACAGGTGCTCTCCCTGATACATCATACGGCTTGGACCCCTCCTGATGTAACACTGCAGCTGTTTCAAAACAGCGGGCACTCATATCTGACTCAACTTCACTTTAGAGTATAACAGTTTTTCAACCGCTTGTGAATGCCTTATTTAAAAACTCTGCAACACTTGATTTTCCTATGTCTCTCGGGGTTTTGATGGTATGCTTTCTTCAAAAACAGAAGGGAGTTTTACATCATGCTCGATGATGCAGCAAGAACTGCGATCGCACTTAAAAAGTTTTCTATTATCAGTCCGATTATTAACGGACAGGTAACCTCCATTGGCCAATACTGTGCCATGGCGGCGGATACACCCATTGAAATGCCACACTATGGCATACGCAGGTACTCACCCAAAACATTAGCTTCCTGGTATTCCGATTATATCAAGGAAGGGCTGGATGCCTTGAAGCCCAAGGCACGTGCCGACAAGGGCGGAACCCGTAAAATCACATCGGAACTGGAGGATATCCTTCTAAGCAAACGTCTGGATAATCCGAGAGCTCCCATTACCGTTATCTACGACCTTCTTCTTAACGAAGGTATTATTACAGGGAGCGATATCTCCCTGTCCACCGTCACAAGGTTCTACAACCGTGCCGGTAAAGCATCCGCAGCAGATGAGCGGCAAAAGGAGCTGCGCCGCTTTGCCCATGAAACCGTAAACCAGCTCTGGCAGACGGATGTAATGTACGGCCCTTATATCCGGGTAGACGGACGTAAGCAGCAGACCTATCTGATGGCATACATAGACGATTCCAGCCGTCTTATCACACATGCCCAGTTCTATCTGTCGCAGGATATCTTAAGTCTGCGCCACTCCTTCAAGGAAGCCCTTTTAAAAAGGGGGATACCCAAACTCCTCTATACGGATAACGGCAAGATATACAGGTGCCAGGCATTCGAATATCTCTGTGCCAACATCGGTGTGACCCTTCTGCGGGCGGAACCGTATACCCCGACCTCCAAAGGGAAAATAGAGCGTTTCTTCCGCAGCTGCCGTCTCCGGTTCCTGTCCATACTGAAAACTGATACCCTGAATGATTTGGAAGACCTCAATAACCGCTTCCATAAATGGCTGATGGAGGATTACCAGAAAAAAAACCATTCTGCACTGGAAGGAATGACTCCGCTGGAAGCTTTCCTTCGTCAGTCTGACCGCATTTCCCTTATTACTGACTTATCTGTTTTTAACGAGAAGTTTCTTGTAAAAGTGGAGCGCAAAATCAAGCAGGATGCTACCCTAAGTCTTCATGGAAATCTGTATGAAACTGCCCCTTCCCTTGCCGGAGCAAGGATTACTGTCAAATATGATCCCGATGAGCTGGATCATGGTATCAGTGAGGTCTTCCTCTACCGTGAGGACAAACCGGTTGGGACTGCAAAAAGGGTGTTCTTCCATGACAATGCACACATGAAACGTGCCGGAAAACCACGCCCGGAGAAGGGCGGTATACCATCCTCTGCCCTACCGGAAGAGATGGATATCCCTCCGATAAACTCCATCTCTTATGCTGACATGGAGGTGATATGATGTTTACCCAGCACTTCGGACTCAAAGCAAACCCGTTCACCAAAGAACTTCCCACCTCCGACTTATTTATAGGACAGGATGCAAAGGAGCTGGAAGCACGATTTAAATACATCAAATCGGCACGCGGTATTTTTCTTCTTACCGCCGAAGCCGGTACAGGTAAAACCACGGCACTACGGCGTTTTGTCGACGGGCTTAATCCCGGTCTGTACAAACCGTGTTATTATGCGCTTTCCACTGTCACGGTAATGGATTTTTATCGAGGGATCATAATGAAGCTTGGCGAGGAGCCCTCCTATAAAAAGATCAGTATGTTTGAGCAGCTTCAAAGGTTGATATCCACCTGTTACCATGAGCAGCGTATTACACCGGTCATTATCATTGATGAGGCACAATCATTAAGTAACGGCGTCCTTGATGACCTTCGTATTCTCTTTAACTTTAAGATGGATTCTGAAAATCCCTACATACTCATTCTTGCAGGACAGCCATCACTCAGAAACCGGCTGCAGCTTGGTGTCAACCAACCGTTGAAACAGCGGATCAGTACGAAGTACCACATGCAGGGACTCAGCCGGGATGAACTGGATGAATACATCACCAGCCGTCTTAAACTGGCAGGTGCCATGGATGCGAATATCTTCACCCAAGGATCTCTTGATGCCATGTATACCCTTACAAAAGGTATTCCCCGGATGGTGAATAAACTTGCTACAGCATCACTAATAGCCGCCTGTGCCAAGAAAACAGACGTGGTTGATGATGAGATAATTTATCAGGCGCACCAGGAAAGTGATATCTAAAGGAGCTTCGGCTCCTTTTTAATTTAACTTTCTTCTATAACAATCTGAATAGACTCCAGAATAATGCTACTATACATCAAGAATTTACCTGTTTTAATGTGCCTTTCATGTCAGATTTAATTTGACGATTTACAGGAATGGAAGAGTAGTCCTGATCTTTGAGGAGGGTCGATCCTCGCAAGAGGGTCGTGGTTAATTTATGTCTAAGAATGCGATATGACCACTCTTGCCAGATTAATTATAATTCCAGTTGCCACCAACCTTTAAAAAGTTTATAATAATAACGCACATAC
>JAFAGA010000087.1 GCA_023423045.1 Bacillota bacterium | reverse complement strand
ATCTATATTTGAATCTGTCGAACTAAATAGTATTACTGAAGCGCAACCCTTGGGTACTAATTCGATATCAACAGTTGAATCAAAAAATTCTAGTTCTAATAATTATTTTGCACCTGTTTATTATTCATTAAATGTTTCGTATGTTTCACAGGCTACAAACTCAAATTATTGTTGGGCTTCAAGTGTAGCTTGCATTGGAAACTTTCTGAAAAACAAAAGTTACACAGGTGAATATGTAGCGCAATATGTTTATGGCACAAATTATGATCAAGGTGCAACCCCAGCTCAGGCTCTTGCAGCTTTAAAAAATATTTATGGGGTTTCTTATACCTACTATTCTACAGTGCCATCAGATAATACTATTTTAAATAGTATATCATCATTAAGACGTCCACTTTATAGTAGATGGTCAAGTTCAGCTGGCTCACATGCTACAGTTATAGATGGAATAAATGTAATAGCTGGTTATATTACAATAATGAATCCTGCATCTGGATTTATGTCTGCTTCAGCAAATGGTTCCAGCTATACATATATAAGCCTAAACAGTGGTAATACATTTACTTTATATGCATATGCAAACTAAATCGAAGGAAGAAACTTAAATGAAAATCGCAAGGAGATATTTAACGATTGTTGTAGTGATAATTATTTTTTTTATTATGATTTTATTTTTTACTGCACTTAATTCCTCGAAAAGAAACTTTAAAATCAGTCAAAAACATGTTAAAGACATAACGTTAATTAATAACTTATCTGGTACAGTTAAAACGATTAGTAAAAAGCAAGATATAAACTCTATATGCGAATTATTTAATTCGACCAGTATGGATATTATTAAGGATTGGAATGGTCATTATGAGAGGGATGGTGGAAATTCATATACATTTATTTTTAATTTATCCACAGGATTAGATATAGAATTTTCCTATTATGATGGCTCATATTTACTTAACAATGGAAATGCATACCATATTAATAGCACAAAGTTTGAAGATTTCTGGAATCTAAACTATGAGGAAAAAAAATTCCCATATTAATTAGAATGATGAACTATTTTCCTCTAAGTTAAATTTCTTGAGTCGGGGGGTGCGGACATTTTCATGGACTCGCTTAGGGCTCTGAAAATTTTTCTGTAAATAAGGTTTTTAAAGGTCTTCTATGATAAAATATTAATCATAGGAGGCCTTGGCCTTTCAATAGGGCAAAAGAAAAGTATAAAGAGTACAAATGACCGATGGAAAATGCAACACCAATAAATTACCTTCTTCAATACCCTTCAGCGCAGTTTCTTTAACAGGATATACCCCTTTTTTCCAACCCGGAAAATTAATATGTGTTTCAAGGTAATCATTTAAATCATTGTATAGACATTCCAATTCATTTATATCATTTAGGCATCCTTTTTCAATCCACATCGTTTTTCCTTCCATTGTATAAATTCCTTATCCGGTTCATTAAAGGGTCTTTGCATAAGTCCCTTCCAATTTCATATTCCAACAAATTACAACTAAATACCACTCTATCATACCAACAATTTACAAGGTTGTACACATGAAACATAAATGCCTACTTCTTCAACCAACTATTTATTAACATCATAAATAGTTGTACTCACAATAAAGCTCAGATATAAAAAAAGGACTTCCCAAACCGTTCTACGATTTGAGAAATCCTTTAAACAGTGCATTTTCTTAGAATTTACCAGCCTCGGCTGCCTCCTGTAAGGACACTGCTACCGCTACCGTCATACCAACCATAGGGTTGTTACCTGCACCGATCAGACCCATCATCTCAACATGAGCCGGAACGGAAGAGGAACCTGCGAACTGCGCGTCGGAGTGCATTCTTCCCATGGTATCTGTCATTCCATAGGATGCAGGACCTGCTGCCATGTTATCGGGATGAAGTGTTCTTCCTGTGCCGCCGCCGGAAGCTACGGAGAAATACTTCTTTCCTGAATCAACGCATTCCTTCTTATAGGTACCTGCAACGGGATGCTGGAATCTGGTAGGATTGGTGGAGTTACCTGTGATGGATACATCCACGCCTTCCTTATGCATGATGGCAACACCTTCTGTTACATCATTGGCACCATAGCAGTTTACAGATGCTCTGGGTCCTTTGGAATATGCCTTGCAAAATACTTCCTTCACTTCGCCGGTATGATAGTCCATCTCTGTCTCAACATGGGTAAAGCCGTTAATACGGGAGATGATCTGAGCCGCATCCTTACCGAGACCGTTTAAGATAACTCTTAAGGGTTTTTTTCTAACCTTGTTGGCGGACATGGCGATGCCGATGGCACCTTCCGCTGCAGCAAAGGACTCATGGCCTGCCAGGAAGCAGAAACAGTCGGTAGACTCTTCCAGCAGCATCTTACCAAGATTACCATGACCCAGGCCAACCTTTCTCTGGTCTGCCACAGAGCCGGGAATACAGAAGGACTGAAGACCTTCGCCGATTGCTGCTGCTGCATCCGCCGCTTTTCTGGCATCCTTTTTGATTGCAATTGCTGCGCCTACGATATATGCCCAGCAGGCATTCTCGAAGCAAATGGGCTGAATGCCCTTAATCATATTATAAACATCAAGTCCGGCATCCTTGGTAATCTTCTCCGCTTCTTCGATGGAAGCAATACCGTAGCTGTTCAGCACAGCGTTGATTTGATTAATTCTTCTGTCATATGATTCAAATAAAGCCATTGTATGTATCCTCCTTTTCCTATTCGTGTCTCGGGTCGATGATCTTCACAGCATCCGCAACACGGCCATATTGACCTTTGGATTTTTCTAATGCCGTATTTGCATCGTCGCCTTTTTTGATGAAGTCCATCATCTTACCGAAGTTAACGAATTGGTATCCGATGATTTCGCTGTTCTCATCCAGTGCAACGCCGGTTACATAACCGTCTGTCATCTCGAGATAGCGGGGACCCTTCGCCAGCGTTCCATACATGGTGCCGACCTGGCTTCTAAGGCCCTTTCCTAAATCCTCAAGACCTGCACCAATGGGAAGTCCGTCTTCGGAGAAGGCGCTCTGGGTTCTGCCGTATACGATTTGCAGGAAAAGCTCTCTCATTGCCGTATTAATTGCATCACACACCAAGTCTGTATTCAATGCCTCTAAAATAGTTAAACCAGGCAGGATTTCAGATGCCATCGCTGCGGAATGTGTCATACCGGAGCAGCCGATGGTTTCCACCAATGCCTCCTGTATCACGCCATCCTTAACGTTAAGAGTTAATTTACAGGTACCCTGCTGAGGTGCACACCAGCCCACACCATGGGTTAAACCGGATATATCTTTTACTTCTCTGGCCTTTACCCATTTTGCTTCTTCCGGAATTGGTGCTGCTCCATGATGAACACCCTGTGTAACCGGACACATCATTTGAACTTCATGTGAATAAATCATGTTTGAAACTCCTTTCAATTTACATAGTATCGTCATGTACTGAAATACAATGCTCTCCTAAGGCAAGAAAAATCAAACAAGAAATTACTTAAAATTCCTTGTTAAAATTTTATCTTGTTTGCATATCATATTTTCGCATAAAACGAACAATAAGTCCACACCTTTTTGTATTATTTTCTTGCTTTCTGCCGCAGCTAGTACTTAGCCACTACCTCTCCCACCTTCTTATAGATGCTAGCTTCGGGAACATAACCGCGCACCATGGACAGGGGATAGACGTTAGCGTTCCGGCCGATCACCGTTCCCGGATTCAGGACGCTGTTGCAGCCAACTTCAACATATTCTCCCAGAATTGCGCCGAATTTCTTCAGTCCGGTCTCTATCACAAGCTCACCTGCATGGACGGATACCAGAGTTTTATCCGATTTCACATTGGAAGTGATGGATCCTGCTCCCATATGAGCCTTATACCCGAGAATGGAATCGCCTACATAATTATAGTGGGGCACCTGAACCTTATTGAAGAGAATGACGTTCTTCAGCTCTGTGGAATTACCGACCACCGCTCCCTCTCCGATGATTGCGCTGCCACGGATAAATGCACAATGCCTGATCTCGGCGTCCTTCCCTATAATTGCAGGCCCGTTAATGCATGCCGTAGGTGCTACCTTTGCGGATTTTGCAATCCAGACATCTTCGCCGACTTTGTCATACTCTTCCAAAGACAACCCTTCCCCTATTCTCGGAATTCCGCTTTTTATCTTTCCAAGCACCTCCCAGGGATAAGTACAATCTGAGAATAGCTCTGCTGCGATGGTATTGCTTAAATCAAACAGTGATTTGATCATAAGATGCTCTGACATTCCTCTTCCTCCTTTTATATTTTCCAGTCTAATATGTTTTTGTCTGATATCATTCCTGCTTAACATCTTTTGCTCCAATCGGAAATCACAAGCAAGCTTGCATTTCCTTATTCCGCTTTCATTATATCATTTGCCGCTCTACTTACTTCCATTGCTCTTATAGTAAGCTGCGGCATCGTTAAAGTATTTTGACAAGGCTGCCTGGTTGTTCAGGGTTTTCACCCCTTCCACCATGCGGGCAACAAAACCCTCCAGCTTCCCGGTATATTCCTGCCTGGTGATCTGACCCTCCGACACATAAGTGAGCCCCTTTTCCCAACTGGCTGTAAGCTCCGCATTCAGGAGGGATTTGATGGAGGTATTCACAACATCAAAGATTAATTCTCCTAATTGGGTAGGGGTGATAATCTGCGTCTTCTTATTCAGATTCAGATAAGTTATATTAACCAGCTTATTCAAAATCTCCGCCCGTGTTGCACTGGTGCCGATTCCGCTTCCTTTAATCTGAGCCCGTAGCTCCTCATCTTCAATCAGCTGCCCGGCATTTTCCATGGCAAGAATTAGTGCTCCGGAATTGTATCTCTTGGGCGGGGTAGTCTCCCCCTCCTTGATTGTGATTGTATTCACCGGAAGCAGCGTTCCCTTTTTCAAGGTCAGGAGCAATTGCAGCAATGCCTGATCGTTGTTATTTTCCTCGGCTCCCTCATTCTCCTCTTGTCCGGCTTTCTCCCCTGAACTGCCCTTTGCAGCTGCCGGTTTATCGTTGTAGCTGCCCAGAACTTTGAGATAGCCCTCCTTCTCCAGGGCACGGAAGGAGGCAAAGAAGCTCTCTCCTCCAATTTTTGCCGTTATACCTATTTTACGATATTCTGCCGGAGGATAGAATATACTGATAAATCTCCTGACAATTGTTTCATATACCTTCGCCGCAGTATGGGATAGGGAGTTAATTGCATTGAAGCCCTGTCCAGTGGGTATGATTGCATAGTGATCGGTAATCTGGCTGTCGTTGACATAGCGTGTCTTTGCAATGTTCTTATAGGAGCCCTTCTCCAATACCTCTGCTACATAATCCCTGAACTGTCCCAGACTCTGAAGCCCCTTGATATTCTTATGGATTTCCTTGGAAACAGCGGTGGATAACACTCTGGCATCAGTTCTGGGGTAGGTTACCAGCTTCTTCTCATACAGCTCCTGGGCAATCTTCAAAGTCTCGTCCGGACTGATTTTAAAGAACCGGGAGCAGTCGTTCTGGAGCTCTGCCAGATTGTATAATAAGGGAGGATTTTTTGTCTCCTTCTTTTTCTCCAACTGGATAATCTCCGCCAGCAGTTTATCATCACCATCTACCGGTTTTCCTCCAGCATCAAGGCTGCCACTATCTCCCGGCTGCCCTGCCGTATCGGATCTGCCTTCCTCCCCGGACTGAGCCGCCCAGGTACCATCCTCCAGGAGCATTGGAATCTCTCCCGCCAGCTCTGATATCAGCTTGACAGCCGAGGTCTTCTCTGAGAAACCGTTTTCCTTATATAACAGGGGTGAATTATAATATCTGGAACCTTCCACCGCACGAAATTCCGCCGTAAAATCCCGGTCCTTTACCTGGAGATTACTAAGGACACGATAGAACGGAGTCTTGACAAAGTTACGGACATCCCTCTCTCTTCTGACCACCATCCCCAGGACACAGGTCATAACACGCCCTACGGAGATAGCGTTCCATTTTCCGGAATTCAACAGTCTTTGTACCTCATTACCGTATTTGAGCGTCAGTATTCTGGAGAAATTAATGCCCATCAGGTAATCCTCCTGGGCACGCAAATAAGCTGCGTCAGACAGATGATCATAGTCGGACAGCGGTTTTGCCTCCCGGATACCCCTCAGGATCTCTTCCTCCGTCTGGGAATCGATCCAGACACGCTTCTTCTGCTTCGTGCCCGGCACCCTGGCCGCCTGGTCTACCAGGCGGTATATGTACTCTCCCTCCCGCCCCGAGTCGGTGCAGACATAGATGGTATCCACATCCTTGCGGTTGAGGAGCTCTTTTACTATATTAAATTGTTTTTTTACATTGGAAATGATTTCGTATTTATATTCCTTGGGAAGGAACGGCAGAGTCTCCATACTCCATTTTTTCAGGGCAGGATCATAGGCCTCGGGATAACTCATAGTAATCAGATGGCCGACGCACCAGGTGACGACGGCGTTCTCCGATTCTATGTATCCATCCTGCCTTCTGCCCGTAATTTTCAGTGCTTTGGCAAATTCGGCGGCCACACTTGGTTTTTCTGCAATATATAGGCTCTTAGACATAATGTACCAACTTTCAATAAAGGTGCTAAGATAAGAAAAATGCTCCACCCGGCATCGTCAGCGCCCGGAACACAGGGCGGATGCAGGCAGGAAGCCTCGCTTATCCCGTACATTATACCTCATTTTGGCTGTTTAAACAAATGAAACTTGGATTTTCACTGACGAATCTTTTTCTGCTTTTTGTTGAATATTAACAAACAAGTGATTACAATAGAGATAGTGATTAAGTACGGATTTTGCTCCGCCTGACGGAGGAATGGAGGTAAGTATGACACCCAAGAAGATTTATTATGAGAATCTGGCCGATACCATCATTGATAAATTCAATAAGAGAGGGATTGAAGGTTATTATTGTGAGGATGCAGAATCCGCACTGGCAACGGCAAAGCGTTTTTTAACTCCGGGCTGCTCCATCTCCTGGGGAGGTTCCCAGACCTTGGAGGAGATCGGATTGTTGGAGGAGCTTTCCTCCTCCGATTATGTTCTTTACGACCGCAGCACAGCTCAAACTCCGGAAGAAAAGCTTCTCATATACAGCAAGACGGTTATGGCCGATTATTACTTTATGAGCTCCAACGCCATTACCCTGGACGGACAGCTGGTTAACATCGACGGTGCCGGCAACCGCGTTGCATGTCTGATCACCGGCCCCAGGAATGTGATTATAGTAGCAGGCATGAATAAAATTGTAACGGATGTAGATACCGCTATTGAGCGTGTCCGCAATATGGCAGCCCCACCCAATGTGGTGCGCCTTGGTAAGAATACACCCTGTGCCGAGACCGGAAAATGTGCTAACTGCCTGGTACCGGACTGTATCTGCAACCAGATCGTGATTACCAGGCGCTCCGGCACCCCCGGAAGAATTAAGGTACTTCTGGTTGGGGAGGAGCTGGGGTATTAATGCGGAAGGTGCCGGCAGCTCCTCCTGATACAGGAACTCTTACATATAGAAAACAGACGAACGCTATTTTAATTTACCTTGAGACCGGTATCAATCCTCATTCTTGCTTAATAATGCCAAGGGTTCTGCTTTCAGGTTGCTTCTGACAAATAAATAGGTCAGCCCAAGGGATGCCAGAATGATAAATAGGGCTAATAAGACTGAAATGGCAACACTGCTCAGTCCAATCCCCATAGCCGCTCCCAGCTTTGCCGCCTTGTCCGCATGATTGACCCAGTTGCTGAAGGCTGTGTTGTATAATTGCTCTCCCGTATTGGAATGTGCGGACAATATTGCAATATTAATCACAGAACCGGACAGGCTTCCGAAAACTGTGGCAATAGAGGTGATTCCGAGAATGCCGTACAGCATGGACTCAATACACTGTTTTTTACTCATCCCAAGGGAACGTTCTATTGCCGTACGCTTCTTCTGCTTGTCAACAAATAAATGCACAAAGAATAACAGAATGGACAAGGTTGTTATTAAGCTTGCAAACACTAATATCATCGAAACCAGCTGAAGATTGCGCATTCCCGAAGCCATCTCCTCATATCCGCCGTCGTAGAAAGTGATTTCAATGTTATGCATTCCCAATGCATTGAATTTTTCCATATATGCTTTTGACGTCCCGTTGGGTATCTGAAAAGCCGTGGCATAACCCTTCATGGGTCCATAATCCACAATGTTATTTTCGTCGCTGTTTTTTACCGATTTGGACGGAATGATTACAACATTGCTGCCTATCTCATATCCGCTTGGCTTCTCGGTCTGACTGTTCCCGCTATAAATGCCGACAATTTTATAGGTACTGTCTTCGAATACCGGATAATCTTTCCCCTCAGCGTTCAGAAATGAAAAATCCATACTTATAGTTTCTGACGGATAGTAATTTAATGAGGCTGAGTTCTTGTAATTTGCATAGTATAATTGAAGCTGGATACTGTCCCCCACCTTCAGTTCATTTCTTGCCGCCATTCTCTGTGGAATCAAACAGACCTTCTCTCCGGCTTCATACTCCTCCTGCCGAATATCTCTGCCCTGATAGACGGCCGCCTGCCCTTGATGAAATTCCATAAGGAGCATCGTTTTATCTGCGGGAATCACCGGAATAAGGCTCCCAGCCCATCTCTCAAGTGATTGTATATATCCATTCCACTTGTCCCATGCTTCACTCTGATAAAAGTTCGCATCAACTTCGTCCCAGCTTTCTTTCGCCTTGTAAGTCATGGGAATTTTTTCTCCGTCTTTACTCCTTTGTGTCGATCTGCTTACATTTCCTGTCCCTGTACAAGGCATTTCTGTCCTGTATTTCGGATCATCAGGATAGGAATAAGTCATACTGAATGTTGTTGCTATATATTTTTTACCGGCTTCCAGCATTCCCGGATTTTCATTAGAGACGTCACAGAACCAGATATCCTCCCCCGCTTTTCTATAACCCCAATGTGTTTTTGTGATCTTAACTTTCACCGGTTCTGACGGAGTACAATCTTCATAGGGTGTGAACTCCACTACCGATTCATATCGCCAAAGCTGCTCACTAAAATCCGTTGCATGTATCCTTAAACCGGGACTGTTCGCACAATAGTAGGGCCTCTGCTTCGGCGGTACAATATAATCCGCCCCCTTAAAATCCAGCACCGAAACCGGTATAAAGGAATCATAAACCGGCTCATTCCAATAAGTATACTCCTTGCCAAACGGATCCCATTGCGCTGTAACCTTCATACTGTTTTCTTTCTGGTCCACTACCCCGATGGTCGTAAATACTTTCTCATATTCCCTCATATTACGGCTGCAAGACAGCCAGAGGTTAACTCCTAGAGAAAGAAAAGTCACTGCCAACGTCAGCAAGGCCAAAAAAGCAATTGTCCTTATCCTTGTCCGAAATATCTGTTTTATGCTGTTTTTGAAAAGCATTTGTTCAAAGCTCTGTCTAAAATTCATCTGCTCACCCTCTATCTTATCACCCTGATCAGATACTTAACTTCCCATCCTTCATGGTATATATCACATCTGCCTTAGCAGCCACACTCCTATCGTGGGTTATGATAATCACTACATACCCCCGTTCATGCGCCAGCTGCTCCAACAATTCCACCACCAGCTCACCATTGGCTGTATCCAGATTCCCCGTCGGTTCATCTGCAAGAAGAATCTGTCCTCCTGCGGCAAGTGCCCTTGCAATGGCAACCCTTTGCTGCTGTCCTCCGCTCATCATCAGGGGAAGCTGCTTGCCGATCCTCTCCTCCAGTCCCACTTCCGCTATAAGCTCTGCCGCTTTTTTTGCCGCTTCTTTCGAGGAAATGCCATTCAGCTCCATGGGATACGCCACATTCTCAAGGGCCGTCAAAAGAGGAAACAGGTTAAAGGACTGGTACACAACCGATGCCATCTCCTTCCGATATTTATCCCTGTCCAGGCTGCTCATCGGCTGATCCTCAACATAGATCTCTCCCTCTGTCGGCAAATCAAGTCCCGCTAACAAGGACAGCAGAGTGCTTTTACCGCTGCCGGAATGCCCGGTAATCGCGTATACCTTGCCTTCCTCAAAGGTGCAGGATACCTGGGACACCGCTCTGACGGTCTGGTATTTACTTCTATATTCATAGCTTACATTCTTAACAGTTAATATACTCATGTTCCACTCTCCTTCCTTAGTCTGTTTTTGAAAGAATTACCATTACATTGAAACGTTTCAGCAGAAGCAGCGCAATCACCGTTCCCGATAAATAAAAGGCAAGAAACAGAAGTGAAATCAGCAGAATCATCACCGGCTTTGTCCCCAGCAAAACTCCGTTCCCAAGGGCACCCAAAAGACATCCTGCAACGGATAGCACGGCGCTTTCCAGGATTAGTATCAAAAAGCTCCTCCCCTTACCGGTACCCAGGGAGCGCATAATCGCAAATTCATATTGCCTGCTCTGCAATAATAAATATGACGCAATAAACCCGATTACAGCAATGATGATAAATAGTATCGGCGCAAGTGCTCTCAGCATATCCAGGCTCTTTGTTAATTGCGTGGCGGCGCGGATAAAGGTTTCGTCGTTCATTGTAATTGCCCTTCCGTTACGGGAATATTCCTTTCTCACATCGGCGGATTTAAACCCTATCTCCAGCATCCTTTCCTTGAATTCGTTTATCCTCAGGGGCTCCTTCAGAGCAAACCTTGCAGAGCTTGCGAAGCATTGTAAGCCCGCATCCTCATATACTCCGACTATAAAATCAAGGGGGGTGATAATGCCGGGCAGGTCGTCGGAAGGCCCCTTCCAGCGGTTATAGTAGCTTCCTGCCACCTTCAGCTTTATATAGCCTAACTTCTTATATTTAAAGTTCTCCATACCGCCGCCGTCATACATGGGCGCATGAAGGATCAGCTCCCATTCGTCCCCAAGCTTCAGCCCTTGCTCCTCCATAAACTGGTCTCTAAGGATACATACCGCCTCTTTTCCTGAAAATATATCCTCGTTATAGGGCGGAAGAAAGGTGACATCCTTGGCGGAAAAGGAGTTGAAGGCGGATAACGAATTCGTGCTGGTATTAAACCAGGTCGGCCGCTGCGGTTTCTCCTCCTCCGGCAGATCTGCTCCCTCCCCGTAGGTCTGTATGGTCATTACTTCATCGGTAGTAAACCCGGATTCCTGCATCTTTTTCAAATACTCAAAATCAATCTTTAGTCCAATCTCCTGACTGCCGTCTATATTAGTCACCCTTCCGGTTACAGGAATTGTGGTTCCCAGCTGTTCCAACCGCATCCGGTTGCTTTCCATATTCTGAATATAGATTGACAGAAATAGAACAATCAGCCCTGAGATTCCAATAGAGAGAAGGCTTTTCTTCCAATTCTTTTTTATATTCCTGAGTATCATTTTAACAATAAACACGTGCAGCATCCTTTCTTAGGACAAATTCCGTCTTTCCCTTTTCCTTACGAAAATTACTATATTTACCATAATCATATTATTCTTTCTGACATATGTCAACATAATCCCTTTTCATTAAATACAACCTCAGTATATAAATAGTACTGCTTTTATTACCATATATGCCGATGCCATTTAAAACCAAATTATATTTTATCTTTGAACAAAAGCTTGGTTACGGTGTATAAAACTTCCATATAAAAATGCGAATTCCGAAGAATCCGCATCATCACATATCTACATAATATAAGTTATCGGAAGTTGCACTTTAACTTCCGATAAAAGGCGCTGGTCTTGCGCCGTGCATCGTGATTACAGGAACACGTATTATGTTCCTGTAATATAAGTTATGAGAAGAAATTACATCTCCTTCTCATACTCCGATTACAGGAGCACTCATTATGCTCCTGTAATATAAGTTATCAGAAGATTACAGGAAAAGAACTAACCCCCCATAGTCAATCCTCCCTAAAAAGCTTCTATATGCGCTTACCGAACACTTCCTTTTCGTATTTCTTCAATTCAGCAAACCAGTCCTCCTTCTGCGAAACTGCGTTAATCTCACAAAAGTAATTCCACACATCCCCAACCGGATACAGCTTCATCTCCTCGGAGAGCATCAGCAGCTCGGAAAACTCCCTGTCATTCTGAAGTTGTGCCATCTTCTCGTTAGGAAGCAAAAGAGCGCCAAGCAGAGCTTTCTGCATATTCCTCATACCGATGACCCAGGCGGCAATACGGTTGATACTGGCATCAAAAAAATCCAGCGCCAGGAGTACTCTCTCAGAACCGTTCCTGATAATCTCCTTGGCAATCTCCCTGGTTTCATCATCAAGAAGTACCACATGATCGCTGTCCCAGCGTACCGGTCTGGTCACATGAAGAGCTATCCTGTCGGAGAACAAAAGCATCGAGGATATTTTATCCGCCACGGATTCCGTCGGATGATAATGCCCGTTATCCAGTAAGCACAGCAGATTATTCTTCGCCGCATAATTCATATAGAATTCATGGGAGCCCACGGTGCAGCTCTCAAGACCGATGCCGAATACCTTTGATTCTACTGCAATGAATACCTTGCTGCGGTCATAAGGCATTGTAATAATCTCATCCAGAGATTTCTTCAAGCGGGCACGGGGAGCGGTTCTGTCTGCCGGAATATCCTTGAAGCCGTCAGGAATCCAGATATTCATCAGACAGGGGCTTCCCAGCTCTTCGGCAAAGTATTCCGATATTCGCAGGCAAGCCTTGCCATGCTCAACCCAAAAGCGGCGGATATCTTCCTGCTCACTGGAAAGAGTAGCGTCTGCAGCCTTGGGGTGGGAGAAATAGGTGGGGTTAAAATCCAGTCCCAATCCCCTCTCTTGGGCAAATTCCACCCATTTTTTGAAATGCTTCGGCTCCAGCTTATCCCGGTCAGCATATTCTCCATTTTCAAAGACAGCATAGCTGGCATGGAGATTAATCCGGTGAATACCGGGGATCAGGCTTAATGCCTTGTCAATATCAGCCATGAGCTCTTCCGGCGTTCTTGCCTTGCCGGGATAATTGCCGGTTGCCTGAATACCGCCGGATAGCTGTGCCGCTCCTTCAAAGCCTCCCACATCATCTCCCTGCCAGCAATGCATGGAAATCGGGATACTCTGCAGCTTCTTTATCGCTGCATCCGTGTCCACACCGAGCCTGGCATACATCTCTCTTGCTGCTACATAACGCTCTAAGGTTGTCATATCATATCCTCCTTCAATAGAAAATCTATGGTCAATGATCAAATAGCTGCCGTTCCTGCCATGCCCTCCGCCACTATATCAATAATATACCAAGAATACGAACAAAAAAAGAACACCTTTTGCATAAAAAAGTGTCCTTATTTGCAGTTCCGATACTCCTTTGGGGATACCCCGTATTTCGCTCTGAAGAGGCGGTGAAAATAACTTAAATTGTCGTATCCCACCGCCATACCAACATCCGCAACAGTCATTCCAGTCGTACCCAGAAGATACGCCGCCTGATTTAGTCTCTTGGTTTGCACCAGCTCCGTGTAGGTTTTGTTCGTCAGCTTTTTGACCATCCGGCTCAGCCAGTACAGGTCATAATGAAGCTCACGGGCCAGCTGTGACAACTGCCCCTCCCTATAATGCTCCTCAACAAAACGTAGTACCGCCAGCATAAGCTCCTGTTCCAACCGGTCCTTGCCCACCGTTACCTTGTCCGTATGATTCATAAGCTGAAGAAATAAGAGTCCCATGGTAACCTGGTTAATACTCCGGTTATTTTGCTGGTTGTTCTTCAAGGTCCAAATCAGGTTCTCGACCAAATTCTGAACCGGCAGCACTTCCGACACCTTAAAATGCAGGAAGCTTACCTTGTCATCCTCACTTCGAAGACAGCCGATGATAAATTCACGGATCAGATTTTCTTCCTCTCCGATCATCAACAATGCCTGGTCAAAGAACTCCGGCAGAATGATAAAATTCACCGCAATATCCTCCAGTCCGGCCGGCAGTATCTCCTGTGCCGCATTCTGGTTCAGGAACAGCAATTCCCCCTTCTTAAGCCGTACCTCTTCCCCATTGATGATATGTGTGGTCTCTCCCTCACACATGTAGATGACCTCTACATAATTATGGGTGTGCTTCGGAAAATGGACAAAGCGGGTATGGGTGCGAACCCGGATCAACTTTCCTTTCTCCAGAAGCCTCCGGTTATCGATCACAAAGGAAGAGCCGTTCGTATAGATTTCCTTATTAATCTGGGTCCTGCCATCCAGGATATCCTGTTCCTCGGCAGTAATTTCCCTAAGCTGCTCCAGCAGGGATAAGTCCATGGCACACCTCCGTTATAAAAAGAATTTTATGAAAAACAGCCATCCTCTTTCTCAATGCTTCCTTGTTTTGATTATATATATAAATATTTAAGTTCGTATTTCATGGCAATCACCCACTTTATATTTTATAGTTACTATATCAATCCAAGGTTTTATTGTCAATGTAAGGGGCAAAAAAAGAGAACGCAAGTGTTAGCGTTCTCTTTCATATATATCCTATATCAGTTGACCGACCATCAGTTGACTGCGTATTAGGTGACTGTCCATCAGTTGACTGTCTATCTGCCAACTGCCTGTCTACTAGCTGTCTATCTGTTGGTTACTTATCTCATTGCTTCCGTATTGGATCGCTGCTTCCTGCTCCCCCGATTACTAATACAAGGGATATTTATCAGTTAAAGCCTTCACCAGCTCCATCGCTTTGACCTTATTTGTCTCCACATCCTTAATCAGCAAATGAATCGCTTCCGCAATCACATCCATATCCTCGGCATTCATGCCTCTGGTGGTCACCGCCGCCGTTCCAAGGCGGATACCGCTGGTTACAAAGGGTGAAGCAGGATCATTGGGGATCGAATTCTTATTGCAGGTGATGTTCGCCGTATCCAGAAGCTTCTCCGTATCCTTGCCGGTTACACCCATGTTCTGAAGATCCACCAGCATCAGATGATTGTCCGTACCTCCGGACACCAGGTTGAAGCCACGCTTCATCAAGCCATGTGCAAGCGCCTGCGCATTCTCCACAACCTGCTGCGCATATACTTTGAAGCCGGGCTCCAGCGCTTCTTTAAAGCACACCGCCTTGGCAGCGATTACATGCATTAAGGGTCCTCCCTGGATTCCGGGGAATACCGCCTTATTCAACTTATACTCCTCCGCAAACTCGGCACTGGATAATATCATGCCGCCTCTGGGCCCTCTCAGCGTCTTATGAGTGGTGGTTGTCGTGACATGAGCGTACGGAATGGGACTCTCATGACAGCCAGCTGCTACCAGTCCCGCAATATGAGCCATATCCACCATCAGGAAGGCCCCGACCTCATCGGCAATCTCCCGGAAGACTTTAAAATCTATCTTTCTGGCGTAGGCGCTGGCACCTGCAATAATCAGCTTCGGCTTGCATTCCTTCGCAATTCTTCTTACCTCGTCATAATCAATATAGCCCTGGTCATTTACTCCGTAGGGCACAATCTTATAATAGGCACCGCTCATGTTCACCGGGCTTCCATGGGTCAAATGTCCGCCATGGGCAAGGTTCATTCCCAGCACCGTATCCCCGGGCTGAAGCAGCGCAAAAAATACGGCCATATTGGCCTGGGCACCGGAATGGGGCTGAACATTGGCATAGGTGCAGCCAAACAATTCCTTTGCCCTCTCGATTGCAAGA
The DNA here is from genome assembly GCA_023423045.1 of Bacillota bacterium. GTDB lineage: Bacteria > Bacillota > Clostridia > Lachnospirales > Lachnospiraceae > Mobilitalea. The sequence continues at coordinate 12,365 of JAFAGA010000087.1, read as the reverse complement.
TTTTCCGCTATATCCACATATTCACAGCCGCCATAATATCTTTTTCCGGGATACCCTTCCGCATACTTATTGGTTAACTGGCTTCCCATCGCCGCCATGACAGTCTTACTTACAAAGTTTTCGGAAGCAATTAATTCGATATGACTGTTCTGCCGTCCTGTTTCCAGTAATATTGCCTCCGCAAGTTCAGGATCAAATGATTTTACGTCTTCAAATGAGTACATTTTTTCATTTCCTTTCCGGTATAATTATGCAGCCGAAGATATCCCGCTGCACCGCATCACGTTGCACTTTCCTCCGTTAAGCCTTTACTGCGTATAAGTATAACATATTCAATTTGAATATGGAAGCGCAAATCCCCGGCAGAGCCACGTTTCATTCATAACAAAATCTAATGCTAATTATTCCTGTTAATTATGAGCTCTCTCCACTCCAGCACCCGGCCTATTGTTTTCCTGCTTCGGCAGAACTGCATATATATTCCCAAATAATAAAAACACTGCTTGTACAATAGCCCCTTTTGACGTTCCCCCCATTATTCTCTCAGCTTTTACTCTTTATATTATTCAAATTAGTATTTAGAGTATTCATTACCAATGTCAAATTCAAATATTGTAGGATTCTCGCCTAAAATTGTAAAATATCTTATAAATATAAATTATCCTGATTATACAACTAAATCTTTTTTTATATCTCTATGTAATATATATATATTTGATATAGCGATTCTATCCTTCAATTTTTTCTCCCGTCTAATAGGTTTTTCCCAAGCAAAACTCAATAAATTCATTCATATTTGTATCATTGACCAATCTCAAATTTACGCAAAATGTACTTAATTCCGCCTCTTCACATACAGTATATTTGCTATTGGTTGGAAAAATTTTAATGTATTCTTTTTTACGTTCATCTCCTTTTTTCTCAAAAGGAATTTTGGCTTTCATCAACACATCTTCTAGAGAAGGATTGTTATATATTGGAACAATATAATCATAAGCCCAATGATTCTTAAACATTGATTTATTTATATAATCTTCCTTTTGCTTGGCGGTGCAATCGTCTGTATCCATTATTATAAAAATCTTAAAATCTGAAGATAACTTCTTTTTCTTTTTTTCAAGTACAATTTCTACGTCATCATAGTATTCTAAGAAAACATCCAGAGATTGAAATCTTGAATCATTCAAAACATGCATTAAACTCGTAATTTGTATTGATTTTTCACCTTTTTTATCACTTATCACTTCCATTTTTAATCTCAAATTAGACTTAATGTAATCACATATCTCTTTTTCAGATTTTCCGTGTACAATTACAAGTGCTTTTAGATAGCAGGGCTTAAGTTTTGCCATTCTTTCCCTCCTATTCCATCATTTCTAATAGCTCATCAAAATCAAGATCTCTAGTGACTGGTACTCCTCCATACATGCCTTTTAAATATCTATTGCGATAGTTTAAATTTGGATGTGTTCTATCTTCAAAGTTTACAATCGGTATTAATTCTTTATTTGCATCTTTATCCACGACAAATGTATAGATATATTCCGTATTAATATCTGATTCCAAAAGCATAGTATTGTGTGTTGTAATAATTAATTGTCCTCTAATTGAGTCAGAAAGGTTACGCAAAATATTATTTATAAGCAAATCATGGATACCTGTATCTAACTCATCAATAATAACCGTCTGCCCCTCAACACTCATTAATAAAAATGGCATTACTTGTAAAAGATGTTGGGTTCCTGTAGATTCTAATTCATAGTCAACATCAACGATTTTACCATATATCATTTTTCTAAAAAAAAGACTATATTTTATATTTTCGTCGTTTTTTTCTCGTTTATAGTATGCTTCTTTAATATCTGAATATGCCAACGTAAAAAATTCATTTACCATTCTTTCCGCTCTATTTAACTCTTCTTCATTTTCGATAGATATTACCCCCTTATCAAGATCCGTTAATATTTCATGGCTAACACCCATATTTCCTTTTTCTGAATGATATCCTGATTTTACACGTATGGACATCGTCATAAACGATGCCATTACTTCATAAAGACGTTCATTAATTCTTCGACTAACATATCTTTCCGCTTTATCTTCATTCTCAAATACAAGAATAGATAAAAAACTATGTTTACCATTATATTTTTCTAGTAAATCATAAAATTCTTTAAAATATATATTATCTGTAAATATTTTTTCATTAACTTTAATTTCATTCTCAACTATTTCAAAAAACAAAGTCCTATTCTTATTTAACACATATTCTAATTTTTCATGGACAATTTTACTATTGTCATACTCTATTAAATATTTTCCATTTTTATTTTCAATCACAAATTCAAATTCAAGCGCCATATTTTCAGATGAATTAATTGTTTTACAACTTTTAATAATCGATTCAGTATCTTTTAAATTCCTAGCGACAAATTTTCTGAAGTTTTCATCAGATAGTAAATCTTTTGATTCTGCTTCTTCCCCGTCAATCAACTTTTGTAATCGTGTCTTTATTGACATAGTTCTCAAAGATTCACATAAGGTATAAAATACTGTCGCAAAATTTGATTTTCCTACTCCATTTTCTCCATAGATAATAATCAGTGGTTTTGCTTGTTTTTTCTTCGCAGATAAATCAACGTCCAAATTAATTAGAGATTTATAATTTTTAATTTTTACACGTGTAAACATTTTATCACTCCTTCATGTTTTATACACATATTATATGCTATTATGTTATAAATTATAACATAATTTTAAATTATATCAACTATTTTTTCATGTTTTCTATTAATAAGTCAATATATCATTTACGGAATACACATTTTTTGCATGCGCCTAGGTAAAAAAGTAAAATCAATTATGACAACTTGACCTTAACCTCAAATATATTTATATAATCAGATTTATGAATGTGCCTTAAACCACTATAATGGGATTCGTAAAGTTCCTATCGCTGGCAAGGTTTTACCATTTTATAAACAAATGCAACGATTACACCATTTCAAAGTTTTTTTTTACATACCGAAGTCAGCAAGAAGTTTATATATCAAAATTACTATAACAGCTACTTCAAACCATTTGGAAACTTAGGTATTGAAAACACTCCACACTGATGCAGGCATATCTGTACCTCCATATTATCGGTGATGCTCATATCAAATCAGACGTGACCGAAAGCCTATACTCATATGGATGTCAAAGTATTAGTAAAAAATATCAACATGCTTTAATAGCAATCGATACTTATAGGCTACCAGCAAATGCAAAGGAGAAATATCAAATGAATATTTCCACAAAAAGAAAGGATGTCTATACAAACAGAAAAATCCATCTGAAAAACATCCTATAAAAAATCCAATATTTGTCTTTTAAATTGCTTTCGTGTTTCATGTTTGTCACTTATCTGTTACTTATCCTATCAAATCAAGTACCTTTCAGCACAGCCAACAACTCTTGAACCCCAGTAAATATGTTCTTTCCAAGTTTCCAAAAATTACATATATTATCTCTCTACATTCTTGCTCCATATTTATCCCACCAGAAGGCAGCCGTAAAACGGGCTGAAAATAATCAGATTACAAATTCTCCGGCCCAAAGCTCAGGGGAAGGAGTTCCTCAAGGAAGAATACCAGATAATCCTCCTCCGATCTTGCCAATATCACGAGAAAGCTCTTCGGATCTGCAAACTCTCTCATCACCTGGCGGCAGACGCCGCATGGAGGACAAAAATCCTTAAGGACACCGTCCTTTCCACCGACAACAGCAATTGCGGAGAATTCTCTGTCACCTTCACTGACCGCTTTACAAAATGCCGTACGCTCCGCACAGCTGGTGGGTGTGTAGGATGCGCTTTCGACATTGCATCCCCGATATATCTTTTGACTCTTGGTTAAAAGTGCGGCTCCCACATGGTGATGAGAATAGGGAGCATAAGAATTCTTCATCGCTTCAATTGCTTCCCGGACCAGATTCCTGGCCACCGAGCGGCTTACAATCTCCTGCTTTGCTAATAATTCGCCCTTATCACGGGGTACAAGGCTGTTCTTTGCTTCGTTCTCCTGTCTATCCTGTTCCTGCATACGAAAACCTCCCTACTATATCATGAACATAGACCATGAGCCTTTCAAGGATTAATATCCCGTACCGGCCTCATTCTTTGCCAGCTTTACAATTCGGCTGGTTCCAAGCCTGGCTGCCCCCAGCCCGATGAATTTTTCCGCATCCCCAAAGGAAGTGATGCCGCCTGCAGCCTTGATCCGCACATGGCTGCCGACGTGCCGCGCAAATAATTCCACATCTGCGTAGGTTGCTCCGGACTTTGAGAAGCCGGTAGAGGTCTTTATGAAATCCGCTCCTGCCTGGGTTACGATCTCGCACATCTTAATCTTCTCTTCCTCCGTCAGCAGGCAGGTTTCGATGATAACCTTAAGAATGTGCCCCTTGCAGGCCTCTTTAATCTGCTTGATCTCTTCCAGCAGCTCTTCATATCTTTGCTCTCTGAGCGCTCCAATATTAATCACCATATCGATCTCATCGGCGCCGTTTTCAATCGCATCTTTGGTCTCAAATACCTTGACTGCCGTCGTATTATATCCGTTGGGAAAACCGATCACGGTACAAACCGCCATCCTGTCCTTCACATACTCCTTTGCCTGCTTTACATAGGACGGAGGAATGCATACCGAAGCAACTCCGTAAGCAATCGCATCGTCGCAAATCTCCTGTATCTCCTTCCAGGTTGAGGTCTGGGCCAAGAGCGTATGATCCACTTTTTCATAAATTGATTTTTTATCCATTCTTTACTCCGTTTCTTGGTAAGATTGTAAAATTGAGGCAGGATCTATGCAATCTCCAATGCGATTTCCATCATTTCGCGGAAGGTTGATTGTCTGTCCTCTGCCGATAAGGCCTCGCCGGTAAATACATGGTCGGAGATGGTAAGAAGACACAGTGCCTTCTTGCCGGCCCTGGCAGCGTTCATATACAGAGCTGCTGCTTCCATTTCCACGCAGAGGATATTCATCTTGCGCCATAGGGCATTGGCATCCTGATTGTCGTCATAGAACGTATCGGAGGAAAGAACATTACCTACTACCGGCTTGATATTCATCTTCTCCGCCGCCTCCACCGCCTGGCGCAGAAGTCCGAAATCCGCAATCGGAGCGTAGGTTCCGGGCAGTCGGTACTGTGCGGCATAATTGGAATTGGTGGATGCCCCCATTCCGATTACAATATCTCTTAACTTAATACTCTCTCCTATTCCGCCGGCAGATCCAATCCGGATAATCTGATCCACTCCATAGAAATGGAACAGCTCATAGGAATAAATTCCGATGGAGGGCATACCCATGCCTCCGCCCATGACTGAAACCTTCTTGCCGTGATAGGTGCCTGTATACCCCAGCATATTTCTGACTTTATTAAAACAAACCACATCTTCAAGATAATTATCTGCGATGAATTTCGCCCGCAGGGGATCTCCCGGCATTAGGACTGTTTTTGCAATTTCTCCGGCTTTCGCCTCGTTGTGAGGGGTTGGAATACTCATGATTTTATTTCCTCCTTTATGGTATTAATAGATAAATTTAACTTGTTCGGTACATTATATGGTATCATATTTTTTAAAAAATGGCAATCTTTGCACAAATACATCCTATACTTTTTACATCCCTTTTATAGTATAATACATTGATTTAACAAAAAAACATGTTATAATCACAATAATGATCTGAAACAGCGGCATGCCGCTCGTCTTATGTTAACAATGAGAGGTATGCTTGGGAGCCTCTCTTATGTTTGCTCAAAGAAAGGTGTTGATATAATTGCAACTGACTAGATTTTTCTCAGTCAAAGGAATGCTTAAAAGTAACCAAATTATCGGGGACCTGCCGTCCTCCCGCTCTGCCTACTCCAATTTTTTTAACATTGCCTGGCCCTCTGCCCTCGAGGCCCTTCTTGTGGCTTTGGTCGGAGCTATTGATACCATTATGGTCGGGACACTTGGGGAAGGTGCAATCGCTGCTGTAGGTATAACAAACCAGCCTAAATTTATATTGCTGGCGATAATCTTCTCGTTAAATACCGGAATCACCGCCGTAACCGCCCGCCGGAAGGGGCAGGATAACCGGATTGACGCCAACAGAACGGTTCGGGCCGGCATCATCTTCAGTGGGGTATGTGCACTGCTAATGGCTTTTCTTGGATATCTGTTTGCAAAACCCATCCTGTTATTTGCAGGTGCGGACAGCTCTTATCTGGGGGATGCTGTTGATTATTTTAAGATTATTCTGTACAGTCTTCCCTTTCAGGCACTCAATCTTACCATCAATGCCGCCCAGAGAGGCTGTGGAAAAACAAAGATCTCTATGTATAGTAATATTGTCAGTAATCTGATTAATATTCCTTTCAATTTTCTCTTAATCAACGGAATCGGCATTTTCCCCAGATTAGAAGTTAAAGGTGCCGCAATCGCTACTTTAATGGGTACTGTTGTCGCATTTTTTTTCTCTTTCTTCTCCCTGCTCCACAAAAATGGATATCTGTCCTTTTATATAAAAGCCGGCTGGGCCATCCGCAGGGATGTTACAAGCGCCATCGCCAAGGTAAGCAGCAGTGCTTTCGTAGAACAGGTCTTCATGAGAATTGGCTTTCTGGCCTATTCCGCAATTGTCGCAAGACTCGGAACCACACCATATGCAACCCATCTGATCTGCATGAATATACTGACTCTCTCCTTCTGCTTCGGGGACGGTCTGTCCATTGCAGCCTCCGCTCTGGTCGGACAGAATTTGGGCGCAAAAAGACCGGATTTATCCATTGTCTATGGTAAAACCGGTCAGCGTCTTGCTTTTATGATTTCCTGTGTAATATTCCTGATTTTCTTATTCGGAAGGACCTTTTTGGTATCGTTATTCAGCCGTGAAGCCGCTATCATTGCCCTTGGCGCCAATATTATGATCCTTGCCGCCCTGGGAACCCACCTTCAGACCTCACAGGTTGTGCTATCCGGCTGCCTGCGCGGCGCCGGAGATACCGCATATGTAGCCGTGACTTCTTTCATCAGTGTGGCACTGGTGCGCCCTCTGCTGACCTATATTCTGTGCTTTCCCATGGGACTTGGAGTATACGGAGCCTGGGTAACTCTTCTCATCGACCAGGCCTTCCGTTTTATATCCAGCTACCGCCGTTTTTCCAGCGGTAAATGGACCAGAATCATATTATAGCTTCACCTTCTCTATGCGAATTATGGAAGCTCTTTCATCTCTCCGGTTACTCTGTTGACCGAATACCAGCCATAGGTCACGGTATGCCCGATTCCCTCCTCCGGTTCATCCAGTACAAACTCGTACAGATGATACAGGGCTTCCTCCTCTGTCTCTCCCTGTCCCTCGTACACCAGGTAGTATTCGGCAAAGGATAATTTGTAATAGTAGTCATCCTCGCAGGGAAGCACCACCTTATCAAAGTTGGCACTATAGCGTTCCTTCACCAGATCAAGGGCTTCCATTGCGGTAAGCTCCTGCTTGTCCTGCTCTTTTGCAAAACCGGCCGGATAGGTATCCATCACGTACTTCATAGATTTCTCGTTCATCCCGTAGCTACCAGGGGGGTAGATACATAGTAAAAAGCAGATACAGCATATCGCCGCCTTCATATTCGCCTCTCCTTTTACTATGGAATAGATCATAAAATATCAATAGAATTATCGTATCACAATATTCCATATATTTCCATATCAAACGATCACAAATAATCGACAGCATTCTAATTATTGCTGCTCTGAATCGGAGGGCTTTGATTGTGTCCTGTCAGGTATGCTGCTTTTTTTGTATAAACTGGCCCGTTGGATTGCCGCCGTTCCATATCTGTCGCGAATCCGGTCAATCGCCCGATCAAGCTTCTCCCGTTTCTCATCCGTCTCGTAACTGAATAAATTCATCTGTCTGGCAGACGTATCGGATACCAGCTTACTGGTCTGTACTCCGAGATTACGGATAGGAGAACCATCCCACAATTCATCGAACAGCTTGCAGGCTGTACGGTGAAGCTCATCCGTATGATGTGTAGGGCTCAGCAAGGTGGTCTGGTGGGAGCTGCTTCGAAACTCTGAATCGACAATACTGACCGACACTACATTTGCCATCATGTCATCATGCCGGAGCCTTGCTCCAACCGTCTCGGCAAGGGATAATAGAATCATCTTTGCCGTCGCCTCCTCCTCTACATCAAAAGCAATCGTGGTGGAATTCCCATAACCTTTGTTTCTGACTTCCTCCTGGGATATCACAGAGGCATCGATCCCGTTGGCAAAGCAATGAATTACCTCCCCATGCTTTTTCAGATGCGCTCTTAATATCTCCACATCGGTTGCTGCAAGCTCTCCGATGGTGTGAATGCCCAGAGCACTCAGCTTCTTCACCGTGGCTTTGCCCACGAAGAAAAGCTCTCCTACGGGGAGAACCCACATCTTTTCCTTTATTTCCTCAGGGTAGAGCGTATGGACCATATCCGGTTTACGAAAATCCGATGCCATTTTCGCTAACAATTTGTTCGTCGATATCCCGATATTCACCGTAAATCCCAGCTCCCTGCGTATTCGCTCCTTTATCTTGTGAGCCGCTTCTACCGGAGGCCCGAATAGTGCCGACATCCCGGTCATATCACAATATGCCTCATCAATAGAACACTTTTCAACACAGGGAGAGAACTCATTAAGGATATCGGTAAAGGCCTTTGAGTATTTGGAATACAACGAATGATTGGGCGGCACCACCGTCAGATCCGGGCATTTCTTCAATGCATCCACAAGGGGCTCGCCGGTCCGTACACCGCATTGTTTGGCAAGGGGAGATTTGGCTAAAATAACACCGTGACGCTTGTTCCTGTCTCCTGCTACCGCCGAAGGTATCTCCCGCAGATCCAGAGTTTCTCCCTTTTCCAGGCGATGAACTGCCTCCCAGCTTAAAAAGGCCGAATTTACATCGATGTGAAATATCACCTTTTCCATTGCTCATTCCTTCCCTTCAATTTGGTTTGTCGTTATGCCATTGAACATTCGTTCGCATTCCTTGTTTTAATCTTAACAAAAACAGCGTATAAAGTAAAGCAGGAAACCTCCAATTCTGGCAACAGTTCCATCAGGATATGGAAGACTGAACTGTTACCGGTTCTAATTATCTGCCGGATAGTCTATCAAATTGCCGATTGACGATCTGCTGAGCCGGCAATTTCTTGTACAAAAAGAACCCGGCATACGGTTAGCTTCTCCTTCCTGTATGCCGGGTTCATAAATTTATCTTATCTTTTAGTCCTGTCTTATTGAATAAAATTCATCTATTTCAGCCTTCCTATCAATATTCCCTATTCCTGTGCAGGAGGCACCGCAGAATCTGATCCAGCTTCTGCAGATGATCCGAAATCTGCGGATGCCGCAGGATTTGCAGGTGATGACGGTCCTGTCGGGTATATCGGGTTATTGTTCTTTCTCCTCCTGGCTCCATACTTTTTGCATATCCGCTTTATAACCAGCACAAACACCGTAATTACTACTGCCCAGATCAACAGATAGGGAAGATTAACAACAAACCATACCAGAAAATCTTCAAACCCCTCAATTATATTGTAAAGGGTATAACTAAGACCACTTATAATTCTTGTGCCCAGGGTCAGCTGAATCTCCACAGGAGGTGTCAGTTTTCCAACCTCCCGGATGCTTAAGTCAACTGTTCCATATTCCACTTTATTATCATAGATTCTCAGTGTAGTCCCATAATACTGAAGCTCATAGCGTATCTCACTGAGGCGGCTCTCCAGGGTAATAATCGTCTCCATGGACTCCGCTTTCCCCAACAGATCAAACAATCTATCCTGCTCGATCTCCAGAACCTTTTTGCGTCCTTCGATATCCATATATTGAAGAGTTACATTCTCTGTTGATTCCTGCCTGTTTACCACATTGGCGCTCTCTCCCACTGCTTTTACAAATTCATCTACCTTATCCATGGGAATTCTTGCCGTAATACTGGCATCACGATTTCCTTCGCTATTATAAAAGCTTCTACCCCTGATCTCAGACTCTTCCACATAGCCTCCCATACTACCGATTTCGGAATCCAGTTTCTTGATCAAGTCGTCAAACTCCTGGGTTTCTACATCCATCTTAAAGGTTCGGACAATTTTATCCTGGGGTTGCAATACCTTGGAACCCTCCCCTGGATTAAAGGTTGTGCTGGCAGCACTTTCATTTGTAAATGTGGTATCCCAATCCTCCTCTTCCATAAAATCATCTCTGGCTTCGGCCGGAGTGCTTATGTTATAGGATCCCTCCTCGGAAGACCATCCATAGTCGCTCGTCTCAGCATTTTTCCTCCCCGCACAGCCAGTAACGATCGTGGCAAAAATCAAAGTGATACAGACTGCAATAAATAATCTCCTTTTCTTCATAGTTCCTTCCTCCTCTTTTTGATTGTTAGTGTAAAGTATTTTACACTGATTTTTATTTGAACCCTTTATTTTTCAAGGGTTACAGAGCTTTTTGAAACAAAAAAACAATGACCCCCTATTTTTTGATATAATTGGAGTTCCTACACAACCAAAAATAACAAAAAAGAAAGGTCATTGTTATGGACTCCATTATACTCTATTTAATTAACATTATTCAAGAGCAGTACAAACAAATCTGCTACTTAATTCTCTTTATCTGCAAATATATTCCTCTCAAGCAGTGGGCTTTCGATGATTCCCATTCCCCTGAGTACCAGAAATTCAAGGTGGATAAACTTCCTACCGTCTACACTCCTACAACCTTCGATTATCAGCTTTACATTGCCTACATAAAACACCGTTATGGCTACCTGATCAAACCGGTGAAGCGTCGTTCCGAAGCCGATATCCCAGCTGATTTAGTCTGTCCCCGCTGTGGTGCTCCTCACGATTTCTTATACAAAAATAATGGCTCCAAAGGTCAGTTCATGTGCAAGGTCTGTGAGGAACGCTTTAACTCCGATAACATTTATAATCATACCATTGAACTTCGCTGCCCATACTGCGGCAACATCCTGGTTCCCAAGAAAGACCGTAAATGCTTCCGTATCCACAAGTGTGTTAACCCGAAATGCTGCTATTACCTGGCCAATGAACGGAAACTCCCGCCCGGCTTGAAACCTGGGGAGAAACATAAGTATAAGCTCCACTATATCTACCGTGAGTTCACGATGGATTTCTTCCGTATGGACTTACACTCCCTTCCGCCATGTGCCACAGGCTTCACTTTCAAGAAGTTTTCCCCTCACATACTGGGGCTGGTCCTGACCTATCACGTCAATCTGAAGCTCTCCACACGGCAGACTTCCCATGCATTGAAAGAGGTTCACGGTATCGACATTTCCCATACGACTGTTGCCAGTTATGCCATGACCGCAGCCTGTATCATTAAGCCTTTCGTGGATACCTACGATTACAGGCCCTCCAACATCCTCTCTGCGGATGAGACTTACATCAAAAAGCTCGGCAAAAAGCATTATGTCTGGATCATCATGGATGCCTGTAAAAAGAGCATCCTTGGCTATCAGGTCTCCGACAACCGGAGTGTCGCTCCCTGTATCCTTGCCATGCGCATGGCTTTCGAGAAGTTCAGGGTATTCCCATCAAATGTCCTGAAATTCATTGCAGACGGTTACAGTGCCTATCCCTTGGCAGCCCAGTACATAAAAGCCCAGAAAGGATGGGAGTTTGACGTAACACAGGTAATCGGACTCACAAATGACGATGCCGTGTCAACGGAATTCCGTTGGGTCAAACAGGTTGTGGAACGTTTAAACCGCACGTTCAAGATATCCTACCGTATCACCAATGGCTACAACAGTGACGAAGGTGCCTTATATGGTGTATCCTTATGGGTTGCTTATTACAACTTCCTGAGGCCACATCCCCATAATTACTGGAAACCTTTAAACGAAATCAATGAATTCGAAAAGGTCAGCAACATGCCAGCCAAGTGGGTAATCCTCATCCGTCTTGGGCAACAGAAAATCCTTGAAATGCAGAAGACTTCTTCCGCAACCCGGAGTGCCCGTTCCTAGATTATTGAGCCGGAGGTGATACCCAGCCACCGGAAGTTGACTTCCGGCTTGACCTTGAATGCAATAAAAAGTAATGCTACAATGCTGTGAATACGACGGTAAGAACTGCCTGTTCCTGAGTTACTTCGCCGTCGGTGAAACCTTCAGAGCATTACTTTTTATTGCACTCAAGGTTGGCGTAGCCTGCCACTGCATAAATTTCTGGTCATAATATTTGCTTTTTCAATGTTCAAAGGGTCATATTTTTTTACATCAGTTTTTCATACCAAACTTTACACTACC